>NZ_JBLUNY010000002.1:165165-454411 GCF_048065335.1 Isoptericola maris | reverse complement strand
CCCGCGGGGGGGGGGGGCCGCCCCCGCGGGGGGGGGGGGGGGGGGGGGGGGGGCGGCCCCCCCCCCCCCCCGCCGGGGGGGATGGGGTGTGTCGTGACTGAGCGTCAGCCCAGCGGGCGGATCCGCACGTCGGTGAACGACACGACGTCCGGCGCGGAGCCGTGCGCCTGCAGGCCCACGTATCCGCTCAGTCCACGGCTGCTGGAGTCGGGGTCGTTCGGCCGCCCCGGGAAGGGCAGGCCGGGCAGGTTCTCGAACTCGTTGATGACGACGCCGTTGCGGATCACCGTGTACTGCTGGCCGACGACGCGGATCTCGAGGTCGTTCCACGTCCCCTTCGGCGTGGGCATGGCCTGGGCGAGGTCCAGGTCGGCGAAGCCGTAGATCGACCCGGTCTTGCGGGGGTCGTTGGAGCCGGTCTCGGGCGAGTCGTTGACCTGGATCTCGTGACCGCAGTTGACCGCGATCCATGACAGGTTGCCGGTCTCGCTGCCGTTGAACGTCGTCGGGCATCCCTCGACCGGCTCCCACAGCTCGGGGAACCGCACCTGCACACCGCTGTTCCCGCGCAGGAGGGCTCGAGGGCGTCATCCTCGACCCTGTCTACGAGGGCAAGTCCATGGCGGGTCTGTTCGAGCTCGTCCGCCGCGGCGACATCCCGCGCGACTCGAACGTCCTCTACGCGCACCTGGGCGGGCAGCCGGCCCTCAACGCGTACAGCGGGCGCTACCACTGACCGTCAGGACGACGCCTGCTCGGTGTGCGCGCCGAGACCGTCCGAGATCTCCGGAGGAGCGGCGTGGATCTTCTCGGCGACCCGGTCGAGAAGTGCGGGGATCTCCACCTCCGGTGCGGGTTCCGCGTCTACCGGAACCGAGGTGCCGACCAGCACGAGGGCGCCGTCCACGATGGTCATGACGATCGTGACGCGGCGTGCGTCCGCACCCGAGGGCCCGGACTCGACGGTGGTGAACCCGGCATAGCCGTGCACGCCGGCAGAGGGGTCGCGGTCGCCGTACTCGTCCCACGGAAAGGTGAGGTCGTCGCGGGGCTCCTCGCGGGGGCGGTCGCCGACGGCTCGGAACCCGCTGATCTCGTGTCCGTCCCGGGCGTGGGAGTCCTCCTGGAGCATCGACCAGTAGAGGTCCCCGACCGTCAGGGTGGAGTACGGCCAGGTGTCGGCCGCCATCACGCTGGTGACGACCCCCGTACCCGCCACGCTGACCCCGGACGTGGTGAGCTCGCCGTCGTGCAGGCCGACGTCGATCGCGTCCCGCAGGCTCCAGGAGTCCAGGTGCCGCAGCGGGGGCACCCGCGACGGCAACGGCACGACGTCGTTCGGCGGTCGTGGTGTGCCGTCTCGAGGGTCGCGGCTCCACGGCCCGAGCCACTCGCGATCCACTGGGATCTCCGACGCCGCAGCCTCCGGGAAGTCAGCCACGGTGAGGGCCCAAGCGTTCGGGTCCCACGCGAGGAGCTTCGCCTCCCGGTGGCGGTGCCAGGCCGCGCTGACGCCCGGTCCCACCTGCAGGGCGGCGATCAACGCCAGCACGACGAGAACCACCGTCGCAGGCATGGCATAGTGCACGTACTGCGGGCTCCACGCCGTTGTCCAGAGCTTCTTCAAGGTCTTCACGGGGCTTCTCCGAGGTGTCGGTCGAGCTGGGATGCGGTGGCGTAGTTGTCTCCGAACACCTTGCGCATGGTCCTGGACTCGGGACGGATGCGGACCGTGGCGTCGGCGATCTCCTGCTCGGAGGCACCCTGCTCGGTGAGCTCGTCGGTCATCGAGTCCAGGAACCTCCCGACCGTCCGCTCGCGCAGGTCCGGCTCCGCGGCAAGGACCGCCTCGCGCGCCGGACCGACATGGTCCGTGAACAGCGACGGCAGCAGGGCTCCGCTGCCGGCGACGGCCGCCGACACCGCGGGTCGGGCGCCGATCGTGCCGATCCCCACTGCCGTGGAGAAGAACCTCGCCGTCTCGTGCTCCTGGGCTTCCCGGTGCCGGGCGACGGTGATGGTGTCCGACTCGGTGGCTCCGGCGACGACCGACACGTCCCCGACCGCGGCGGCCGCGATCGCGTCAGGGTCGCCGTCGCCGAGGCCTTCACTCGTCGCCTCGACGGCCATCTGGTCGATGTACTGGTCCGTCGAGCCCAGCCAGTACCCGGCGGTGGTGTCGCTCCTCGACGTCGCGCCGATCACCGCGCACAACGCGGCCGGTTCCAGGCGCGGCTGGATCGAGTCGGACCAGGTCGAGGAACCTTCGGTGGTCTCGCCCAGAGGCACCCGGCCGAGGACTCCGACCTCGGACGGGTCCGCGGTTGCCCGCACGTTGTCGTCGAACGAGACGAAGTACGGCTCGTACGCCGCCGCGAGGTGGCGGCTCGCCTCGTCGGACGCCGTCGTGGGGGACGTGAGGAGCCCTCGTCCCGTGACCATCGCCGTCGTCACGTGCGAGGCCAGCAGCGCGGCCTGCCGCTGGTGCGTGACCGAGGAGTCGTCCTGGGTCCCGCCGGCGACCGCCGCCGCGAAGAGTCCGGTGATCGCGGTGCCGCCGTCGGGCCAGCCGTCGAGCGGGGCCTGGCCGAACCAGGCGTCCACCCGCTGGGCGAGCTCCTCCTCGCCGCCCCGGGAGAAGTACTGCAGCGCCTCCTCGGGACGGCTCGCGAGGCCGCCCGCGATCACCTCGCTCATCGGTGCCGCGTCCGCGATCTCGACGTCCGTGGCACCGAGGCGGCCGCGGCGGTCGGTCCAGGCGTCCGCAGCGCCGACGAACGTGGCGTGCGGCATCGCGGGAGCCAGCAGGAGTGCTGCGAGCCGTGACTGCTCGTCGAGCCCGAACGGGCTCTCGGTGAGGCCGTCGACGACGGCACGGCCGAACCGCTGCTGCTCCGGGTCGGTGGCGCTCGCGGCCCACGCGACGGCTCCGGTCCGCAGCGCCGACGCCAGCTCGGAGTCCTGCACCTTGCTGCCGAGGGCGAAGTACAGCACGGCCGGGTCCACCGTCCGCCAGAACGCCGCCCACAGGCCGGGGTCGTCGCCGGCCGCGACGAGCGCGTCCACCAGGTCCTGGCGGGCCGCTGCCCGCTCCGCCCGGCCGCTGCTCACCGCCGCCGTGTGCACCAACCCGGCGAGCGCGGTGCCCTGCTGCCACGACGGACCGAACGTGGACAGGTCCGCCCCTGCCGACGCCGCGAGCCGCACGGTCTCGACACCGGTGAGGCCCGCGAGCGCCGAGGCCGCTCGGCCGGAGTCGGCCTGCTTGCCGTCCCGGGCCAGGCGCCAGGCGTTCTCCGCAGCGGCGATCTCGCTCCTGGCTGCGGCCGCCCGCTCCTTGGCGTCCCAGGCCATCCGGACCGCATCCGGCTGCCGGGGGTCCGTCGGGTCGGCACCGATGCGCCAGGCGGTGGCCTCGTCCGACTCCGCGTCGTCCAGCTGCCGGCGGGCCGCGTCGCGGCGGGAGACGGCTCGCAGCGCGGCGTCCTGCCGGTCGGCCAGGTCCACGGCATGGACGGTGAGCGTCGAGGACGCGGCGGACAGCACGTCGCGGCACAGCCGCGCCTCCGCCTGCAGGGCCGCCAGCACGGAGCGCGCCTCGTCCACCGCGCCGGAACGCTGGCCGCCCAGCGCTCCGTCGACGCGTCCCAGCTCGACGCAGGTCTCGGACAACGCGGCGCCGGCACGGGCGAGAGAGCCGGCCAGGTGCTCCAGCCGTCCCGGCGACCCGGTCAGCGCCGTGAACTCGACGTCACGCATCAGACCGCCCGGTCCCTGAGCGGACCACCGGTCCCGCCCCCGGCGGACCCACCGCCAGACACAGCCAGCACCGCGCGGGCGAGGCCCTCGGCCGTGGTGCCGTCGGCGGCCCCGTACAGCTCGGAGGCCCGGCGCAGACCACCCGCAAGCTGCTCGAGCGTCGACACCAGGGCGCGGTGCGCGGGGGCCCAGGCGGCGAGGAGGTCCTCGATGGCGGCCGTGAGCGTGGGCTCGCCGGAAGCCCGCGCCGCGTCGACCGCACTCACGTGTACCGAGGGGAGCCCGGCGAGCAGTGCTGCGGTGTCACCGGCACGCAGCCCGGCCGCGGCGAGCTCCGCGGTGTCGATGTCGATGTGCGCCATGTCACCGGACCGTAGCGAGGCCGCACCACCCTCTGCCGGCGCCGTCCACAGCCCTGTGGACAACCGGCCTGGTCGCCGCGACGGTCAGTCCCACCACAGGCGGTACCAGTGCTCTTCGTCACGGCCCGACCCGGAGGGGTCACGCAGCCCCCAGCCGCGCCAGGGGGAGACCTCGTGCGGCGGGACGGCGGCGTCGTCGACCCCGAGCCCGACGACCACGTACCGGTAGAGCTCGTCGCACTGGCACCCGGGGCAGTGGTGCTCGCCCACCGCGAACTCGTGGTCGCAGCGCACCAGCACGCCCTCGACGGTGAGGCGCTCGTCGCACCGGCCCGGACCGATCACGTAGCCGTGCGCGCGCAACCGGTCCGGGTGGGCGACCACAGCGCGCAGCACCGCGCCGATGGAGGGTCCGTCGTTCTGCCGCTCGGTGGCGAGGTAGTCGTCGGGGAGGCGTTCCAGCAGGTCGGCCGCCACCTCGGCGCCCAGCTCGACGAACCGGTAGAACGACGACGCACCCAGGACATCGGGCAGCAGCACCGGCTCGAGCACCCGGTGCATGCCGGCCCGGAGCATCCAGCCGTGCCGGTCGTCGCACCAGAAGTGCGTCGCGGCCTCGGTCGCGGCCATCCGCTCCTCGAGCTGCCACGCCGTGGTCAGGTCGACGAGCTCGGGCGAGGTGAACCGCCGCCGGGGCAGCTCGGGCGGGACGGCGGGTGTGGGCACGGGATCCTCCACGGGTCGGCTGGGCGACGGACGACCGTCACTCTGCCGCCCGGTCGCGACCCGCCGTCGTGCGGGGACCGGAGCCTGTGGAAACCTAGGGACGGTGGTTGCCCGTGGCGCGTTGCGCCACGGGAGAACGACCGTGACAACGAGCCCAGGAAGGCGCATCCTCGACACTGATGAGCGACACCACCACGCGGCCCGAGCCGCGCACGTACCCGCAGACCCCGACCGCCGAGCCGGTCAGCGACGAGCTCCTGGTGGTCCACCTCAAGCGTGACGGCCAGATCCGGCCCGAGTACTTCCGACCGCCGGAGTTGGTGCGTCACGACGTCGCCGACGGTGTCCTGGCGGTCACCCTCGCTGCGGACGGCGACGTCCCCGAGCGCACCCGCCACTTCCCCCTCGCGGAGATCGCGGAGTACGTCCTGGAGGCTCCGAGCGCCGCCTACGAGGAGGCGTTCGACGCCTGGACGCAGACGAAGTTCGGCGTCGACGCCGAGACCTACCGCTCGATGCGGGACACGTCCAAGGGCGTCACGATGGCCGAGAACATGCGCCGGCAGATCGCCGAAGGACTGGGCGTGGACCCCGACGCCGTGCACTTCGGCGGCTCCTTCACCATCGACGACGACGAGGACTGGGAAGGCTCGCCGGACGACGAGTAGCGATGAGTTCTCGGCCGCCCGCTCGTCTACCCGGCATGGCTACCGAGACCCGCACCCTGGACGTGCCAGGTGCCGTCCTGACCTACGACGTCCACACGCCGGAGCGCGACGGCGGGTGCCCGCCGCTGTTCGTGCTCGGCAACCCCATGGAGGCCGAGGGCTTCTCCCAGCTCGTCGCGGAGATCGGCGACCGCACGGTCGTGACGTACGACCCGCGGGGCACGGCCCGCTCGACCCTGGAGCCGGACGGCGGTGTCCGGGTGGAGGACCACGCGGCCGACCTGCACGCCGTGGCGCAGGCGGCCGACGTCGGCCCGCTCGACGTCCTGGGGTCGTCCGGCGGCGGCGTCACGGGGCTCGCCTGGGCCGTGTCGCGCCCCGAGGACGTGCGGTGCCTCGTGGCCCACGAGCCGCCGCTGACGTCGTTGCTCGAGGACCGGGACCTCGCCGTGCGAGCGCAGGCGGACGTCGTCCGGACGTACGAGGAGTCGGGGTTCGGGCCGGCGATGGCGAAGTTCGTGCGGCTGGTCTTCGCCACCGAGCCCTTCACCGAGGCCTTCCTCGAGCAGCCGGACCCGGATCCCGCCGACTACGGGATGCCGACGGAGGACGACGGACGCCGGGACGACCTCATGCTGGGCAAGATGCTGACCACGATGCCGCTGTGGGAGCCGCCCCTCGACGAGATCCGAGCACTGGTCGGTGACGGGCGTCTGCGGGTGCTGCCCGCGGTCGGCGCCGCGTCCCCGCCCGGGGCGCTCGCCTCCCGCGGTGCCACCGCGCTCGCCGCGGCCCTCGGTTCGGGGCCGGTGGTCTTCCCGGGCGACCACGGCGGCTTCGTGCGGAACGAGTGGTCGCCGGACAACGACCCGGGCGCGTTCTGGGTGCGCCTGCGGGAGGTCCTCGCCTGCTGAGCCGGCCGAGCGGCCCCCCCGCTCGGCCGGCTCCTGGCACCGTTCGCGCCCGACGGCGGCCCGTGCGGGTGCGCCGGGCCGGTTCAGCTCCGCCAGGTGTCGTCCAGCGTGAGCGTCCCGTCGGCGCCGACGGTGGCGACCCGGTTGCCGCCGGACTCCCAGACGACGTCGCCGCCGTTCACCTTCACGTACTTGTACTCGAAGCTGGTGCCGGCGGGCAGGTCCACCGTGCCGCGCCACACCGGGTAGGCGTCCGCCGAGAGCACGACGCCGCGCGCCGGGTCCCACGAGCCGAGGCCGGCACGGTCCCCGACGATGCGCACGTCCTGGCCCCAGGTGGTGGTCGCCTCGACGGCCACCTCGACGTCCGTCGTGGCGGGCGGGGTCGTCCCGCCACCGGAGCCGGCCGTCGCCCCGACGTGCAGCGCGAGGGCCCCGTAGGCAGGTACCGTCGCGGTGAAGGTGCCGTCGGCGGCCACGATGCGGGTCACCGAGCAGTCGGTCGCCGCGACGACGTCGCAGTACTCCCCGGCCGGCAGGTCGGTGGCGTAGGTGCGGGTCACGCCCCAGCCGTTGTTGTTGATCGTCACGTACCCGGCGGCGCCCCGGCCGTACGCGACGTGGTTGCCGCCGTCGTCCCACCATCGCGTGACGGCCGCGGAGCCGACCTCGTTGTGGAAGCCGACCATGCCCCGGACCTCAGCCCAGCGCTGCTCGCAGGTCCAGGCGCCGGACGAGCACTCGGCGTCGGGCACGGTGTGGGAGGTGGCGCCGGGCGCGCCGGAGTCGAAGTCGGAGAAGGTGTAGCCGGAGTAGACGGTGGGGGACCCGTAGGGCCACGACAGCATGAAGACGTTCGCGAGCGTGTACTTGGCGCCCCACTGGTAGCTCATGGACTCGCCGTTGCGCTCGGTGTCGTGGTTGGAGACGAAGACGCCGGCACGGTCGGAGGGCAGCTTGCCGTCACCGATGTAGCGCAGGTCCTTGATCTGCGCGTCGAAGGCGTGCTTGACCCCGCGCGCGTAGTCGAACTCGTGGGAGTCGCCGCTGCCGAGGTACTCCGACGGCTGGACGGGCTCGCCGGCGGCGCCGATGACCTCGTGCACCCAGTAGACGTCGGAGTGGTCCATGGCTGACTTGATGGCCTCGAGGTCGGCGGCCGGCATGTGCTTCGCAGCGTCGATGCGGAACCCGGCGACGCCGAGGGAGACGAGATCGTCGAGGTAGTCCGCGATGGTGCCTCGCACGTAGCCCGACGAGGTGCGCAGGTCCTGCAGCGCGACGAGGCGGCAGTGCTGCACCTCCCAGCGGTCCTGGTAGTTGGCGATGTCCGAGCGGCAGTCGTTGAAGTCCTGCGCGGAGTACGCGGGGAAGCTGTCCTCGGAGTACGGGGACCCGGCGACGCCGTGGCCGGACGAGTCGGCGCCGGCCATGTGGTTGATGACGGCGTCGGCGATGACCTCGACACCCGCGGCGTTGCACGCGGAGACCATGGCGGCGAACTCGGCGCGGCTGCCGAGCTTGGACTCGATCTGGTAGCTGACGGGCTGGTACGAGGTCCACCAGGCGTCGCCGGGGACGTGCTCGGCCGGCGGGGAGACCTGGACGTAGCCGAACCCGGCCGGGCCGATCGTGGAGGTGCACTCGGCGGCGACGGAGTCCCAGGTCCACTGGAACAGGTTGAGGATGACGTCCTTGCCGTCGTTCGACGGTGTCCGGGCCTCCGCACCGGGGGTGCCGGGGGCGAGGCCGAGCACGAGGGTCAGGGTCGCGGCCAGGGCGGCCGCGAAGGTGGCGAGTCGTGCTCTGCCGGGGCGCTGCCCGGTACGGATGTCCTGCTGAGCGGTGCGCATCGTTGCGTCTCCCTGTGTTCTCCGCGCGTCGATGCGCGGGTTGCGAGCATTGCTGCAACCCTACAGAAACTTGCAATGGACGACCAGGGCACGTCCCCCGCTCGGTGCGAGATCATGGCGCACAGACCCGTGCTCGACCGAAGAGGAAGGTGGCCCGAGTGGCCTCGATCGTGGTCGTCGGCTCCGTCAACGCCGACCTGGTCGCCCGCGTCCCCGCGCACCCCGCCCCCGGCGAGACGGTGCTCGCGGACAGCATGACCGTCCTGCCCGGTGGCAAGGGCGCCAACCAGGCCGTGGTCGCAGCGCGCCTCGGCGGTGACGTCGCGCTCGTCGGTGCGGTCGGCACCGACGCCTTCGCCGCCGCCGCGGTCCCCGGCCTGCGCCGCGCCGGCGTGGACCTCTCTGCGGTCGCGACCGTGCCAGGTCCCACGGGCGTCGCCATGGTCTCGGTGGACGACGACGGCGAGAACGTCATCGTCGTCGTCCCCGGCGCGAACGGGTCGGTCGACGCGGCGGCGGTGGAACGGCACGCCGAGCTCGTGGCGGGCGCCGCCGTCGTCGTCGTCCAGGGCGAGATCCCCACCACGGGCACCGAGGCCGCGGCCCGGGCCGCGACGGGCCGCGTGCTGCTGAACCTCGCGCCCGTCGTGCCGGTGGTGCGCGAGGTGCTGGCGCTCGCCGACCCGCTCGTCGTCAACGCGGGCGAGGCCTGGCGGCTGCTCACCGAGGCCGACCGGCCCGTCCCCGAGGACGAACCGTTCGCCGTGGTCGAGGAGCTGCTCGACCTCGGCCCACGATCCGTGGTCCTCACCCTCGGCGGCGCGGGCGCTGTGGTCCTCGTGGGGTCCGACGACGGCGGCCCGGTGGTCGTGCCGTCGCCCCTGGTGGACGTCGTGGACACCACGGGTGCCGGTGACGCGTTCGTCGGCGCGCTGGCCTGGCGGCTCGCCGAGGGTGACGGCCTGGTGGCCGCCGTGCGCACGGCGGTGCGGGTCGGGGCGTTCTCCGTGACCACCCCCGGCGCGCAGCCGTCGTTCCCGATCGGCGACGACGAGCTACCGGCCGCGCACCGGTAGCTCGTCGGGTCAGCGCCGCGCGACGTAGTAGGCGTTGATGAAGTCGCCCGGCACGGACTCGACCCGGACGTTCGTGAATCCGGCGTCGGCCAGCATGCGCAGCGCCGTCTGCCGGCCCCACGCGGTACCCAGACCGTCGCCGCCCTCGGCGAGCGACACCGTCATGCAGTGCATGGTCGAGACCGTGTACAGGTACGGCGCCCACGGGATCGCGGTGTTGTCGTCCAGCTCGCTGGAGGCGTCGATGTCGACCACGAGGAACACGCCGTCCGGATCGAGGTGCTCGGCGACCTGGCCCAGCACGTGGGCGGGGTGCGCCTGGTCGTGGACGGCGTCGAACGCCGTGACGGCGCCGAAAGATCCGGTGCCACCCAGGTCGGCCACGTCGCGCACCTCGAAGTGCACGTTGCCGAGCCCCAGGGCATCGGCCTCCTCGCGGGCCACGGCGATCGTCTCCGGCCGGAAGTCGTAGCCGTGGAAGTCGCTGTCGGGGAACGCGCTCGCCAGCAGGTTCATGGCGTGGCCCTGCCCGCAGCCGATGTCCGCGACGCGGATGCCGGCCCGCAGCCGCTCGGCGAGCCCGTCGACCATCGGGACGACGTGGCTCAGCAGGGCGGCGTCGTGGTTCTGGGCGCTCTGCTCGGCCATCAGCTCGTGGAACCGGCCGAACGCCTCGTACCCGACGCCGCCGCCGTCGGTGAAGCAGCGCACGATCGGGTCCTCGACCTGCGCCAGCATCGGGACGAACTGGAGCTGGGACGCCAGGTTGTTCACGCCGGCCGCCCGGGTGAGCACCGCGGCGTGGTTCGCCGGGAGCCGGTAGGTGCCGTGGTCGTGGACCACGATGCCCGCGACGGTCATCGCGCCGAGCCACTCGCGCACGTAGCGCTCGTGCAGGCCCGCTGCTGCCGCGATCTCGTGGCTGGTGGACGGCGGCAGACCGGCCACGGTGTCGAAGAGCCCGGTGCGGTGCCCGATGCTGATCATCAGGGCCGTCGCTCCCCGGCTCAGGGTCGCGAACAGCTCGCCGGCGAAGGCCTCGACCCCCGCCGGGTCCGGCTGCTCGGTCACGGTCGGCTCGGTCCCGGTCGGCTCGGTCGCGTCGGGCGATGTCTGGGTGGTGTCGGTGCCGTGAGTGGTGCTGTCGGTGGTGGTCATGGTGCCTCCTCGTCGGATGCTCCCGACGCTAGGGACGGCGAGCACCTGGCCACATCGGCAGAATCATGCAGACCGGTCCGGATGTGCAGCGGTCAGACGACCCCGTGGTCACGAGCCCACGCCACGGCCGCCGTGCGCGAGGAGACGCCGAGCTTGAGGTAGGTGTTGGCCAGGTGCCGGGCGACCGTGCGCTCGCTGATGTGCAGGTGGGCACCGACGTCCCGGTTGGTGCCGCCCTCGGCCACGACGGCGAGGACCTCCGTCTCCCGCGGTGAGAGCTCCTCGGGAGCGCGCCGCCGGCGTCGCTGCGCCACGAGGTGCTGCAGCTCGCGCCCCGCACCCAGCTCGGCGAACGTGGTGGCCGCCAGCTCGTACTCCTCGCGCGCGGTGTCACCGTCGCCCAGGGCCTCCAGGGACCGCGCGATCTCCACGCGCGTCCGCGCCACCTCCCGCGGGGCGTCGATCTGCTGCCACCGGTCCCGCGCCTCCCGCAGGACCGGCAGCGCGGCCGGGTGGTGACCGTAGGCGGCCTGGACGGAGCCTCTCCACCGGCAGGCCTCGGCCTGCCAGCCCGGGCTGCCGTGGTGGTCGGCGATGTCGTTCAGCTCGTCCACCAGGGCGTCGAGGCGACCGCGGTCGTCCTGGCAGAGCGCCACCTCGATCCGCGCGGCGAGCAGCGGGGCCCGGTCCAGCGGGGCTCGGACGCCTGCCAGCGCCGCGTCGAGGGACGCCGCGGCCGTGGCGGTGCTTCCTCGCTCGAGGTGGAGCAGGGCCGACCCGGGCAGGGGTTCGCGACCGAGGGCGCGCGCGGCCCGGTAGGCCGTCTCCGCGAGGTCGAGCTCACCGCGGAGACGGTGCAGCTCGCCGCACCGGTAGTTCGCCTCGCCGGCCGCGACGACGTCGATGTCGGCCAGGTCGGCGGCAGCCTCCTCCGCCTCCCGCAGCGCGCGGGGCCAGTCGCCGTGCACCTGCAGCAGCTGGACGCGATGCACCCGGCAGATGCCGGTGAAGAGCCTGGCGGGCGCCAGCTCCTGGCACCACGCCTCCGTGATCTCGGTCCAGTGCTGCGCCCTCGGCAGGTCGCCCAGCTCGTAGCAGAGCTGCATCATCTGGCAGTACAGGTCGCCCGCCCAGGGCAGCGCCGTCCGGCCGCCCAGCACGGGGATCATGGCCTCGTCGAGGTAGCGCGAACCCTCGCGGACGCGGCCGCGCCGGATCGCCAGCCGTCCGGACAGGAAGAGCCCGTACGCCTGGAGCGTCGGCTCGTGGAACCGGTCACCGAGCTCGAGGACACGGTGGACCAGCTGGTCGGCGCGGGCGAGGTCGCCGACGGCGAGGGTGCCGTGCGCCTCGATGATCAGCAGGAAGCCGTGCTCGACGGCGTCCGGCGTCGTGGCCAGCAGCCTCCCGGCGCGCGCGAGCCAGCCCGCGGCGGCGGCGTCGTTCCCCCGGACGGACTCCGAGAAGCCCAGCTCCACGGCGGCGGCCGCCGCCCCCGGTGCGTCGCCCGCGTCGGTCCGCAGACGGCACACCTCGTCGGTGACCAGCGCGTACTCGTCGATGTGGCCGAGCCACCAGCAGGCCTGCGCGAGCGAGGCGAGGTCGTCGATGCCGAGCGTGCGCACGGCCTCTCGTGCGATGGTCGTCCGCGCACCGGACAGGAAGAGGTCGCGCGCCGTCGCCCACTCGTGCTCGGCGACGGCACGACGGGCCGCACGCAGGTCGTCGCGCTCCGGCATCATCAGGTGTCACCTCTGGTTCGATGGTGGCACGCGTCGGGCCGCCGTGACGTCCGCGTGCTCAGCCGCCCGGGACGTCGACCTCCCGGGCCGGGACCGGCCACGGCATGGACGTCGGCGATACTGGCCGTATGGAGCTCGTGACCAACCCGTCGGAGCGGCTGCGCGCCCGGGTGGGCGACGCCCTCTTCCTGAAGGTCGCAGGTCCGGACGGGCACGCCGCCCGCGACCGCATCCACCTCACGCCCGGGCCGCGCTGGTTCGCCGCCGGCAGCCCGGTGCGCCGCGTGCACGCGGACGCCGCGACGTTCGTGGGCGGTCTGCGCGCCCTGCTCCTGCAGTCGCTGCACCCGCTGGCGATGGCCGGCGTCGCCGGGCACTCCGGGTTCCGCGGCGACCCGTGGGGGCGGCTCGCCCGCACCTCCACGTTCCTGGCGACGACGACGTTCGCCACCGCCGACCACGCCCAGGAGATGATCGACCAGGTCCGCGCGGTGCACGAGCGGGTGCGCGGCAAGGCGCCCGACGGACGGCCGTACCGCGCGAGCGACCCGCACCTGCTGGCCTGGGTGCACGCCGCCGAGGCCGACTCGTTCCTGGCCGCGCACCAGCGCTACGGCGAGCGGCGCCTCACGGCGGCCGAGGCCGACGAGTACGTCGCGCAGTCGGGCCGCGTCGCCCGGGCGCTCGGCGCCGAGGACGTGCCGGAGACGGTCGCCGGGCTCGACGCCACTCTCGCGTCCTACCGTCCCGAGCTCGAGGCGAGCCCCGAGGCGCTCGACACCGCTCGGTTCCTGCTGCGCGAACCGCCGCTGCCCCGCGCCGTCCGCCCGGCCTACCGGTTGCTCGCTGCGGGAGCGGTGTCGCTCCTGCCCGCGTGGGCCGCCGACGAGCTGCGGATCGGCACCTGGTTCGCGCGCACCTGCGGGGGCCCCGCGGGGGCGCTCGCAGTGCGGTCGATCCGGTGGGGTCTCGGCCCTGCCGAGAGCCGCGACCGTCACGGCGGGACCGCCTGATCGACCGGCAGGCACGCGGTGGCGGCCGCTCGACCCGCGTGGGGGAGCGCCCGAGGCTACCGTGGAAGGGACCAACCCGTCGGCCGGAGCCTCCGGCCGGCGACGGTTCTTCTCCTGGAGTGATGTGACATGACGTTCGATGACAAGGTGGCACTGGTGACCGGCGGCGGCTCCGGCATCGGCGAGGCGATCAGCAAGGATCTCGCGGCAGCCGGAGCGAAGGTCGTGGTCACCGACATCAAGCTCGAGTCCGCCCAGCGCGTGGCGGACGAGATCACCGCCGCCGGGGGCACGGCGGCTGCGGTGCAGCAGGACACCGCGAGCAGGGACGACGCCGAGAAGGTGGTCGCCTTCGCGAAGGACACCTTCGGCGGCCTGCACTACGCGGTGAACAACGCCGGCATCGGTGGCAACCAGGCGCCCGCCGGGGAGGTGGACCTGGACGACTGGGACCGGGTTATCAACATCAACCTCAACGGGGTCCTGTACGGCATGCGCGCCCAGATCCCGGCGATGCTCACCGAGGACGCCTCCGGGTGCGCCATCGTCAACATGGCGTCGATCCACGGCACCGTCGCCGCCATCGGCAACGGTGCGTACACGGCGGCCAAGCACGGCGTCGTCGGCCTCACCAAGAACGCGGCGGCGGAATACGGCCCGCAGGGGCTGCGCGTCAACTCCGTCGGTCCGGCCTACATCCGCACCCCGCTCCTGCAGGGGCTGCCGGACGACGCCCGCGCGGCACTCGTGGCCAAGCACCCCCTCGGCCGCCTGGGAGAGGCCGAGGAGGTCGCGACGGTTGTCCGGTTCCTGCTGTCGCAGGAGGCGTCGTTCGTCACCGGCGCGTACTGGCTCGTGGACGGCGGCTACACCACCGTGTGACGGCGTCCCGCACCACCGCGAGCCTCCACCGACGCGCTGACCAGTCGGCATTCCGCTCGCCCTCGCCGTCACCGTGCGCCTCGGGGCGTTCGTCCCGCTGATCGGTGCGGTGCGGTGGGGTGCGGTGGGGTGCGGTGGGGTGCGGTGAGGTGCGGTGCTCTGCTCGCCGGGACGCTCGCCGGTCCCGTCGGCGACCGTCACCCGAGGAGCCGGTGACCGAGGGGGGATCCGGCTCGCGACGATGCCTGAGCAGCTAGTCCTCGTCGCCGGTCAGCTCACCCGACTCGATGTCCACGCGGTAGTCGGCCTCGTCGCCCTCCTCGTCCACGGTCACCGACCAGTGCGTGCCGTCGTCGAGCTCGGCGTCGGTGAGGACGCCGCCGGAGTGCGCCAGCACCCGGTCGATGGCGTCGGCGATCGTGATCGTGGCGTCGTCGATGGCGCTCCTGTCCTCGACGTCGAGGTCGTCGTCCTCGGTGCTCACCACGGTGCCCGCCTCGTCCACCTCCAGCTCGGCGGTCCTGTTCCCGACGGCCACCGAGACCTCCCAGGTGCCGCCCGTCTCCGCGTCGTCGATCGCGTACGCCGTGCCGCCGGCCTCGTCCTCGGCCACGGCGATCGCGCGGAGCGCGGCGGCGTTCAGGTCGCTCGCCTCGGGGCCGGCGCTCTCGCCGGGCGCCTCGCTCGCGTCGTCGTCGGAGCTCGTGGGGCCGGACGTCTGCGAGGGGCTCCCGGCGAGGAACTCCTCGTCGCCGGGGGTCGCCTGGTTGCTGTCCCCGCCGCTGCAGGCAGTGAGGCCCAGGGCGAGAGCCAGGGCGAGACCAGGGGCAGCGGTGCGGCGGAAGTCGTGGATCGTCATACGTCGATCTTGCGGCCGACCGGTTTCCGTCGCACGACCACCTTGCGCTTGACGCGGCGTCAACCTCTACCGTCGATCGCATGACCAGTTCGATCCAGGATGTTGCCCGGCTCGCGGGCATCTCGAGCCGCACCCTGCGGCACTATGACCAGATCGGCCTGCTGCCGCCGTCCGGCACCGGACACGGCGGGCTGCGCTACTACGACGACGGCGCGATCCGCCGTCTGCAGCGCATCCTGCTGATGCGCGAGCTCGGGCTGCCGCTCGACCAGATCGCCCGGGTGCTCGACGAGCAGGCGGACGAGGCCGAGGCGCTGCGCCGCCATCTCGACGTGCTGCGGCGCGAGCGCGGGCGGCTCGAACGGCAGATGGCGTCCGTGGAACGAACACTGACCGCACTGACACGAGGGAGGCCGATCATGGCCGAGGAGATGCTCGACGGGTTCGACCACACGCAGTACAAGGACGAGGTGACCGAGCGCTGGGGTGCCGACGCCTACGCGACGTCCGACGCCTGGTGGCGCGGGCTGGGCGCCGAAGGGCAGGCCGAGTGGAAGGCCCGCCTCGACGAGCTCAACGGCGCATGGGTCGCGGCGGCCGACCGGGGCGTCGACCCGACGTCCGACGAGGGGCAGGCGCTCGCCGCGCGGCACGTCGAGTGGCTGGGGTCCGTCCCGGGCGCACCGGGGGCCGACGACGGCCGCCCGTCGAAGGAGTACGTCGTCGGGCTGGCGGAGATGTACGTCGCGGACGCGCGGTTCGCCGCGAACTACGGCGGTGCTGACGGAGCGGCGCTCGTCCGAGACGCCCTGGTCGCGTACACGGAGCGCGAGCTGTAGGCCGCACTCCGGTCCACTCCGTTCGGCAGCTCCAGCCCCGGTCGGTCGCTCCAGGGGCCGACCGGAGCTGGGGCTGCCGACCGGACCGAGCCGCCGTGTGACACTGGCGCGGTGAGCGAGAACTGGGCCCAGCAGCGCACAGAGGCCGCCCGCGAGCACGCCGCCAGGCTCGCCGCCCGGCAGGACGCCGAGCACGTCCGCGCCGAGGAGATGCTCGCCGACTTCGTCCGCCGGGCCCACGACGCCGGGCTCGAGCCGGAGCCGCTGCAGGTCAAGGGCTACGGCGGGCGCGGGACCGCGCGGACGCCCTTGCGGGGGTGGTACCTGCGCACCGACCGGACCTCCGCAGTGTCCACCGACGGCGACTTCTACGTCCTGACGGCCCCGCTCGGCCTCGTCGACCGGCTGCGCGGTGTCCGCCCCGCACCGAGGCGACCGCCGCTCGTGCTCGGCGCCGGCGGCAAGGACGGCGACTCGATCGACCTCGTCGACGCCCTGGAGCGGCTGCTGCCGCGGTAGCGCGTGCGTCGACGTCCCGAGAGGCGTGGAGGCTAGACGAACGGCACGACGACGGCCACGGTGAGGATCCCGAGGCCGAGCGCGAGACGGCGGTGGTTGGCGTACCACGGCTTGCCGCGCAGCTCCTCCGTCTCGCGCCGCCAGTTGTCCCGGTCGAAGACGACCTCCGCGATCGCCTCGCGCGAGGGTGCCGGGGTCACCAGCGAGATGGCGACGAACACCACGACGCTGAGCGCCAGCATGATGCCCGTCGCGTACAGGAACTGGATCGAGTGCAGCTCGAGCACCTCGCCGGTGACGAACCCGGCCAGGCCGATCGGCACCATCGACACGAGCGTCCAGAAGGCCGCGGCGGAGGACCCGCGCCGCCAGAAGATCCCACCGAGCAGGACGACGACGATCGGCATCGTCACGTAGCCGAGGAACGACTGGAAGTACTCGACGATCGTGTCGAACTGCAGGATGATCGGCGCCCAGGCGATCGCCAGGAGCATGAAGAGCGCGATCAGTCCCCGGCTCATGAGCATCAGCTGCTTCTCGCTGAACTCCCGCTCGCGCGTCTTGACGAAGTCGTTGATCACCAGGCTCGCGGCGCCGTTGAGGACGGAGTCCAGGGTCGACATCAGCGCGGCGATGAGCGCCGCCACCACGAGCCCGCGCAGCCCGATCGGGATGAACTCGAAGACGAGTGCCGGCCACGCCAGGTCGGGGTTGTCCAGGTCGGGGAAGACGTCACGGGCCAGGATGCCGGGAAAGATCAGCAGGACCAGCAGGGGCAGCTGCATGAGGCCGGCGAACAGCACGCCCCACCGCCCGTGGTCGAGGTTCTTCGAGGCCAGGACCCGCTGCACCACGACGTGGTTGGAGATCCAGACGTACACGCCCAGCCAGATCGCGCCGGTGAAGATGCCGGGCCACGGCAGGAAGTCGTCGTCCGGCGGCGGGGCGACGGTGAACCCGTCCTCCGGGGCCAGCGCGGGGAACACCGACCAGTCGAAGTCGAAGCGGGCGAAGACGACCACGAGGATGATGCCGGCCGCCAGGAAGAGCAGGACGCCCTGGACGGTGTCGGTGATCATCACCGCCCGCAGCCCGCCGAGGATGACGTAGGCGCCGCCCAGGACGGCGATGATGATGACGTGCACGAGGATCGGCACGTTCGGGAACATCAGGTTGAGCACGAGCGCGCCGGCGATCATGCCGCCGGCGGAGTCGATCAGCATCCCGGTCAGCACGGTGAAGCCGGAGAACGCGTACCGGGAGCGTTGGTCGTACCGGCGGCCGAGGAACTCGGGGACCGTGGAGACCTTCGACTGCAGGTAGATCGGCAGGATGAGGATCGCGAACGCGAGGAGCACCAGAGTGGCGATCCACTCGAAGTTCCACACCGAGATCCCGGTCGAGTAGCCGGCCCCGGCGAGTCCGAGGAACTGCGTGCCGGAGAAGTTGGTGACGATGAGGGAGAAGCCGACCAGCGGCCACACCATCCCGCGCCCCGCCAGGAAGAAGTCCTCGGAGTTCTGGGACTTGCGCCCGGCCCACCAGCCGACGGCGAGGATCCCCACCACGTAGAGGCCGATGACGGCCAGGTCGATGGTGGCGAGCTCGATCTCGGGCATCCCGGCCTCCGCAGCGCGTGGTCGACGTCGACGACGCGCTTACGTTGACATGTCCGAGTCCTCGTCGCACGACGCGCCGGCCAGCTCGTCGCCGACCAGGCGCGCCACCCGGGGCGAGGCGAGGTAGCCGGTCCACGTCCCGTCGTCGTCCCGGACGGCCGCGGCGTGGTGCCACGGCGCGGTGTTGTCCACCTCGACGGCCTCGACCGACGCCGTGCCCGCCGGCATCGGGAACGTCTCGGGCGTGAGGCCGTGCAGGGCGAGGGCGTCGCGCGGGTCGCGCGCGTTCACCCATCGCTCGACCGGTGGCCAGGTGAGAGGGCCGTCCGCCTCCAGGGCGGAGCGCACGGCCTCGATCCCCAACGGCGAACCGAGGGTGAGTAGCAACGGCATCGTCCGGGACTGCGGGTCCGCACGTCGCAGCACGTCGTAGGCGACCACGGAGCCGAGCGAGTGCGCCACCAGGACGACGGGTTCGTCCGTCGGCAGCGCCTTCTCGAGTCCTGCGCGGACGGCGGCGCGCGTCTCGTCATCGTGCAGGTAGGTGTGCACGTCGCGGGCCAGGAGGAGCACGACCGCACCGCTCAGGCCGGGCACGAGCCGGTCGATCGCGGCGAGCGCGGCGACGAGGGCCCGGGCGAGGGCGTCGGCGACCGACGTCCCGAGGCCGACGGTGCTGCCCTCGAAGAGCCCGACGGCGCTCGCCTGCGTGGTGCGTCCGGCGCCGGCGAGCACCTCGCGTGCCACGGAGAGCGCGAACCGCGCCTCGTCGACGGAGAGCCCGTGCACGGCGGGCACCGCAGCCGGGTCTGCGCGGACGTGCACGGTCACCGGGGGGCGCGGGCCGCCGTCGGGCGGCGTGAGGGTGTCGCCGTAGAAGACGAACGTGGCGTCGTCGTCGGCGAGTCGCAGCGGGGACCCGGCCGAGGCGAGGCCTGCGCCGAGCGCGGCGAGCCAGCGTGCCTCGACGGTCTCGGCGTCGCGGCCGTCGGCGTCCCGGCCGTGCAGCAGCACGAGCCGGGTCATGCGGCCACCAGCCCGGCGACCTCGTCGGCGCACCCCCAGCTCAGGGTGACGCCGGCGCCGCCGTGGCCGTAGCAGTGCACCACGTGCCCGTCCCGCTCGACGCGGACCGCGGGCCGCGCCGGACGCAGGCCGACGACGTGCCGCAGGACCCGCGCCTCGCGCACCTCGGGCACGAGCCGGGCGGCGCGCTCCAGGATGTCCGCGGCGGTGGTCGCTGTCGGTGTGCGGTCCCACGCGCCGGCGTCGTCGGTGCCGCCCACGACGACCTCGCGCCCGCGTGGCACCACGTAGGTGGGACCGGCGGCGTCCAGCCACCAGCGGTCCAGCCCCCACTGCTCCAGCACCACGGTCTGGCCGCGGACCGGGGCCACGGACCCGTCGCCGGCGAGGTCCCGCGCGCCGAGGCCGGTGCAGTGGACGATCGTCGCGCCGTCGTCCCCGGGGCCGGGCAGCGCGTCCAGCGACGCCTGCACGATCGACCCGCCGAGCGACTCGACGCGCTCGGCGAGCCAGCCCAGGTAGACCGGCATGTCGATGAGCGGCGCGGTGAAGGTCCAGCCCGCGGTGTACGACGGCGGCACGTCCGCCGTGCGGTCGAGCTGCGGCACCGCGTCGCGCCACCACGGGTCGGCCGGTGTCTCCGTGAACACCTCGGCGCCGGGGCGCATCCGCACGCCGGACCCGGGCGCCGTCAGCGCGAGGTCGTCGAACGCCGCGTAGGAGGCGGCCGACCATGCGGTGACGCGGTCCTGGGGCAGCGCGAGGTACGGGTACCAGAGCGCGGCCGCCACCGCGGAGGTGGTGTCCGGCGGCAGGTCGCGGGCCCGGACCTCGACCTGGTGGCCGGTCTCGAGGAGCCGGACGGCGCAGCTCAGCCCGATGACTCCGGCACCGACGACGACCACGCGGGACATGCGCCGGAGTCTGCCAGATCGGCAGGAGCGCCGGGTGTGGGGCCGTGCCGGAGAATGTCCCCACCCCGCGCCGAATGTCTGTGTTCGGCCCGCAATGGACGCCCAAAACGGTCCGAACCTGGATGTTCGGCGGCGGTGGTCAGTCCAGCGGGTGGAGGATCCGGTGCAGGAACTGCCGGGTCCGCTCCTCCCGCGGGTGGGCGAAGAGCTGTGCGGGCGCGCTGCGCTCGACCACCACGCCGCCGTCGAGGAACAGGACCTCGTCGGCGACCTCGCGCGCGAACTGCAGCTCGTGGGTGACCACCACCATCGTCCAGCCCTCGTCGGCGAGGCTCTTCATGACGTGCAGCACCTCGCCGACGAGCTCCGGGTCGAGCGCGGAGGTCGGCTCGTCGAAGAGCAGCAGGTCGGGCTCCAGCGCGAGGGCCCGCACGATCCCGACGCGTTGCTGCTGCCCGCCGGACAGCTGGCGCGGGTACGCGTCGCGCTTCTCGGCGAGGCCGACGCGGGCCAGCAGGTCGGTGGCCCGCGCCTCGGCCTCGGCCCGGGGCACCTTGCGGACCTGGACAGGTCCCTCGGTGACGTTCTGCAGCACCGTCTTGTGCGGGAACAGGTTGTGGTGCTGGAACACCATCGCGGACCGGTCACGGGCCGCGAACCGCTGAGCCGCAGGGACGGGCCGGGAGAAGTCGATCTCCGGGCCGCCGTCGAACACCAGAGTGCCGGCGTCGGGCGTCTCGAGGCCGTTGAGCGAGCGGAGCATCGTCGTCTTGCCGGAGCCGCTGGGCCCGATGAGTGCGACCACCTGCCCCGGCCGCACGGAGAGGTCGACGCCGCGCAGCACCTCGTTGTCCCCGAACGACTTGTGGATGCCGCGGGCGGACATCAGGGGCTCAGACATACTGCTCCAGCTTCTTCTCGATCCGGTCCTGCCCGAACGACAGCACGGTGCAGATGATCCAGTAGATGATCGCCGCCTCCGTGTAGAGCAGCAGGAACTCGCTGGTGAACGACGCGACCTCCTGCGCCTTGCGGAACAGCTCGGTCACCAGGATGAGCGAGGCGAGCGACGTGTCCTTGACCAGCGAGATGAACGTGTTGGACAGCGGGGGGACGCTCACGCGGGCGGCCTGCGGCAGGATGACGCGCCGCAGCGTCCGCGCGTGCGACATCCCGACGACGTAGCCGGCCTCCCACTGCCCCTTGGGCACGGAGAGGATGGCGGCGCGGATGACCTCGGCCGCGTACCCGCCGACGTTGAGGGAGAACGCGACGACGGCGCTCGGCCACGGGTCGATCGTCACGCCGATCGTGGGCAGCCCGTAGAAGATGACGAAGAGCTGCACGAGCAGCGGCGTGCCACGGATGATCGAGACGTACACCCGACCGATGCCGCGCAGCACCCGGTGGGTCGACAACCGCAGCAGCGCGACCCCCAGCGCGAGGACCAACCCGATCGCGAACGACATCAGGGCCAGCGGGATCGTCCCGAGGACGGCGCCGCCCCACATCGGCCACCACGAGTCGGCGAAGAGCTGGGCGTCCATGTGCTCACCTCACCATCGGCGCGCCCGTCGACGACGACGGCGCGCGGTAGACGTGCGGGAGCGCCGGCACCCGCTGGGCACCGGCGCTCCTGCGCAACCGTTCAGAAGCCTTACTCGGAGACGTCCTCGCCGAAGTACTTCTCGGTCAGGCCCGTGAGGGTGCCGTCGGCACGCAGCTCGTCGAGGGCGCCGTCGATGGCGTCGGCGAGCGCCGCACGCTCCGGCGTGACGACGAACCCGGACTCCGAGGTCTCCTCGGTCTCCGCGGCGATCTGGATCGGCGCGTCGGGGTGCTCGTTGAGGTAGTCCAGCACCGTGAGGGAGTCGTTGATGGTCGCGTCCACGCGGCCCTGCTCGATCAGGGCGACGGACTGGGCCCAGCCCTCGACGGCCTCGATCTTGGCGCCGGACTCCTCGGCGAGGGAGCGCCAGTTGCTGGTGAGCGACTGGGCCGTCGTCTTGCCGTCCAGGTCGGCGAAGCTCGAGATCGACGTGTCGCCCTCGGGGGCCACGACGACACCGCGCGAGATCGTGTACGGCTGCGAGAACTCGTACTTCTCGACGCGCTCGGGGGTCATCGAGACCTGGTTCGCGATGGTGTCGACGCGGCCCGCGTCGAGGCCCGCGAAGATGGCGTCCCACTGTGTCTCCGCGAACTCGATCTCGAGACCGAGCTTCTCGGCGACGGCCTCGGCGACCTCGACGTCGTACCCGACGAGCTCGCCCGAGGCGTCGTGGAACGTGAACGGCCGGTAGGTGCCCTCGGTGGCGACGGTCAGGGTGCCGTCGTCGACCAGGTTCAGGTCCGGTCCGGCGTCCCCACCCTCGGACCCGCCGTCGGAACCTCCGCACGCCGCGAGCGCCAGGGCGGTCACGGTGGCCGTGGCGGTGGCGAGGATGGCGCGGTGGCGTCGCATGGGAGGTCTCCTGTGTGCTGATGGCCGTCGGCGGGATGTGCCGCGGCGCGTGGGTCCGGGTCGAGGCATCGAATCGATCGATCGATCTGATCGACCGTTCCGATGCACGGATAGCGTCAACAGGGTGCCACGACGGCGGCATTCCCGCTGTGAGCGAGGACACGGCCCGGGCGCGCGGGGTGCCTCGTGGGAGGCTGGCCCGATGAACGCCGACGACGCCACCGCCCTGATCTCCGAGGTCTCCGAGACCGAGCGCGAGCTCGTCCTGACCCGCTTCTCGCACGACGACGCCTGGCGGCTCGGCTGCCTGCTCGTCGAGCTGGCCACCGAGCGCGACCTGCCGGTGACCATCGACGTGCGCAAGGGCACCCAGCAGGTGTTCCACGCGGCGCGCGAGGGGACGACACCGGACAACGACTCGTGGGTCGAGCGCAAGGTGCGCGTCGTGTACCGCTTCGGTGCGTCGTCATACCTGGTCGGCTTGCGCGCCCGTGCTGAGGGGCGCGACTTCAACGAGATCCACCAGCTGCCGCTGCAGGAGTTCGCGGCCCACGGCGGGGCGTTCCCGATCCGCGTCGACGGTGTCGGCATCGTCGGGGTCGCGACCGTGTCCGGGCTCGCGCAGGGCGACGACCACGCGCTGGTGGTGGAGGCCCTGCGGACCTTCGCCGCGCCGTCGGCCTGACGCGTCGTACGGTGTGCCCGTGACCGCACTCCTCCTGGCGAACGCGCGTCTCGCGGGCCGGTTCGACGGCCTCGTCGACGTCGCTCTCGACGGCGGCCGGATCGCCGCCGTCGTCCCGGCCGGCGAGCGTTCGGCCCTCGGGGGCCCGCCCGGCCCGCCGCCCGAGTCCGTGGACCTCGACGGGCGCGTGCTGATCCCCGGCCTGTGGGACGCGCACACCCACCTCACGCAGTGGGCGTTGGTGCGGCACCGCCTGGACGTCTCGGAGGCCACCAGCCCCGCGCACGCCGCGGTGCTCGTCCGTGCGCGGGTGCACGGGGCGACGACGCCGGTGCCGCACGGGCAGCCGCTCGTCGGCTACGGCTTCCGGTGGGCGGGGTGGGACACCGAGCCGACGGCCGCCGTGCTCGACGAGGCCGTGGGCGACGTGCCCGTCATCCTGCTCTCCGGCGACCTGCACAGCGCGTGGGCGTCGTCGGCCGGGCTGCGCTATCTCGGCATCGACCACCACCCCACGGGTCTGCTGCGCGAGGAGGAGTGGATGCCGGCGAGCCCGCGCATCGTCGCGGTGGAGGACGACGTCGCCGACGAGATGGTGGCCGACGCCGCGCGTGCGGCCGCCGAGCGCGGCGTGGTCGGTGTCGTCGACTTCGAGGTGGCCGACAACCTCGCGGTCTGGCGCCGGCGGGTCGGCCGGGGCTGGGGCGGCCTGCGCGTGCGGGCCGGGGTGTGGGAGCAGTACCTGGAGGCGGTGCTGGCGGCCGGGCTCACGGACGGCTCCCCGCTGGCCGAGGGCACCGACCTCGTCACGCAGGGTCCGCTGAAGGTCATCAGCGACGGCTCGCTGAACACCCTGACCGCGTTCTGCTTCGACGAGTACGCCGGTCTGACGGGCGCGGGAGCCCACGGGGTCCTCAACATCGCGACCGACCAGCTCGTGCCGCTGATGTCGCGCGCCCGCGACGCCGGTCTGCGCTGCGCGATCCACGCGATCGGCGACCGGGCCAACGCCCTGGCACTGGACGCCTTCGGGGCGTCGGCGGCGCGGGGATCGATCGAGCACGCGCAGCTCGTGCAGCCGGACGACGTCGCCCGGTTCGCGGCGCTCGGTGTGACGGCGAGCGTGCAGCCCGAGCACGCGATGGACGACCGGGACATCGCCGAGGAGCTCTGGGGAGACCGCACCGAGCGTGCCTTCCCGCTGGCCGACCTGCGCCGTGCCGGGGTGCCGCTCGCGCTCGGCTCGGACGCCCCGGTCGCGCCCCTCGACCCCTGGGCGGCCGTCGCGGCCGCCGTCACCCGCTCCCGCGACGGCCGCGAACCCTGGCATCCCGAGCAGAGCCTCGACCTGCGCACCGCGCTCGAGGCGTCGGTGGACGGACGTTCGTTCGACCTGGAGCCCGGAGCGCCGGCCGACCTGGCGGTGCTCGACGTCGACCCGCTCGCCGTCGACCCCGCCGGCCTGCGGCAGATGCCGGTCGCGGCTACGCTCGTGGCGGGGGAGTGGACGCACCGTGGCTTCTGAGGACGGCGTGCCCGACGGCGGTCGGGCCGGCCCGGTGGCGCGGCTGCGGTCACGTCTCGCGGAGGTCGAGGCGCGGATCGCGGCCCAGGAGCGGCTCGTGGCCGACATCGTCGGGGTGGTCCGGGACGAGAACGTCGACGACGAGCACGACCCGGAGGGGTCGACCCTCGCGTGGGAGCGGCAGCAGGCGGCGGCCCTGGCCGCGGAGGCCACCGTCGAACGGGACGAGCTGCTCGCTGCGCTCGACCGGGTCGCCGCCGGCACGTACGGCGTGTGCGAGGTGTGCGGGCGCGAGATCCCGACCGGGCGCCTGGACGCCCGCCCGGCGGCGACGCGCTGCGTCGAGCACGCGCGCTGAACGCTCCGCAGCAGGCGGGTCCGCCGACCGAGCCTGGGAGACTGGGCCGGTGCGTGCCGAGCCGATGACGCCCGACGGCGTGGTGGACCACGTCGTCGGCCTTGTCCTGGCGCGCCCCGCCGAGCGCCCGGTGCGGCTCCTGGTCGACGGGCACCCCTCGACCCGGCCCGCGGAGCTCGCGGACGCGCTGGCCGGCCCGCTGCGGACGGCCGGACGCCCCGTGGCACGCGTACGGACGCGAGACTTCTGGCGGCCCGCGTCGCTGCGGCTGGAGCGTGGCCACCGTGACCCGGACGCGCTGCTCGACGAGTGGATCGACGTCGACGGCCTCAACCGGGAGGTCCTCACGTCCGTGGTGCGGCAGGGTCGGTGGCTGCCCACGCTGCGGGACCCGGCGACCGACCGGTCCACGCGCGCCGACCGCGTCGACGCCCTGCCCGGCACCGTCGTCGCGCTCGACGGGTCGTTGACCCTCGGCAAGGGCCTCGACGTCGACCTCACCGTCCACCTCGCCCTGCGGCCCGCGACAGAGACCCGCAACACCCCGCTCGAGGACGCCTGGACCCTGGTCGCGTACGGGCGCTACCGGCGTGAGAGCGCCCCCGAGCGCGTGGCCGACGTCGTCGTCCGCTCCGACCACCCCGACCGGCCGGCACTGCTGCGAGGCTGACCGACGCGGCCTGGCGCACGTAGTGATCGCCCGGTTCGTGCCGGCTCCCTCCGTGCGTACGAGGCGCAGGACCGTGCCGGTCGGGGCTCGCTTTCGGCGGGAATGAGGACGATCATGCTGCTCTACGCTGGCGGCCCGCCGTCGGCCGGGTGGCGGGCCAAGGAGGAACAGTGATCGTCGCACCGTTCGGCCGTTTCACCGAGGGTCGCGTGCCCGACCCGGGGATCGCCCCGCTCTTCACGCGGGAGAACCGCTGGCAGGCCCGGCTCGACGTCGAGGCCGCACTGGCGCTCGCGGAGGCTGACGCGGGCCTCGTCCCGCAGGAGTCGGCCCGGGCGATCGCGCTGACCGCCCGCATCGAGAAGCTCGACATCAAGCGGGTCCTCGCCGCGACAGCGGAGGCCAGCCACCCGCTGGTGCCGCTCATCGAGGAGTTCGCCCGCGCTGTCGGCGCCAAGCACGGCGGCTGGGTGCACTGGGGTGCCACGACGCAGAACATCACGCAGACCGCAGACGTGCTGGTGCTGCGCGACGCGCACCGGCTGCTGCTGCGCCAGCTCTCCCGGGTGCTGCGCTCCGCGTCGGGGCTCGCCGAGCGGTCGGCCGACCTGCCGATGGCCGGCCGGACCCACTCCCAGCATGCCGTGCCGGTGACGTTCGGTTTCAAGGTCGCCGTGTGGATCGACCAGCTCGTGGCGCACACCGAGCGCCTCGAACGCCTCGACGACCGGCTGTTCTGCGTCCTCATGGGTGGTGCGGCCGGGACGTTCGCCTCGTTCGGTGAGGCGGGCAGGGTCATCGAGGCCGGGGTGGCGCACCGGCTCGGCCTGCACCCGATGCGCGTCCCGTCGCGTTCGATCAACGACGGGATCGTCGAGCTCGTGCTCGTCCTCGCGCAGCTCGCGGGCACCGTCGGCAAGATCGCCAAGGACGTCTACGCCCTCATGCAGCCCGAGTTCGCCGAGGCGTTCGAGCCGGTGCCCGAGGGCACCGTCGGGTCGTCGACCATGCCGCACAAGCGCAACCCGCAGCTCGCGCTGGACCTGCTGACGATGTCCGCGGAGCTTCGGGCGCTGGCCGCCCCGGCGCTGGAGTCGATGCTGCACGACCAGGAGGCCAACGGCGCGATGACGGCGCTGCTGGAGGACGTGGCGGCGTCGGCCGCCGTCCTGGCGGGGGACATGCTCGCGCGGATGGAGGTCATCGTGGGCGGGCTGGTGCTCGACCCGTCCCGCATGCGGGACAACATCAGTCTCTCGGCGGGCATGATCGGCTCGGAGTCGCTGATGCTGGCCCTCGGGGAGAAGATCGGGCGGCAGAAGGCGCACGACGTCGTGTTCGACGTCGCCCAGGCTGCCGCGACGTCCACGACGCCGTTCGTGGAGATGTTGCTCGACGAGCCGACGGTCTCCGGGGCCTTCGACCGGGCCGAGCTGGACGAGCTCATCGACCCGGCCGCCTACCTGGGGCTCAGCGCGGAGATCGCCGGCGAGCTGGCCGCCTGCGCCACGACGACGGCGGACCGCCTGGACGCCCTCCCGGAGCGTGCTCCGCTGATGACCCGCTGATTCCGGCCCGCCGATGTTGCGCGATGCGACGTGCGACCCCAGAGTGGGACACGTCACGGTCGGGAGAGCAGGGGGCACCGAGATGACGGACGCTGGCGGCAGCACGGGGGCGACGAGCCCGCGGCGCTGGACGCTGCGCGCCCTCGGGGTCGCCCTCGGGACGGTCGCGACCGGCCTCTGCCTCGCCACGAGCGCTTCGGCGGACGACGGCGGAGCCGACGAGCGCTCTCGGGACGGACTCCTCGCGGGGGTCGTGGAGACCACGACCGATCGTGTCACCGACCCGCTGCTGGACACGGTCGGCAAGACCGTCGAGAAGGTCACCGAGCCCGTCGGCAAGACGCTGGGGAAGGTGACCGAGAAGGTCGCCCCGCGCGCTGAGGAGCCGGCGGAGAAGCCGGCCCCGAAGCCTGACGAGGAGCCGGCCCCGAAGCCTGACGAGGAGCCGGCCCCGAAGCCTGACGAGGAGCCGGCCCCGAAGCCCGACGAGAAGCCGGCCCCGAAGCCCGACGAGAAGCCGGCCCCGAAGCCCGACGAGAAGCCGGCCCCGAAGCCCGACGAGGAGCCGGCCACCGACCCCGAGCCTTCCGAGACCTCGGGCCCCGCCGAGACGACGTCCGACCCGGCCGGAGACCTCCTCGACACGGTGACCGGCGAGGTGGTCGCACCGGTCACCGAGAAGGTCGGTGGGACGCTCGGGGCCGTCGTCGAGCCGGTGAGCGACGGGATCGCTCCGCTGACCGGGGCGACCGGCGAGGTGGTGGAGAGCATCACCGAGCCCGTGACCGAACCGCTGCGCCCGGTGACCGACGCGGTCGGCACGGCGCTCCGCCCCGTGACCAGCGCGACCGCCCCGGTGCTCGCGCCGGTGGGCTCGCTGGTCGGAGGCGTGACCGGCACGCTGGAGCCGGTCCTCGAGCCCGTCACCACCGCCGTCGTCCGGCCGGTGGTCGACCCCGTCGTCAGACCTGTCGTCGACCTGGTCCGGCCCGTGGTGCGCCCGGTCGTCGATGCCGTCGCCCCGGTGACCGACCCCGTACTGGACCTGGTCGACCCCGTCGTGGAGCCCGTGGTGCGTCCGGTGCACCCCGTCGTCGAACCCGGCGTGATCGTTCCTGCGGCCCCTGACGCCGATGTCCCGGCCCTCGCGGCCGACCGGGCACCGTCCGCCGACCGGACCTCGCCCACCGACCGGGAACCGTCTGCCGAGACCGACGCCGTCCGGACGGTCGACGTGCCGGCGACACCGGCCGCGCCGTCCGTCGCCTGGCTCGGCACGGTGATGGACCCGGTGGACTCGGCCTTGATGGGCCTGGCCCCGACCGCCGAGCACGACGCGACCGCCGCGCCCGACCAGGCCGGCGCCCCCGACGCTCTGAGCGACGCCGTCACCACGGGTGGCTGCAGCTCCTCCAGCTCCGTGCGCGGAGGCGCGGGCAGCGGCGACCTCGTCGCACAGCTCGTCTCGGCGTCGCGGGCCGGGGCCGGCCACTGGCTGGTCCCCGCTCCCGTAACGTTCGCACCGCTGCCGGTGCCCTACGCCGAGATCTCCGTCTCTCCTGCCTGACGTGGCCACGTCGCGCCACTGAGCGCGACCTGCTGCGGGCGGCGTCCGCCGTCTGCTCCCACGTCACACGGCAGGAGACAACCATGCGTACGAACGCGCGACGAGTGCTGCAAGCAGTGCTTGTCACAGGCGGCCTCGTGGTCGCCGGGGCCTACTCGGCCCATGCTGCGGAGGACGACGTCGTCGACGTCGAGATCGGCGAGGACACCTCGGTCGACCTGAACCTCGAAGAGGTCTCGGAGGAGCTGTCGGACGCGTCCTTGGACACGCCCGTGGACCTCCCCGAGGTCGACACCCAGCCGGTCGAGACCGTCGTCGACGACCTCGTCGGCGAGGACGGCCCGGTGGACGACCTCGTCGGCGCCGAAGAGCCGAGCGAGACCACCACGGACGACGTCGTGGACGTCGTGGCGGAGGACGTCAGCCAGACGGTCGAGGACGTCACCTCGGGTGACGTCGAGGCGGCCGTGGACGACGTCGTTGCCGAGGACGGCGTCGTCGACGACGCTCTCGAGGACGGCGGGGCCGATGCCGCCGTCGAGGACGTCGTCGAGACCACGGCCACCGTCGACGAGGTGGTCGGGACGGACGGTGCCGTCGAAGGGCCGGTCGACGACGTCGTCGGTGAGGACGGGCTGGTCGACGACGTCGTCGGCCCGGACGAGCCGGAGGAGGGCGTGACGGACGGCCTCGTGGCGGCAGCCGTCGACGATGTCGACGCGACGGTCGACGACGCCCTGGCGGGTGACGTCGAGGCGGTCGTGGACGACGTCGTGGCCGAGGACGGCGTCGTGGACGACGTGCTGGAGGACGGCGGTGTGGACACGGCTGTCGCGGACGTCGTGGACGCGGGCGGAGCGGTCGACGAGGCGCTCGGTACCGACGGGCAGGTCGAGGATCTGGTCGGCGGCGCGATCGGTGAGGACGGGCTGGTCGACGACGTCGTCGGCCCGGACGAGCCGGAGGACGGCGTCACGGACGGCCTGGTGGACGAGCTCCGCAACGACGTCGACCAGACGGTCACGGACCTGCTCGAGCTCGACCTCGTCGCCGTGGTGGACGACGTCCTCGCCGAGGACGGCATCGTCGACGACGTCCTCGAGAACGGGACGTCCGCCGACCCCGGTGACAGTCCGGGGACAGACCCCGGTGACGGCGACGGTCCGGGGACAGATCTTGGTGACGGCACGGGATCCGGCCCCGGCTCCGCGCCGGTGACCGGGCCGTCCGGCGGCGTGACGGGAACCGTCCAGAGCGAGAGCCCGGGCATGGTGACGGTCGCGGCGTCGGGCACGACGGGTGCGGAAGCGCTGGCGACGACCGGCGCGAGCTCCGGTCAGCTCGCCGTCCTGGCCCTGCTGCTGATCATGGCGGGCGCTGCGCTCGCCTCACGACGTCGACGGCTGCACGTCGGCTGACACCACCTTCCGCGGATGCGGTGCGGTCGTGGGGCGTCGCAGGGGGACGGCCCACGACCGCACGGCCTGCGGTCTGCCGGACCGGTGCGCCGGGGCCAGGAGGTCGGTCACGAGCTCCGCGGCCCGCGCCGGTCCGCCGGCGGGTGGGACGACGACGTACGGGCGGGGGCCCGTGCGGTCGGTGCAGCCCACCGGGACCGGTGCGCGGTCGTGGGGCGTCGCAGGGGGACGGCCCACGACCGCGCTCAGCCCAGGTCGCGCAGGGTGTCGGCGAGGCGGTCGAGCGCTCCGGGGACGGCTGCGTAGTAGGACCAGCGACCGCGCTGCGTGCGGGTGAGCAGCCCGGCGTCGACGAGGATCTTCAGGTGATGGCTGACCGTCGGCTGGCTCAGGCCGACGGGCGCGGTGAGGTCGCAGACGCAGGCTTCGCCGTCGGACGCCGCGGCGACGGTGGACAGCAGGCGGACCCGCGTGGGGTCGCCGAGCGCCTTGAAGACGCGGGCGAGCCGCTGGGCCTCCTCGGCGTCGACGGCGGCGCGCACCGGCGTGCAGCACCCTTCTGGTGCGAGGGGCTCCGACGCGAGCGGGAGCGGAGTCGTCATGCCCCCTATGTTGCCATGCATCGAAGTTTATGGATACGTTGCACCCGACACATTGAAGTTTGTCGATGAGGGAGTGTGGCATGGAGACGACGACGCAGCACCCGGTCGTGGTGATCGGCGCGGGACCCGTAGGGCTCGCCGCCGCGGCACACCTGCTGGAGCGCGGGCTCGAACCGCTGGTGCTGGAGGCAGGAGCGGGTCCCGGGGCCGCCGTCGGCGACTGGGGCCACGTACGACTGTTCTCGCCCTGGCGCTACTGTCTCGACCCGGCCGCCCGCCGCCTGCTCGAGGCCGACAGCTCCTGGCGCGAGCCGGATCTGGACACTCTGCCCACCGGGCAGGACCTGGTGCGCGACTACCTCGCGCCGCTCGCCGCGACTCCCGCCCTGGCCGACCGCGTCCGCTACGGCACCCGCGTGACCGCCGTCGCGCGCGAGGGCGCCGACCGCACGCGGTCGCTCGGGCGCGAGCGCCGGCCCTGGCTGGTGCGCACCGAGTCCGACGGCGGCACGCGCGATGTGCTGGCCGCCGCCGTCGTCGACGCCTCCGGCACCTACGGGCAGCCGAACCCGCTCGGCGGCAGCGGGCTGCCCGCCGTGGGCGAGCACGAGGCGGCGCCGTACCTCGCGGGGCCGCTGCCCGACGTGCTGGGCCGGGACCGCGAGCGCTTCGCCGGACGCCGGACCCTCGTGGTCGGGATGGGGCACTCCGCGGCCAACACGCTGCTCGCGCTCACCCGCCTGGCCGAGGAGGTGCCGGGCACCGAGGTCGTCTGGGCCATCCGTGGCGGGTCCCCGCGGCGCCTCTTCGGCGGGGGCACCGACGACGAGCTGCCGGCCCGAGGGCTCCTCGGGACCCGGCTGCGCGAGGCCGTCGAGGCCGGTCGGCTCGAGCTGTGGACCCGGACGACGATCGAGCGCCTTGCCGCGGCCGACGGGCAGGTCGTGGTCTCCGGCGTCGGACGGGCGCAGGGCGCTCGCGAGGAGGGCCCGTTCGAGGCTCGCGTCGACGTGATCTCGGCAGCCACCGGGTTCCGCCCGGACCTCGACATGCTGCGCGAGGTCCGGCTCGACCTGGACGACGTGGTCGAGGCCCCGGCACGGCTCGCGCCCCTCATCGACCCCAACCTGCACTCCTGCGGGAGCGTGGAACCCCACGGCGAGAGCGTCCTGGCGCATCCCGACGAGGGCTTCTACCTGGTCGGCATGAAGTCCTACGGCCGGGCGCCGACCTTCCTGCTCGCCACGGGCTACGAGCAGGTGCGTTCCGTGGCCGCCGCGCTCGCGGGCGACCGCGCCGCGGCGGACGCCGTGGAGCTGGTGCTGCCCGCGACCGGCGTCTGCTCGTCGGACCTGGCGGGCGAGGACGAGCTCACCGGCGGTGCGTGCTGCGGGACCGCTCCCGCGGAACCTGCCGCCGCGGGACCCCAGCTCGTCGAGCTCACGACCGGACCGCGATGAGTTCGGCGCCTCCCACAGGTCGGTAGGGGTGAGGGGCTCGCGCCAGGCGCGCCCCCACCCCACCGGGAGGCGTCATGACCGAGTTCCTCACCACGTCCAGCGGCGACCGCGTCGCCTACGACCTGCGCGGGGAGGGCCCCGCCGTCGTCTTCGTCGCCGGGGCCGGACCGTTCCGCGAGATCGACCCGGAGACGACGGCGACGGCGGAGCTCGCCGCCGGGCTCGGGCTCACCACCCTGGTGTACGACCGGCTGGGCCGCGGCGAGTCGACGGCGGCCGCCCCGATCCCGCTCCAGCGCGAGATCGACGCGCTGGCCGCGCTCATCGACGTCGCCGGTTCGCCTGCGGTGCTCTGCGGGCACTCGTCCGGGTGCACGATCGCGCTGCGTGCCGCCGTCGCCGGGCTGCCCGTCGCCGGGCTGGCCCTCTGGGAGATCCCGCTCGCCCCGCCCGGGAGCGGTGCGGCCGCGTGGGCCGCAGAGGTCGAAGGGCTCCTGGACGACGGCCGCTCCGCCGCAGCGGTGGAGACGTACATGCGGGACATGCCGCCGGAGTTCCTCGCCTGGCTGAAGGACTCGCCCATGTGGCCGGCCTTCGTCGCGAACGCCGCCGGGCTGCGTCCGGACGCCCAGGCCCTGGCCTGGACCGACTCGGCGCCCGCGGGGGACCTGTGGAGCGGGATCGACGCCCCGGCCTTGGTCATGACCGGCAGCGAGACGTTCGACGAGCTGACCGCGGGGGCCGATCTCGCGGCGGCCGCGCTGCGCGACGCGCGGCGGTTGGTCGTGCCAGGTGCACAGCACTCGTGGGAGCCTGAGGCCATGGCCAAGACGCTGCAGGGCTTCGTCACCGAGATCGCCGGACGATGACCGAGGGCCGCGCGCGCAGGCTCCTGCCGACGGCGGCGCTCGCCGTCGTCGTCCTCGTCGCGCTGACGGCGTGCGCGGCCGGACCCAACCCGGGCCTCGACACCGCCCCGACCGCGCTCGGCGAGCCGGCCGGCTTCTGGCTCGGCGTGTGGCAGGGGATGATCCTGCCGGTCGCGTTCGTGATCTCGCTGTTCACCGACACGGTCTCGGTGTACGAGGTCCACAACAACGGCAACTGGTACGACGTCGGCTACGTGCTCGGCATCTCGTTCGTCTTCGGCGGCCCGTTCGGCGCCAGCCGCGCCCGTCGCTGATCCCTACCGCGGCAGAGCCGTGCTACCTCGGGCGACGGAGGCGGAGCTCGCGCAGGGCGATCCCGACCGCGAAGACCGCGACCCCCGTGAGCACGGCCGGCAGCGGCAGCGTCGCCACGAGCACCACGCACGCCACCAGGCCGAGCACCTGCAGCCACCGCGGGTACAGCCGGTCCGTGCCGCCCTGGGTGAACGCCGCGGCGTTGGCGACGGCGTAGTAGAGCAGCACGCCGAAGCTCGAGAACCCGATCGCGCCCCGCAGGTCGACGGTCAGCACCAGGACGACCACGACCACCGCGAGCGCCACCTCGGCCCGGTGCGGCACCCGGAAACGCGGGTGCACGGCCGACAACCACCGCGGCAGGTCGCCCTCGCGTGCCATGGCCAGGCCCGTCCGCCCGATCCCCGCGACCAGCGCCAACAGCGCCCCGAGCGACGCGGCGGCCGCGCCGACGCGCACCACGACCCCCGCCCAGGCGGACTCCTCGACCGCGGCCGCCAGCGGCGCCGTCGTCCCTGCGACCCCGTCGATCCCGAGCGCGGCGAGCAGCGTCACGGCGACCACCGCGTAGACGACGACGGCGCCGCCGAGCGCCAGCAGGATCGCCCGCGGGATGGTGCGGCGCGGGTCGCGCACCTCCTCACCCATCGTGGCGATCCGGGCGTAGCCGGCGAACGCGAAGAACAGCAGCCCGGCGCCCTGGAGCACCCCGTACGCGACAGCCCACCCGCCGTCGGCCCCGGCCGATCCGCCGGCCCCCGTGCCGCCGTCGGCCGCCACGTGGAGCGCCGGCGAGCCGCTCCACACGACCGCCGTCCAGGTGGCGAGCGCGAGCAGCACGACCGCGACGATCCACCGTGTCAGCCGGGCCGTGCGGGTGACGCCCCGGTAGTTGACGGCGGCCAGCGCGGCGACGGCCACCGCGGCGACGGGCCGCTCCCAGCCGGGCGGGGCGGCGTATGCGGCGAAGGTCAGCGCCATGGCGGCGCAGCTCGCCGTCTTGCCGACCACGAACCCCCAGCCGGCGAGGTATCCCCACCGGTCGCCGAGGCGTTCGCGGCCGTAGACGTAGGTGCCGCCCGCCACCGGGTACTGCGCGGCGAGCTGGGCCGACGACGTCGCGTTGGCGTAGGCGACGACGGCGGCGATCGCCAGCGCACCGAGCAGCGCCCAGGCGGTGCCGGCGGGCAGCACGGCCGCGGCGGCGGGGCCGAACGCGGCGAAGACGCCGGCTCCGATCATGGAGCCGAGGCCGATCGCGACGGCGTCCCGAGTGCCGAGGCGGCGGGCGAGCTGCGTCACGGGCGCCCCTCCGCCGAGCCGAAGGCCCGGTAGTTCCTGTTGCCGCCCGACAGGTTGGCCACGTCGGTGAAGCCGAGGTTGCGCAGCACGTTCTGCCCGGCGTTGCCGGTGACGCCCTTGTTGCAGTACGTCACGGTGGCCAGGGCGGTGTCGAGCTCGCCTGCGCGCGCCCGCAGCTCGGCCAGCGGGATGTGCACCGATCCTTCGACGTACCCCTTCGCGCGGTCCGCGGCGGAGCGGACGTCGACCACCTGGATCGTCTCCCCGGCGGCGCGGCGGCGGTCGAGCTCGGCGGGGGAGAGGAGCGGGGCGGAGCCGCGCACGGCGTTGTCGAGGGCCATGCCCGTGTAGTGCACCGGGTCCTTCGTGGTGGCGTACGTCGGCGCGTAGGCGAGGTCCAGGTGGAACAGGTCGTCCGCCGTCGCGCCGTAGGTGATGGCGGTGGCGAGCACGTCGATGCGCTTGTCCACCCCGGACGGCCCGATCACCTGCGCCCCGAGCAGCCGGCCGGTGGCGCGGTCCGCGACGGCCTTGATCAGCATCTCCTGCCCACCGAGGTAGGGCGGGCGGTCGGGCTTGATGTTGTGCACGACGACGACGTCGTGGCCGGCCTCGCGGGCACGGTCCTCGGTGAGGCCGGTCTGGCCCACCGCCTGGTCGAACACCCGCACGATGGACGTGCCGAGGATGCCTCGGTGCGCCAGCGAGCCACCCGTGAGCGCGTCCCCGGCGATGCGGCCCATCTTGTTGGCGGTCGAGCCGAGCGGCACCCAGGTGGGCTCGCCCGTGACGACGTCGAAGCTCTCGGCGACGTCCCCGACGGCCCAGACGTGCGGCGCGTCGGTGCGTCCCTGGCGGTCCACGGCGACGGCGCCGGTCGGTCCCACGGTGGCGCCGGCGGCCCGCACCAGGTCGAGGTTCGGGCGCACGCCGACCGCGATGAGCACCAGGTCGGCGGGCAGGGTGCGCTCGCCGTCGGCGTCCTGCACGACGACGTCGCCGTCGATCCGGGCGAGGCGGGTGCGGGTGAGCAGCTCGACGCCGTGGGCACGCAGCTCGGCGTCCACGCGGGCGGACATGTCGTCGTCCATGCGCGGCATGGCGTGCTCCTGGGCCTCGACCACGGTGACCTCGAGGCCGCGGCCGACGAGCTGCTCGGCCGTCTCCAGCCCGATGTACCCGGCCCCGACGATGACGACACGGGCGACGTCGTGCTCGGTGATCCAGGCGTGCACGGCCCGGGCGTCGCTCGGGTTGCGCAACGTGAACACCCCGGGCCGGTCGACGCCGGGCACGGGCGGGACCACGGGCGAGACGCCGGTGGCGAGCACGAGCTCGTCGTAGGTGTCCGTGAAGGTCTCGCCGCTCGCGAGGTCGCGGACGGTGACGGTCCGGGCGGCCGGGTCGACGTCCGTCACCTCGTGCCCCGTGCGGACGTCGACGTCGTAGCGCTCCGCGAACCACGCGGCGTCGCGCGGGGTGAGGTCGTCGATGCTCTCCACCGCGCCGCCGAGGTAGTAGGGCAGGCCGCACCCGGAGTAGGAGATGTCGGTGTCGCGCTCGTAGATCGTGATCTGCGCGTCCTCGGTGTTGCGGCGAGCCTTGGCCGCGGCGGAGGTGCCGGCGGCGACCGAGCCCACGACGACGATCCTCATCAGGCGACCGCCTCGACATCGAGCGAGGCGAGCAGGCCGCGCACGCGCCGCTCGATCTCGTCGCGGATGGGGCGCACCGCCTCGATGCCCTGGCCGGCCGGGTCGTCGAGCTCCCAGTCCTCGTACCGCTTGCCGGGGTAGACCGGGCACGCGTCGCCGCAGCCCATGGTGATGACCACGTCGGAGGCCTGGACGGCCTCGTCGGTCAGCACCTTGGGCTGCTCGGCGCGGAGGTCGATGCCACGCTCGAGCATGGCCTCGACGGCGACGGGGTTGATCGTGTCCTTCGGGGCGGAGCCGGCGGAGCGGACCTCGACGGCACCGCCGCCGAGCGCGCGCAGGAACCCGGCGGCCATCTGGGAGCGACCGGCGTTGTGGACGCACACGAACAGGACGGACGGTGGGGTGGGCATGGTGTGCTCCTCGGCGACGGTCAGCGGGCAGGTTTCAGCGGGGCAGGTTCAGGTCGGGCAGCAGGTCGGCGAGCAGGGCGCGGACGCGCACGTCCAGCTCGTCGCGGATGGCGCGGACGCCGGACGGCGAGGCGAGCGCAGGGTCGCCGACGGCCCAGTCCTCGTACCGTTTGCCGGGCAGCACCGGGCAGGTGTCCCCGCACCCCATGGTGACGACGATGTCGGCGGCCCGCAGCGCGTCGTCGGTCAGGGGCTTCGGGTAGGCGGTCGAGGCGTCGTCGGCCGGGCCGGGTCCGAGCTCGTCGAGGAACGGCTTGACGGTGGCGTGCACGTCGCCCGCGGGGAGGGAACCCGCCGACCGCACGACGACCCGGTCGCCCGCGTGGTGGCGGAGCAGGGCAGCGGCCAGCTGGGAGCGGCCGGCGTTGGCGACGCAGACGAAGAGGACCTGCGGAGGGCGGGGGTCGTCGGCGTCGCGGGTGCCGCCGTCGGCCGTCCGTGATGCGGCGTCGACGAGCCGCTGACGGGCGAAGTGCTCGGTGAGGGGCACGAGGTGGGTGGTCATCCCGCCGCGCCGGGCCAGCGCCGTGTACGACTCGCGCACCACCTGCAGCGCCACGGCGGGGTCGGTGCCCGGAACGCGCAGGGTGAGGGACTCTGCGAGCCGGCCGAGCTCGGGCTCGACGTCGCGCAGGCCGGTGAGCTCGCGCGGCCGGTCGTCCTGCCGGTTCTCGACCGCGGCGGGTGCGAACCGGTCGAGCAGCACGGTCACGGCCCCGCGGTAGCCGGGCGCGACCCGGTACCAGACCCAGGTACCGCGCCGCTGGGAGGTGAGGACGCCGACGTCGCGCAGCACTTTGAGGTGGTGGCTCACGGTGGGCTGGGAGACGTCGGCGAGCTCGGCGAGGTCGCACACGCACGCCTCGCCGTCGGCGGATGTCGTGATGGCGGACAGCATGCGCAGCCGCAGCGGGTCGGCGAGCGCCTTGAGCGTGGTGGCGACGACGTCGGCGGCGTCGGCCCCGATGGCGTGGTCGGCCGCGCTGAGCCGGGGGGCGCAGGCTGCGCCGTCGGGCGCCGTGGTGGTCATGACCGGGTCTCCTGGGTCTCCTCGGTTGCTGCCTGCGGTGCGGCGCCTGTTCGCGGGTCCACGCCGAACCATCGGCGCCCGGCCCACAGGCCGACGTAGACGAGGCCCACGAGGACGGGGACCTCGATGAGCGGCCCCACGACCCCGGCGAGGGCTTCGCCGGAGGTGGCGCCGAAGGTCGCGACGGCGACGGCGATGGCGAGCTCGAAGTTGTTGCCCGCGGCAGTGAAGGCGAGCGTGGTGGTCCGTGCGTAGCCGAGCCCGAGGGCCTTGCCGGTGACCATGCCGATGCCCCACATGACGCCGAAGTAGACGAGCAGGGGCAACGCGATCCGGGCGACGTCAGCCGGGCGGGAGGAGACCTGCTCACCCTGCAGGGCGAAGAGCAGGACGATCGTGAACAGCAGCCCGTACAGGGCCCACGGGCCGATGCGCGGCACGAAGCGCTCCTCGTACCAGTCGCGTCCCCGCGTGCGCTCGCCGATCGCGCGGGAGGCGAACCCGGCGGCGAGCGGGATGCCGAGGAAGACGAGCACGTTGAGCGCGATCTGGCCGATCGACACGTCGAGCCCGGCCGTGTCGAGGCCGAGCCAGCCGGGCAGCACCGTGAGGTAGAAGTACCCGAGCAGCGAGAACATGACGACCTGGAACACGGAGTTGATCGCGACGAGCACCGCGGCGGCGTCGCGGTCGCCGCAGGCGAGGTCGTTCCAGATGACCACCATGGCGATGCAGCGCGCCAGCCCGACGACGACGAGTCCGGTGCGGTAGGCGGGCAGGTCGGGCAGGAAGATCCACGCCAGGGCGAACATGAGCCCGGGCCCGACGACCCAGTTCAGGACCAGCGAGCTGACCAGCAGCCGCTTGTCCCCGGTGACGGCGGCCATCCTGTCGTAGCGGACCTTGGCGAGCACCGGGTACATCATCACGAGCAGGCCCATCGCGATGGGCAGCGAGATGCCGCCGACCTCCAGCGCGCCGAGCAGGTCCCCGAGGGCGGGGACGAAGCGGCCGAGCAGCAGGCCACCGACCATCGCCAGGCCGATCCACAGCGGGAGCCAGCGGTCGAGGCTGGACAGACGGGCACTGACCGGTGCCTGGACGGTGGTGGTCATGGAGCTCCTGACGTGACTGTTTCGACGAACGTCAATATAGATAGATCTCGATGCAGCGGTCAACGCGGCAGGGTCTTGCGGCCAGGCTGAACAAGCGTTTAGTGTGTTGAACATGAGTTCAGCCGAAGCCGCCGGGGTGCCTGAGGGCACCTCGTCGACCGGGCGGCCGCCGTCCGACGGCTCGGCGCGCGACCGCATCCGGGACGCGGCCGTGCTGCGCTTCGCGCGGTCCGGGTTCGGAGCCTCCGTGCGCACCATCGCCGCCGACGCCGGGGTGAGCCCCGCGCTGGTCATCCACCACTTCGGCTCCAAGGACGCGCTGCACCGCGCCTGCGACGACTTCGTGCTCCGCTGGATCATGGGGTCCAAGCGGCAGAACATGGGCAAGGCCACCAACGGGCAGCTGCTGCAGGTGATGGCGGAGATCGACGAGTACGCCCCGCTGCTGGGCTACTCCGTCCGGTCGTTGCAGGCCGGCGGCGACGTGGCCCGAGCCTTCGTGCAGCACATGATCGACGACGCGCAGGTCTACACCCGCGAGGCCGTGGCCGACGGCATCGCCAAGCCCAGCGTCGACGAGGACGCCCGCGTGCGCTACCTCGTGCTGTCCGCGCTCGGCACGATGCTGCTCTCCCTCACCCTCGACCCGCCGGAGGACCCCGAGGACTTCCGGGCGGCCGTGAGCAACTTCATGGCCGACCAGTACCTGCCCATGATCGAGCTCTTCACCCAGGGCTTCCTCACCAGCCGCCGCATGCTCGACGACTACCTGCTCTACGTCGGGGACCCGCCCGGCGCCTCGCCCGGGCAGAGCGACGCCGACCACGAGCACGTACCCGAGACCACGAGCGAGGAACCATGAACAGCGCACCAGCCATCGAGATCCACGACCTGGACAAGTCCTTCGGCGCGGTCAAGGCCCTGGACGGCCTCGACCTCGCTGTCGCCCACGGGCAGGTCGCCGGCTTCCTCGGCCCCAACGGCGCCGGGAAGTCCACCGCCATCCGTGTCCTGCTGGGCCTGCTGCGCAAGGACGCCGGCAACGTCCGCGTGCTCGACGGGGACCCCTGGTCCGACGCCGTCGCCCTGCACCGCCGTCTGGCCTACGTCCCCGGGGACGTCAGCCTGTGGCCCAACCTGTCCGGCGGTGAGGCGATCGACTACCTCGCCCGCCTGCGCGGCAAGGTCGACAAGAGGCGCAAGAGCGAGCTGCTGGAGCGGTTCGAGCTCGACCCCACCAAGAAGGCGCGCACCTACTCCAAGGGCAACCGGCAGAAGGTCGCCCTGGTGTCAGCGTTCATGTCCGACGTCGACCTGCTCGTCCTCGACGAGCCGACCTCCGGCCTCGACCCGCTCATGGAAGCCGTCTTCATGGAGTACGTGCGCCAGGCCAAGGAGCGTGGCACCTCCGTGCTGCTGTCGAGCCACATCCTGTCCGAGGTGGAGAAGGTCTGCGACACCGTCACGATCATCCGCCAGGGCCGGGCCGTCGAGTCCGGCACGCTCGACGAGCTGCGCCACCTGACACGGTCCAGCGTCACCACCGTCGTGGCGGGCGACCCCGCGGCGCTGTCCGGCCTGGACGGCGTGCACGACGTCGCCACCGTGCCCACCGACGAGGGGAACCGCGTCACGTTCGACGTCGACGACGCCCGGATCGGGGGCGTCCTGGCCGCGCTGACCGCCATGGACGTGCGCAGCTTCACCGCGGCCCCGCCGTCGCTGGAGGAGCTGTTCATGCGCCACTACGGCGAGGACGTGACCGGCGACGCCGCAGGGTCCGACGGCGGCACGGACGGTGAGCCGGACCGGTCCGGCGGGCGCGCGCGGACCCGCAGCAAGGCAGGTGCGTGATGACGACGACCCTCGAGCGGCCGGTGCCCGCCGCGGCGTCCGCTCCTGCCCGGGGCGGCTCCACGCTGAGCGGCACCGGCAGTCTCATCCGCTTCATCCTGCGCCGTGACCGCGTGCGTCTCTCCGTGTGGACCGGCTCGCTGGTGCTGTTCTACGCGTACTTCACCGCGGCGCTCGGCATCATGGGCGAGACCGAGGGTGCGCTCCAGGCGCGCGGCGCGCTGATGGAGACGCCGTCGGGCATCGTCATGGGCGGCCCCGGCTACGGCGTCGAGAACTACACCGTCGGCGCGGCCATCGCGAACGAGGGCACCGTCTGGGTGGTCCTCGCGCTCGCCCTCATGAGCATCCTGCACGTGGTGCGGCACACCCGCGCCGAGGAGGAGACGGGCCGGTCCGAGCTGGTGCGCGCCGCTCCTGTCGGCCGCCACGCCCCGGCCGTGGCGGCCGTGGTCACGCTCGTGCTGGTCAACGCGGTGATCGCCGGCGTCTCGGCGCTCGCGATGACGGGTGTCGGCGGTGCCGAGGAGATGCCGCTGGCCGACTCGCTCGGCATGACCGTCGGCGCCGGGCTGAGCGCCATGGTCTTCGGCTCGATCGCGCTCGTGTTCTGCCAGCTCGTCGAGAGCGGCCGGGGTGCGAGCGGTCGCAGCGTGGCCGTGTTCGGTCTGGCGTTCGCCGTCGAGGTCGCGGGCAACCTGCGTGAGGTGCCGGGCGGCAGCGCGCTGTCCTGGTTCTCGCCGATCGCCTGGGCGCAGCAGACGAGGGCCTTCGTCGACCTGCGCTGGTGGCCGATGGCGCTGAGCGTCGTCACGATCGTCGTGCTGCTCGTCGCTGCTTCGATGCTCGCGTCCCGGCGGGACTTCGGCGGCGGCATGATCGCGACGCGGGCCGGGAGGCCCGACGCCCGCGATTCGTTGCGGAGCCCGCTCGCCCTCGCCTGGATCCAGCAGCGGGGAGCCCTGCGCTGGTCCGCCCTGGGGCTGGGCGCGATGTGGCTGGCGTCCGGCACGCTCGTCCCCGAGATCGGCACCATGATCGGCGACCTCATCGCCGACAACCCCGCGATGCAGGGGATCTTCGGCGAGGACACCACGCGGTTCGAGGCGGCGTTCCTCGGCGCGATCATGCTCTACGGCGCCCTGTGCGCGGCCGCGTACGCCATCGTGATGGGGCTGCGGCCCAAGGCCGAGGAGACCACCGGCCGTGCCGAGCTGGCGCTGTCCACGCCGGTCTCCCGCGGGCGCTGGCTCGGTGCCCAGCTCCTCGTCGCCGGCGTCGGCACCGTGGTGCTGCTCGCCGTCAGCGTCTACGCCCTGTGGGCCGGCGCGGTCTCGGTCGAGATGACCGAACCCGGCCTCGGCACCTACACGGAGGTGCTTCTCGGCTACATACCCGCCGTGCTGATCTATCTGGGGCTCACGGCCGCGCTCTTCGCGTGGATCCCGCGAGCCACCGCGGCCGGGTGGGCGCTGCTGGCCTACACCTTCGTGATCGGCATGTTCGGCGGTCTCATCGAGGACCTGCCCGAGGCGGCGCACTGGATCTCCCCGTTCTACTGGGTCCCGGAGGCGTTCGTCGCGGACTTCGACGCCGGCTCGTTCGTGGGGCTGAGCGCCGTCGCGGCCGCCCTGCTCGTCCTGGCCTTCGTCGGTTTCCGCCGCCGGGACCTGCAGACGGTCTGAGCGGGCCAGCAAGCCTCGACCGGGCCTGCGGTGCGCCGTCGTGCACCGCAGGCCCGGTGGGTGCGCCGTGCAAGGACTAGCGTGTCCGCGTGACGAACGGACCTGACCCGACCCGCCCCGGCGGCGAGGCCCTGAGCGCGCCGGCCGAACCGCTCGCGCACGGGCTGCGGCCCCGGCACCTGACGATGATGGGCCTCGGTTCCGCCATCGGCGCCGGGCTGTTCCTCGGCTCGGGCGAGGCGATCGCGACCGCCGGCCCGGCGGTGCTGATCAGCTACGCCATCGCCGGGGCGATCGTCGTGGCCGTCATGCGGATGCTGGCCGAGATGGCGTCCGCGCTGCCCGCCTCGGGCTCGTTCTCCGTGTACGCGGAGGTCGCGCTGGGCCGGTGGGCCGGGTTCCTGCTGGGCTGGCTGTACTGGTTCATGCTGATCATGGTGCTCGGCGTCGAGGTCACCGGGGTGGCGGAGATCGTCTCCGGCTGGTGGCCGGGCGTGCCGCAGTGGGTGGTCGCGGGCGTCGTCGTGGCGGTCCTGGGCGGCATCAACCTGATCGGGGTGCGGCAGTTCGGCGAGGCCGAGTTCTGGTTCGCCCTGATCAAGGTGGCCGCCATCGTGGCGTTCCTCGCTGTCGGCGTGCTCGTCGTGGTGGGCGTCATCCCTGTCACGGGCAGCGTGCTCGGGCAGTGGGCCGAGCACGGCGGGTTCGCCCCGGCCGGCGTCGGCGGCATCGCGGCCGGCCTGCTCGCCGTCGCGTTCGCGTTCGGCGGCATCGAGATCGTGGCGATCGCCGCCGCCGAGGCGCGCGACCCGCGTGACGCCGTCGCCCGCGCCACCCGCACCATCCTGTGGCGCATCCTGGCGTTCTACCTCGGTTCCGTCGCGATCATCGTGGCGCTCCTGCCGTGGGACGACGCCGACGCGCTCACCTCGCCGTTCGTGGGCGTCCTCGAGCTGGCCGGGTTCGACGGCGCGGCGCGGCTCATGGAGGTCGTGGTCGTGCTGGCGCTGCTGAGCGCGTTCAACGCGCAGGTGTACGGCACGTCGCGCATGTTGTTCTCCCTCGGGGAGCGGCGTGACGCCCCGGCGGCGGCCACGAAGATCTCCCGCCGGGACGTGCCGTGGGTGGCGGTGCTGGTGTCCGTGTTCTTCGGCGTCGTGGCGGTGCTCCTGAACTGGCTGCTGCCGGAGGCGCTGCTGTCGGTGCTGCTCAACGCCGTCGGCTCCGCGTTGTTCGTCGTCTGGTTGCTCATCACCGTGTCGCAGCTCCGGCTGCGGCCCCGCCTGGAGGCCGAGGCGGCGCGTTCCGGGGAGCCGATGCGCCTGCGGGTGTGGGCCTTCCCCTGGCTCACCTGGGCCACCCTCGCGGCCCTCGTGGGGCTCGCCGCGCTGATGCTGACCGACGACGCCGCGCGGGCACAGCTCGTCGCCACGGCGGTGCTGGTCGCCGTCATCCTCGGGGCGTACCTGGTGCGCCGAGCCTTCGCACGGCGCGAGGCCCGGTCGTCGGAGGTGGGAGCATGAGCGCCATGGGTGAGCTCCTTGCCGTCTGCCGTGTCCACCAGCTGCTGCCCGACGCCGGGACGGTCGGCATCACCGCGATCGACAAGCGGCCCGTCGAGGGCAGAGTGCGAGCCGGGCGCTACGGGCTCTACGCCGACGTCCAGGCGGACCGTGAGAACCACGGCGGACTGGAGCAGGCGGTCTACGCCTATGCCGCCGAGGACGTCGCGTTCTGGGAGCCCGAGCTCGGACGGGAGATCCCTCCGGGTCTGTTCGGGGAGAACCTGCGGACCCGAGGTCTCGACGTGTCCGGAGCGCTCGTCGGGGAGCAGTGGCGCATCGGGACGGTGCTGCTCGAGGTGACGCAGCCGCGCACCCCGTGCGCCACCTTCGCGCGACGGCTCGGGTCGCCGCCGCGCTGGGTGCGCCGGTTCGCCGAGGCGAACCGCACGGGGTCCTACCTGCGGGTCGTCGAGCGGGGTGAGCTCGGGGCGGGCGACGCCGTCGAGATCGTGTTCCGGCCCTCGCACGGGGTGTCCGTGGCGGACTGGTTCGGCACGTGGAACGCGGGTGCTCCGGCGTTCGGCGCGGCTGCCGAGCTGGCGGCGGCCCTACGGAGGTCCGCCGACGACGGCGAGGTGCGCCTGAGCGACGAGATGGACCGCCGCGTCAGCAAGGCGCTGACACGCGCGGTGTGACGTTCCACGTGGTCAGCGGCTCGCCGGTCTGCGGATTCCCTCTTGCAGCGACCCTCGCTGTTCGCTAGTGTCGAACGCATGTTCGAAGACGACGCTTCCCACCCGGCGCGGCACGCTGTCGGGACTCGTCGTGCACGAACCCCCGGTCCCGGTGCGGTCGGTGCCCCGGCCGCACCGGGACCCAACCACCGAGAGCCGCGAGCGAGCACCGACTCCGCCGCACTCATGGACGACGGCGAGGACGGCGGCACGGGGCTCGAGCGAGAGCTTGCCGACCTTCTCGCGGTCGAGGTCGGCGCAGCGCATCCCTACACGGTGTTCGAGCTGTGCCCCGCTCCCGGCCGCGACGGTCGCTCCGACGGCGGCGGCGCCCGGCCCGACGGCGGCGGGCTGTCGGGGCCAGACGCATGGCTCGACGAGATGCCGGGCGGTCCGGGGCCGTCACTCGCGACGATGCTGGCGAGCACCGAGCCCGCCGACCTCGACGACACCTCCCTGGTCGAGCTGCTGGCCGCCTGGGAGCGGTTGGCCGCCTGGGCGCAGGCGGGGTCGGCCGCGGCGCTCGGTGAGCTGCTGCAGCGCACGCGCGGGTCATCCCGGCACGAGTTCGTGGCCGACGAGGTCTCGGCTCGGCTCGGCCTGAGCCGGCACGCCGCCGCGCAGCACGTCGCGGTCGCCCAGGGCGTCCGGTCGATCCCGGAGGTCGCCGACGCGATGGCGGCCGGTGTGGCCGACCGGCGCAAGGCAGAGGTGCTCGTCGCGACGGGGCGGCTCGACGACGCCCGACGGCGGCAGGTGGTCCGCGAGCTGCGCCACGACCTCGAGCACCTCACCGTGCGGCAGATCCGCGACCGGCTGCGCCGGGCAGAGATCACCGCCGACCCGGACGGCACGATCGAGCGTCACCGCGAGGCGCGGCGGTCACGGTCGGTCGTGTTCGAGCCGGTCGACGATGCCATGGCCTATCTGACCGCCTACCTTCCCGCCGCCGACGCGGCGCGTGCCCGTGCGGCGATCGACGGCCTGGGCGGGGAGCTGCACCGCACCCCGGGGGAGTCCAGGCGCCTCGACGAGTGCCGAGCCGACGCGCTGGTCGCACTCCTCACCGGAGCAGTCGAACCGGCCGTCGACACGCCCGCGTCCCCGATGCCCGGCGCAGAGCTGCCCTGCGTCGACGCACCCGGCTCCCAGGTGTCGCAGCCGTACGCGTCGCGGTTCCACGCATCGCAGTTCCAGGCGCCGCGCGGCCGCTCGTCGCCCGTGCAGGTGACCATCGCGGCGTCGACGTTGCTCGGCACCGACGACCTCCCGGCGATCCTGGCGGGCTACGGGCCGATCCCCGCACCGATGGCTCGGACGATCGCGACCGACCCGGAGGCGGTCTGGCAGCGCATCCTCACCGATCCGGTCTCCGGGGTGCTGACGGACCGTTCGTCGCGCTCGTACCGGCCGAGCCCGGCGCTGCGTGCCGCCGTGGTGGCCCGCGACGCCACGTGCGCGTTCCCCGGCTGCGGCGTGCCGGCGTCGCGTGGCGACCTCGACCACATCGTGCCCTTCGACGCGGGGTGCGGCGGGCCGCAGACCCACGGCGACAACCTGCACGCCCTGTGCCGCACGCACCACCGGGCCAAGACGACCGGTGGCTGGGCGGTGGTACGCGACCCGGCCACCGGGACGAGCGTCTGGACCTCGCCGACGCAGCACCGGTACGCGAGCGCGCCGTACCGCGCGGATCCTGCGGGCGTCCGGCCGCGTCCTCGGGTCGGCGATGTCCCGCCGCCCTTCTGAGCGTGCCAGGATGGACCGATGGAGACGCACACGCCCGTCGCGGCCGACCATGTCGTGACCTGCGACGACGTCGGGAACCGCATCGGTACGGTCGCCCGTGCCGAGGTCCACACGACCGACACGCCGCTGCACCTCGCGTTCTCCTGCTACCTGCTGGACGACGAAGGACGTCTGCTGGTCACCCGGCGCGCCCTGGCCAAGAAGACCTGGCCGGGCGTCTGGACCAACTCGTTCTGCGGCCACCTGCGGTGGACGGAGAGTGCCGAGCAGTCGTTGGTCCGGCATGCCGAGCACGAGCTGGGTGCCGAGGTGTCGAACATCGAGGTGGTCGTCCCGGGGTTCCGCTACCGCGCTGTGGACGCCTCGGGGATCGTGGAGAACGAGATCTGCCCGGTCTACGTCGCGCGCGTGGTCGGGGACGTGGAGCCCAACCCGGACGAGGTGTCGGAGCACGTGTGGGCGCCCGTCGGTCAGGTGCTGGCCGCGGTCGAGGCGACCCCGTGGGCGTTCAGCCCGTGGATGGTGCGCCAGCTCGCCGAGATCCCGGCGGCGCGGCTCGGCTGAGCTTCCGCGCGGCGCGGCTGAGCCTCAGCGCACCCGGCGGCGCGGCTCCCGCGGAGGCCACTCGCCGTCGTCGGACCCGTCGTCGGCCTGGAGCAGCAGCTCCTGCAGCTGGCGGTGCACGTCCTCGACGTCGGGGACGTCGTGCAGCACCATGCCCCGCTTCTCGGTGGCGTCGGCGACCACGAGGGTGCCGCAGCCGAACAGGCGGTCGACGAGCCCTTTCTCCATCGAGACGTCGTTGATGCGGTGGAGCGGGATGTCGCGGCCCACGCGGGTCAGCAGCCCGGAGCGCATGGCGATGCGCTGGTTCGTCACGGAGAACGAGGTGGTGCGCCACTTCAGCCACGGCAGGAAGACCCACACCACCGCGACGAGCGCGAGCACACCGAGACCGACCCACCGCCCGGGACCGTCGGGGACCAGCGTGACGACGGCGACCGCACCGACCAGCGCGGCGATCAGCACCACGACCGGCCACACCAGGGCCTTCGTGTGCTCCCGCAGCTCCATGACGACGTGCTCACCGTCGATGAGGTTCTTCTCGTTCAGGGCCATGGCGTCATCCTGCCACCAGGTTCCACGCCTCTATCGACTCCAGGCCGTGCGACGTGCCGAGCGCGCAGATCGCGGCGGTTCCGAGCTCGAGGCGCGCCCCGAACGTCGGGTCGACGTCCAGCCAGGCCGTGGCGAGGACGCGCAGCAGGTGGCCGTGCGCGACGACGAGCACGGTGCCGCCGTCGTCGAGCGTGGGGCGGGCCCGGTCGAGGAACCGGTCGGTGCGCGCCCGGACGTCGGCGAGGCTCTCGCCGTGCCGTGTGCCGCCGTCGGGCACGCTGCCGGCCGGGTCGGGCGGCACGACGCCCACGCCCTCGCGAAAGATCTCGAACTCCCGGCCGATGCTCTCGGTGATCTCGGCGGACGTGCGGCCTTCCACGGGGCCGTAGTCCCACTCGGCGAGGTCCGGGTCGACGACGGCCTCGGGGAAGCCCGCGAGCTCGGCGGTGCGGTGGGCGCGCTGGAGCGGCGAGCAGTAGACGACGGCGGGGGAGAGCCCGGCCAGACGGCGTCCGGCGTCCCGGGCCTCGCGCTCGCCGGCGGTCGTCAGCGGCAGGTCGGTCCGGCCGGTGTGCTTCCCGGCGGCCGACCAGGTCGTCTCGCCGTGGCGGAGGAGGACGAGGCGAGGAGCGTCGGAAGGTGGCAGGTCCATGCTCCGATCGTCGCGCACATCCGACCGGATGGTGGAGGGAGTCGCGCCGAGAGGTCCGGATCTGGCATTCTTCACACGCTCGACACATCCTCGAACCTCGACGCTCGGAGCTCTGCGTGCTCGTCTTCGTCCTCATCGGTGCCGCTGGACTCGTGCTGCTGCTGCTCTCGCTCGTGATCGGGGAGCTGGTGGACATGGGCGACGGTGCGCTGTCCGGCACGTCGCTCGGTGTCGGGGCGGTGGTCTTCGGCGCCGTGGGGTCGATCGTGACCGTCAACGGGCTGCCCGTCTGGACCGCCTACGCGGCGTCGGCCGTCGTCGGTCTGCTCGCCGCCGTCGTCGCCCAGCTCATGATCCGCCGACTCAGCGCCACCGAGGACAACGCGAACGTCTCGCTCGTCGGGGTGCAGGGCACTGCCGTCACGGACATCGGCCAGGCGTCCGGCGAGGTCTCCCTCGACGCGGTCAGCGAGCTCGAGCGGCGCCTCGCGTGGTCGCTGGAGCCGATCGCGGAGGGCACGCGCGTCGTGGTGCTCGAGCACCAGCCCAACAGCGTGCGCGTCGGGCCGTACCGGCCCGGGGCGTAGTCACCGCACCACCCTCCCGGAAGGAGCCGCGCTCCGGCGCGCATCATGACCGACTCGTCCAGCTTCGTGACCACCATCGCGGTGGTCGCCATCGTCATCGCGTTCCTCGCGGTGGGGATCTTCGTCGCCCAGCGCATCCGCCGGGTGCCGCCGAACCAGGCCCTCGTCATCGTCGGCCGCGGCGCCGGGCGCAAGGAGGTCAGCGGGCAGAAGGTCGTCATCGGCGGTCGGACCTTCGTCTGGCCGATCCTGCAGCAGGGCTTCGCGATCTCCCTCGAGCAGCGTCAGATCGGCATGACGGTCGAGGGCGTCGACGCGAACCGCATCAAGATCGCCATCAAGGCGTCGATCAACTTCAAGGTGCGGGGTGACGAGGAGGGCGTGCGCCGTGCGGCGCAGCGCTTCCTGTCCCAGCAGGAGCTCCTCACCGAGATCATCGCGGAGTCCCTCGAGGGTTCGCTGCGCTCGATCGTCGGCGACATGTCGATCGAGGAGATCATCTCCGACCGCAAGGGCCTGTCCGACCGCGTCGTCGAGTCCACCAAGAAGGACCTCGCCGAGCAGGGCCTGCAGGTCGACATCCTCAACATCTCCGACATCTCGACGCCCGGCTCGGACTACCTGGCCAACCTGGGCCGCGCCGAGTCGGCACGCGCCCGCCAGGTCGCCGAGGTCTCCGAGGCGGAGGCGCAGCGGGCGTCGGAGTTCGCCGTCATCGAGGCTGCCGAGCAGATCGCCGAGCGTCAGAAGGCGCTCGACCTCAAGAAGGCCTCCATCAAGGCCGAGACCGACCGCGCACAGGCCGAGGCCGACGCCTCCGGCCAGCTCGCCCGGGCGGAGCAGGACCGTCTCGTCGCCCAGCAGGAGCGGGAGGCGCTGTCGGAGAAGGCGCGCGTGGAGCAGGAGCGCCTCGACATCGAGGTCCGCAAGCCGTCCGAGGCCAAGGCCTACGCCGAGGTCCAGGAAGCCAACGCGCGGCGTGACTCGGAGAACGCGGCCACCGAGGCCGAGGCCTTCAAGCGGACGACGATCGCCGAGGCGAACAAGACCGCAGCGATCCAGGACGCCGAGGCCGCCGCCGAGTCGGTCCGTCGTGCCGGTGAGGCCGACCGGGACCGCCAGGTGGCACAGGCCGCCGGTATCCGGGCCGAGGGTGAGGCCCGCGCGGCCGCCATCGAGGCCGAGGGTCGCGCCGAGGCTGCCGCCACGGACGCCAAGGCGATCGCGCTGGAGAAGTACGGCGAGGCCGCGCTGGTCCAGGAGCTCATCGAGCGCCTGCCGGAGATCGTCCGCGCCGCGGCCGAGCCGATCGCCAGCATCCAGGGCATGACGGTGATCTCCACCGACGGTGCGTCGGCGGTCACCAAGAACGTCAGCAGCGTCCTCGGCGAGGGCCAGGCCGTCGTCAAGGAGCTGACCGGCGTGGACATCAACCAGCTCATCGCCGGCATCGCGAACAAGGACGGCGGGGCGCAGGCCGTCGCCACCAACGGTTCGTCGAACTGACGCGCGCACGCAGGAGGGGCGCGCCGGGCCCCCCCCCCGGGGGGGGGGGCCCGCGGCGGGCGGGGGGGGAGCGGGCCGGCCGCGCGCCGCCCGCCCCCGCGCCCCCCGGGTCGGGGGGGGGCCTCCTGCGTCTGTCAGTCGAAGAGCGTGTCCAGCTCCCAGCCCGGGCCGGAGGTGGCCGAGGTCCGGGACCGGTCGCCGTCGCCGCACCGCGCACCGACGGGCTCGGGGTCGCGCGCCGACTGCTCGGCGGCGGTGCGTCCCGACGGTTCGCCCCGCCCCACGCCGGCGTCGGCGGCGTCCAGCAGCAGGCCGTCGACGGCGCCGCGCCCGGCAGCCCAGTCCTCGGCGGCAAGTCGTGCGAGCTCCTGGGCGCGTTCCGTGAACGGGCTGTCGACGTGGCCACGGACCCACCGGAACCGGACCGGGCCGGAGCGGTCGGTGATCGCCCGGTCGAGAGTCTGAACGAGCTCGAGGTGCTGCACCGGGCCGCCGGACGCCGTCCGCCAGCCGTGGGCCTTCCACCCCTCGAGCCACTCCGAGGCGCAGCGGATCGCGTACTGCGACGCGGACTCCACGAAGAGCGGCTCCTCACCCGGGTGGGCCTCGACGGCGCGGCACAGCGCGGTGAGGTCCGCGACCTGCGGGGTGCCGTCGAAGGCGCCGCCGGAGTCGAAGCGGCCTGAGCCGTGTGCGACCCACGCCCAGCCGATCGCCCCGCCCGTGTCGCTCAGGCTGGAGCCGTCGGTGCTGACAATGATCACGCCGTTGTCCCTCGGTGTTCCTCGGTTTCCCACGGAGTATGCCGCCTCGTGGGGCGACAGGGAACATTGTGCCCTGCCCCGGTGACATCCGGGTGAACCTCTCGCGTACGGATCACCGAAACCCGCGGTCCGAGCCGCCGGAAACCGCTCGACGGCGTACCGGAACCCACGGGCCGCCGTCGGAAGGGATCATGGTGACCCATGGACGACGCCACACCCGCTGCCGCACGCACCTCGGCCGACGTCCGGCGTTGGCGCCGGTACCTGGCCGCCGAGCGCGCCGAGGCGGCCGTGTACCGCGACCTGGCTGCCCGCCGTCGTGGTGAGGAGCGCGAGATCCTGCTCGCGCTGGCAGCGGCCGAGCGGCGGCACGAGCAGCACTGGCTCGACCTGCTCGGCGACGACGTCGGCATGCCGCTGCAGGGAGATCCGCGCACCCGGTTCCTCGCCTTCCTCGCACGGCGGTTCGGCGGTGTCTTCGTCCTGGCGCTCGCTCAGCGTGCCGAGGCGCGCTCGACGTACGGGCGCGAGGAGTACGCCACCGCACAGATGGCTGCCGACGAGCAGATCCACGAGGAGGTCGTGCGCAGCCTCGCCACGCGCGGCCGCAACCGCCTGTCCGGGACGTTCCGCGCCGCCGTCTTCGGCGCGAACGACGGTCTCGTGTCCAACCTCGCGCTCGTGCTCGGCATCGGCGCGTCCGGCGTCGCCACGGGGACCATCCTCGTCACCGGGGTCGCGGGCCTGCTCGCCGGCGCGCTGTCGATGGGCGCGGGGGAGTACATCTCCGTGCGCTCGCAACGAGAGCTGCTCGAGGCGTCGACGCCCGACCCCGAGGCCGTCAACGCGTTGCCGCACCTCGACGTCGACGCGAACGAGCTCGCCCTCGTCTACCGGGCACGCGGCCTGGACGCCGACGCGGCCCAGATCCGTGCGGACGCCGTGCTCGCCCGCCTCGCCGCGACGGGAGCGGTGGAGGGCCTCGGGGACGACGGCGGCACGCGCGCCCCGGAACCGTCGGACAGCACAGAGGGGCACCCCGACACGCACGAGACGCACGGCACCGCCTGGGGCGCCGCGATCTCGAGCTTCTGGTTCTTCTCCTCCGGGGCGATCGTCCCGGTGCTGCCGTACCTGTTCGGGATGTCGGGGCTCGGCGCCGTCGTCATGGCGTCCGTGCTGGTCGGGGTGTGCCTCGTCGTGACCGGCGCGGTGACCGGCCTGCTCTCCGGCACCTCCCCGGTGACGAGGGCGCTGCGTCAGCTCGCCATCGGGTTCGGCGCGGCGGGTGTCACCTATGCGCTGGGCCTGGCCTTCGGCACCACGGTGGCCTGACGCGCCGGCCGGCTGCTCAGCCCGAGAACTCCTCGTACAGCCGGATCGAGGCCTCGAGGGCCCAGTCGTTGGTGAGCTGTGCAGTGTTGTCCGGGTCCTGCAGGTACAGCGACGTCGCGACGTGCATCACGTTGAACCGGCCGAAGTGGTAGCCGAACGGATCGATCTGCTCGCCGCCGACCCACTCGTTGCCGAGCGTGGCGATGTAGCCGTCGTGCTCCGCGAGCCGCGGCTCGTCCGCGACGAGGTCGAACTCGCGCATCTCGGCCTCGTCGTCCTCCCGCGCGACCTCGATGCTGACGCTGTACCCGCCGTCGGTCATGAGCTGCTCGAAGTCCGCCGACCCGTCGACGATCGCGGGCGGGAAGTACGTGCACTGCTTGGTGTACCGCACCGCGTCCGACGTCGGGTCCGGGTCCGGGTCGTCCGGGTGGGCCACCAGGTCGGCCACCGCGGGGCCGAGGGCCGCGTGCAGCTCGCCGCACGACGGCAGGTCGTCGATCGAGGGCAGCGCCCGTCCGTCCGTGTTGGTCCCGCCGGACCCGCTGCCGTCCGCCCCACTGTCTGGGCCGGCGTCGTCGGCGGGCTCGGCTGCGGCGCTGTGCTGCGGTGCGCTGCCCGGACCGTCCTCGGCGTCGGCAGGTTCGGGCTCGGCGGAGCAGGCGCAGAGCGTCAGGACGGCGGCGAGACCGACCGCGCGGAGCAGACCCGGTCGGAGGTTGGCGTTCACGCTCTGCATCGTAGGGTGCCCAGCCCGTCCCCAGGTGGCTGCCAGAGGTCGCTGGGAGGTTACCGGTGCATCACGATGGGACGATGAACGACTCGCGCCCGCACGTGACCGTCCGCACCGACCCCGCCCGGAACGTCTACCTCGCGCTGCTCGACGACGGCACGGAGGCCGGCGGTGCCTACTTCCGGCGTCGCGACGGCGTCGTCACGTTCACCCACACGGAGGTCTCCCCGGAGCTCGAGGGCCAGGGCGTCGGCTCGGCGCTGGCCCGCGGCGCCCTGGACGACGTCCGCTCCCTCGGCGAGAAGATCGTCCCCCGGTGCCCGTTCGTCAAGGCGTACGTCGACCGGCACCCTGAGTACCAGGACCTGCTGGCCTGACGGCGGCCCGGGCCCGCCGTCAGAGCGCCTCGCCCACGACCTGCTTCGCCGCGGCCTGCACCTCGGCCAGATGGTCGGCGGAGACGAACGACTCGGCGTAGATCTTGTATACGTCCTCCGTGCCCGAGGGGCGCGCCGCGAACCAGGCGTCCGCCGTCGTCACCTTCAGCCCGCCGATCTTCGCGCCGTTGCCGGGCGCCTCGGTGAGCTTCGCGGTGATCTCGGAGCCCGCGAGCGTCGTCGAGGTGACCTGGTCCGGGGAGAGCGCCGCCAGGCGGCCCTTCTCCTCGCGCGACGCCGGAGCGTCGACGCGGGCGTACCAGGACTCGCCGTGCTCGGCCACCAGCTCGGCGTGGTGCTGCGACGGGGACCGCCCGGTCGTGGCGATGATCTCCGCGCCCAGCAGCGCGAGCAGCAGGCCGTCCTTGTCGGTCGACCACACGCGACCGTCGCGGCGCAGGAACGAGGCGCCGGCCGACTCCTCGCCACCGAACCCGATGTCGCCGGTCAGCAGCCCGGGAACGAACCACTTGAAGCCGACGGGCACCTCCGTGAGCTCGCGGCCCAGGCCCGCGGCCACCCGGTCGATCAGCGCCGAGGAGACGAGCGTCTTGCCGATGGCGGCACCGGCCGGCCAGTCGGGCCGCGCGCCGCCGAACAGGTACTGGATGGCCACGGCCAGGTAGTGGTTAGGGTTCATCAGGCCGGCGTCCGGGGTGACGATGCCGTGGCGGTCGGCGTCCGCGTCGTTGCCCGTCGCGATGTCGTACGGGGCCGCAGCCCCGCCGTCGGGCGCCATGGTGGCGACGAGCGACGCCATGGCGTGCGGGGAGGAGCAGTCCATGCGGATCTTGCCGTCCCAGTCCAGGGTCATGAAGGCCCAGCGGGGGTCGACCTGCGGGTTCACGACCGTGAGGTCGAGCCCGTAGCGCTCGCCGATCGCGCCCCAGTACTCCACGGACGCCCCGCCGAGCGGGTCGGCGCCGATGCGCACGCCCGACTCGCGGATCGCGTCCAGGTCGAGCATGTTCGCGAGGTCGTCGACGTACGTCGAGAGGTAGTCGTGCTTGTGCGTCGTGGCGGCGGCCAGCGCCGTGTCCAGCGAGACGCGGTGGATGCGCGCGAGACCGCCGGCCCGGAGCAGCTCGTTCGCGCGGTCGGCGATCCAGCTCGTCGCGTCGGAGTCCGCGGGCCCGCCGTGGGGCGGGTTGTACTTGAACCCGCCGTCCCGCGGCGGGTTGTGCGACGGCGTGACGACGATCCCGTCCGCGGCGCCCGGGCCCGCGGTGCGCAGCCCTTCGTCCGACGCCGCCCCGTTGTGGATGAGGATCGACTGCGAGACCGCGGGCGTCGGGGTGTACGAGTCGCGGGCGTCGATCATGACGGTCACGCCCGCGCCGGCGAGCACCTCGAGCGCGGTCTGCCAGGCGGGCCGCGACAGGGCGTGGGTGTCGCGGCCGAGGAACAGCGGGCCGTCCGTGCCCTGGGCCGCCCGGTACTCCACGATCGCCTGCGTGACGGCGGCGATGTGCGCCTCGTTGAAGGCGCCGTCCAGGCTGGAGCCGCGGTGGCCCGAGGTGCCGAAGACGACCTGCTGGGCAGGGTCTTCCACGTCGGGCTTGCGGTCGTAGTACGCGCCGACCACCTGGTCGACGTCGATGAGGTCCTGATCCTGGGCGGTCTGCCCTGCGCGCTCGTGCATGCCTCGATACTGCCAGCCGTGACGAGGTGTGTCTCCCCCCTCGGCCAGCCCGGCGGATCAGCGTTCTGCCTGGCCGCGCGCCCGCTCGCGGTCGAGGTGCTCCCGGAACCAGCCCAGCGCGTGGTGCACGGAGGCGATGCCGTAGCCGAGCGTCGCGCGCTGGTGGGTGGCGACGTCCTCGAGCCCGGCGGGGATCTCGACGCCGTCGAGCTGTGCGTCGAGCCCGCGGAACTGCGCGAGCTCCGCCTCGAGCCTCCGCACGATGCCCTCCAGCACGGGCACACGGTCCTGCGAGGGCAGCAGCCCGAGGAAGAAGAGCCGCGAGAGGGCGGCGGTCTCCAGGTCCGGGCCGGTGACCTCCCCGGTCATCCACGCCTCGAACTCCCGGCGTCCCGCCTCGGTGACGCGGTAGACCTTGCGCCCGCGGGCGCCGGCGTCCACGCTCGCCACCTCGATCGCCCCGCGCGCCAGCAGGCCGTCGAGGGCGCGCTTGATGCTCCCGGAGCTGGCGCTATAGAAGAGCGAGACGCCGGCCTCGAAGCTCTTGACGAGGTCGTAGAGGCTCTGCGGCGCGATCAGCAGCAGTCCGAGGATCACGTGGGCCATGCGCGCCACTCTAGGAGTTCCGGCGCGGAGGACCGACCGGAGAGCGGGCGGCAGGTAAAGTCGGACGATGAGCCTCGCCTCCCGTCTGCTGCGCGTCCGCCCCTTGGTCCGCGCGCCGATCGGGCTGTACCGCGCCCGGCTCGGCTTCCTCCTGGGTGATCGGATGCTGCTGATGCAGCACCGGGGTCGGGTCAGTGGCGAGGCCCGGTCGGTGGTCCTGGAGGTGACGGACCGTCCCGCGCCGGACCGGATCGTCGTCGTCTCCGGGATGGGGCCCCGGGCGCAGTGGTACCGCAACGTGCTGGTGGAGCCGCGCGTGCTGGTGTCGGTCGGGGCGCGCCGCGAGGTCCGCGCCCTGGCACACGTGCTGTCCCCGGACGAGGCCGCCCGCACCCTCGACGCCTACGCGCGCGACCACCCCCGCGCGTGGACGGCGCTGGGTCCGGTCCTGACCGAGTGGGCCCAGCCGCTGGCCGCGGCGAAGGGCGAGGAGCATTGGGAGCGCCTCGTGCCGGTGGTCGAGCTACGGCTGCTCGACTGAGGCGGCGCGTCCGGCGTCCTCCGTCTCGTCGATCGGCCGCCGCAGGGCACGGGCCGCACCGACCAGCACCGCCAGGGTGCCCACCACGACGAGCAGCCCGACGGCGGTGCCCGCCCCGAGTGCGATCGCCACGTACCCGGCGAGCGCGGCCAGGGCCGCCACCGCGGCGTAGGGGAGCTGGGTGAGCACGTGCGTGATGACGTCGGACCCGGCGCCGGTGGAGGACAGGATCGTGGTGTCCGAGATCGGCGACGAGTGGTCGCCGAGGACCGCGCCGGCGAGGACGGCACCGAGGGCCGGCAGGAGCAGGTCGGTGTCGCCGATGGTGTTCATGATGCCGCCGACCAGCGGCAGCAGGAGCGCGAACGACCCCCACGACGTCCCGGTGGAGAACGCCATGGCGGCGGCGAGCACGAAGATCACCGGTACGAGCCAGGAGCTGGAGATGTCGGCGCCCTCGACCAGCCCGCCGAGGTAGGCGCCGGTGCCGAGCTGGTCGATGAGCCCCGTGAGCATCCACGCCAGCACGAGGATGCTCACCGCCGGCCACATCGCCCGGAAGCCCTCGACCCACCCGCGGCCGAAGTGCTTGCCGGAGAACCGCGGGTTCGGCGCGGTGTACCGCAGGTAGTAGTAGACGGCCGCGACGAGCCCGAGCACCCCGCCCACCATGAGTGACGCGCTGGTGTCCGTCTCGGCGAGGATGTCGACGACGGACCAGGAGCCGGCCGCCGTGTACCCCGTCCACACGATGCTGGCGAAGACGCCGAGCACCAGCAGGATGAACGGGACGACGAGAGCCCGGCGGGCACCGGGCTCGTGCACGGGGAGGTCTTCCGAGAGCTGACCGGGCACCGTGGCGTCGTCGGCGAAGGTGCGGCCGTCGACCACGGCGCGCTCCTCCTCCCGGCGCATCGGGCCGACGTCGAGGCGCAGGACGATCGTCAGCCACACGAGGAGGACGGCGGCGATCCCGTAGTAGTTGGCGGCCGCGGCGCCGAGGAACGCCTGGACGCTGGACAGGCTCAGGGCGGACGCCGCGATGATCGGCGCGAGCAGCCCCATGATGTAGGCGCCCCAGCTCGAGAACGGGGCGAGGACGGCGACCGGTGCGGACGTCGAGTCGATGATGTAGGCGAGCTTCGCGCGCGAGACGCGGTGGCGGTCCGTGACCGGCCTCGAGACCTGCCCGACGGCGAGTGCGTTGAAGTAGTCGTCGATGAAGATGACGATCCCCATCACGGCGGGCAGGACCTGCGCCCCGCGGCGGTCCCGGATCCGCTCCACGGCCCAGTCGGCGAACGCCTTGGTGCCGCCCGACATCATGATGAACGCCGCGATGACACCCAGCATCAGCGTGAACGCGAGGATGTAGACGTACCACGTGTTCACGGCGCCGTCGGTCCAGAAGATCGCCGCGAACGAGTCCCAGAGCAGGCGCAGGGTCTCGAGCGGGGCCAGGTTCGCCACGAGGAGCGCCGCCGCCAGGATCCCTGCCCCCAGGCTCACGAGGACCTTCTTGGTGATCACCACCAGGACGATGGCGATCACCGGCGGGAGCAGCGTCAGGACCGGGTGGTTCTCGAGCATGCGCGGGTGTCAGCCGGCGTCGAACCGACGTTCTCCCGCCTCGCTGGTCTCGCCGGGGTCCTCGACGGGAGGCTTGTCGGCGAACCGGGGGTCGGTCACCGTCGAGTCGCGCCTGACCAGCTCGAGGGCGAAGGCGCTCGGCGCGACGCGTGGGTCGCGCTCCGGTGCATAGGTGGTCATGACATCTCCTTTCGTCGTTGCCACCGTAGGCGTAGCGCACGTCGCGTGCACTTGCCGGTGCGCAGCGGAGGGAGCCGCCATATGATGATGCGCGCGAGCAACAGTTCGCGCCACGACCGGCTTGGAGACTGGCCATGAATCAGACCCGACGCAGGGCTGTCACACTGTTGCTCGCCGCGGTGACCACCGTGGGACTCGCGCTCACCGGAGCGGTCGCCGCAGCCCCCGCGCAGGCCGCGAACGCCGTCGCCGCCCCGCTGAAGAACAAGACCTACGTCCTGTCCTCCTACCACGGGCCGCGCTGCATGCCCGTACGGGGCTCCTCCACGTTCCACCTCGGTCAGGACTTCGGGGCGTCGTCGGGGACCGACGTGCGCGCCGTCGCCGCCGGCACCGTGTCGCGGGCCGGGACGGTCAGGGGCTTCGGCCAGTGGGTCGTGATCGACCACAAGGTGGGCGGGGTGAAGTTCTCCTCGCTGTACGCCCACGTGATCGACGGCGACGGTCGCGTCAAGAAGGGCCAGAAGGTCCGCAAGAGGCAGCACATCGCCGATGTCGGCTCCACCGGGACGTCGACGTCACCCCACCTGCACCTGGAGATCTGGCGCGGCGGCTACCCCAACGGCAAGGCCGTCGACCCCCTGAAGTTCCTGAAGAAGCGGGGGATCGACCTCACCCAGCGCTCGACGCGCAACTACGCGCGCACCGTGGCGACGTCGTGCAAGTACTTCACGGCGGCGAAGGTCAAGCTGCGCAAGGGCCCGGGGACCGGCTACGGAGTGCTGCGCACCCTGCAGCCCAACGTGGTCCTCAAGGCCAAGCCGGGCGACGGGTCCGGCGTCTGGCGCAAGGTCACGCGTTCCGGACGGACCGGCTGGATCCACCGCGACTACGTCTCGCCCGGCTACACCTCGCAGGGCACGCGCTACACGCTCACCTCCCTGAACATGCGCGCCAAGCCGTCGACGTCGTCGAAGGTCCGGCGCACCGTTCCCGCGGACGCTCGGGTCACGATGCTGCGAGGCATCAAGGGCAACTGGCAGCGCGTCCGCTACGGCAGCAAGAACGGGTGGTTGCACGCGCGGTACCTCTCGGACACCCGGGACGGCGCCCGGGTGGTGCCGAAGGCGTCGGGGAAGACGCACTCCTGGGTGGATGTCAAGAAGCTCCACCTGCGCAAGGGCGCCTCCACCTCGACGTCCAAGGTCAAGACGTTGCGCCGCGACCAGCGGGTCCGGCACCTCGGCAAGATGCAGAACGGCTGGATCAAGGTCAAGCACGGGAAGAAGCGAGGATACGTCGCCTCGCGGTACCTGACCTCGGACAAGCCGTAGCGCGGCTCAGCGGGCGGCGGCCGGGAGGTCCAGCCCGTTGAGCTGCGCGAGGGTCTCGGCGTACCGGCCGTCGAGCTCGGCCCGCCGCAGGGGCTGCACGGCGTCGACCAGGACCTCGTGCGCGTCCGGGTCGGCTGCCAGCAGAGCCATGACCTCGTCCGCGAACGCGTCGAGCGGCAACGCGGCGGGGTTGTCCGCCAGGTGCGGTGTCAGGGTGGTGGACACCGCCGGCGGGACGATCTCGACCACCTGCACGCCCACCGGCTCGAGCTGCAGCCGCACGCCCTCCGAGAGGCTGTGGATCGCGGCCTTGGTCGCGTTGTAGACGGGGGTCGCGATGAGCGGCACGTGCGCCAGGCCGGACGACACCGTGACGAACGTGGCGCCGTCGCGGCCCTGCAGGTGCTCGGTGAAGGCGGCCAGGAGCCGCAACGGGCCCAGGAGGTTGGTGGTGACGACCCGCTCGGCCGTGGCGAGGACGTCCGCCGACCGCCAGTCCTCGGTGAGCATGATGCCCGCCATCGCGACGACGGCGTCCAGGTCCGGGTGCTTCGCGAGGACCTCCCGCGAGGCGACCTCGACGCTCGCCGGGTCGGTCGTGTCGATCTGCACGGTGTCGATGCCGGGGTGGTCCGCAGCGATCGCGGCCAGCCGCTCGGTGCGGCGCCCACCCACGATCACGGTGCTGCCGGCCGCGTGCAGACGTTGCGCGAGAGCGAGGCCGATGCCGCTGGTCGCGCCGGGGATGAAGACGGTGCTGTTCGTGATGTCCATGGCTCCACGGTGCGCGCCACGGCACGACAGCGGGAGAGGACCCCTCGTCGGGGGACCGGCGATCCCTGGCTGGGCACTGGCGTGCCGGGGTGCCGCCGTCGGACCATGGTGGGCATGGACCGAGCCGCGCTAGCCGCCTTCCTCCGTCACCGCCGCGCGGCGGTGCAGCCCGCCGACGTCGGGCTCGCCCCCGGCGCCCGACGGCGCACTGCCGGCCTGCGCCGCGAGGAGGTCGCCGCGCTCGCCGCGATGTCCGTCGACTACTACACGCGGCTCGAGCAGCAGCGCGGCCCGCAGCCGAGCGAGCAGATGCTTGCCGCGATCGCCCGGGCGCTGCGCCTGACCGACGACGAGACTGATTACCTGTTCCGCACGGCGGGGCGCGGCACGCCCGACCGGATCGTGTGCCACCCGCACGTGGCACCGGCGCTGCGGCGGGTGTTCGACCGGCTCCACGACACGCCCGCCCTCATCCTGTCCTGCGTGGGCGAGGCGCTCACGGCCAACCCCCTGGCCGTCGCCCTGTTCGGCGACCACTCGCAGGCCGCCGGCTGGGCTCGCAGCGAGTACTACCGGTGGTTCACCGACCCGGCGAGCCGGGAGATCTACCCGGCCGCGGACCGTGCGCGGCACGGCCGGGCCGTCGTCGCGAACCTGCGGGCCGCCGTCGGGCTGCTCGGGCCCGGCTCGCCTGCCGGGGAGCTGGTGCGGGTCCTGCAGGACGCCAGCGAGGAGTTCGTCGAGATCTGGGAGCGGCACGAGGTCGCCCGGCGGTACGAGGACCACAAGACGCTCGTGCACCCGGAGGTCGGCCCGATCGAGCTCGACTGCCAGGTGCTGTTCACGCAGGACCAGACGCAGGCGCTGCTCGTCCTCACCGCCGCGCCGCGCTCCGTCGACGCGGAGAAGCTCGCGCTGCTGTCCGTCGTCGGGCAGCAGCAGCTGACTCAGTCGAGGTAGTCCTCGACCAGCCGTGCCGCGATGCCCGTGTACGCGGCGGGGGTGAGCTCGGCGAGCCGCGCCGCGACGTCGTCGGGCAGGCCGAGCGTGCCGACGAACTCGCGCATGCGGGTGGCGTCGACGCGCTGGCCGCGGGTGAGCTCCTTGAGGCGCTCGTACGGGTTCTCCATGCCCTCGACCCCCGCCACGGACGCGGCGCGCATCGCCGACTGGACCGGCTCGCCGAGGACCTCCCAGTTGTGGTCGAGGTCGTCGGCCATGAGGTCGGCGTTGACGGCGAGGGCCTTCAGCCCGCGGCGCACGTTGTCGATGGCGAGCAGCGAGTGCCCGAACGCAGGGCCGATGTTGCGCTGCGTGGTGGAGTCCGTGAGGTCGCGCTGCAGACGGCTGGTGACGAGCGTGGCTGAGAGCGTGTCCAGCAGCGAGCAGGAGATCTCGAGGTTGGCCTCGGCGTTCTCGAACCGGATCGGGTTCACCTTGTGCGGCATCGTCGAGGAGCCGGTGGCGCCCGCGACGGGGATCTGCGTGAAGAACCCGAGCGAGATGTACGTCCACACGTCGGTCGCGAGGTTGTGCAGGATCCGGTTGAACCGCGCCATGTCGGCGTAGACCTCGGCCTGCCAGTCGTGCGACTCGATCTGCGTGGTCAGCGGGTTCCAGGTCAGGCCCAGGTGCTCGACGAACCCCCGCGAGACGGCCGGCCAGTCGGCATCCGGTACCGCGACGGTGTGCGCGCCGTACGTGCCGGTCGCGCCGTTGAGCTTGCCGAGGAACTCCGCCCCCGTGACGCGGCGGAGCTGACGGCGGAGCCGGTGGGTGAGCACGGCGAGCTCCTTGCCCATCGTCGTCGGCGTGGCCGGCTGGCCGTGGGTACGGCTCAGCATCGGCACGTCGGCGTGCTCACGCGCCATCTCGGCGAGCTGGTCGGCCAGGCCCTCGGCCGCCGGCAGCCACACGTCGACGACGGCGCCGCGCACCATCAGCGCGTAGCTGAGGTTGTTGACGTCCTCGGACGTGCACGCGAAGTGCACCAGCTCGCTCGCGGCCGGCAGGTTCGTGTCGCCGAGCTCGTCGGGCGCCGTGGCGATGCGGCGCTTGATGAAGTACTCGACGGCCTTGACGTCGTGCACCGTCTCGCGCTCGATCTCGGCGAGCTCGGCGATCTCGTCCGCGCCGAACGTCGCCGGGATCCGGCGCAGGTACGCGATCTCCGCGTCGGTCAGGGTGGGAGCGCCGGGCACCACCGCGCCCGGTGCCTCCGTCGTGCCGTCGCCCGCCGTGCCGTTGCCCGCCGTGCCGTTGCACAGCGTGATCAGCCACTCGACCTCGACGTGGATGCGCGCCCGGTTCAGCGCGGCCTCGCTCAGGTGGTCCACGAGCGGCGCCACCGCACCCCGGTAGCGGCCGTCGAGCGGCCCCAGCGCGATCGGCGGGGTGACGTCGGCGAGGTCGACACGGGTGGGCTGGTCAGGCTGCGGCGCGGTGGAGGTCACGCCCTGCATTCTCCCACGCGGCCCGGCGGCCCGGCCCGCAGGTCTCACGGGCCGAGCCGCCGTCGTCGGGCACCGGTCGTGGTGCGAGCGCTCCGTCGAGGGAGGTCGTCCACAGGCTGCCACCGTCCACAGGCGACCGGGTCGGCCGGGGCGGTCGGCACCCGAGCGCCCTAGCGTCCGGGCCATGCTCATGCCGACCTCCGACGTCGCCGTGGCCGCCACCCGGCTCCGCGACGCCCACGCCGCGCTCGACGACTCCGCTGCCCTGCTGCGCCGCGCCGCCGTCCTCGCCTGGGACTCCTCCGCCGGCGAGGACTGCCGGGCCGCGATCAGCGACCTGCTCACGATCCTCGCCACCGACTCCGGCGCGGTCGAGCAGGCCGTCCGGGTCACCGCGGCCCTGGAGACGTCGTGAGCCGGGACCCGCGCGAGACGCTCGTCGTCGTCGGCGGGCGACCCGTCGCGCACGTCGACGCCACCGACATCCGCACGGCGGCGCTCCGGCTCGCGGACGCCGCCGACGACCTGCGCGTCGCCACGGCCGCCTGCGCCGCCGCCCGGACCGCCCTCGACCGCGACCTGTGGAGCCCCGCACCCCTCGGGGAGACGGACCCCGGTCGCCCCGGCCGGGTCCGCTGGGCACGGGCGCTCGCCGACGACGCCGCCGTCGCGCTCGCGGCCCGCGCCGACACCTGCGCGAGCCTGCAGCACCGGCTCCTGGTCGCCGCGGGCCTCTACGAGCACGCCGAGTCCGCCGCGGAGAAGCTCGTCGGAGCCGTCGTGGCGGTGGGCTCGGGGGCCGTCGCGGGGGTGGTCACCGGACGGGTCACCGACCCGCTGCTCGGCCTGCCGGCGCGCTGGGGCGGACGGATCGGGATCGGCATGGCCGCCGTGCTGGCGCCCGACCCGGACGGGCCGCAGGAACCTGCCGCCACCGTTCCCGTCGACGTCGAACCGTCCGGTGGTGGAGGGATCGGCGGGTGGATCCTGCGAGGTGCGGCACCGTACGCCGACGAGGCGATCCTGGGCGGCGGCGTCGGGGTCGCTGCCGGGGCACCGCTCGCGGCCCGCGGCGACTTCTCCGTGACCGGTGGCGCGCGGGTGCTCTCCGGCGCCGTGCACAGCGTCCTGCCCCGCGTCGACGTCACGGTGGAGCCGCTGGACCCCGCACGGTTCACGGGCGGCCCGCCCGCCTGGCAGGGGTCGTGCGCCGGCAGCGTGGCCGAGGCGCTGGCCCGCACCGCGGACCTGTACTCGCACGGCAGCAGCATCCCGGGGCGGCCCGCGCCGGGGCCGCCGCCGGGCACGGTCGGGGTGGAGCGGGTCGAGCACGCCGACGGCACGGTGAGCTGGACCGTGCTGATCCCCGGGACGCAGGAGGTGCTGTCCACCCGGAACCCGTTCGACGGCGCCACCGACCTCGACCTCATGGCGGGCGAGACGGCCGACGTGATGGTCGCCGTCGAGCAGGCGCTCGCGGACGCGGGTGCCTCCCGGGACGAGCCGGTGGTGCTCGTGGGCCACTCGCTCGGCGGGATCGCCGCGACGGCGCTGGCCGCGTCGCCGTCGTTCCGGCAGAAGCACCGCGTCGGCGGCGTCGTGACGGCCGGGGCGCCGACGGCGACCTTCCGCACGCCCCCCGGGGTTCCGGCGCTGCACGTCGAGAACACCGAGGAGCTGGTCTCACCGCTCGACGGACGGTCGGGTGCGGAGAACCCGGCGACCCCCGATCGGGTGACGGTGAGTCGTGACCTGTCAGCCTCCGACGACCCGCACGACCGCGCGGCGTCCGGCAACGTCGGGAAGGCGCACTCCGTGCCCACGCACCTGCGCACGCTGGCGCACGCGCAGGCCGTGGGCAACGTCCAGGTGGCCGGTGTGGTCCGGCCGATCGAGGAGCTGTTGGACGGCGACCGGTCCGAGACGACGTTCTACACGGTCCGGCGTGGGCAGCCCGGGCAGTGACCTGTCCCGGTGGCGCGGTCGCCCCGTCGGGCCCGACCCGTCAGTCCCGCTTGCCGGGGACGACCCAGCCGATGACGGTCTGCAGCACCGCGAGGATCAGCGCGATCCACAGGTACCACCAGAAGCCGCCGGAGATGTCGAGACCCCAGTCCCCGATCTGGTCCGTGAGCCACACCGTGATCCACAGCATCAGCGCGTTGATCAGCAGGTAGAACAGGCCGAGGGTGAGGATCAGGAGCGGCAGCGAGATGAGGGACACGATCGGCTTCACGATCATGCTGACCAAGGAGAAGATCGTCGCCACGCCCACGATGACGAGGATGCGCCCGAGCGCGTCGTCGCCGCCGTAGATCTCGAGGTTGTCGAAGATCAGGTCGCAGATCCACAGCGCGAGCGAGGTCACGACGATCCGTGCGATGAGGTTCATGACGGCATCGTGGCACGGGCGGGCGTCCACGGGAACAACCGCGGTGCCATGATCGGCGCATGGCCTCGATCATGATGACCGCCATGCCGTTCGCCGGGCACGCCCGGCCGATCCGCTGACGCCCGGGCCCGGGCCGTCGGGAGTCCTCGGACCGGGGCCGTGGCGGACCGATGAGATCCTGGGGCCGTGCCGAACATGCCGAACCCGAACACGTCCGTCCCGTTGCGCGCCGCCGTCGCGGCCCTGCCCGCCTACGTCCCCGGCGCGCGCCCGAGCGGACGGGCGTACAAGCTCTCGTCCAACGAGAACCCGTACCCGCCGCTGCCGTCGGTGCTCGCCGCGATCCAGACGGCGGCGGCCGAGGTCAACCGCTACCCCGACATGTACGCCACGGAGCTCGTCGAGACCATCGCGGGCTACGTGGGCGTCGGCGCGGACCAGGTGGTCGTGGGCAACGGGTCCGTCGCGGTGCTGCAGCACGTCCTCGAGGCGGTCGTCGAGCCGGGTGACGAGGTCGTCTTCCCGTGGCGCTCCTTCGAGGCCTACCCGATCATCACGGCCGTCGCCGGCGGCACGGCGGTGACGGTGCCGGTCAGCGCCGCCGGCCGCCTGGACCTGCCGGCGATGGCGGCCGCCGTCACCGAGCGCACCCGCGCCGTCCTGGTGTGCACGCCCAACAACCCGACCGGTCCGGTGGTGCACGCCGACGAGCTCGAGACGTTCCTCGCGTCCGTGCGGCGCGACGTGCTCGTCGTCGTCGACGAGGCGTACCTCGAGTTCGTGCGCGACCCCGAGTCCCCGGACGGGCTCGACGTGCTGCGCCGCCACCCGAACGTCGTCGTGCTGCGCACGCTGTCCAAGGCGTACGGGCTCGCCGGCCTGCGCGTCGGGTACGCGCTGGCGGAGCCGCACCTCGCCGCGGGCATCCGCGCCACCTCCACGCCGTTCGGCGTCAACCACCTCGCCCAGCGGGCCGGGATCGCCGCGCTGCAGGCTCCGGCCCTGGCCGAGATGACCGACCACGTCGAGGCGCTGGTCGCCGAGCGCACCCGGGTGTGGGACGCGCTGCGCGAGCAGGGCTGGGACGTGCCGGCCACGCACGCGAACTTCGTGTGGCTCGGCACGGGGGAGCGGACGGCGGAGCTGGCGGCGCAGGCCGCGGTGGCGGGCGTCCTCGTGCGGCCGTTCGCCGGTGACGGGATGCGCGTCAGCATCGGTGAGGTCGCGGCGAACGACGCGTTCCTGGCGCTGGCCGCGGACTGGGTCCGGTGAGGGGCCACCGACGGACCGCGTCCGCGGCTGCTCCTGTCGTGACCGCCCTGGTCGCCACCCTGGGTCTCGGGGCGTGCTCGGCGGGCGGCACCGAACCCGCCGACGTGACCGGCGTCCCGGAGTCCTGGCTCGAGGACACGGCCGACGGCTGGGCCGATTCCGACGGGTACGGGCAGGCGATGCCGCACCTGGGGCGCGGCGGGTGTCTCCTCGGCGACGAGCCCCCCGAGATGCTCGGCGTGCAGGGCGGGTACACCGACGTCGGCTGGGGACCCTACGGGGACGACCCGGCCGCGCCGGACTCCTACCGGTACCTGTGCGGTCTGTGGTCCCCGGACCGGTACGCCGGGGAGCTCCAGGTCATCAAGGTGGCCGACGCGGCTGCCGGCAGCCTCCTCGTGGACGAGTTCGACGCGCAGACCAGCACGGCGGTGCAGGAGAACGAGGTCACCACCGTGACGTCCGGGCGGCTCGAGGTCAGCGTGCTGCGCCGGTGGATCCCGTCGAACCCGCAGGGCGCCTACCGCGTCCTGTACCTCGACGAGGACGCGCTGGCCGCCGTGGTGCTCGAGATCAACTCCCTCGACGAGTCGGACTTCGCGGCGTTCAGCGACCAGGACGCGGCGGACGCGCTGGTGGCCGCCATGGCCGCCGCCGGCTGAACCGTCAGCGCGGCAGGTTGCGCAGGTTCGAGCGAGCCATCGACATGACCTCGCCCATGCCGCCGCCCAGGATCTCCTTGGTCATGGCGGTCGCGAACCCGCGGATCTGCCCGGACGTGATCGACGGCGGGATGGACAGCGCGTTCGGGTCGGTCATGACCTCCACCAGCGCCGGTCCGGGAGCATCCAGGCGCTCGGCGAACACCTTGCGCAGGTCCTTCGGCTTCTCGACGCGCTGCGACGGGATGCCGACGGCGGTCCCGATCGCCGCGTAGTTCACCTCGGGCGAGTCGGTGCCGTGCGACGGCAGCCCTTCCACGAGCATCTCCAGCTTCACCATGCCCAGCGAGGCGTTGTTGAACACCACGATCTTCACGGGCAGGTCGTAGGCGCGGACGGTGATCAGCTCGCCGAGCAGCATGGACAGCCCGCCGTCGCCGGCGAGGGCCACCACCTGCCGGTCCGGCTGGGCCATCGACGCCCCGATGGCGTGCGGCAGGGCGTTGGCCATCGAGCCGTGCAGGAACGAGCCGATGACGCGCCGTCGGCCGTTGGGCGTGAGGTAGCGCGCCGCCCAGACGTTGTTCATCCCCGTGTCGACGGTGAACACGGCGTCGTCCGCCGCCGTCTCGTCGAGCTGGACCGCAGCGTACTCCGGGTGGATCGGCGTGTGCTTCTCCACCTTGCGCGTGTAGGCGCCGACCACCTTGGTCATGTTCTCGGCGTGCTTGTCGACCATCCGGCGCAGGAACTTGCGGTTCGTCTTGCGCTGCACGAGCGGGTTGAGCAGACGCAGCGTCTCGCCCACGTCGCCGTGCACGGGCAGGTCGAGGCGGGTGCGCCGACCCAGGTGGGAGGCGTCGATGTCGATCTGCGCCGTCGGGACGTCGTCCGGCAGGAACGAGTCGTAGGGGAAGTCCGTGCCGATCAGCACCAGGAGGTCGGCCCCGTGGATCGCCTGGTGGCAGGAGCCGTAGCCGAGCAGGCCGGACATGCCGACGTCGTGGGGGTTGTCGTACTGGATGATCTCCTTGCCGCGCAGCGAGTGGCCCACGGGTGCGGCGACGAGGTCGGCGAGCTCGAGCACCTCGTCCCGCGCACCTCGGGCACCGGCTCCGACGAACAGGGTGACCTTCTGGGCGTCGTCGATCGCCCGCGCCAGCGCCGCCACGTCCGTGCCGTTGGGCACGACGCGCGCCGGGCAGGCGCCGGGGATGAGGATCGGCGCGTCGTCGTCGGCCACCTCCTCGTCCGCGACGTCGCCGGGCAGGGTGAGGACCGCGACGCCCGGCTCGGCGAGCGCGTGCTGGATCGCGGAGCGGGTGACGCGCGGCAGCTGCGCCGACGTCGAGATCATCTCCGAGAAGACGGAGGCCTCGGTGAAGAGGCGGTCGGGGTGCGTCTCCTGGAAGAACTGCGTCCCGACCTCGGAGCTCGGGATGTGCGAGGCGATGGCCAGGACGGGGAGCTTGGAGCGGTTCGCGTCGTACAGCCCGTTGATGAGGTGCAGGTTCCCCGGGCCGCACGACCCGGCGCACACGGCGAGCTTGCCGGTCACCTCGGCCTCGGCGGCGGCGGCGAAGGCTGCCGCCTCCTCGTGGCGCACGTGCACCCAGGAGATGCCTTCGGTGCGGCGCACGGCATCCACGATCGGGTTGAGCGAGTCCCCGACGATGCCGTAGATGCGTTCGACGCCCGCGGCGACGAGCTGGTCGACGAGGTGTTCGGCGACGGTGCGAGCCATGACGGTGACCTCCGGGGAGCGGGTGACGGCTTCCTGCGATGCTGCCCCAGCCGGGCCGTGCCCGCGCGGGGGAGCGCGGTGGCGTCGGTCACCGCTGCGGGGCGGCCGCCCCGAGCCTACGGTCGATGGATGGACGAGGCGATGCTCCACGAGCTCCTGGCGATCGACGACCGCCTCGCACGCGGTGCGGGCCCCGACTACGCGGAGGTGCTGCACGACGACGCTCTCGTCGTCGTGCCGGGTGCGGTCCTGGACAAGGCGGGCTGCGTCGCCGCGATGGACGCCTCGCCCGGCTGGGACGAGGCCGACCTGGACGACGCCCGGCTGGTGCGCGGCGGCGACACCGCGACGATCGTCTACCGGTTCACCGGGCGCCGCGGCGAGGACACCTACGTCGCGACCCTGGCCAGCACGTACGTGCGCGCCGACGGGTGGCGGCTGCTGCTGCACCAGCACACGCCGGACTGACCGGCCCGCGCGGGCCGGCACGTCAGCCGCGCCGTCAGCCGCGCAGCGCGTCCGGGATCGGCGTCTCGCCGCTGCGGAAGCGGACGAACGCGCCCACGGTCAACGGCTCGCGCAGCGTGTCGGCCGCCACCTGGGCGACGTCGGCGCGCGGGACGGCCGACTCCTCGCCGCGTTCGAGAGCCGTACCGTCGGCGACCCGCTCGATCCGGCCGGTGGCGGCGTCGTCGGTGAGGCTGCCCGGCCCGAGGATCGTCCAGTCCAGCGAGGTGCCCCGCAGGTGGTCGTCGGCGGCGAGCTTGGCGTCCGCGTAGGGGTAGAAGCTCGAGTCCTCGGGGATCCCGTGGTCGGGCACGGAGCCGATCCAGGACACCATGACGTACCGGCGGACCCCGGCGAGCGCCGCGGCGTCCATGGAGCGGATCGCGGCGTCCCGGTCGACGGCGTAGGTGCGGTCGGGATTGCCGCCGCCTGCCCCGGCGGACCAGACGACGGCGTCGGCACCGTCGAGCGCCGTCGCGATCTGGTCGGTGCTCGACGTCTCGACGTCGAGGAGCAGCGCCTCGGCGCCGAGGTCGGTCACGACGTCGAGCTGCTCGGGCTTGCGGACCACGCCGACGACGTCGTGCCCGCTCTTCGTGAGCAGCGGGAGCAGGTGTCGCGCGACCTTGCCGAGCGCACCGACGACCACGATCTTCATGACGACCTCCAAGGATCTTCGGGGGAGCTGGGGCGGATGCCTCCCACCGTGTCCTACGTCGGCGCCCGACGCCAGCGAGGAGGTCAGGACCGTTCGCGCCGGGCCTGGACCGCGCGGGCCTGCACCGCCCACGCGTCCGCCACGGGGCCGAGGTGGGCGAGCTTGTCGGGGTTCATCACGCCGCGGACGGTCTGGATGTGACCGTCGAGCACGTCGACCGCCAGGACGGCGAGAAGCTCGTGGTCCGTGGTGGAGATGACGATGCCCGGCTGGTGGTTGACCTCGTGCTGCTCGATCACGAGGTCGCCCGCCGACAGCAGGTCGGCGAAGGCCACGAACGCCCGGAGCACCTTCTCCCGGCCGGCGACCGGACGGGGGAACGCGGGGGCCTTGCCGCCGCCGTCGCCGGTCACCTGGACGTCGGCCGCCAACAGCTCGGTCAGGCCGTCCACGTCCCCCGCGCGGAAGGCCTCGACGAACCGGGCGGTGAGCTCCTCGCGCTCGCGCCGGTCGGCGTCGAACCGGGGCCGGCCCTCGGCCATGTGCCGGCGCGCCCGCACCGCGAGCTGCCGGCACGCCGACTCGGAGCGGTCGACGGCCTCGGCGATCTCGGCGAAGTCGAACGCGAAGACCTCCCGGAGCACGAAGACCGCCCGTTCGAGCGGGCTGAGCCGTTCGAGCAGGAGCAGCGCCGCCATGGACACCGAGTCGGCGAGCTCGGCGGAGCGCTCCGGGTCCTCGTACGGGTCGTCCAGCAGCGGCTCGGGGAACCAGGTGCCCGTGTACTCCTCGCGGCGCACCCGCGCCGAGCGGAGCACGTCGATCGAGATCCGGGTGACGACGGCGGACAGGAACGACTTGACCGACGTCGGCTCCGCCGTCGTGCCCTCGTAGCGCAACCAGGTCTCCTGGACGGCGTCCTCGGCCTCGGTCACGCTGCCCAGGATCCGGTAGGCGATCGCGAACAGCAGCGGCCGCAGCGCGGTGAACTCCTCGGTGCGGGACATCTTCTCAGCCTGCCACCGGCGCCTGGACGGGGCTCGGCGCACGGCCGGACCCGGGCCAGCGGATCGCTCCCGGCGCGCGGCGGGCGATGCCGATGGCCGCGACCACGCCGCGCACCTGGAACTTCTTCAGCGCGACGGCGGTGCGGCCGGTCAGCGCGCGGTCGCCCGCGACATCGTCACGGTCGGTGAGCTGCAGCACGGCGGCGTGGCTGCCGATGCTCACGCAGCGCCCCTGGAACCCGAGGTCCAGCGGCGCGGGGCCGCCGTCGGCGGTGCCGCGGGCCTCGGCGGAGAGCACGTCGGCGGCGTGCGCCCCCGAGGGGAACGCGAGCTGGCAGGACATGGAGTACCGCCCGCCGTGCGGAGCCACCGTGTGCCCGGCGTCGCCCACCGCCATGATCTGCGGGTGGGACACCGACTGCAGGGCGGCGTCGGTGCGGGCGGCGCCGTCCGGGTCGACGGCGAGCCCGGACTCGCGGGCGAGGGGCGGCGCGGCGAAGCCGCCGCACCAGACGGTCAGGTCGGACGGGACCTCGGCGCCGTCGTCCAGCAGGAGCAGGCCGGGCTCGACGGCCCGGACGCGGGCGCCCCCGACCGACTCGACGCCGAGGCCCTCCAGGCTGGTGCGCACGTGGGCGGCCGCCCGGGGGTTGAACCAGCCGCCGACCTCTCCGGAGGTGACGAGGCGGGTCTTGACGTCCGGCCGGGTCGCGGCCAGCTCGCCGACGGTCTCCAGGCCGGTGAACCCGCCGCCGACGACGGCGACGTCCGCCCCGGCGGGCAGGCTCGCGACGGCGTGCCGCAGCCGTTCGGCCGCCGCCAGGTCCGCGACGCCGTGCGTGTGCTCGCCGCCCGGGACGGGCACCGGCTCGGTGGTGCTGCCGGTGGCGAGGACGGCGCGGTCGAACAGCAGCTGTCGCACGCCGTCCGGCCCGTGGACGGTGGCCCGGCCGCCGTCCGGGTCGAGCGAGGTGACGTAGCCCTCGACGAACGTGACGTCCGGGCCGAGCATCCGGCGGATGCTCGGGGCGGGGACCTGCTGCCCGGCGGCCAGCTGGTGCAGGCGCAGGCGGTTGACGAACGTCGGCCGCGGGTTGACGACGGTGACGGCCACCCGGCCGCGGGAGTGTCCCGCGAGCCGGACCGCTGCCATGCCGCCGGCGAACCCGGCGCCGACGATCAGGACGTGGGTGGTGGGTGTGCTGTGTGTCGTGTGTGTGCTCATACCCACGGGACGAGCCAGCGCGCGCGGGTGTGACACGCACCCTCAGGTGGCGTCCTGGCCGGCCGCGCGGGCGGCGTCCGAGGGGCTGTCGCCCTCCAGGTAGCGGGCGCCCGGGCCGAGCGTCGCCGCACGGTCGCCGGGGTTCTGCAGCACGCAGCGCTCCAGGGAGAGGCAGCCGCAGCCGATGCACGAGTCGAGGTCGTCGCGCAGCCGCTCGATGGCGGCGATGCGGGCGTCCAGCAGGGGGCGCCACGAGCGGGAGAGCCGGGTCCAGTCGTCGGCGGTGGGCGTGCGCCCCTCGGGCAGCGTCGCGAGCGCGTCGCCGATCTCCTCGAGCGTGAGCCCGACCCGGGACGCGGTACGGATGAACGCCACCCGCCGCAGCGTGGTGCGTTCGTAGCGGCGCTGGTTGCCCGTGGTGCGCTCCGAGGAGATGAGCCCGAGCGTCTCGTAGTAGCGCAGGCCCGACGGCGCCACGCCGCTGCGGCGGGCGACCTCGCCGATGGTCAGGTATCGCTCGATCGCCACGGTCCTCCGGGGGGTCGGGTCTTGACCTCAAGCGAGGTTTAACTTACACGATCGGAGCATGACCGACATCGACACCGTCCCACCGTCCGTCGTGGAGCTCGTCGCCCGCATGACCGGTGACGAGAAGCACGACCCGAGCGTGAACTCCACCCTCGACGTCCTCTGGGTCCTGTACGACCAGGTGCTGCGGGTGTTTCCCGACGCACCCGACCATCCCGACCGTGACCGGTTCCTGCTCTCCAAGGGGCACGGTCCGGCCTCCACCTACGCCGTGCTCGCCGCCAAGGGGTTCTTCCCGGTCGGGTGGCTCGACGACGTCGCCTCCTGGCACTCGCGCCTCGGACATCACCCCGACCGGACGCTCGTGCCCGGCATCGAGATCGGCAGCGGGTCGCTCGGGCACGGCCTGCCGATCGCCGTCGGCATGGCGCTCGGGCTGCGGGACCGGTCGCGGGCACGCGTCGTCGTGCTCGTCGGCGACGCCGAGCTGGACGAGGGCAGCAACGCCGAGGCGATCGCCGTCGCGGGCCGGTTCGGCCTCGACAACCTCACCTGCGTCGTCGTCGACAACCACAGCGACAACCTCGGCTGGCCCGGCGGGATCGCCGCCCGCTTCGCGCTCGAAGGCTGGCAGGTGGCCGACGTCGCCGCGCACGACCACGCGGCGCTCGCGGGCGCGCTGCGGACCGTCGCACCGGACCGGCCTACCGCCGTGGTCGTGGACACCACGCTTCACGCCGGGGTGCGCGGCCAGGAGGTGGCGGCATGAGCGCGGCAGAGATGCGGACCCGGTTCTACGCCGAGCTCGACCCGGTGCTCGCCGCGAACCCGAACGCCGTCCTCGTGCTGGCCGTGATCGGGGCGGGCTACGTCAGCGAGACCATCGCGCGGCGGCCCGGCCAGGTGGTCGACGTCGGGATCCGTGAGCAGGCCATGATGGGTGTGGCGGGCGGGCTCGCGCTGACCGGGCGCCGGCCGATCGTCCACACGTTCGCACCGTTCCTCGTGGAGCGGGCGTACGAGCAGATCAAGCTGGACCTCGGCCACCAGGACGTCGGGGCGCTGCTGGTGAGCGCCGGCGCGTCGTACGACGTCAGCGCCGGCGGACGCACGCACCAGGCGCCAGGCGACGTCGCCCTGGTCTCCGCGCTGCCGGGGTGGACGGTGCACGTGCCCGGCCACGGCGACGAGGTCGCGGAGCTTCTGCGCCGCGAGGCCGCCGGTGCCGGCCGCGTGTACGTGCGGCTCTCGGGGCAGCACAACGCGCGGCCGCAGCCGGTCGACGGGCGCGTGCACCTGGTGCGGGACGTCTCGGGAGGCGTCGCGGGTGGCGCACCGCTGGTCCTCGCCGTCGGGCCGATGCTCGACGTCGTCCTCGAGGCGACGCGCGACCTGCCCGTGCGCGTGGCCCACACCAACACGCCCCACCCGCTGGACACCGACGGCCTGCGCGAGCTGACGGGGCCGACCCCGGCGCTGGCCGTCGTGGAGCCGTACCTGGCGGGAACCAGCGCGGCCGGGGTCGCGGCGGCGCTGGCCGACCGGCCTGCCCGGGTGCTGCACGTCGGCGTGCCTCGCGACGCCGAGCTGCGCCGCTACGGCACGCCGCGCGACCATGCCGCCGCGCACGGCCTCGACGCGGCGGGCGTGCGACGGCAGGTCGAGGGGCTCCTGGGCTGAGTGGCACCGTCCCGGTCACGGGCTGCCAGAATCAGCCGGATGACGAGCCTCGAGGTGTCCGCGGCCTATGCCGGGCGCGCGACGGAGTACATCGATCGCCTGGGATCCGTCGACGCGATGGCCGAGCCGGACCGGAGCCGCATCGCGCGCTGGGCCGGCGGCCTCACCGGGCCGGTCGTCGACGCCGGGTGCGGCCCGGGCCACTGGACCGACTTCCTGGCGCGGCACGGCTGTGACGCCGAGGGGGTCGACATCACCCGCCCGTTCCTGGAGCACGCGCGTTCCCGGTACCCCGCCCTCAGCTTCCGCGAGGCTCCGCTGGAGGCGCTCGGCGTCCCCGACGAAGGACTGGGCGGAGTGCTGGCCTGGTACTCGGTGATCCACACTCGCCCCGAGCGCCTGGACGCGGTCCTGCGCGAGCTCGCGCGTGCCCTCGAGCCCGACGGCAGCCTCCTGCAGGGGTTCTTCGCGGGGCCGCGGGTCGAATCCTTCGAGCACGCCGTGACGACCGCCTGGACCTGGCCCGTCGAGGAGATGGGGACGCGGCTCGAGAAGGCGGGGTTCGAGGTCGAGGAGGTCGAGCAGCGCACCGCCGACGGTCACCGCCCGCACGCGGCCGTCGTCGCGCGCCGGGTCTGAAGAGGTCGTGGCCTACTGGCGCAGCAGCATCCGGGCGTACTCGTCGAGGACGGTGAGTATCCCTGGGTGCTGCCAGACGCGGTTGCGGCGCAGGCCGGTGCGCTCGATCAGGACTCCGGCGTCGGCGAGCTGCGTCAAGGCATTGTGGGCGCTCTGGTTCCCCAGGGCCAGGTGCGTGGTGAGGAACCGTGCGTTGACCACCGGATGGGAGACGAGCTGAGGCAGCACCTTCCACGCCGCGGCTTGCGGGCGGAGTCCCTGGAGCCGCTCCCGGGACGACTCGACCTGCGCGGCGAGATCATCGACGAGCCGTGCCCCCGACGTCGCCGCGAACCGGGCTGCCTCGGCGAACCGCTCGACGATCGGTCGCGCGTCGCCGTCCCGGTAGGCCGTCAGAGCGTCGGAGTACCGGTCGGTCTGCGTCAGCAGCCCGGCGGACACGGGGGCGATCGTCTCTGCCATGACGCCCTTCGCTCGGAGGATCGAATGGACCATCGCGCGCCCGGTCCGCCCGTTGCCGTCGGTGAACGGGTGGATGGTCTCGAACTGGGCGTGGGCGACGGCGGCCTGGACAAGGACCGGCAGGTCCTCACGGGCGACGAAGCGCACGAGGTCCTCCATGGCTGGCGCGACGAGCGGAGCCTGCGGTGCGACGTGGGAGGCGCCGCGAGGGCTGAGTGCGCTCGTGCCGATCCACACCAGCTGTTCGCGCCATCGTCCGGCGTGGTCCTCCCAGCCTCGCTGGCCGGACAGCAACGCCTGGTGCATCGCGAGGATCGCGCTGGTGTCGAACCGCGCGGCGAGGTCGAGCGCGGTCTCCATCGCCCGCACGTTGGCCACGACCGTCCGGGCGTTCTCGGAGGACGACTGGTCGAGCTCGGCGAGAGCGAGCTGCCGGGCACCGACGGTGAGGTTCTCGATCTGGGACGACGAGGTCGACTCGGTGCGCAGCAGGATCGAGCTCATCGGACCGAGCGACGGGCTCGCCGCCCCGAGGCTCACAGCGGCGTACGTGTCGAACCGGCTGAGCGACGTTGCCGCTTCTTCAGCGTCCGCGGTCAGGTCCGCCGGGATCGACGGGACCCACGTGCTGATGGAGGGCGGGATCGACGACCGGTACGGCCCGGAGGCAGCGGCCATCGCCGACCGGCTCGCCATCCCGTGGGACTCGGCGACCCAGTAGTCGTCCGTGTAGGTCTGGGGTGGAACCTGGAGCACCTTCCCATCTTAATCCATGTTTGGTCGAAACCTGGATCAAGAAGGTGGTGCTGGTCCAAGTTCGGTGCGGATCGTGCGCAGCGCGGCGCGCAGCTCCGTGCCAGACGGTGGGGCGTAACCGAGGACGACGCCGTTCAGCTCCAGGCCGGACCCGGGCGCCGCGTAGTCCTGGAGGTCGGCGACCAGCACCCCCCGGTCCGCCAGGCGGGCGACCAGGTCCGCCGTCGGCGTGTCCTCGAGCTCGAGAACCGCGTGCAGGCCGCCGTCCAGCGCGCGGACCCGCACGCCGGGCACACCCTCGAACGTCTCGGCCACCATCCGGCGCTTGGTCCGGTAGTCGCGGCGGCAGCGGGCCACGTGACGGCGCAGCGCCCCGGTGGACATGAGGTGGGCCAGCGCGTGCTGGGTCACGCTCGCCACCGTGGCGCCCCGGCCCGAGCGTGCGGCGCGGATCCCCGCCCCGGCCGGGGCGCCGCCGTCGGGCACGGTGTTGCCCGCCGGGAGGACGAGGTAGCCGCAGCGCAGCCGGGGGTCGAGCACCTTGGAGAACGAGCCGACGTGCACGACCACGCCGGAACCGTCGAGCGCGGCGAGGGCCGGCAGCGGGGAGCCGCGGTGGCGGAACTCGGAGTCGTAGTCGTCCTCGAGGACCAGGACGTCCTCGGCGGCGGCCCACGCCAGCAGCTCGTGCCGCGCGGCCACCGGCATCGCCCCGCCCAGCGGGTACTGGTGGCTCGGCGTGACCAGCACGGCGTCGAGGCGCTCGCCGGCGTGGGCGGCGCGCAGGGCGTCGAGGTCGATGCCGGAGTCGGCGACCGGCACGGGCACGACGGCGCCTCCCGCCGAGGCGACGGCCCGGCGGCCCGCGCGGTAGCCGGGGTTCTCCACGGCGACCCGCGGTGCCGCCGTCCGGCGCGCCAGCGACTCGGTCACCAGCGAGATCGCCTCGGTCGTGCCGGCGGTCACGACGACGCGTCCGTCGTCCGGCGCGAACCCCCGGCTCAGCGCGAGATGGTTCGCGACCTGCGTCCGCAGCACGGGCTCACCGGCCGGGTCCGGGTACGCGGCGACCAGGGGCTGGGCGGCGGCCTGACGCCAGGCCGCGCGCCAGTCCCGTGCCGAGACCGCCGCGACGGCGGGGACGCCGGGCGTCAGGTCGACGAGGGCGGCGGGCGGCACGGTCCGGACGGTCGGGACGGGAGCGGTGGCCGCTCCCGGCCGCAGCCCTGCCGCGCCGGCGGGCGGCGCGGCGGTGGAGAGCGCGCCGAGGGTCGCCGCGACCCGTGGCACCGCGCCGTGCCGTAGCACCACGTACCCCTCGCCGTCGAGCTGTTCGTAGGCGGCGGTGACGGTGCCGCGGGCCAGGCCGAGCTCGCCGGCGAGCGCGCGGGTGGAGGGCAGCGGGTCGCCCTCGGTCAGCCGGCCGTCGTGGACCATGCCGCGGACCAGGTCGACGACGCGCGCCACCTTGGTGGGTTGCTGGTTGGCGTCCAAGTGGTCCATCCGTTCTGGCGGAGAGTGGACTACAGCGTAGTCCAGCGGGCTCCGTACCGTCGGCGACGTGAGCATCGAGACCGCACCCGGCTGCCCGAGCATGGCCGTGGGCCGCAAGCCCGACCGCCAGACCGACGACCCCGCCGTGCTCGACGGCATCCTCGCCGACGGGTTCCTCGCCCACGTCGCGATGCTCCGCGACGGGTACCCGGTCGTCCTGCCGTACCTGTACGGCGTCGGCGACCTGGGCGACGGGCTCGGTCGCAGGCTCCTGCTCCACGGCTCCACCGGGGCCGGGCTGTTCCTCGACGCCGGCCCCGACGGCGTGCCCGTCTCGGTGGGGATCTCCCACCTGGACGGGCTCGTCTACGCCCGGTCGCTGAACGACAGCTCGGCCAACTACCGGTCCGCGATGGTCGCCGGCCGCGCCACCGTGGTCCCGCGCGACCTGCGGGTCGAGGCGCTGTGGCAGATCGGCGACCACCTGATGCCCGGCCGCCGGGCCGAGGTGCGGGAGATGACGGCCAAGGAGGTCGCCGCCACGCAGGTGCTCCAGGTGCCGCTCGACCGCGTGAGCGTCAAGACCCGCACCGGCGGCGTGGGCGAGGACCCGGACGACGGCGAGGACCACGGCGTGTGGGCCGGCGTGCTGCCGTTGTCGGTGGCGGCGGGGGTCCCGGAACCCAGCCCGCTGTCCGCGGGAACGCCCGTGCCGCCGTCGGTCAGCGCGCTGGCGCCGCGGCTCTGACGATCTACGGGCCGAGCAGTGCCGCCGGGAGGAATGCCACGTGTTCCGGATTGGCTGTTCGCGCGAGCGGTGCGGACCGGCGAGGATGGGGCGGTGCGCACCATTCGACAGAGCCGAAAGCTCCGCGGCGTCCGCTACGACGTCCGTGGCCCCATCCTCACCGAGGCCCAGCGCCTCGAGGCCGAGGGCCACCGCATCCTCAAGCTGAACATCGGCAACACCGCCCCGTTCGGCTTCGAGGCACCCGAGGCGATCCTCGCCGACGTGGTCCACCACCTGCCCGAGGCCCAGGGGTACAGCGACTCGCGCGGCATCTACGAGGCCCGCACCGCCGTCGCGCAGTACTACCAGTCGCGCGGGCTGCGGGACACCATGGTCGAGGACGTCTTCATCGGCAACGGCGTCTCCGAGCTGATCTCGATGGTGCTGCAGGCGTTCGTCGACGACGGCAACGAGATCCTCGTGCCCGCCCCGGACTACCCGCTGTGGACGGGCGCCGTGACGCTCACCGGCGGCACGCCCGTGCACTACGCGTGCGACGAGGCGAACGGGTGGATGCCCGACCTGGCGGACCTCGAGTCGAAGATCACCGAGAACACGCACGCCCTGGTGATCATCAACCCGAACAACCCCACGGGCGCCGTGTACAGCCCGGAGATGGTCGCCGCGATGGTGGACATCGCGCGCCGCCACGACCTGGTCGTCCTGGCCGACGAGATCTACGAGAAGATCCTCTACGACGACGCCGTGCACCACCACGCCGCCACGGCCGCCGGGGACGACGTGCTCTGCCTGACGTTCAGCGGCCTGTCCAAGGCGTACCGCGTGTGCGGCTACCGGGCCGGCTGGGTGATGATCTCGGGGCCGAAGGAGACCGCCACCGAGTTCCTCGAGGGACTCACGCTGCTCGCCAACATGCGCATGTGCTCCAACGTCCCGGCGCAGCACGCGATCCAGACGGCGCTCGGGGGCTACCAGTCGATCGACGAGCTGATCGTGCCCGGCGGCAGGTTCTACGAGCAGACGATGCTCGCCGACCGGCTGCTGAACGAGATCCCCGGCGTGTCCTCCGTGCGACCCCGCGGCGCGCTCTACTGCTTCCCGCGGCTCGACCCGGAGGTCTACGCGATCGACGACGACCAGGACTTCGTCATCGACCTGCTGCGCGCCAAGAAGATCCTCGTCACGCACGGCACCGGGTTCAACTGGACGGCGCCCGACCACTTCCGGCTCGTCACGCTGCCCGACGTCGAGGTCCTCGAGGAGGCGATCGGCCGGATCGCGGAGTTTCTGGCCACGCGGCGGTGACGGCGCCGCCGCGCAGCTGAGCCGCCCGGCTCACACCAGATCGCGCGGGATGCGCCGCTCCCAGTTCTGGGAGTAGACGCGCGGGTCTCCCTGCTGCTCGTCCAGCTCGTACGCGTCGAGCTGGGCGTTGATCAGGTGGTCGACGGGGCGGGGATGCCGTGCTCACGCGCGAGGATCGGCGCCAGCAGCGAGCTGGGGAAGTCCCAGTGGCTCACGATGGCGTCGATCGAGCCGGGGAAGTCGGCCAGCTGGGCGCGCGCCTGGTCGAGCAGCGCGTCGAAGTCGTACCAGGTCTCCCGGACGAGCGTGTCGACGTCGAGCAGGGAGTGGAACGTGAAGTGCTCGGCGCCGCGCATGCTCTCGAGCTCTTCGCGCTGCAGGTCGGTCATCGCCAGCACGAACACGTTGCGGGTCTGCTCGCTGTTGTCTGTCATGGCCAATGACGCAACCACGGGCACCGTGAGCCCGCAACAACGGAATCCCGTTGCGCCTCGCCCGGACGGATGGCAGTGTCGTGGCCGTCCCCGCGGGCCGGCCGCACGTGACAGGGGACGGACGGAAGGAAGCACGGTGACGGACACGCACGGCGGTCCCACGACCTCGCGCTGACCCCTGCTCGCCCGCACCCGGACCGGTGCACCCTCCTGGCGGGTGGACGACGTCGGCGCACGCCGCAGCGTTCCCCGGAGGCTCCCGTGCCCCTCACCCCCGCCGTCGTCCTCAAGGACGTCACCTTCTCCTGGCCCGACGGGGCCACCCCGATCGCCGGGATCTCCGGCACCTTCCCCCGCGGCCGTACCGGTCTGGTCGGCCTCAACGGCACGGGCAAGTCGACCCTGCTGCGGCTGGTCGCCGGGCGGCTGAGGCCCACCTCGGGCTCCGTCACCGTCGCGGGCACCGCCGACCACCTGCCGCAGCGGATCACGCTGGATACCGGCGCGACCGTCGCCGACCTGCTCGGCGTGCGTGCTGTCGTCGACGCCGTGCGGGCCATCGCGGACGGTGACGTCCGCCCCGAGCTGTTCGACGTCGTCGGCCCGGACGGGTGGGACCTGGAGGAACGGGCGGTCGCCGCGCTCGCCGCGGCCGACGTGCTCCCCGGCAGCGCGACGAGGGCCGGCGTGCTCGACCGCCGTGTCGGCACCCTGTCCGGCGGCGAGGTGGTGCTCACCGCCGTGACCGGCATCCGGTTGCGCGCGGCCGACGTCGCGCTGCTGGACGAACCGACGAACAACCTCGACGGCTCGGCCCGCGAGCGCCTGCACGAGCTGGTCCGCACGTGGCGCGGCGCACTGGTCGTGGTGTCGCACGACCGCGAGCTGCTCGAGCTCGTGGACACGACGGCGGAGCTCCGCACGGGCGGCCTGACCACGTTCGGCGGCACGTACGCGCAGTACGAGGAGTGGCTGGCCGTGCAGCAGGAGGCCGCGCGCTCGGTGCTGCGCGACGCCGAGCAGACGCTGCGGCGCGAGAAGCGACAACGCATCGAGACCCAGGAGCGCATCGCCCACTCCGAGCGGCAGGGGCGCAAGGACGCCGCCGACCGCAGGTACGTCAAGGCGGTGATCAACGACCGCCGCAACGCCGCACAGAAGTCGCAGGGTGCCCGGCGGGGTGCCGCGGTGGAGGCGGAGTCGCGGGCACGCGACGCCGTGGCGGCCGCGGAGCGGGCAGTGCGCGACGACGACCGCATCGCCGTCGACCTGCCCGACCCGGACGTTCCGGCCGGCCGGCGCCTCGCCGTCCTGCGCGGGTCCGACGGCCGCGAGACCGTGCTCGCGGGGCCCGAGCGGGTCGCGCTGACCGGCCCCAACGGCGTCGGCAAGACGACGCTGCTCGAACAGCTCGTCGGCGCGAGCTCCCGGGGCTGGGCCGGGGCCAGGCCCGACGGCGCCTCGCGGGCGACGGCGCGGCGGCTCACCGAGCGCGTGGGATACCTGCCTCAGCGGCTGGACGGGCTCGACGACGCCGCCACGGTGCTGGACGAGGTCCGGCGCCGCGCGCCGCACGTCGTGCCGGGGGAGCTGCGCAACCGCCTGGCGCGGTTCCTGGTCCGCGGCGACCAGGTCGACCGGCCGGTGCGCACCCTCTCGGGCGGCGAACGGTTCCGGGTGGCGCTCGCGAGCCTGCTGCTGGCCGACCCGCCGGCCCAGCTCCTCGTGCTGGACGAACCGACGAACAACCTCGACCTGGCCAGCACCGACCAGCTCGTCCAGGCGCTGGCGTCCTATCGCGGCGGGCTGCTGGTGGTGAGCCACGACCGGGCGTTCCTGGAGCGGGTCGGGCTGACGGCGGAGCTGGCGATGAGGGCGGACGGGACGCTGGCGGCGGCGTGACCCCGCTGCCGCGGTCATCCCGGTGGGCAATGCCTGAGAACGACGGCGATCCACGGTTTACGAAAACTACGAATACGCGTACGCTTCTTCCGTAACGAAGCGACGAGGGTGGTGTGCACGACGATGGCCGCTGCGGAACTGATGGAACGGACCTATCTGCCGAGCGAGGCAGAGGGACTGGCCGAGGTGCACAACTTTCTCGAGGCGCACGAGCGCGCTCGGGGCACAGCAGTGGCCCCACGTTGCCTCTTGGTGGGAGAGGCGGAGGGTGATCAGGTCGAGCTCCCTGCCTCGATGTACCCGATCCTTCTGCAGGTTGTCGAAGCCATGCGCGCCGGGCGTGCGGTCACCGTGGCGCCGCATTCGACAACGCTCACGACGCAGCAGGCGGCCGATCTTCTCGGGGTGTCCCGGCCCACGGTCGTGCGCCTCATCGACACCGGCCAGCTGGCGGCGGAGCGGCCAGGCACGCGTCGGAAGGTCCTGCTCAGCGATGTGCTGGACTACCGCGAAAGTCGACGCCAGAGTCAGTACGACATGCTTGCGGCAACCGCGGTCGACATCGACGACGAGGGCGACGCAGCGGAGGTTGCGGCCCAGCTTCGAGCGGTGCGGAAGGCCGTGGCCGCGCGGCGTCGTCGTTGACCAACGGCCGCCACCTGCAAGAATCGCCGGCGTGTTCGCCGTCGTGCTCGATACCTGCGTGCTGTGGCCCAGCCTGCAGCGGGACTTTCTGCTGAGCCTGGCCATCGAGGGGCTGTACCGGCCTCTGTGGTCGTCGGCGATCCTTGCCGAGCTGGAGGAACACGAGGCGCGGAAGCTCGTTGCGCGCGGAGACCTCGAGCCCAGCGCGGCGGCCGCGTCTGCTGCGGCCCTGATATCGGCGATGCGCGGAGCGTTCGACGACGCCTGCGTCGAGGGTTGGGAGCCACTCGACGGGACATTCGGCCTCCCCGACCTTGACGACGAGCATGTGGTGGCCGCCGCTGTTGTCGGCGGGGCCGGCGCGATCGTGACTGCGAACTTCAGGGACTTCCCTCCGAATCAGGTGCCCTCCAATATCCAGGTGAAGACCTCGGCGGAGTTCGCGATGGAAGCAGTCGAGCTCGCCCCCGAGCTCGCCCTCCAGGCTCTTCGGCAGATGGCTGGCCGGTATCGCAAGCCACGTCGCAGCGTCGACGACCTGCTCGAGCTGCTCGCAGCCCGCTACGGCATGGATGCGGTGGTGGACCTCGTCCGCGACGCAGATCTCACCCGGTAGCGCTCCGGGGAGCACCACAGCAGGTTCGACCGATGTCGGCCACTCCCCGACCGTGTTGGAGGAAACCTCCAAAGGCCGGCGGTGAGCGTTGGCTGCCGCACCGGGAGCCAGGACGGGGTGCTGACAACCTACGCTTGCGTAGGCTACGACGGCGTAGGTTCGGCACCTGCTCGAGACACGGGCACCGGACCTGGACGCGGCGCAGCCGCCCGGCAGGGAAGGAGACCGTGTGAACCCCGACGCCCCCCAGAGCGCGGCAGCCGTGGAGGACCTCGTGCAGCTCGTCGCCCCGGACGGCAGCCGCACCGACGGCCCGCGGGCCGCGGCCTACCGCGACCGCGTGGCCCACCTCGGCACCGACGAGCTGCGCGCGATGTACCGCGACATGGTGCTGACCCGACGGTTCGACGACGAGTCGACGGCGCTGCAGCGGCAGGGCGAGCTCGGCCTGTACCCGCAGGGGCGCGGCCAGGAGGCCGCCCAGGTCGGTTCGGCGTACGCGTTGCGCCCGCAGGACTTCGTGTTCCCCTCCTATCGCGAGCACGGCGTGATGCAGGTCCGCGGCGTCGACGCGGTGGACCGCCTGCGCATCTACCGCGGCACGGAGCACGGCGGCTGGGACCCGGCCGACCACAACGTGCAGCTCAACACCCTCGTCCTCGGCTCGCAGACCCTGCACGCCACCGGGTACGCCCTCGGCGTCCAGCGCGACGGGCTGGTCGGCACCGGGGACCCGCAGCGGGACACCGCCGTCGTGACGTACTTCGGCGACGGCGCCTCGAGCCAGGGCGACGTCAACGAGGCGCTCGTCTTCGCCGCCGTGAACAACGCACCCGTGGTGTTCTTCTGCCAGAACAACCAGTGGGCGATCTCGGAGCCGACGTCGCGGCAGACGCGCTGGCCCCTGTACCGGCGCGGTGAGGGGTTCGGCATCCCGGGCGTGCGCGTGGACGGCAACGACGTCCTGGCGTCCTACGCGGTGATGACCGAGGCCCTGGAGCGTGCCTACGCCGGCGACGGCCCCACCTTCGTGGAGGCCTACACCTACCGGATGGGCGCGCACACGACGTCGGACGACCCCACCCGCTACCGCGAGCTCGCCGAGGAGGAGGAGTGGGCGCTGCGCGACCCGATCGACCGGCTCGCCGCCCTGCTGCACGCCGAGGGCCGCTGGGACGACGTGTGGGCGGCTGACGTGGAGGCGCAGGCCGACGCGATGGCCGAGCGCCTGCGGGCCGAGGTCCGGGCGATCGAGGACCCGTCCCCGGCGTCGATGTTCGACCACGTGTACGCGGCCGGGCACGCGCAGGTCACCGTGGAGCGCGACTGGTTCGAACGCTACGAGTCCGAGACGGCAGGCACCACGACGGAGGCGGCCCGATGAGCGAGAACCTCACCTTCGCGAAGGCGCTGAACGAGGGCCTGCGCTCCAGCCTCGAGGCGGACGACAAGGTGCTGATCATGGGGGAGGACGTCGGCCGGCTCGGCGGGGTCTTCCGCATCACCGACGGTCTGCAGAAGGACTTCGGCGAGCACCGGGTCGTGGACACGCCGCTGGCCGAGTCCGGGATCGTCGGCACCGCGATCGGTCTCGCGATGCGCGGCTACCGGCCGGTCTGCGAGATCCAGTTCGACGGCTTCGTCTTCCCCGCCTTCGACCAGATCACCACCCAGCTCGCCAAGATGCGCTACCGCTCCGCCGGGCGCCTCGAGGTCCCCGTGGTCATCCGCATCCCGTACGGCGGCGGGATCGGCGCCGTCGAGCACCACTCGGAGTCGCCGGAGGCGCTGTTCGCGCACACTCCCGGGCTGCGCGTCGTCTCGCCGGCCACGCCGCAGGACGCGTACGACATGATCCGCTCGTCGATCACCTCGCCCGATCCCGTGATCTTCCTCGAGCCCAAGGGCCGGTACTGGTCCAAGGGCGCGGTGGACCTCGGCAGCCCCGTCGCGACGTCCGGGGCCGACGGCGGCACGGCGGACCCGCTCGGCCAGGCCCGGATCGCTCGGGCCGGCACGGACGTGACGCTGGTCGCGTACGGGCCGACCGTCGCCACCGCGCTGGCCGCCGCCGACGCGCTGGCCGCCGAGGGCACCAGCGCGGAGGTCGTCGACCTGCGGTCGCTGTCCCCGATGGACGTGCCCGCCGTGGTGGACTCGGTCCGCCGGACCGGGCGCTGCGTCGTCGTGCACGAGGCCCCGACGTTCTTCGGTGCCGGTGCCGAGCTCGCCGCCCGCGTCACCGAGGAGTGCTTCTACTCCCTCGAGGCGCCCGTGCTGCGGGTCGGCGGGTTCCACACGCCGTACCCCGTGGCGAAGATCGAGCACGACTACCTGCCGAGCACCGACCGCGTCCTCGACGCCGTCGACCGCGCCCTGGCCCACTGACCGGCCTGCGAACGAGGAGACCGATGAGCACCCAGCGCTTCCCCCTCCCGGACGTCGGTGAGGGACTGACCGAGGCGGAGATCGTCGAGTGGAAGGTCGCCGTCGGCGACACCGTCGCGGTCAACGACGTCATCGTCGAGATCGAGACCGCCAAGTCCCTGGTTGAGCTGCCGTCGCCGTTCGCGGGGACGGTCGTGGCCCTGCTCGCCGAGGAGGGGACCACGGTCGACGTCGGCACCGCGATCATCGAGGTCGGGTCGGCGGACGCCTCCGCGCCCGATCCGGCACCCGGCGCGCCCGCCGACGAGGCCGCCTCCGGCAGCTCGACGAACGGTGCGGGCTCCGGGTCCGTGCTGGTGGGCTACGGCACCGGCGACGCCGCCGCCGGGTCGCGCCGGCGACGACGCCGCACCGAGGCCCCGGAGGGACCGGCCCCCACCACGCCTCCCGTCCCCGCACCCGCACCTGCCGCGGCACCTGCACCCGCACCGGCGAAGTCACCGGGTATCGCCAAGCCGATGATGAGCGTGCCCGCTGCCGCCGACACGGCCGGTGCCGCGCCGTCGGGCACGACGCCGGCCGGCCGGATCCGCGTGCTCGCCAAGCCGCCCGTGCGCAAGCTCGCCAAGGAGCTGGGCGTCGACCTCGCGTCGGTGCAGCCCACCGGACCCGGGGGCATCGTGACCCGCGAGGACGTGGTGGCCCGGGCCGAGGCCGCCGAGCCGAAGACCCTCGCGACCTACCCCGACGACGACCAGCCGTGGCTCGCCTCCGGGTCGGTGACGAACGACGGCCGTGAGACCCGCGTCCCGGTCAAGTCCGTGCGCAAGCGCACCGCTGAGGCCATGGTGACCAGCGCGTTCACCGCCCCGCACGTCACCGTGTTCCGGACGGTCGACGTCACCCGGACGATGAAGCTCGTCGAGAAGCTCAAGGCCGACCGGGACTTCGCCGACGTGCGGGTCACCCCGCTGCTGATCGCCGCCAAGGCAGCGCTGCTCGCTATCAAGCGCCACCCGGAGATCAACGCGAGCTGGGACGACGAGGCCCGCGAGATCGTCTACAAGCACTACGTGAACCTGGGGATCGCCGCGGCGACCCCGCGCGGCCTCGTGGTGCCCAACGTCAAGGACGCGCACCGGCACGAGCTGCTCCCGCTGGCCCGTGCGCTCGGTGAACTGACGGCCACCGCCCGCGCGGGGCGGACCAGCCCGGCCGACATGTCCGGCGGCACCTTCACGATCACGAACGTGGGCGTGTTCGGCATCGACACCGGCACGCCGATCCTCAACCCGGGCGAGGCCGCGATCCTCGCGTTCGGTGCCATCCGGCAGCAGCCGTGGGTGCACAAGGGCAAGATCAAGCCGCGCTGGGTCACGCAGCTCGCGCTGAGCTTCGACCACCGCCTGGTCGACGGCGAGCTCGGGTCGCGCTTCCTGTCCGACGTCGCGCGCGTGCTGGAGGACCCGGCGCACGGGCTCGTCTGGGGCTGATCCCGGGTCGGAGTCAGGGGCCGAGCGCGCCGATCGGGATCACCTGGACCCCGTCGTCGCGCCGGTACCCGTAGCCGGTCGCGGTGATCACTCCGAGGACGGCCGGTTCTCCGGAGCGTGTGGTGTCGATCCTCTCGACGAACCGGAGGAGAGAACTGGCGGCCTCATCGACGCGGGATGCGCCCAGCTTGACCTCGAACGCTCCCCAGGTGCCGTCGGCGAGCTCGACGATCGCGTCCGCCTCGACCCCCTTGGCATCGCGGAAGTGGAGGACGTGCCCGCCCAAGGGTTGGGAGTAGACACGCAGGTCTCTCGCGACGAGCGACTCGAAGAGGAACCCGGTCCACCGCAGGTCGCGCCAGAGTCTCTCGGGACCGGTGTGCAGGGCTGCCGTCGCCAACGAGGGGTCGACGAAGTGTCGCTTCGGTGAGGTGCGCCGGGGGATGCGTGACCGTAGGTGCGGTCCCCATGCCGGGGCGTTCTCCACGATCTGGAGCTGTTCGAGCACGCCGACGATCTGCGCCGTCGTCGTGCGGTAGACGCCGTCGTCGGGTCCTACGGTGTCTGCTGCGATCTTCGTCATCGGTGCCTCCGTGGCGACGTTGCGGGCGAGCGCCGCCACGACGCGGCGCACCATGGAGGGATCGCGGCGTACACCGCCGACCTCGGAGACGTCGACCTCGGTGATCAGGCTCAGATAGTTCTCCGACTCCCGAGCAGCGACGTCGACGGGCAGGTCCTGCCGATCGGGCCAGCCCCCGACGACGATCCTTTCCAGCACGTCGTCGACGGTCAGGCTGGTGGCGGCACTCGGGCTCGCCCCGTGGAAGAGGTCACGGAGAGAGATCTCTCCGGTGGAGTGACCGGACTCGAAGAGGCTCATCGGACGCATACGGACCCGGGCGAACCTGCCCGCACCTGAGTGACGACGGACGTCGTCGGACGGGGTGGCCGAGCCCGTGAGGATGAACTGGCCTCGAGCGGGCGAGCGGTCGTCGACGGCTCGGCGTACGTGATCCCAGATCTCGGGCACGAGCTGCCACTCGTCGATCAGGACGGGCGAGTCGCCGCCGAGGACGGCTTCCGGGGCCAGCGACGCTGCCTCCCGCGCGGCGCGGTCCGTGTCGAGGCGGACGGTCGTCGCTGCCACCTGGAGCGCTGTCGCGGTCTTCCCGCAGGCCTTGGCTCCCTCGATCAACGTGGCGCCGGAGGTCCGCAGCGCGAGCTCCAGCTCGGAGTCGACGATGCGCCGGGAGTACTCCATCACCCCTCCTCGGACGGTCCGATCGACAGCTTGCACCATTTTCTCTAGACAGATCGTACCCGCACAGGTCAACAGATTGCACTACTGTCGACCGACAGGTTGTTCTGCTGCGGTGGAACGCTGATGGTCGGACCGCTCGGCGCCCGGTCCGTGCACGTTTTTGTCCGCTCGCCCCCCGTCGCTCACTCCGGCTGCCAGCATCTGGTGCAGGACGCCGTCGACCGACGGCGCGGCGACCCTCCCGTTCGCGTGGTGGGGCGACTACTGGACCGCGCGGGACACTGAGGCCGCCGGTGAGGCACCAGCCGAACGTCACGGTTCGGACCGCTTTGACGCGTCAAAGCGGTCCAGACCATGACACTCGGCAGAGTCGGGGGAGCGTCACAGCTGACGGGTCCGGGAGCACCAGCGGGCCCCTCTAGTCTGGACGGGTGACCTCGACAGCTCCTGCGGGCCCGCTCTCGCACGACACGGCCCCCGCGCCCGCCCGGCCCTGGTGGATCATCGCCGCCGGGCCGGGCGCCGTCGTCGCCGCGATCGTCGCGCTGCTCCTCGCGGGCGCCTGGTCCGGCGCCTTCGAGGCGCTGGGGACGTTCTCCGACCCCGGGGCGGTCGCCCGCTGGGGGTCGCCGCTCGCCACCGTGCTGGCGGAGCTCGGCGTGGCGGTGACGCTCGGCAGCCTGTTCGCCGCGGTGTGCCTGGTGCGGCCCGGACGGGGCCAGGCACGCCTGCTCGACGTCGCGGGATGGGCCGCCGCCGTCTGGGCGATCGCCGCGGTGGTCGAGCTCGTCCTGCAGTACTCGGTGGTCTCGGCGCAGTCCCCGACGGCGGACAACTTCGGCGCAGGCCTGTCGCAGTTCGTCACCGACGTCGAGCTCGGTCAGATCTCCGTCGCCATCATCGCGATCGCGGCTCTGACCTCGGGCGTCGCGCTCGCGGTACGCGGACCGGTGGGCGCGCTGTGGACGGCGCTGCTGCCGGTCGCGGCGCTGACCCTGCAGTCCACCACCGGTCACGCCGCCGGGGCCGCCGACCACTTCCTGGCGATCGGCGCGATGTGGCTGCACCTCATGGGTGCCGCGCTGTGGGTCGGCGGGCTCGCGGCGATGGCCGTGCTCGTCGTCGGCCGGTTCGACGACGTCACCACCGCCGCCGTGGCGCGGTACTCGCCCGTCGCGGCCTGGTGCCTCGTCGCGGTCGGGGTCTCCGGCGTCGCGAACGCCTGGATCCGCATGGAGAGCCTCGACGACCTCACGACGGGCTACGGCGTCCTGCTGGTCGTGAAGATCCTGCTGACCGCGGCCCTCGGCGTCCTCGGCCTGATGCACCGCACCTGGGTGATCGGCCGGCTGGAGCGCGCAGCGTCCCCGGCACGCCGGCTGTTCTGGCAGCTCCTCGCCGTCGAGCTGCTCGTCATCGGTGCGGTGTCCGGGGTGGCGGTGGCGCTCGGCTCCACCGCACCGCCGGTGCCGGACGACGTCCCCGCGGACGCCTCGCCCGCCTACCAGCTCACCGGCTACCCCCTGCCACCGGAGCCGACGGCGGCGCGCTGGCTCACCGAGTGGGCCGCGGAGCCGGTCCTGGCCTTCGCGTGCCTGGCCGGGATCGTCGTCTACGTGCGCTGGGCGCTGCGGCTGCGACGTCGCGGGGACCGCTGGCCCGTGGGACGGACGCTGACGTGGTGCGCGGGGATGCTCCTGATGCTCTGGACCACCAACGGTGCACCGACCGTCTACGGACACGTGATCTTCAGCGGTCACATGATCCAGCACATGACCCTGGCGATGCTGGTGCCGCTGCTGCTCGTGCTCGCCGCCCCCGTCACGCTGCTGCTGCGCGCGGTGCCCGCCCGCAAGGACGGCTCGCGCGGCTCGCGGGAGTGGGTGCTCGCACTGGTCCACTCCCGGGTGGGCGAGCTTCTCGCGCGGCCGGTGGTGGCCGCCGTGCTCTTCTCGGGCGGCATGATCGCGTTCTACTTCACCCCGCTGTTCGAGTTCGCGCTGACGAACCACCTGGGGCACCTGTGGATGGTCGTGCACTTCACGCTCGTGGGATACCTGTTCGCGAACGCGCTCGTCGGCATCGACCCTGGCCCGCAGCGGCCCGGCTACCCGATGCGGCTCGTCCTGCTCTTCGCCACGATGGTGTTCCACGCGTTCTTCGGCGTGGTGCTCACCACCGGCACGTCGCTGCTCGTCGCCGACTGGTACGGCAACATGGGTCGCGACTGGGGCCTGAGCGCCATCGAGGACCAGCAGCGTGGCGGCGGCATCGCCTGGGGGATCGGCGAGCTGCCCACCCTCGCGCTGGCGATCATCGTCGCCGTGCAGTGGACCCGCTCGGACGAGCGGGAGGCCCGGCGTCGCGACCGGCAGGCCGAGCGCGACGGCGACGCGGAGCTCACCGCCTACAACGACATGCTGGCTCGGATGGCCGACCGCGACGAGACCGCCGGCCGCTGACCGCGCGTCCAGGCCACGCCTTCGGCGTTCAGACCAGCGCGTCGAGGACGCGCGGAGCCAGGCCGAGCGCCGTCGTCGTCGCCAGGCCGTCCGCGACCGTCACCGTGCGGACCCCGGGCATGGGCTCCGTCAGCACGAACGGGTCGTGCGCCCCGCGTCCCGGGACGCGCACGACCTCCGTCACCGACCAGCGGCTGCGGACGGACGGTCGGCCGGTGCCCAGCAGAGCCGCCGTCTCGCGCAGCAGCAGCTCGTCGACGTCCTCGGAGCGGCCGGTCGCGTCGGCGGGTGCCCGACCGTCGCCGACGACGACGGAGCCGTCGTGCTGCGCCGTCAGCGTCAGGTGGATCTCGGCCGCCAGGAGGTCGGGGTGCCGGGTGCGCAGTCGCTCGCGCACCTCGCCGAGGGCGCGGCTGTGCAGGTACGCGCTGTCCCGCAGGAGGGTGCTGGCACCGACCAGCACGGGACCGGTGGCGAGCCGGTCGGCCGGAGGGCCGCCGTCGGGCAGCGGGGGCGCGATCCGCAGCATCTGGCGGCGCACGGGGAGCAGCGCGTCCCCGACGTCGCCGAAGAGCTGGCCCACGTCGTGGCCCACGGCGACCACGACGCGCTTGGCGACGACCTCCCCGCGCGAGGTCCGCACGAGCGTGCAACCGCTGCCGGCGTCGAAGGTCTGGGCGGCGGTGGACCAGGCGACGTGCGCCTGGGGACGCCCGCCGAGCCAGTCCGCGACGATGCCGAGCGCCGCTGCGGGCTCGACCCGCAGGTCGAGGGGCAGGAACGCCCCTCCGGCGGAGTCCGCGACAGGTGTGCGGTCCGCGACCTCGCGGGCGGTCAGGAGCGTGGCGTCCCCGGCACGGGCGGCGACGAGGTCGTCGAGGACGGCGAGCTCGTCGGCGTGGCGGGCGACGACGACGGCGCCGCTCTCCCGGACGCCGAAGCCCGCCTCCCGGCCGAGCTTGAGCCAGCGTTCCCGGGAGGCGAGGGCGCAGGCGAGCGCGGTGGAGTCCTGCGTCGTGATCGCGACGTGTCCACCGCGCCGGGCGGTGCTGCCGACGGGGCGCCGGGCGGCGTCGACGACGAGCACCGACAGCCCACGCGCCTGCGCCTCGACGGCGTGCGCGAGCCCGACCGCGCCCGCTCCGACGACCGCGAGGTCGACCTTGGCGGGGAGCGGGGGCAGGGCGCTGTCGTGGTCCACGTCCAGAATCTGCCTGAGCACGTGGCCGGCGTTCAAGGCGGGGGTGGCCTGTGGACAAGGTGTTCGGCCAGTGTTCACCTGGGGTTCCTCCCGGCGTTCCCGCAGGGCTGCGACGCCCTCGCGCGGAGATATCCGTGGGGCGGGCGCGGGTGGTTGTGGTAGACCCGTCTGCGTGACCCAGGACACTCCGGCGGAGACCCCGCAGACCTCGTTCCACGACCTCGACGCGTACCTGGCCCTCGGCCGGGTCAGCGGGCTGGTGCTCAGCGCCGACGGCACCCGGCTCGTCACGTCGGTGCAGAGCCTCGACCGGCAGCGCACGGGCTACGTCTCGGCGCTCTGGGAGGTCGACCCGGGGGGTGACCGCCCGGCACGGCGCCTCACCCGCAGTGCGAAGGGCGAGTCCTCCGCGGCGTTCACGGCCGCCGGCGACCTGCTGTTCACCTCGGCCCGTCCGGACCCGGAGGGCAAGCCCGACGACGACGTACCCGCAGCGCTGTGGAGCCTGCCCGCCGGGGGTGGCGAGGCACGCGTGGTGGCGACCGCTCCGGGCGGGGTCGGCGGCATCTGCACGGCGCGGGACGCCGACGTCGTGTCGGTGACGGCGCCCGTGCTGCCCTCGGCGGCGGACCTCACCGAGGACGACACGCTGCGCAAGGCCCGCAAGGAGCTGAAGGTGGACGCCGTCTGGCACACGGGCTACCCGGTGCGGCACTGGGACCACGACCTGGGCCCGGACGCGGACCGGCGGTTCGCGCTGTCCCTCGGCGGGCTCGTCGAGGGCGAGCGTGCGGAGCTCCGTCAGCTCACCGGGGCGGGCCGTCAGCTCGATGAGGCGGAGGCCGCCCTGTCGCCGGACGGCGGGACGCTGGTGACGGTCTGGACGGTGGCCGACCCGGGCACGGCCCGGCGCGAGACCCTGGTCGCGATCGACACGGTGACGGGGGAGCGGCGCACGCTGGTGGACGACCCCGACGCTGAGGTGGTCTCGCCCGTCGTCTCGCCGGACGGCCGCTGGGTCGCCTACGAGACGACGACCCTCACCTCGCCGACGGAGCCGCCGGTGACGCGTACGGGCCTGGTGGCGCTGGACGGGAGCGGCGAGCCGGAGATCCTGGCCGACGACTGGGACCGCTGGCCCAGCTCGCTGACGTGGCTGCCCGACGCGTCGGGTCTGCTGGTCACGGCCGACGAGGACGGCCGCAGTCCGGTCTTCCTGCTCACGTTCGACGGCGCCCCGGGCGAGGGCCCGGTGAGCGTCGAGCGGGTCACGGCGGACGCCGCGACGTTCACCGACGTCCAGGTGTCTCCGGACGGGTCGGCGTTCTACGCGCTGCGCACGTCCTACGCGGCGCCGTCGGAGCCCGTCAGGGTCGGCCTGGCGGAGTTCGTCGCGTCCGGCGGGCCGGGGGAGCGGGAGCCGGTCACCGCCGTCGCGCTCCCGTCGCCGGTGCCCGCGCCGGAGCTGCCGGGCCGCCTCACCGAGGTGGAGACGACGGCGGCCGACGGCGCGCGCGTGCGGGCCTGGTTGGCGCTCCCGGCCGGGGCGTCGGCGTCGGACCCGGCGCCGCTGCTGCTGTGGATCCACGGCGGGCCGCTCGGCTCGTGGAACGCGTGGTCGTGGCGCTGGAACCCGTGGATCATGGTGGCGCGGGGCTACGCGGTGCTGCTGCCGGACCCGGCGCTGTCCACCGGGTACGGGCAGGAGTTCGTGCAGCGCGGGTGGGGTGCGTGGGGCGGTAAGCCCTACACGGACCTGCTGGCGATCACCGACGCAGCGGAGACGCTCGACGAGATCGACGGGTCGCGCACGGCCGCGATGGGCGGCTCGTTCGGTGGCTACATGGCCAACTGGGTGGCGGGGCACACGGACCGGTTCCGCGCGATCGTCACGCACGCCTCGCTGTGGGCGCTCGACCAGTTCGGGCCGACGACGGACCACGCGTACTACTGGGCGCGCGAGATGACTCCCGAGATGGCCGAGGCGCACAGCCCGCACCGCTACGTCGGCGACATCCGGACGCCGATGCTCGTGATCCACGGCGACAAGGACTACCGGGTACCGATCGGCGAGGGGCTGCGGTTGTGGCGCGAGCTGTTGACGCACTCCGGGCTGCCGGCGGCGGACGACGGGTCGACGGTGCACCGGTTCCTGTACTTCCCGCAGGAGAACCACTGGGTGCTCTCGCCACAGCACGCGAAGGTCTGGTACTCGGGCGTGCTGGCCTTCCTGGCCGAGCACGTGCTCGAGGTGCCCGAGGGGGAGGGCGACCGGGTCCTGCCGACGACGCTCGGCTGACGCCCCACCACTGGGCGGTCGCTCATCTGGGCGAGCAGCAGCGCTCATCTGTTACGTTGGTTCTTCCTGGACCCGACGGAGCAAGGACGCGCCATGACCGCACTCACCGACGAGACCCTGGGCACCCTGCACGGCACCGGGGGAGGCCCCGGCGACCTGGAGGTGCCGGGCTACGACCGTTCCGCGCTGCGCGCGGGGATCGTCCATCTCGGCGTCGGAGGGTTCCACCGGGCGCACCAGGCGATGTACCTCGACCGGCTGATGTCCCAGGGCAAGGCGCTCGACTGGGCGATCTGCGGCGTCGGGGTGCTGCCGCACGACGCCCGGATGCGCGACGCCCTCGTCTCCCAGGACGGCCTCTACACCCTGGTGCTCAAGCACCCGGACGGCACCCTGGAAGGCCGCGTGATCGGCTCCGTCGTGGACTTCCTGCTCGCCCCGGACGACCCGGAGGCGGTCATCGAGAAGATGGCCTCGCCCCAGATCCGCATCGTCTCCCTCACGGTCACCGAGGGCGGCTACAACGTGCACCCGGTCACCGGGGAGTTCGACGAGTCCGACCCGGCCGTCCAGGCGGACCTCGCACCGGGCGCCGTGCCCGCCACCTCGTTCGGCCTCGTGACCGAGGCGCTGCGGCGTCGCCGGGACCGCGGCATCACGCCCTTCACGGTGATGAGCTGCGACAACATCCAGGGCAACGGCGAGGTCGCGCACCGCATGTTCGGTGCGTTCGCGCGGCTCAAGGACCCCGAGCTCGGTGCGTGGATCGAGGAGCACGTGCCGTTCCCGAACTCGATGGTCGACCGGATCACGCCCGTCACCACGGACGAGGACCGCGCGATGGTGGCCGAACGGTTCGGGGTCGACGACGCGTGGCCCGTCGTCGCCGAGCCCTTCACCCAGTGGGTGCTCGAGGACCGCTTCGTCGACGGCCGCCCGCCGCTGGAAGACGTCGGCGTGCAAGTGGTCGACGACGTCGAGCCCTACGAGCTCATGAAGCTGCGGCTGCTCAACGCGAGCCACCAGGCGCTGTGCTACCTCGGCTACCTGACCGGTTACCGGTACGCCCACGAGGTCTGCGCCGACCAGACGTTCGTGCGGTTCCTGCTCGACTACATGGAGCGTGAGGCGACGCCGACGCTGCAGCCGGTCCCCGGCATCGACCTCGACGACTACCGCCGCACCCTCATCGAGCGGTTCGCCAACCCCGCCGTGCGGGACACCCTCGCCCGGCTGTGCGCCGAGTCGTCCGACCGCATCCCCAAGTGGCTGCTGCCCGTGGTGCGGGAGAACCTGGCCGCCGACGGCGAGATCCACCGGGCGGCCGCCGTCGTCGCCGCGTGGGCCCGCTACGACGAGGGCGTCGACGAGCAGGGCGAGCCGATCGAGATCGTGGACCGCCTGGCCGACCGCCTCCGGGCCGCAGCGGCGCGGCAGGCCGACGACCCGCTCGCGTTCCTGCGCGACCGCGAGCTGTTCGGCGACCTGGTCGACTCCCCACGGTTCACCGAGGCGTACCTCGTGGCGCTGCGGTCGCTGCACCGGGACGGCGCCCGGGCGACGGTGGAGGCGCTGGCGGGCTGACGGCGGCACCTTATGATTGCTGCAGCGACCGTTAGGTGCGATAGTGGTGCTCACAGCAGACATTGGAGCACCCATGGCGACTCGACCTCTCTCCCTGCGCGTCCGCCGGTCCGCGGCGCAGCTCGGCGAGCACGTGGTCACGTGGCGCAAGCTCCAAGGGTTGACGGCGGAGCAGCTCGCGGAGCGTGCCGGGATCAACCGGGGCACGCTTCGTCGGCTCGAGCACGGCGACCCGGCCGTGGGAAGCGGCGTCCTCCTGTCCGTCCTTCGTGCGCTGGGCCAGCTCGATCGCGTCGTCGAGGCGCTCGACCCCTACGAGACGGACCTGGGGCGGGCCCGGGCTGACGAGTCCCTGCCGCAGCGGGTGCGTCGATGAGCCGTGCCGGAGTCGTCCAGATCGACGTCCACGTGCAGCTGTCCGGCGACACTGTTCGCGCCGGCACCGCCTACATCTCGGAGAGGCGTGGCACCACGTCCACGTCGTTCGTCTACGACCCCGCGTTCCTCGGGCGGCGCGACGCGTTCAGCATCAGCCCTGACCTGCCGGTGACCGTCTCGCGCCACCAGGTCGCCGGACTGCCGGGCGCCTTGGCCGACACCGCGCCGGACCGGTGGGGTCGCAACCTGATCGACAAACGGGTTCGGTACCGGGCGCGAGACGACCACGCGCCGGCGACGGTCCGTGAGGTCGACTACCTGCTCGGTGTCGCCGACCTGACCCGGCAGGGCGCGCTGCGGTACACGGCCGCCGACGACGCCGTCTTCCTCGCACCCGACCCGAACGTCCCGCGGCTCATCGAGCTGCCGAGACTGTTGCGTGCAGCAGAGCGCGTGGCCAGCGACAGCGACGACCTTGCCGAGGTCAAGCTCCTCCTCGACGCAGGGACCGGCTCCCTCGGTGGGGCGCGGCCCAAGGCGTCCGTCCGCGACGGGCATCAGCTGCAGATCGCGAAGTTCCCGCACCCGGGTGACCGGTGGGACGTCATGGCCTGGGAGATGAGCATGCTCGACCTCGCCGAGCAGGCCGGCATCCGTGTACCGGGACGTCGCCTCCTCACGGTCGACGGCCGGTCGGTCCTGGTCCTGGACCGGTTCGACCGGGACGAGCAGGGACGGCGACGTGCGTACGCAAGCGCGATGTCCTTGGTCGGTGGCGTCGACGGCGCGTCGTTCGACTACCTGGAGGTTGCCGAGTCGCTCGCGACCCACGGGAGCGAGGTCGCGGTCGACCTGCGCGAGCTCTGGTTGCGCGCCCTGTTCTTCGCGGTCGTCAACAACACCGACGATCACCTGCGGAACCACGGCTTCCTCCACGCGCGTGGAGGATGGCGGCTGGCTCCGGCCTTCGACGTCAATCCCGACCCGTACGACCGAGCGCCGGCAACCTCAATCGGCTTCGTGAGTGCCGATCGGGCGAGCCGCTTCGACGCATTGATCGAGGTAGCGCCCGAGTTCGGGGTGTCGGCCACGGATGCCGGCGACACGATGGCGGCTGTGGCCTCCGTCGTCGAGCGGTGGCGCGACACGGCGGCGCGGAACGGGCTCGGGGAGCGCGAGCAGCGACGGTTCCGGGACGTCTTCGAGACCGGTGCTCGGCTCGCCCGCGAGGCGAGCGCGTCGGCCCGGCGCGCCTGAGCGCTGCGACCGCTCAGGCGGGCGGGGACGCGAGGAGGTGCTCGAGCTCGACCGCGGCGGCGTCGTCCATGACGAGCACGGTGGCGATGCCGCCCAGGACGGCGCCCCGCAGCCCGGCGGCGGCCTCCGCGCCGTAGCCGATCGCCACCACCTCAGGGGTGCGCACGAGCTGGTCGAGGGTGACGCCGACGACCCGGGCGTCGAGCGGCGTGACCACCGCACGCCCCCGGGCGTCGAAGAGCCGGCCGGAGCACTCGCCGACGGCGCCGGCCTCGGTGGCGGCGCGCCGCTCGGCGTCGGTGACCTGGGGGTAGACGGTGGAGCCGGTGGCGTTCCAGCTGCCGATCGACACCACGGCGAGGTCGAGCACGTCGGCCCGGTCTAGCGCGGCGGCGATCTCCGGCTGCTGGCGCATGCCGCGTGCCGTCGCGGGGTCGCCGACGAGCAGGGGTGACCACACGGGCCAGGTGCGTACGCCCTCCATGCTGGTGAAGCGCTGGATGAGCTCGAGCGAGTTGCCGCTGCCGTGCACGGGCAGGGCGCCGACGAGCTGGACGACCTCGCAGGGCGGCAGGGTACCCAGGGTGCGGACCGCCGCCTCGATGGTGCGCGACCACGAGACGCCGACGGTCGTCCCCGCGCGGACCCGGGCGGCCATGACGCGCGCGAGCTCGCGGGCGAGGACCTCGCGCGTCGTGTCCCGGTCGCTGGTTCCGGGGACGAGCACGACCTCCTGGGCGCCGAGCCGCTCCGCGAGGTGCCGGGCACGGCCCGTGTCGAGGTGGGCCGGTGCCGCGATCTCGATGCGCACCACGCCGGCGTCGCGGGCCTCGGTGAGCAGTCGGGCCACCTGGAACCGCGAGATCCCGCGGTGCTTGGCGATCTCGACCTTCGACTGTCCGTCGAGGTAGTAGTCCGTGCTCACCTCCACGAGGAGGCGGGTGTGCTCGGGATCGGTCACGGGTCCTCGTCTCTCCGGCAGCGCCGCTCCTCGGCGACGCTGCGCGAAAGTTTGAGCGGATGGTCTTGCTCACGTGAGCATATCGAACTATGGTCGCTTCAGATGAGCACCACTGCTGCTCTCATCTGAGCGGATCGACTCGACGTGAGGACAACGATGTTCCAACCACCCGGCGCTCGGCGCCGACCCGATCGACGCAGGGCTTCACGGCTCGCCGCCGGGGCCACGGCCCTCACCATCGGCCTCGCCGGGTGCGCCGGTGCCGGTGCGGTCGGAGGCGACGGGGAGCAGATCGTCGTCGCCATCGTCTCTAACCCGCAGATGCAGGACGCGATCTCCCTGCAGGACCACTTCCGGGCCGAGCACCCGGGAGTCGACGTCCGGTTCGTCAGCCTCCCCGAGAACGAGGCCCGCGCGAAGATCACCGCGTCCGTCGCGACCGGCGGCGGCGAGTTCGACGTCGTCATGATCTCCAACTACGAGACGCCCATGTGGGCCGAGAACGGGTGGATCGAGAACCTCCAGCCGTACGCCGACGCCACCGAGGGGTACGAGCCGGACGACTTCATCCCGAGCGTCCGCGAGGCGCTCTCGGTCGACGGCGACCTCTACTCCGTGCCGTTCTACGGCGAGTCGTCGTTCCTCGCCTACCGGCAGGACCTCTTCGCCGAGCGTGGCCTGGAGATGCCGGACCGGCCCACCTGGGAGGACGTCCGCGAGCTGGCCGCCGAGCTCCACGACCCGGCCGAGGACTTCGCCGGCGTGTGCCTGCGCGGCCTGGCCGGCTGGGGTGAGGTCATGGCCCCGATGGGCACCGTTATCAACACGTTCGGCGGGCGCTGGTTCGACGAGGGCTGGAACGCGCAGCTCGACAGCCCGGAGGTCCGGGCCGCCGTCGAGACGTACGTCGACACCGTCCAGCAGTACGGCCAGCCCGGTGCGGCGACGTCCGGGTTCGGCGACTGCCTCACCCGGTTCTCCCAGGGCAACGCCGCCATGTGGTACGACGCGACCTCGATGGTCTCCAGCGTCGAGGACCCGGCGTCGTCCAACGTCGCCGGCGACGTCGGCTACGTCCCCGCGCCCGTCAGCGAGACCGACGCCGCCGGATGGCTCTACTCCTGGTCGCTCGCCATCCCCTCGACGAGCGAGCACAAGGACACCGCCTGGGACTTCGTGTCCTGGATGACCGACCAGGACTACATCGAGCTGGTCGGCGAGGAGCTGTCCTGGGAGCGGGTGCCGCCCGGCAGCCGGCTCTCCACCTACGAGATCCCCGAGTACGCCGAGGTCTCCGAGGCGTACGCCGAGGCCACGCTGACCGCGATGGGCGAGGCGACGCAGCAGAACACGATGACCGAGCCGGTGCCGTACCCGGGCATCCAGTTCGTCGGCATCCCCGAGTTCCAGGACCTCGGCACCCGCGTGGGTCAGCAGATGTCGGCGGCGATCGCCGGGCAGCAGACGGTCGACGAGGCGCTCGACCAGGCCCAGTCCTTCGCCGAGACCGTCGCCGAGACGTACCAGGCCGGGTCCGACGCCGCGTCCACCACTGCCGGAGGCTCCTGATGACCACGCTCACCACCCAGGCCGCCAGCGCCCGTCGCGCACAGGAGCTGCGGGCCGCGCGCGACGGGCGCACCCTGAGCCGTGCCGAGCGCTGGCGACGCCGGGGCCCGCTGCTGCCCGCCCTGCTCTTCACGATCGTCGTCACGCAGATCCCGTTCCTCGTGACGATCTGGTACTCGCTGCACTCGCGCAACCTGCTGCGCCCCGACTCCGACCTGTTCGTCGGCTTCGCCAACTACGGCGACATCGTCAGCGACTCGACCTTCCGCGGGGCGGCGGTGAACTCGGTCGTCATCACGCTCGGGTGCGTGCTGGTCGCGATGGTCCTGGGCATCGTGCTGGCGCTGCTCCTCGACCGGCCGTTCCGGGGGCGCGGCGTGGCCCGGACGCTGCTCATCACACCGTTTCTCATCATGCCTGTCGCCAGCTCGGTGCTCTGGTCGATGGCGATGCTCAACCCGACGTACGGCCTGTTCAACTGGACGTTGGGCCTGGTGGGGATCGACCCGGTCGACTGGACGTCGACCTACCCGATCGTCGCGATCCTCATGGCGCTCGTGTGGCAGTGGACGCCGTTCATGATGCTGCTGGTCCTCGCCGGCCTCCAGGCGCAGCCGAAGGACGTCCTCGAGGCGGCGTCGGTCGACGGCGCCGGTCCGTGGCGCACGTTCACCTGGATCACCATGCCGCACCTGCGCCGCTACGTGGAGCTGGGCGTGCTGCTCGGGATCATCTACGTGGTCAACACGTTCGACCAGATCTACCTCATGACGGCGGGCGGGCCCGGCACGGCGAGCGCGAACCTGCCCTTCTACATCTACCAGCGCGCGTTCCTCGGCTTCGACGTCGGGCAGGCCGCCGCGATGGGTGTGGTCGTCGTGATCGCCACGATCTTCGTCGCGATGGCCGCGCTGCGCCTCATCTTCCGCAGCTTTGACGTCAAGGAGCGCTCATGACCACCACCGCACCGGCCACGACCGCCCCGAGGGCCGCCGCTCCCGGCGGTGTGCGGCGACCTCGCCGCCGGACCGCAGGCACGCTCCTGACGGCGCTCACCTGGATCCTGGCCATCGGGTTCTTCTTCCCCGTGGCCTGGATGGCGATGACGGCCTTCAAGCAGGAGAGCCAGGCGTCGTCGAACCCGCCCACGTTCTTCTTCGAGCCCACGCTCGACCAGTTCCGTGCCGTGGTCGGCGAGTCGGGCACCTACGTGGCCAACTCGCTCATCGCGACCGGGGTCTCGACGCTGCTCGTGCTGCTCCTCGGCATCCCGGCGGCCTACGCCCTGTCGATCCGGCCGGTGGAGAAGGTCGGTGACGTGCTGTTCTTCTTCATCTCGACGAAGATGCTGCCCGTCGTGGCCGTCATCGTCCCGATCTACGTCATCGCGGGGCAGCTGAAGGTCCTCGACAACATCTGGACGCTCGTGGTGCTCTACACGGCGATGAACCTGCCGATCGCGGTGTGGATGATGCGCTCGTTCCTCCAGGAGGTACCCGCCGAGGTCCTCGAGGCGGCGTCGGTGGACGGCGCCAGCCTGCTGCGGACGATGCGGTCCGTCCTGCTGCCGATGGTCGCGCCGGGCATCGCGGCGACCGCTCTCATCTGCGTGATCTTCGCGTGGAACGAGTTCTTCTTCGCGCTCAACCTCACGGCGTCGCAGGCGGCGACCGTGCCGATCTTCATCGTCTCGACGATGACGAGCGAGGGCCTGTTCCTGGCCCGGCTGTGCGCCGCGGCGCTGCTGGCGTCGCTGCCGGTCATCATCGCCGGGTGGATCGCGCAGAAGCAGCTCGTGCGCGGCCTGTCGATGGGCGCCATAATGTCGCGGGGGGGTCCTCCGGCGGGGGGTGGGGGTGGGCGGCGCGGGCTTCGGGGGGGGGGGGGGGGGGGGGGGGCCCCCCCGCGCCGCGGGCCGGCCGCTCGAGCAGGTCCGTCCGCCCTGCGGCGTCCTCGGCGGAGATCAGCAGGTCGACGGCGGTGGGCATGTCGACGACGAACCGCAGCCCGAGGCTGTCGAGGATCCGGCCGAGCACGGCGCCGACCTCCGACCTGATGCGCCGGTGCTCGGTGAGGTACAGCTCGGCGACGACGGCGTCGCGCAGGGCGAGGAGCTCGAACTCTGCCGCCACGAGGCACCACTGCCGGCGCGCGCCGCCGTCGGGCCGCACGGCAGCCATCACCGTGCCGAGGGCGGCGCGGAAACCCTCCGGGGTGCCGATGCTGTCCGCGTCGAGGGTCTCGACGGCCTGCTCGAGCGCGCGGAGCTGACGTCTCGCGTCGCGCTGCATGAGCGCGACGAACAGCTCTTCCTTGGACGCGAAGTTGGAGTAGAAGGCGCCCCGCGTGAACCCGGCCGCCTCGCAGACGGCCTCGATGGACGTCGCCTGCATCCCGACCTCGGCGAACACGTCGAGCGCCGCGTCGAGCAGACGCTCCCGGGTGCGCTCGCGGCGCGGGGAACGCACGCTGGTGGCGTGCTCGGCGGTGGTCACGGCGAGGCCTCCTCGGTCTGGCGGTAGGTCCACTCTAGCCAATGCAGCCGTGTATCGGATACATTCCTGTATCGGATACAGTGCCGTATCGAACCGCCGTCTCGATCGCCCTGTCGTATGCCCCGGGAGCCCTCTGTGTCCTCCGTCCTGTACTCGCTCGGCCACTGGACCGTGGGCGCACGCCGCCTCGTCGTGATGGCCTGGCTCGGCATCCTCGTCGTCACCGGAGCAGCCGGCGCCTTCGTGTTCCAGGGGTTCGACAACTCCATCACCATCCCCGGCACCGAGTCGCAGCAGGCGCTCGACCAGCTCTCCGCGACCTTCCCCGAGGTGAGCGGGTCCTCGGCGCAGGTCGTGGTGGTCGCACCTGACGGGCAGGCCGTCTCCGACGACGCCGTCCGTGCCCCCGTGGAGCGCGCGGCGGACGAGATCGCCGAGCTGGACGAGGTCGCCGCCGTCGCGACGCCGTACGACGAGCAGGCGGCCTCGCCCGTCAGCGACGACGAGACCGCCACGATCCTCACGGTCCAGCTCGACGGCGACGCGATGTCCGTCAGCGACGCGACCAAGGACGACCTGACCGAGATCACCGACGAGCTCGCGAGCGCGCTGCCCGCCGACTCCCGCGCCGAGCTCGGCGGCGAGTTGTTCGCCACCGAGCTGCCGCACCTGAGCATCGTCGAGGCCGTCGGCGTCGTCGTCGCCCTCGTCGTGCTGCTGTTCACCCTGGGCTCGTTCGTCGCCGCCGGACTGCCGCTGGTCAACGCGCTGCTCGGCGTCGGCGTGTCGATGCTGCTGCTCCTGGCGGCCACCGTGTTCGGCCCGATCAACTCCACGACGCCGATGCTCGGGCTGATGCTCGGCCTCGCCGTCGGCATCGACTACGCGCTGTTCATCGTCTCGCGGCACCAGGAACAGCTCCAGGACGGCGTCGAGCTGCGCGAGTCCATCGCCCGTGCGACCGCCACCGCCGGGTCGGCCGTGATCTTCGCGGGGCTCACGGTCATGATCGCGCTGGTCGGCCTGGGCGTCGCGGGCATCCCGTTCCTCACCGTGATGGGCGTGGCGGCGGCCGCCGCCGTCGGCATCGCCGTCCTGGTCTCCCTCACGCTGCTGCCCGCCCTGCTCGCCATGGCGGGGGACCGGCTGCGCCCGCGTGCGAGGAAGCGTCGCGGCAAGCGCTCCGGCACCCAGCAGAACCGGTTCTTCGCCGGCTGGGTCCGGGGCGTCACCCGCGCACCGATCGTGACGATCGTCATCGTCGTCGTCGCCCTCGGCGCGCTCACGCTGCCCGCGGCGAACCTGCGCCTCGCGCTGCCCGACGCCGGGTACCTCCCCGAGGACACGTCGGCCCGCCAGACGTACGACCTGGTCAGCGAGCACTTCGGCGACGGCTTCAACGGGCCGCTCATCGTGACGGGCTCGATCATCACCAGCACCGACCCGGTCGGGCTGATGGACGACCTCGCCGCCGAGATCGAGGACCTGCCCGGCGTCGCGGACGTCCCCTTGGCGACGCCGAACCAGTCGGCGGACACCGGCATCATCCAGGTCGTGCCCGAGGGCGCGCCGGACTCGGAGGAGACGAAGGCACTGGTCGCGGAGATCCGCGGCCTGCACGACCACTTCCTCGACGAGTACGGCGTCGACCTCGCCGTCACCGGCTTCACCGCCGTGGGCATCGACGTCTCCGACAAGCTGGGGGACGCGCTGGTGCCGTTCGGGCTCGTGGTGGTAGGGCTCTCGCTGCTGCTGCTGACGATGGTGTTCCGGTCGGTCTGGGTGCCGGTCAAGGCCACCCTCGGCTATCTGCTGAGCGTGGGCGCGGCGTTCGGCGCGGTGGCCCTCGTCTTCGAGAACGGCGTCTTCGCCGAGGCCCTGAACGTCACCAAGCTCGGCCCGGTGATCAGCTTCATGCCGATCATCCTCATGGGAGTGCTGTTCGGGCTGGCGATGGACTACGAGGTGTTCCTGGTCTCGCGCATCCGTGAGGACTTCGTCCACAACGGCGGCCGGGCGCGCCAGGCGATCCTGACCGGGTTCCAGGGGTCGGCCAAGGTCGTCACCGCCGCGGCGATCATCATGTTCAGCGTGTTCGTGGCGTTCGTGCCCGAGGGCGACATGACGCTCAAGGCGATCGCGCTCGGGCTGGCGGTCGGGGTCGCCGTCGACGCGTTCGTGGTGCGCATGGTCCTCGTGCCGGCGGTGCTGGCGCTGCTCGGGGACAAGGCGTGGTGGATGCCGCGCTGGCTCGACCGAGCCCTGCCGACCTTCGACGTCGAGGGCGAGGGCCTCGCCAAGGAGCTGCGGCTGGCCCCGTGGCCCGGCGCGCACCCCGACGGCCGGGAGAGCGCGGTCGCCGTGCGCGACCTCGAGGTGAGCGGCCCCCGTGGACCAGGCCTGGGTGACCCGCCGCTCGTCGGCCCGGTCAGCGTCCGGGTGCCCGACGGCGGCGCGCTCGCCGTGCACGGTGACGCTGCGGCACCGGTCAACGCGTTCCTCCTGGCCGTCGCCGGGCGGATCCACCCGGATGCGGGCGCGGCCAAGGTCGCCGGGCTGGTGCTGCCCGAGCGGGCGCCGGCGGTGCGCTCCCGGGTCGCCGTCGTCGACGCCGTGACGGAGCACGGCCGGCCGGCCGACGCCGTGGGGACCGCCGTGCGCGAGGGCGCCGGGATCGTGGTGGTCGACCGCACGGACGTGGTCGCGGACCGCCCGGCGCGGGCCGCCCTGGCCGCGGCGCTCACGGCGGCGCACGGCTCCGGTGTGACGCTCCTGGTGGGCGCGACCGGCGTCGCCGCGACCGACCTGCTGCCGGCGGGCACCCCGGTGCTCGACGTGGGCGCCGGCTGGGGTGCGGCGGCGACGCTGCACGGCGGTGAGGTGCCACCACCGGTGCCCCGGCAGGATCCCGCCGGCACCGACACCGACACGACCGACGCCACCACCGAGGAGGTGCGGGCATGAACCGCGTCAAGCAGAACCCCTGGGCGATCGTGCTGGTCGCGCTCCTGCCCGTGCTGGTGCTCGGCATCCTGCTGGCCGCCCTGTGGAACCCGATGGACCGGCTCGACACGGTGCCGGCGGCGATCGTCAACAACGACGAGCCCGTCGAGGTGGACGGCCAGACCGCTCCCCTGGGGCGGCAGCTCGCGGCCGGTCTGGTCGACGGTGGTGCCGGGGACGCGGAAGGCTCCGACGTCAACTACGACTGGACCGTCACCGACGCCGAGCACGCCACCGAGGGCCTCGCCGACGGCACGTACGCCGCGGTGGTGACGATCCCGGAGGAGTTCTCCGCGGCGGCGACGTCGTTCGGCGGGGACGACGCCGCGGACGCCCGCCAGGCGACGATCGGCATCACGACGCCGCCGGGCGGCCGGGTCGTCGACGACGCGCTGGCACGGGTGGTGGCGACGGCCGCGACGTCGGTGATGGGATCGACGCTCACCGAGACGTACCTGGACAACGTGCTCGTCGGGTTCAACGAGCTCTCCGACGGCATCGGCGAGGCCGCGGACGGTGCGGGCGAGCTCGCCTCGGGCGCGGACGATGCGGCGTCCGGCGCGGACGACCTGTCCGACGGCGCCGGCCAGCTCGCCGACGGGGCCGACCAGCTCGCCGGCGGAGCCCGCGAGGCGGCAGGCGGCGCGAGCGAGCTCGCCGGTGGTGCGGACCAGGTGGCCGACGGCGCGAGCGGGCTCTCCCGGGGTGCCTCGCAGCTCGCCGACGGGGCCGGGCAGGTCGCGGACGGCGTCGACGGCATCACCGGCGGGATCGTCGAGAGCGCGCGGGGCGCCGACGACCTGGCCGCCGGGGGCTACCAGCTGGCGGACGGTGCGGACGAGCTCGCTGCGCGTACGGAGGAGCTGGCCGAGCAGGTCGGCGGGATCGAGAGCAGCGTGCCCGGCTCTGGCGAGATCCAGGCGGGCCTCGACCAGATCGAGCAGAGGCTCGGGGGCAGCAGCGCCGTCGTCGGGGGGGTCCTTGAGGACGCCTCGGCCGCGCTCGGATGCGGCACCGACGAGGTGCTCGACCCGGACGCCTGCGCACAGATCTCCACAGCGCAGTCCACGCTCGCCGGCGCGTCCAAGGACTTCACCGACGAGTTCACCTCGGTGTCGAAGGAGATCATGAAGGCCCGCGGTCAGCTCACCGAGCTGGCTCAAGGAACTCAGGACCTCGCCGACGGTGCCGGCGATCTCGCCACCGGCACGCGAGGGATCGCCGACGGCACGGCCGAGCTCGGCGACGGGCTCCACCAGCTCGCCGACGGCAACCGGAAGGTGGCATCGGGCGCGTCAGGCGTCGCGACCGGCACGGACGAGCTCGCGACGGGCGCCGCGCAACTCACGTCCGGCGCCTCGGGGATCTCTGCCGGCGCGTCCGGCCTGGCCGACGGCGTCGGTCAGCTCGGGACGGGCGTCGACGAGCTCGCCACGGGCACCGACGGGATCGCCGACGGAGTGTCCGGCCTGGCCGACGGCGTCGACCAGCTCGCCGGGGGCGCGGACGACCTGGCCGGTGGTCTCGACGAGGCCGCCGACGGCATCCCGACCTACTCGGACGGGGATCGGGAGAACCTCGCGTCGGTCGTGGCGGACCCGGTCGCTGCACCGGGGGTGGACGACCTGTCGACCGGTGCGACCGGGCCGCTGTTCGCCGTCGTCGCCCTGTGGCTCGGTGCTCTCGGGCTGCTGACGATCCTGCCGCCCGTCGCGGGGCGCGCGCTCGGCTCGACGCGGTCCGCGCTGCGCCTCACGCTGGGGGTCCTCGCCGCACCCGTGGCGGTCGGCGCCGGGACGGGTGCCGCCGTCGGCGCCGTCCTCGCCGGGGTGGAGGGACTCTCGCCGGCCGGGTGGGTCGGCACGATCCTGCTCGGGGCGCTGGTGTCGATCGCCTTCGTGGCGGTGCACCTGGGCTTCCTCGCGTGGCTGGGGAACCTCGGCCGGGGGATCAGCCTGCTGATCGCCGTGCTCATGATCGGCACGGGGGTGGTGGCGACCGTGCCGGACGTGCTGGTCTCCGTGGCGGACGCGCTGCCGACCGGGGCGGCTCGCGACGCGCTCGCGGCCGCCGTCGTGCCCGAGGTCGGTGGGCTCGGCGGGGCGCTGACGTGGGTGGTGCTGTGGGGCCTGGTGGGCCTCGGTCTCGGCGTCGGGGCTGCGGCTCGGGCGCGGCGCACGCGCGTCGCGGCCCTGCTGCGGGCCTGACTCAGCAGTGCACCCGCGGGAGCTCGTGCACGAGCTCCCGCGGGGCGATGCCGCCGGCCTGCGTGACCTGCTGCCAGCGCGCGACGAGGGCCGCGTCGGCCTGCCAGCGCGCCGATCGGTCGAGGTGGCCCACCTGGCGGTAGGCGAGCAGCGTGGGCAGGTCGTGACTCAGTGCCCAGTGGACCGCTGCGTGCACGTCGTCGGGCGTCGGATGTCTCATCACCGTCTTGGGAGTGCCGACGACCGGATTCATGACGTGGGTTTGGTCACATTTCTTCGAAGCGCTTCGCCGAGGTGCCTCCGGCGCGCCGGGCGCGCGCCTCGCGGCAGGTTCCGCCACACTCCCACCATGGACCTGAAGCGCGCCCGCGAGACGAAGGAACAGCTCACCGCCTACGCCCGTGACCTGGCCGAGCGCTACGGGGTGGTCGCCAGCACGCAGGCCGCCGACTGCACACCGGCGGACGCGGTCCGCGCCCCCACCCTCGCGATCGGCATCGCGCCGTCGACGGAGCCGGGCGGCTACGAGATCGCGGTGCGCTACCGCCTGGGTGTGCCTGCGGCGCGCGCCGTCGTTCGCCGGGTGGCGGCGGAGGCCGGCCCCGCACCGGACGTGCGCCGCACCGGGCGCATCCGGCGCCTCGGCCCGGGCCGGCGGGGCAGCGTGCGGGCCGACGTGCTCGAGCCGCAGCCGCCGGTCGTCACAGCCCTCGCCGAGGGGGAGACGGGCCGCGTCCGCCCCCTGCGCCCCGGGGTGTCGCTCGCGCACGTCGACGTCACGGCGGGCACGCTGGGCGGGTTCGTCGTCGCGGACCCCGACCGGTCCGGCGACGACGCCCCGCAGCTGCCCGGCGGTGCCGACGCGCTGTACGCACTGTCCAACCGGCACGTGCTCGACGGCGTCCCGGGCGACGGCGTGCTGCAGCCCGGCCCCGCGGACGGCGGCACGGACCCCGCCGACCGGGTCGGCACGGTCGCGGCCGTCGTGCCGCTCGCCCGCGGTGAGCGGGCCTCGGTCGACGCGGCCGTCGCGCTGCTCGACGACCCGCAGGTGGACCTCGACTACCCCGTGGGCCGGGTCACGACGACGGCGGAGGCGGTGCCGGGCGACGAGGTCGCCAAGATCGGTCGCACCACGGGGCACACCCACGGGCGGGTCTCCGCGATCGAGATGGACGACGTGCTGGTCGGCTACGGCCCGGAGCTGGGCGTGCTCGCGTTCGACGGCCAGATCGAGGTCGAGTCCACCGGCCCGGGGCCGTTCTCGCGCGGTGGCGACTCCGGCTCGCTCGTGTACCGGGCCGACGGCGTCGCGCTCGGGCTGCTCTTCGCGGGTTCCGAGACCGGTGGCCCGGACGGGACCGGGCTGACGTACGTCAACCCGGTCGACGCGGTGCTGGACGCCCTGGGCGTGCGGTTGCGCTGAACCGGGTCAGGCCCACCGGGGGACGGGCGAGCGGGCCTCGCCCAGCGGGACGAACACGCTGTACCGGTCGCCCCGGTAGGAGAAGCGGGAGTGGACCAGCGGGACGTCCGCGGTGTACGTCCGCCGTTCGATGCGCATGACGGCGTGGGTGGTGGTCATGGCGAGCAGCCGCCGCTCGGAGTCGGTCGCGTCCGCCGCGCTGATGGTCTCCTCGCCGCCGGTCGGCACGTGGCCCTGGTCGCGCAACGCCTGGTCCAGGGACTCGGGCACGCCGTCGTCCAGGAGGTCGGGTGCGAGCCACGCCGGGATCCAGGCGTCCTCGACGGCCCACGGCTCGGCGTCCGCCGTCCGGACCCGCAGCACCCGGTGGGCGGGCTCGCCGACGGCGAGGGCGAGGAGCTCTGCGACGGCGGCGGGGCACGGCGTCGTGCGGGCCTGCAGCACCTGGGACGCGGGGGTCATGCCGCGGCGACGCACCTCCTCGCCGAACGTGGTCAGCCGCATCTCGAGGTCGGCCCGCGGGGCCGCGACGAAGGTGCCGCGGCCCTGGGCGCGCTCGAGGACGCCCTCGACGACGAGGGCGTCGATCGCCTGGCGCACGGTGCTGCGCGAGACGCCGAGCTGCCGGGTCAGCTCCCGTTCCGAGGGGACGGCATCGCCCACCGTGAGCTCGCGGGCGACGAGGTCCGCCAGGTAGGAGCGCACCGCGACGTACTTCTGGCTCACCGGTCGCCGAGCTCGAGGAGAAGGTCGCCGGCGGACACCTCGGTGCCGGGCAGCGCGCTGAGCCGGACGTCCTCGACGGTGGCCTCGAGCAGCACGACGGGGCACACGGCGGACAGTCCGCGCTCCCGGACGGCGGCCGGGTCCCACTCCAGGAGCAGGTCGCCGGCGCGGACCGTGTCGCCCTCGGCGACGTGCACGGTGAACCCCTCGCCGGCGAGCCGGACGGTGTCGATGCCGAGGTGGACCAGGACCGCCTGGCCGCCGGGGGACTGCACCACGCAGGCGTGCGGGTGCAGCTTCACGAGGCGGCCGTCCAGCGGCGCGACGACGCGGCCGTCGGAGCCTTCACCGGGCTCGACGGCAGTGCCGGGGCCGACCATCCCCTCGGCGAACACGGGGTCGGGCACGTCGGCCACGGGCACGACGGTCCCGCTGACGGGGGAGCGGACGAGCAGGGGCATGGTTCTCCTGGCGTGTGGTCCAGCGGCGTGCCGGATATTGACACAGGGTGCCGCATCGACCACTGTGCGAGCCAACGGTCCTGCTTGCGCGTCGGACGACGCCACCCGGGGCGTACGGAGGTCAATGTCGATGAGCACGACTCTCACCGGTGCACCGGTCAGCCCCGGCCGCGCCGCAGGCCCTGCCGTCACCATGCCCGACCCGGTGCCCGAGCCCCGGACGACCCGCCTGGCGAGCGACGACGTCGAGGCCGCCGTCGAGCACCTCACCGCGGCCGCGGCCGCCGTGCGCGACGACCTCACCGACCGCGCGGGCCAGGTCACCGGGACGGCCGCCGACCTGCTCTCCGTCACGGCGGCGATCGCGGCGGACCCGACGCTGGCCGCCGACGCCGAACGACTCGTCCGGGCCGACCACCTCACCCCGGAGCGCGCGGTCTGGGACGCCGCCCGAGCGCTGGTCAAGCAGCTCGAGAAGCTCGGTCCGCCGCTGTCCGAGCGCGCCCGCGACGTGCGCGACGTCCGCGACCGGATCGTGGCGGAGCTCATCGGGGTGCGGCCGCCCGGCGTCCCGCGGCCCGGCCACCCGTTCGTCCTGGTGGCCGACGACCTCGCACCCGCGGACACCGCGACGCTCGACCCCGCCGTCGTCCTCGGTGTGGTCACGAGCGGCGGCGGACCGACGTCGCACACCGCGATCCTCGCCCGCGCGCTCGGCATCCCGGCCGTGGTGGCGGTCCGTGGCGCGGAGAAGATCAGCGACGGCGAGACGGTGCTGCTGGACGGGGGAGCCGGCGTCGTCGTCCTCGACCCTGCGCCGGAGACGGTGGCCGCCGCGCAGCAGCGCGAGGCCACCCGGCGGGCCTTCGACGGCCGCGGGCGTACCGCCGACGGAACCCGCGTGGAGCTGATGGCGAACGTGGCCGACCCGGCCGGGGCACAGGCGGCCATCGAGGCCGCGGCCGAGGGCGTGGGCCTGTTCCGCACCGAGTTCTGCTTCCTGGGGCGCAGCTCGGAGCCGTCCGTCGAGGAGCAGGTCGCCGCCTACCGACGCGTCCTCTCGGCGTTCCCGCACCGCAAGGTCGTGGTGCGCACGCTCGACGCGGGCGCGGACAAGCCGCTGCCGTTCGTCACGTCCGACGGCGAGCCCAACCCCGCGCTCGGCGTGCGAGGATTGCGGACCGCGGCGTCCCGTCCCGGCGTGCTGGACCGCCAGCTCCAGGCCATCGCCGAGGCCGCCGAGGCTGAGAACGCCGAGGTGTGGGTGATGGCGCCCATGGTCGCCACGGCCACCGAGACGTCCGAGTTCGTGGCGGCCTGCGCACGGCACGGCCTGGACACCGCAGGCGTGATGATCGAGGTGCCGGCCGCGGCGCTGCGCTCGGCCGACATCTTCGCCCGGGCGGCCTTCGGGAGCCTGGGGACCAACGACCTCATCCAGTACACGCTGGCCGCCGACCGCATGCTGGGCGAGCTCGCGGCGCTCTCGACGCCGTGGCAGCCCGCCGTGCTGGAGCTGGTCCGGCTCTCGTGCGAGGGGGCCGCCGCCCACGGCCGGCCCGTGGGGGTGTGCGGGGAGGCCGCTGCGGACGCCACGCTGGCCCCGGTGCTCGTCGGCCTGGGCGTGCGGTCGCTGTCCATGACCCCGCGGGCGCTCGCGGACGTCGCCGCGGTGCTCGCCGAGGTGACGCTCGACGAGTGCCGTGAGCTGGCCCGGGTGGCCCTGGCGGAGCAGGACCCGGTCGCGGCCCGCAACGCCGTGCGCGACGCGATCCGCCCGGTGCTCACCGACCTGGGTCTGTGAGGAACTTCTCGAGGGCGTCGAGCGCGGTGCGCGCGACCTCCACGTCCGCCTGAGCGGCGCCGTCGGGCACATCGACACGCAGCGTGACGTCGGTGCCGGCGTCGGCCCCGAGCGTCATGATCGCGAGGATGCTCGCTGCGTCGACGGGTGCGCCGTCGGCGCGGGCGATGCGCACGGGCACGGGCTGGGCGGCGGCGAGCCGGGCGAACTGCGCGGCGGGGCGGGCGTGCAGTCCCTCGGGGATCGCGACCACGGCGTGGCGTTCCATCCGCCCATCCTGCCCGAACCGGCGGCTCGGCGTGGCACGGGGCTGCCGCGCAGCCCTCCTACGGAGTGGGCGCGCCGAACCACCTCGCCAGCGCCCCGGCGAGGTCGTGCTGGTCGGACCCGGCCCAGGCGATGTGCCCGTCCGGGCGGAGAAGGACGGCGGGCTCGTCGAGCTCGTCGCTGGTGCCGACGACGAGCTCGACCCGGTCCGACCAGCCGTCGGCGGTCAGCACGCCCGTCTGGTCGAGCAGCAGCCCGCGTCCGTCGTGCATGTGCTCGTAGAGACGCCCGCCCTCGAGGCGGACGTCGCGTTGGCGGGTGCCGAGGCGGGCGGGCCCGTCGCCGAGGTCGTAGCGGACTCCGAGGGCAGTGATCTTCTCGATCAGGTGCCGGCTCACCTCCTCGAAGTCCATCAGCTCGGTGAGCAGGCGACGGACGGCCTGGGGCCCTGCTTCGGTGGAGAGCAGGGTGGACTGTGCCCGGGTGTTGGTGAGCACGTCGGCCGCGACCGGGTGTCTCTCGGCGTGATAGCTGTCCAGCAGGCCGTCGGGAGCCCAGCCGTCGAGGGTGGCGGCGAGCTTCCAGCCGAGGTTGAACGCGTCCTGGATGCCGAGGTTGAGGCCCTGCCCGCCCAAGGGCGGATGTACGTGCGCCGCGTCGCCGGCGAGAAGCACGCGTCCGCTGCGGTAGCGCTCGGCCAGTCGCGTGGCGTCGCCGAACCGGGAGAGCCAGCGCGGGCTGTGCACGCCGAAGTCGGTGCCGGCGACGGCCCGCAGCTGCCGGCGGACCTCGTCGAGCGTCGGGGGAGCGGTACGGTCCTCGGCGACGTCGGCGGCGGGCACGACGACGCGGTGCAGCGCGTCGCCGGACGGCCCGACGCCGAACCCGCGCTGGGTCTCGCGGACCTCGGCGACGACCGCGGCCACCTCCTCCGCCGGCGCGGTCACCTCCATCTCGCCCGTCAGCCACTCGGTGGTGGGCGGCTCTCCCGGGAAGGCGACGCCGAGGAGCCGGCGCACCGTGCTCCGTCCTCCGTCGCAACCGACCAGGTAGCGGGCTCGCACCTGGTTCCCGTCGGCCAGGTCCACCGTGACGCCGTCGTCGTCCTGCGCCAGGCCGACCACCTCGCAGCCGCGGCGGATCTCGGCGCCGAGCTCGATGGCCCGTTCGGTCAGGAGCCGGTCGGTGAGCGGCTGGGGGATGCCGAGGACGTAGCCGTGCGCCGTGTCGAGGGAAGTGGGCCACGGTTTGTCGGTCCCGGCGAAGTGCCCGGCGCCGGGGAACTGTCGCCCGTGGGCCAGGAATCGGTCGAGCAGCCCGCGCTGGTCGAGGATCTCGATGCTCCGCGCGTGCAGCCCGAGCGCTCGCACCTGCGGGGTGGGCTCCGTGTTCTTCTCGAGGACGGTCACCCGGGCCTCGTGCAGGCGTAGCTCGCTCGCCAGCATCATGCCGGTCGGTCCGCCGCCGACGACGATGACGTCGATCATGTGGTCCCCCTGTTCGTCGAGGCGACCATCGTCAGACCTCAGGGGGGCCTTGCGGCAAGACCGGGGGTGGGCCATATCCTGAAGATGGCAGGAACGCGTCAGGCCGCCGCGCGGTCGACCGCGAGCTCGATGCCGTCGAGCAGGCGGTCGAGCGTCGCGTCGAACGACGCGTGGCCCGCGTCGAAGCCGCCGGCCTCCCAGATGCGCGTCATGGTCGGGTAGCGCTCGGGGTCGAACCAGGTGGTCCAGAAGCCGGACATCGTGTCGAAGTAGTCGTCGTTGCTCAGGCCGGAGCTGCTGCCCTCGGCGCGTTCGGCGACGGTGGCCCGCGCGATCCCGCGCACGTAGGTGTCGACGAGGCCGATGAGCTCGACCACCCGTGCGGGCCCCAGGCCGGCACCGGCGAGGACGCGCAGCCCGGCCTCCTCGGCGTCGAGGACGTGCGGCGCCAGGGGCAGCCGCCACATGTTGGTCTGCAGGATCCACGGGCGGCGCAGGTAGAGGTCACGGTGCTCGCGCGCGTACCGGGTCAGGGCGGTGCGCCACGGCAGGTCGGCGCCGGGCAGGTCGAGCTCGGCGAAGGCGCGGTCGACCATGAGGTCGATGAGCTCGGTGCGGCCCGGCACGTAGGTGTAGAGCGTCATGGCGCCGACGCCGAGGTGCGCGGCCACCTTGCGCATGGAGAGTCCGTCGAGCCCGGCGTCCTGGACGACGACGGTCCCGGCCTCGACGACGTCGTCGAGCGTGAGGCGGGCCTTGCGCCCCCGGGTCGACGGCTGAGGAGGGTCCCACAGCAGCGCGAGCCGACGCGCGGCGTCAGTGGTGTCGGGGGTCGGCGTGCTGCTCGTCATGGGTCCTCTCCGGGGGTTCCGCGTCATTCTCGTACAGCGTATGCTCAATCCGCTCCATCATTTCGGTACAACGTACGAGAGGCGGGTCGCGATGATCCGAGCGAGAGGTCTCACGAAGACCTTCACGCGAGGCAAGGGCACGGTCGAGGCAGTCAAGGGAGTCGACATCGACGTCGCGGAGGGCGAGCTCGTCGCCTTCCTCGGGCCCAACGGGGCCGGCAAGTCCACGACGCTGCGCATGCTCACGTCGTTGCTGGAACCCACCGCGGGCACCGCGTCGGTGGCCGGGTACGACGTCGGCACCCACCCCGCGCAGGTGCGAGCCCGCCTGGGCTTCATCGGCCAGGGCAACGGCGGCGGCTTCAGCTACCAGGTGCGCGACGAGCTGCACAACCAGGGGCGCTTCTACGGCCTGGCTCCGGCCGAGTACAAGCGCCGGGCCGGCGAGCTCGTCGAGGCGCTCGAGCTGGGCGGGCTCGAGAAACGCACCGTCCAGTCGCTCTCCGGCGGCCAGCGGCGACGCCTCGACGTGGCGCTCGGCCTGATGAACCACCCGCCGCTGCTGTTCCTCGACGAGCCGAGCACCGGGCTCGACCCGCACGCGCGCGCCAACCTGTGGGAGCACATCGTCGCCATGCGCGAGCGGTACGGCATGACCGTCGTGCTGACCACCCACTACCTCGACGAGGCGGACGACATGGCCGAGCGCGTCGTCGTCATCGACCACGGCGAGATCATCGCCGACGCCCCGCCCGAGGCGCTCAAGCGCGAGCACGCCGACGACCTCCTCACCCTCACCGTGCGCGGCGGCTCGGCCGAGGCCGTCCGCTCCGCGCTCGCCCCCGCCGTCGGGCCGGACGCCGTCCACCCCGGCACGCTCACGGTGGCCGACGGCGGCACCCCGGCCGGGGACGACGGCCTGCGCGTCCAGGTGGCCACCTCGCACGGGGCCGACCGCCTGCCCGAGGCGATCGAGGCGCTACGGGTCGCGGGCCTGACCACGACGTCGGCGACCGCGCGGCAGGCGAGCCTCGACGACGTCTTCCTCAACCTGACCGGCCGGAGCCTACGAGAGGAGGCGGCAGCATGAGCGCGAGGAGCCCCCGCGCAGGAGCGCCGAGGAACGAGGTGCCTCCGGAGCGAGGCACCGCAGCGGTCATGCAGGAAGGTGTGAGCGCACAGACCGGGACGACCGGCGCCGTCGCGCACGAGGAACCGCGCATCGTGGTGCGCACCGGACCGGGCAAGTTCGTGGCGGACACCCGCGCGGTGTTCGTCCGCGAGATCCTGCTGATGCTGCGCGACCCGTTCACGCTCATCTTCTCCCTGCTGCAGCCGCTGGTGTTCCTCGGGCTGTTCGCCCCGCTGCTGACCGGGACGTTCGGCGGCACGGGGATGTCCACGGCGGACACCCTGCAGTGGTTCGTCCCCGGCGTGATCGTCATGATCTCGCTGTTCGGGACGTCGATGACCGGGTCCAACCTGCTGTACGAGCTGATGACCGGGTCCTACGAGCGGGTGCTGGCCACGCCGCTCGACCGCTCCGCCATCCTGGTGGGGCGCGCGCTCAAGGAGTTCGCCCCGCTGGTGGTCCAGGGGCTCCTGATCGCGGTGCTGTGCCTGCCGTTCGGCTTCCGGTTCAACCCGCTGCACGCCGTGGCCGCGCTGGTGCTGCTGGGGATCTTCGGCGTCGGCGTCGGGGCGCTGTCCTACGCGCTGGGGCTGGCCGCCAAGAACCGCGAGTGGCTGTTCTGGGGCGTGCAGCAGGCGCTGATCTTCCCGCTGCTCATCCTGTCGGGCATGATGCTGCCGCTCGAGGCGGGCCCGGGGTGGATGCAGGTCGCGGCCCGCTTCAACCCGCTGACCTACATCGTCGACGCGGAGCGCGCACTGTTCGCCGGGGAGCTCGGCGACGCCGTGGTGCTGTGGGGTCTGGTCGCCGCCGTGGTCACGTGCGCGGGCGGCCTGCTCGTCGGCATCCGCACCACCCGCCACGCCACCTGACCGACCCCTCCCCGAGCTGTGTTGTGGGCGCGAAATCTGGCCCGAAATGGGCCATATGCCCCGGTCTCGCTCCCAGATTTCGCGCCCACAACGCTCAGCGGCCGGTGTTGTTCATCTCGTCCGGGTGCGAGCCGACGCGCTCGCCCCGGTCGAGGGCGGTGATGTCCGCCATGTCGGCCTGGGACAGCTCGAAGTCGAACAGCCGGAAGTTCTCCTCGACCCGCGCCGGCGTCACCGACTTGGGGAAGACGACGTCGCCCCGCTCGACGTGCCAGCGCAGCACCACCTGGGCCGGCGTCCGGCCCAGGTTCTCCGCGATACGCGCGATCGTCGGGTCCTCCAGCACCCGCCCCCGCCCCAGCGGCGACCAGGCCTCCGTCACGATGCCGTGCTCGGAGTCCACCGCGCGGACGTCCTCGTTGCCCAGCCATGGGTGCACCTCGACCTGGTTGACGGCCGGTACCACGGTGGTCTCGTCCAGCAGCCGGCGCAGGTGGTGGGGCTCGAAGTTGGACACCCCGATCGCGCGGGCCCGGCCGGAGCGGTAGATCTCCTCCAGCGCCCCCCACGCCTCCACGTACCTGTCGACCGCCGGCAGCGGCCAGTGGATCAGGAACAGGTCGACGTGCTCAAGCTGCAGCTCCGCGAGCGTCCGGTCGAAGGCCGCCAGGGCGTCGTCGTGCGCGTGGAACGCGTTGTTGAGCTTGCTGGTGACGAAGTAGTCCGCGCGGTCCAGGCCGGAGGCTGCCAGCGCCTCGCCGACGCCGCGCTCGTTGCGGTACATCTGCGCCGTGTCGATGTGCCGGTAGCCGATCTCCAGGGCGGTGGAGACCGCGTCGCGGGTCTGCTCCGGCGGCACCTTGAACACCCCGAAACCGAGCTGCGGGATCTGCACGCCGTTGTTGAGGGGGAGGGACGGGACCGGCTCGTTGCTCATCCGCCCATCCTGCCCACACCCCGGACCGGATGCGACCCGCCGAACTGGTGCACAATGGAGGTGCACCAGGAGGTGTCCGATGGTCACGAGGGACGAGGCGCGGACGGCCAAGAGCGCACTGCGCGAGAAGCTCGGTCAGGTCGACGGCGTGTGCGGGGTCGGCCTCGCGCAGCGCGGCGACGACCATGACTGGGTGCTGCAGGTCAACGTGCGGAGCCTCAGCGCCCGCAAGGACGTGCCGCCCGACGTCGACGGCGTGCCGGTGCGCGTCCGCGTGGTCGGTGCCGTCGAGGCGCTCTGACCGCTCCGACCGGTGGGCGGCACCAGTCAGGCCCGGGCGGGTCGAAAATCTCCTCGCCCACGCTCGCCCTCCGGGTGCACAGTGGACGCATGACCACGGCAGCGACGCCCGCCTCGACAGCCTCTTGGCGCGTCCTCGACGCGCCTCTCGCCACCTCGCTCGACGCCCCGGAGGCGTGGGCCTACCGCGGCATCGCGGAGGTCGAGCGCCGGTGGGCGCTGGACGAGTTCGGGCACGACGACCTGGCGCCCCGGCCCGTCGACGTCCTCGTGGGCATGCAGGACCAGCGGTACGTCCGCCGTCGGCGGCTGGTCGCCGTCGAGGACCGGCCTGACGGGGAGCGGCGCGTCGTCGCGCACGCGGTGCTGTTCCTGCCGCAGACGTCGAACGAGCATCTCGCCGAGGGTCGGGTGGTCGTGCTGCCGTCGCACCGCCGGCGCGGCCTGGGCACCGAGCTGGCCGAGCGCCTGCGTCAGATCGCTGTGGCGGAGGGCCGCAGGACGGCGCTCGCCGAGGTGGACTTCGCCCACGAGCCCGAGCCCGCCGAGGGCGAGGCGGACGGCAGAGACCTGGTACCGCCCACCGGCAGCGGCACCGTCGCCGCCGACCACCCCGGCATGGTCCTCGCCCGACGGCTCGGCCTGGGGCTCGAGCTCGTGTCACGGCGCTCGGTGCTCGAGCTGCCGATGCCCGACGGCGTGGTCGAACGCTTCGCCGCCGAGGCACGAGCGGCCGCCGGCCCCGACTACCGGGTCCACACGTGGCAGGACCGCACCCCCGAGGAGTGGATCGACCAGTACGCCGACCTCGAGACCCGGTTGACCATCGACGAGCCCAACGCCGACCTGGAGCTGCTGCCGGACCCCTGGGACGCCGACCGCGTCCGCTTCCAGGACGCCCAGCACGCCGCGGCCGGACGGGGCTACGTCGTCACGGCCGCCGAGCACGTGCCGAGCGGGCGGCTCGTCGCGGTCACGATGCTGCTGTTCGCCCAGGACCGGCCCGAGCTCAGCGAGCAGGAGGTCACCGTCGTCCTGCCGGAGCATCGCGGGCACCGACTCGGCATGCTGGTCAAGGCCGTCAACCTGCAGGCCCATACCCGGGTGCGGCCGGCGACCCGGCGCATCTCCACGTGGAACAACGAGAACAACCCGCACATGCTGGCGATCAACGTGGCGCTGGGTTTCCGGCCCGCCGGCGGGTGCGCCGCCCTGCAGGCGAAGGTGGCGGACCTCGTGCCGCGCGACGCCTGAGCCCGGCCGCTGGGATTCTTGGCGACCATCGACCCGGTCTGCGCCGTTGCTCAGGATCAGCTCATCGAGGGGTCGTGGTCGTCAGCGCGCGTCGAGTGATGTCCGCGCAGAACTCCGGGTCGATCGGGGAGCCTTCGTAGGTGGCGCGCACAAGGACCGCGCCGACGAGCATCGCCAGCACGGAGCCGACCTCTGCGGCGTCGAGGTGCTGCGACAGGATGTCGCGGATCCCGCTCGTCGCTGTTCGGTAGAGGCGTGTGCGGAGCTCTCGCGCTTCTGCGTCGTCCCCCGCGCGCTCGATCACGCCGGCCATCAACCGGTCGTAGTCGTGCTGCGTCACCGCCTGCGCGAACAGGCCAAGCGCCGCCTGGAGATCTTCGCGGAGAACGCCTGACCGAGGCGGGGGCGGCGTGTCGCGGCAGATGTGATCGATCGCGTCGCGCACCAGGTCCACGGGAGTGGGCCAGTGCGAGTAGATCGTCGCCTTGGAGTACCCGGAACGGCGAGCGACCTCGGCGTGGGTCATCGCCGTCCACCCCTCCTCGAGGAGCGCTGTCGACAGGTGATCGCTGTCGACCATCGGAGCACCCCTAGGAGCGGGCGCACGGCCGGCAGCGGGGCGTCGGCGCGATGACGGCGAACCGTCCTGTCGGCGGGACGAGATGCTCATCGCCGACGCTTGACACCCCGCTGGAGCTGCGCAGCGGCGTCGTCCTGGCCAACCGCATCGCCAAGGCCGCGATGGAGGAACAGCTCGCGACCCCCAGTGGTCATCCTGATGAACGCTTGGCCAGGCTGTACCGCACCTGGGACGGCAGCGGGGCAGGACTGTTGCTCACGGGGCACGTGATGATCGATCGCACGGCGGTCGCCGAGCCTGCTGACGTCATCCTCGACTCTCGCAGCGACCTCGAGCCGTTCACCGCGTGGTCGCGAGCAGCGACGAACGCTTCCCTGTGGATGCAGATCAATCACCCCGGTCGTGTCGTCCAGCGTGACACCGGCTCCCGTGCGCTCGCTCCGTCCGCGGTACCCGTGGAGCTGGGCGGCCTTTCGAGACTGTTCCCGACACCGATCCCGATGGACGCGGACGACATCCACGAGGTCATCGAGCGCTTCGCCATCACCGCGCAGCTGGCCGAGCGCGCGGGATTCGCCGGGGTAGAGATCCATGCGGCGCACGGGTATCTGCTCGCCCAGTTCCTCTCCCCACGGGTCAACAAGCGCTCCGACCAGTGGGGAGGAAGTCTGAAGAACCGTGCACGGCTGCTTCTGGAGGTCATCGGCGCTGTCCGGGCGCGGGTGTCGCCACGGTTCGGCGTGGCCGTCAAGCTCAACTCCGCCGACTTCCAACGTGGCGGGTTCGACGTCGACGACGCGCATCGCGTCATCGAGTGGGTGAGCGACCTCGTCGACTTCGTCGAGATCTCCGGCGGCAGCGTCGAGTCTCTCGCCACCGCGGGCCACCCGGCCGATGAACGAACCCTCGAACGCGAGGCGTACTTCCTCAACCTCAGTGCAGAACTGGCCGAGGCGGCCACCGTTCCTCTGATGCTCACCGGCGGCATTCGTCGGGGCTCCGTCGCGCAGAGCGTCCTCGACCGCGGCTTCTCGCTCGCGGGAGCCGCCACTGCGCTGGCCTGGCACCCCCGTGCTCCTCGGGCCTGGGTGGTCGGCGACGACACGCCAGTTGCACCCGTGCGGACCATCGCACGCGGCAAGGCCCTCCGCGCGACGGCCATCCAGGCCAGCACCGCTGGCCGCATACGTCACCTCGGCAAGCCCGGGCTGCTGCCGACGCCGTCGCCGCTGGCCGCTGTCGCGATCGACCAGTACCTCAGGCGTCGCGCCATCCGCGCACGGAACTCCTCGCGATCGCCTTCTCCGTGACGGTGCGCGGCCTCGACCCGACGAGCTCCCGGTTCTCGGTCGTGCGGACCTGGCGTCGCCGTGCGCCTGGGGGCCGCGTGCTCGCGACTAACCGGCCTCCCGCGCCCGGCGGCTCTCGCGGTCGTTCGCCTTCTCGATCGCCTCGACGAGCTCGTCCTTGTCCATCGTCGAGCGTCCCGGGACGTCGAGCTCCTGGGCGATCTCGTAGAGGTGCTCCTTGGAGGCGTTCGCGTCGACGCCACCGGCCGTGGGACGGGAGGTCTCCACGCCGCCCTCGGCCTGCGGGTCGGAGGGGCTCGCCTCCTCCATGTGCGTCGGTCACGTCCACGTGATGCCGCAGAATGTTCTGGTGACTTCCTCGCCCCGCCTGCCCCGCGTCCGCGCGTCCGAGCTCGTCGGGCGCGGCTGGCTCAACACGGGCGGCCGCACGATCTCGCTGGCTGACCTGCGCGGCAAGGTCGTGGTGATCGACTTCTGGACCTTCTGCTGCCTCAACTGCCTGCACGTCCTGGACGAGCTGCGCGAGCTCGAGGAGTCCCGCCGCGAGGAGCTCGTCATCGTGGGCGTGCACTCCCCGAAGTTCGCGCACGAGGCCGACCCGGACGCCCTGGCCGCCGCCGTCGAGCGTTACGACGTGCGCCACCCCGTCCTCGACGACCCGGAGCTGACTACCTGGGACGCCTACGCGGCGCGCGCCTGGCCCACGCTGGTGGTCGTCGACCCCGAGGGCTACGTGGTGGCCCAGATGGCGGGGGAGGGGCACGCCTCGGCCGTCGCGGCCATCGTGGACGAGCTGGTCGCGGAGCACGAGGCCAAGGGCACGCTCCACCGCGGCGACGGCCCGTACGTCCCGCCGACGCCGGAGCCCAGCACGCTGCGCTTCCCGGCCAAGGCGGTGGAGCTGCCGGGCGGCAACCTGCTCGTGGCCGACGCGGGCCACCACTCCCTCGCGGAGCTGGCGCCCGACGGCGAGACGCTGGTCCGGCGCATCGGCTCCGGCGAGCGCGGGTGCACCGACGGCGGCCCCGGCCCGGACGGCACCCACACCGCCCGGTTCAGCGAGCCGAACGGCCTGTGCCTGGTGCCGACCGGTCTGCGCGAGCGGCTCGGCTACGACGTGCTGGTCGCGGACACCGTGAACCACGCCCTGCGTGGTGTACATCTCGCCACCGGCCAGGTGTACACGGTCGCCGGGACCGGTCGGCAGTACATGATCGGCGGGCAGGAGAACGTCGCGCCGCCCGGCGGTCAGCGACGCCCGCACCACCCCGACGACCGGCTCCCGGCCACCCAGGTCAACCTCTCCTCACCCTGGGACGTCGCCTGGTCCGAGCCGCTGGCCGCGTTCGTGGTCGCGATGGCGGGAAACCACACCCTCTGGGCGCTCGACCCGGAGGACTCCTCCCTCCGGCTGCTCGCCGGCACCATGAACGAGGGCCTCGAGGACGGTCCCGGTGCCGACGCCTGGTTCGCCCAGCCGTCGGGCCTCGCGCCGTCACTCGACGCCGACGGCGCGCCCGACGGCGGGTTCTGGCTCGCCGACGCCGAGACCTCCGCCCTGCGCCACGTCGCGCCGACCGGTGCGGACGGAGTCGAGGTGCGGACCGCGGTCGGGCAGGGGCTCTTCGACTTCGGCCACCGCGACGGACCGGCCGCCGAGGCGCTGCTGCAGCACCCCCTCGGGGTGGCCACGCTGCCCGACGGGAGCGCCGTCGTCGCCGACACGTACAACGGCGCGCTGCGCCGGTACGACCCGGCCTCCGGGGAGGTGACCACCCTGGCGACCGGCCTCGCCGAGCCGAGCGACGTCGTCGTGCAGCCGGACGCCGACGGCGGCACGGTGCACCTGCTGGTGGTCGAGTCCGCCGCGCACCGGCTCACCCGGGTCGCGCTGCCCGCGGACCTTGCCGGCGAGGTGCTCGACGGCGGAGCCCACCGGGTCGCCCGCGCGGCCACCGGCGTCGCCCCGGGCGTGCTGCGCCTGGACGTGCCGTTCGTGCCGGCACCAGGGCAGAAGCTCGACGACCGGTTCGGTCCGTCCACCGAGCTCCGCGTCAGTGCGACACCGCCCGAGCTGCTGCTCGACGGCGCCGGCGACGGCACCGACCTCGCCCGCGCCCTGCGCATCAACCCCGAGGTACCCGAGGGCGTCCTGCACGTGACCGCCAAGGCCGCCTCGTGCGACGAGGTGCCGCTCGGGCCGGACGGCGAGCCCGACCCGGACGTCTTCCCGGCCTGCCACCTCGCCCAGCAGGACTGGGGCGTGCCGGTCCGCGTCACGCCCGACGGTGGCACCACGCTCTCGCTCCCGCTGCGGGGCGCATAGCCGTGGAGCCCGCCGAGATCCTCGTCGCCGGGCCGGCGTCGTGGAACCAGCTCGTCCACCTCGACCGGCTGCCGGACCCGCGCCCGCACACCGTGTTCGCCCGCGGCCACCACGCCACGGTGGGCGGGACGTCGGCCGGGAAGGCGCTCAACCTGCGGTGGCTCGGCCGCAGCGTCCAGCTCCGCACGGTGCTCGGCACGGAAGCCGAGGGTGCGCGCGTGCGCCGGCGACTCGAGTCCGCGGGCGTGGACCTCGTCGCGACCGACGCCCCGGACGGCCGCACGGAGCGGCACCTCAACCTGCTGGACCCCGACGGCGGACGCGTGTCGATCTACCTCCAGGCACCCGACGCGCCGGAGCAGGACCACGGCGCGGAGGCCGCGGCTGAGGCAGCAGCGCTCGGGCGTGCCGTCGACGCCGCCCGCGCCGTCGTCGTCGACCTCGCCGTCACGGCCCGCCCCGTGCTGGAGGCCGCAACGGCGCGGGGCGCCGACGTGTGGGTCGACCTGCACGACTACGACGGCGCCTCGGCGTTCCACCAGCCCTGGGTCGACGCCGGGACGCACGTGTTCCTCAGCTCCGACCGGATGCCCGGCTACCGCGACTTCCTGCGGTCCCGGCACGACGCCGGTGCCCGCCTCGTGGTCTGCACCCACGGGGCAGGGGGTGCCACGGCCCTGACGGACGTGGGGTTCGTCGACGTCCCCGCGGTGCGGGTCGACCAGGTCGTGGACACCAACGGCGCCGGGGACGGGTTCTTCGCGGGGTTCCTCGACGCCCACCTCGGCGGTGCCGGGGTGGATGCGGCGATGCGGGCGGGCGCAGAGCACGCCGCGCGCGTGGTCCGGAGCCCCGAGCTGGCTCCGGCGGCCCGCTGACTCACACCAGCGCGGCCGACCGCTCCCAGAGCTCGTGGGCGACCCGGGGGTCCGTGGCCTCCCGGCTGATCCCTGCCGCGATCCGGTGGCCCTCGTAGTAGGCGCCCGGCTGAAACGTCGTGCCCGGGGTGCCCTCGGCGAACCGGACGAGCTGGTCGGCGCCCTTGTCGGGGCTGACGGTGAACAGCCGCCGGAGCGGGCCGCGGTAGAGGTGCCGCAGCACGTGGTTCGTCTCCCCGGCGAAGCTCGTGCCCACCACGCCGGGGTGGAACGCGACCGCGCTGAGACCCTGGCCGCCGTACCGGCGCTGCAGCTCCTGCGTGAACAGGATGTTGGCCAGCTTGGCGTTGCCGTACGCCCGGTGCGCGGCGTAGCGGTGGGCGTTCTGGAGGTCGTCGACGTCGAACCGGCTGAACAGCTGCGCGGCCCGGCTGGCCGTCTGGATCACGGTGGCGCGCCCGGCGACCAGGGCGGGCAGCAGCAGCTCGGTCAGCAGGAACGGCGCCAGGTGGTTGACCTGGAAGGTCTTCTCGTACCGGTCGACGGTGAGCTCGCGCTCGCCCATGATGCCGCCGGCGTTGTTGGCGAGCACGTCGATCCGCGGGTGTGCGGCGAGCAGGTCGGCGGCGAGCCGGCGCACCTGGGCCAGCTCGGCGAAGTCGGCCAGGAAGAAGGGGGCGTCCAGCTCGGCGGCGACCGCCTCGGTCTTGGCCGCCGAGCGGCCGACGAGCACCACGTGGTGGCCGTCGCGGACCAGCCGGCGGGCGGCGGCCGCGCCGACCCCGTCGCTGGCTCCGGTGAGGACGATGGTCCGCGGCATGTGTTCTCCCGTCGTGAGGTCGGTCGGCGTGCGGTCGGTCGGCGGGCGGGTCAGGGCGCCGCCAGCTCGTCGAGCATGCGCTCGAGGTTGCCGCGGGCGGTCGCCGCGTACCCCTCGACCCAGTCGCCGGCGTAGGCGCGCGGCACGATCTCGACCACGAGCAGGCACGCGAAGTAGGCCCGGTACAACCGCAGCCGCGTCCACGCGGCGGGGTCGCCCGCACCGGGCGTCCCGTCACCGAGGCCGAGGTCCCCGCCCGCGTCCCGGTACCCGGCGAGCAGGGCGGGGTCGACGGCGCCCACGCCGAGCTGGTCGGCACCCACCAGCTCGAACACCGGGTCGCCCCACATGGCGCGCTCGGCGTCGAGGAACGCGGTGAGGCGGTGGTCGGCCGGGTCGAGCAGGATGTTGCCGGGCCACAGGTCGGCGTGCACGAGCCGTGGTGTGGCCACGGCCGCCAGCACGTCCTGCCGGGCGCCGACGGCGGCACGCAGGCGGGCGTGCGGCAGCGGCACCTCCCAGCGCTCGGCGTCCGCGAGGGCCGCCTCGACCATCGCGGTGAAGGCCTCGGGCCACGTCGCCCGGCTGAGCCCGGACGCCGGCGCGGGGTAGCCGAAGCGGTCGCCGGTGATCCCGTGCAGGCGCGCCATCACCGCGCCGAGGGACCGCCGCACCTGGCGCGAGTCGGCGGGTGCGAGGTCCAGGCCGTCCCACAGCACGCCGGGCAGGTGCTCGGTGACGACGACATCCCCGTCCACGTGCTCCCGGCTGCCGTCCACGTGCAGCACGGCCGGGACGGGGAGGCCGGCGCGGTGGGCCAGCCGGTAGACGGCGGCCTCGGTGCCGGAGATCCCGTGCTCGTACCGCAGCAGCCGGGTGGTGTCCGCGCCGGTCACCTTGACCACCACCTGCCGCCCGTCCGCGAGGCCGGCGCGCAGCACGGTGGCGAACAGCCCGCCGGCGAGCGGCTCGACGTCCAGGACGTCCCCGACCGGCGCCAGGACGGCCGCGACCTGGTCGCCCGTGACAGCGGTCTTGGTCAGCACGCGCCGAGCCTAGCGGCGGCCCGCCGCACCGGGTAGGCCCCTCAGGCGAGGCCGCTCTGCCGGGCGACCACCGCCGCCTGCATCCGCGACGGCACCTGCAGCTTGGCCAGCACCCGGGACACGTGAGTCTTGGTGGTCGCCTCGGAGATGACCAGCTCGGCGGAGATGTCCTGGTTGGACAGTCCGCGCCCGAGCGCGGCGAGCACATCCACCTCCCGCGGGGTCAGGCCGTCCAGCCGGGGATCGGCCTCGCGCGGTGCGGGGTCCGGCACGTCCGCGTCCGACGGCGGGGGTGGGGCGCCGCCGAGCCGGGCCAGCACCCGCCGGGTCACCTCGGGGGCGAGCACGCCGTCCCCGGCCGCCACCCGCCGCACGGCGCGGACCAGGTCGGCCGGCTCGGCGGACTTCAGCAGGAACCCCGCCGCGCCCGCGTCGAGGGCGCCGTGGACGTACTCGTCGAGATCGAACGTGGTGAGCACGAGGACGTCGGCCAGCCCTTCGGCGGTGATGGCCCGCGTTGCCGCGACACCGTCCGTGCCAGGCATCCGTAGGTCCATGAGCACGACGTCGGGGCGCACCGCCCGCGCGTTGGTGATCGCCGCGTCGCCGTCGGCCGCCTCCGCGACCACCTCGACGCCGTCGGCCGCGTCCAGGAGCATCCGCAGGCCCGCACGGATGGCGGCGTGGTCGTCGGCGAGCAGGACGCGGACCGGCTGGTCTCCCGGCACCGTCATGCGACCTCCTCGCCGACGGGCAGTCTGGCCTCGACCTGCCAGGCGTGGTCCGCCGTCGGCCCCGCGGAGAACGTACCGCCGAGGCCCTCGGCGCGCTCGCGCATGGAGACCAGCCCGGTGCCGGCGCTCAGCGGCCCCGCCCCCCGCTGTGGGTGGACGACACGCCGCTGAGCCGCGTCGTCCGACGGCGCGTCGTGCACCCACAGCGGGGGGAGGGGGTTGCGGACTCGCAGGGTCAGGCCGGCGCCGTCGGTGTCTCCGGCGTCGAGCCGGACCGTCACGGGTTCGCCGGGGGCGTGCTTGCGGGCGTTCGTCAGCGCCTCCTGGGCGATCCGGTGCAGAGCCTGCCCGACGGCGGCGGGCACGGGCCGGTCCGCGAGGCGTTGCGGGTCGTGGACCGTGACGTCGTCGCCGGCGGAGCGGGCCGACCGCACCAGCTCACCGAGGCCGTCGAGGCGGCCCGGGGCGGTGAGCGGCTCCGGCGGGACGTCGGCGCGCAGCAGCTCGATCATCGAGCGCATCTCGGTGAGCGAGGCGACCGAGCTCTCGCGCACCTGCTCCAGGGCGGCGCGGTCCCGCTGGGCGTCGGGCGGCACGGCGAGCGCCGCACCGGAGTGGATCGCGATCGAGGACAGGTGCGAGGCGATGACGTCGTGCAGGTCGCGGGCCATGGCCGCGCGCTCCGCCTGGACGGCCTCGTGCCGGTCGAGGACGGCGATGCGGGCGACGTCGGCGGCGCGCTCGCGCTCCAGCTCGGCGGCGCGGGCGGCCTCGTCGGCCCGGGCGCGCTCGAGGTCGGCGAGCTCGGACTTCTGCCGCACGTTGTCCGCCCACCACATCGGCATGACGACGACCGCGCCGATCTGCAGGCCGGCGAACACGAAGTACTGCAGGTCCCGGCTGGCCTCCCCGGCCGCGACCGCGACGGCGAGGGTGAGCACCGCCGCGGCCGTCCACAGCACGGTGCGTGCCGTCCGGCCGGTCCGCAGCACGGCCTCGTACAGCAGCTCCCACAGCACCACGACCAGGATCGAGAGGCTGCCGCCCCACACGAGGTCGACGGCGACGACGGCGAGGCCCGCGGCGAGCGCGAGCAGGGGGCGCGTGCGCTTGGCGAGGAGCACCAGGCAGCCGACGGCGAGCAGCGCGACGCGCCACCACGGTTCCGGCTCGACCGAGGCCAGCGGACCGACCGGCGGCACGAGGTCCACCAGGCCGACCGCCAGGAGCACCAGGCCGAGGGCGAAGGCCGCGACGGCGCCGACCACGTCCGCGAGCAGGTTCTCGCCGCTCCACGCCCGGTGCAGGCCGCGCAGGCCGTGCGGCTGCACGGTCGCGGCGGGCGGGGACTCGGTGCTCACGGTCCCATCCCAGCACAGCGCGCCGCGCCGCGGATCGGTGGAACGATGTACGCCGCGCGCTGCGCGTACCGGGGCCGCCGCGAGGATCATCCGTCCGGCGGACGCCACCGGCCCGGGCCCCGGGCGATGCTCGGGGCATGGACCTCCCTGTGGATCTCGTCGGGACCGAGGGCGGGCTCGTCGCGATGGCTGGCGTGCTCGCCGTGCTCGCGCTCGTCGACTCGACCAGCTTCGGCACCCTCCTTATCCCGGTCTGGCTGCTCCTGGCCCCGGGCCGGGTGCGGGCCGGGCGCGTGCTCGCCTACCTCGGCACGGTCGCCGCCGCCTACCTGCTGATCGGCGTCGCGGTGCTGCTCGGTGCGGACGCCCTGCTCGAACGGTACGGCGAGGCGCTGGAGTCGCGGCCGGCGCTGCTGGTCCAGCTCGTGCTGGGCGTCGGGCTGCTGGCGCTCAGCTTCCGGTTCGACGGCAAGCGGTCCGCGCGCCGGGCCGAGGCGAACGGCGGCCGGCCGGGCCGTCTGACGCGGTGGCGCGAGCGCGCCCTCGGCCTCGACCCCGCCGCCGCCTCCCCGGTGCTGCCCCTGATGGGGCTGGCGCTCGGTGCCGTCACGATCGAGGTGGCCACGATGCTGCCGTACCTGGCGGCGATCGGCCTCCTGACGGCGTCGGACCTCGCGACGCCCGTGACGCTGGGCGTCCTGGCCCTGTACTGCGTGGTGATGGTGCTGCCGGCGCTGCTCCTGCTCAGCGGCCGCCTCGTCGCGTCGCGCTGGATCGACCCGCTGCTGCGCCGCCTGGAGCGGTGGTTGTCCAAGAACGCCGCCGAGATGACCGGCTGGGTGCTGGGCATCGTCGGTGTGCTGCTGGCCCTCGACGCCGTCGGGCGCCTCGGCTGGACCGGCTGAGGGCGGCCGCGGGGCCTGGACCGGTGCACGGGAGAGCAGGCCCGGGCGCTACGCTCCGGGGGACCCCGACCCGTCCGGAGAGGCCGTCCTCGTGACCGAACAGCCGCAGCCCCACGACCCGCAGCAGCCGTACCAGCAGCCGCCGTACGGCCAGCAGCCGCCTGCTCCGCCGCAGCAGCCGTACGAGCAGCACGGTCAGGCGTACCAGCAGCCGTACGGCCAGCAGCCGGCCCAGCCCTACGCCCAGCCGTACGCCCAGCCGTACGTCAACCCGGAGGCCCGCTCGCGGATCGCCGCGGGCCTGCTCGGCATCCTGCTGGGCACGCTGGGCATCCACCGCTTCTACCTCGGATACACCGGGATCGGCCTGACGATGCTCCTGATCTCCGTGCTGTCTGCCGGCTTCCTGGCGTGGGCGGTGGCGATCTGGGGCTTGGTCGAGGGCATCCTGTACCTGACCGACAAGACCGGGAACTTCTCCCGCGACGCGAAGGGCGTGCCGCTCCGCGACTGAGTCCGGAGCGATCGGGTCAGGCGAGGAGGTCCGGCAGCTCGAGCAGCGAGCCGACGACGTCGACCTGGCTCGCCTCGGGCCGCGCCGCGTGCAGGTATCCCCACGGGCCGCGGCGGATCAGCACGGGCCGCATCCCGGCGTCGGCCGCCGGCAGCACGTCGTTGTCGAGGCGGTCGCCCACGTAGGCGATGCCCGACGGCGGCACCCCGGTGAGGTCCGCCACCGCGGCGAAGAACCGGGGGTCGGGCTTCTGGACGCCCCACTCGTCGGAGGTGCGGATGCTGTCCACGGGCAGGTTCATGGCCTCGAGCGCGGCCCGCGCCTGGGGCGGCTGGTTCCCGGCGACGACGACGGCGAACCCGGCGTCGCGCAGCGCGGCCAGCCCGGGGCGGACGTCGTCGTACAGGTCGTCGGCGTCGAAGTTCTCTCGCAGGTCGTCGGGATCGTCGACGGCCCACCGGGCGATCTCCGCGGCCAGGTCGATGCCCGGCCGCGCGATCTGGAACGCGTCCTGCAGAGGCCGGTCCGTGGCGGCGCAGGCACCGATCAGGCCGAGGAACGTGCCGGCGGGGATGCCGAGCCGCTCGGCCCAGCGGGAGAAGATGCGGGTCTCGTCGACGAGGGTCTCACCGACGTCGAAGACCACCGCGCGCACCATGGGCCCGAGCGTAGCGTCCGAGGCTGCCGGGTTGCGTGTTCGCCGGGGTGCGGCGGTAGCGTGTTCAGAAGACGTCCAGACCCCCGGATTAAGGTGAGTGGCATGACCCGTCCGGCGATTCCTGTGACGCTCTCGACGGCGTCGGTCTATCCGCGCCGTGCGGCCTTCGCCTTCGAGTCGGCGGCCGAGATCGGCTTCGACGGTGTGGAGGTCATGGTCTGGTCCGACCCGGCGACGCAGGACCCGAAGGCGCTGTCGAAGCTCGCGGCCGACACCGGCATGCCGATCCGCTCCATCCACGCCCCGACGCTCCTCGTCAGCCAGCGGGTCTGGGGGCGGTCCCCGGCGGACAAGCTCGCTCGCGCGGTCGACATGGCCGGCGAGCTGGGTGCGCGGACCGTCGTCGTGCACCCGCCGTTCCGCTGGCAGTACCGCTACGCGCGCAGCTTCGAGGAGCAGGTGCGCGAGCTCAACGCGGGCGGCCCGGTGACCGTCGCGGTGGAGAACATGTACCCGTGGCGCCCGCACTCCCGGCTCGACCGGGAGCTCAAGGCGTACCTGCCGGGCTGGGACCCGATGGAGCACGGCTACGACGCCGTGACGCTCGACCTCTCGCACGCCGCGGTCGCGCAGCAGGACGGCCTCGACCTGCTGCGGGAGTTCGGCGACCGGCTGCGGCACGTGCACCTGGCGGACGGCACCTTCAACGCGCGCGACGAGCACCTGGTGCCGGGCCGCGGCGACATGCACTGCGACAAGGTGCTCACCGAGCTGGCCCACTCCGGGTTCGACGGCGACGTCGTCCTGGAGATCTCGACCCGCAAGGCGTACGACGCCCACGAGCGGCACACCGACCTCGTGGCGGGTCTGGAGTTCGCGCGTTCGTACCTCGCGCCCGAGCCCGTGCCGTACACGCCGCCGCCGCCGGAGCACCGCCACCGGCCGACGGACGCGTGGGAGCCGGAGCATCCCGGTACGTCGAGCGTCTGAGGGGCTGCCGGTCAGGCGGCCAGGGCCGGCCGGGCTCCCACGGCGCGGAGCACGAACGTCTCCGCCGCGCTGATGGCGCGTTCCCGGGCTGCGGGCTCCTCGGGGATGAGCCGACCCGACAGGCAGGCGTTGACGAGCTGGACCGTCGGCTCGATGTCCTGGCGCGGGAACGACCCGACGTCGATGCCCTCGTGCAGGATCCGCTTGAGGATCGACTCCACGATCTCGGCGTGCTCGCGCAGCCTCGCCTGGGTCGACCGGGACAGCACGGTGCGCAGGTCGGGGCCGGGGGCCAGGTGGAAGACCCGCGCGAGCTGGGCCTGCTGGCGGATGTAGGTGCGCAGCTGTTCGACGGGGTCGCGGACCTCGGCCAGCGCCCGCTCGAGCGTCAGGGCGTACTGCTCGGTCTCGTGCGTGATGAACCCGAGGAGCAGCGCCTCCTTGTCGGAGAAGTGGTTGTAGACCGCGGTGCGCCCCACCCCGGCGGCGGTCGCGATGTCGGCCAGCGTGATCGTGTCGAACCCGCGCTCCGCCATGAGCGTGGACAACGCCGTGAACAGCTTGTGCCGAGTCATCTGCCGGTGCTCGTGCAGACTCTTCCCGATGATCTTGGGCATGCTGACATCATAGGCAAGCGGTGTCAGGACGCGTGTCGCTATCCTCGCCGTTGTGACTGATGACACCGCTGGCCAGGAACCGCAGGACGACGGCATCGTGCCCGACACCAAGGACTGGACGGGGGTCGTCGAGCGACGGTGCGACGAGTGCGGCTTCGACCCCCTCGCCGTCGACCCCCTCGCCGTCGGCGACGCCGTCCGGTCGGCCGTGCCGGCGTGGCAGGCCGTGCTCGCCCGGCCCGACGTCCGCCGTCGGCCCGCCCCGGGGGTCTGGTCGCCGCTGGAGTACGCAGCCCACGTGCGCGACGTCTTCCGGGTCTTCGACGGGCGGCTCGCGCTCATCCTGGAGACCGACGGCGCGGGGTTCCCGGACTGGGACCAGGACGCGGCGGCGCTCGCCGGAGGCTACGCGCAGGCCGATCCCGGCACCGTCGCCACCGAGCTCGCCGCCGCCGGCGACGCGGTGGCGGACCGGTTCGACGCCGTGCGCGCCGACCAGCTCGAGCGGGTCGGACGGCGCTCCAACGGGTCCACCTTCACCGTGCGGACCTTCGGCCGGTACTTCCTGCACGACGTGGCGCACCACCTCCACGACGTGCGCGCCTGACCCGCCGTCACCTGCTCGCCACAGACGGGGCTGATGGGGAGCGACGGGGAGGAGTACCTTGCGCGTCATGTCGTACACGCAGACGCTCGTCCCGCCTGAGCACGCCACGAACCACCTGCTCGTGGTGCCGGAGGTGTGGGGACCCGACCGCGTCCGGTCCCTCGCCGACGCCTGGTTCCCCGAGGTGCGGTGGTTGAAGGAACCGCGGGCCGAGGTCGCCCCGCGCGCCAGGGGCGGCGCCCGCTTCCGGGGCATGGCCGCCGCACCGGAGCCGCAGGTCGGTCCCGGCGTCCTCGGCGTCGGCGACGAGCACGGCGCCGCGGGGCCGTTCGCGGTGAGCGAGTCGCAGTCGCCCCAGGCAGGGCTGACCGGGCGCGCCGCGGTCTACGCGCTCGGCCGCGTCGACGGCACGCCCGACGCACGCGTCGGCCGGCCGGCGACCACGGAGGACCGGGACGGCATCGCCCGGGTCTTCGCGGCCGGCCTGCCCGACGGCGAGGAGCTGCGGCTGGTCCAGTGGGGCGTCGCGGTGGCGCGCAAGACCGGCGGGGTGCTGCTCGCCGACGGACGCCAGCTCCTGCACCCCGACCCCACGAGCGCCGTGGACCTCACCCTCTACGCGGTGCACCCGCTCCCGCCCCCCGAGCTGCTCGGTCTGCTGCGTTCGGTCGTCGCGACGGCGGACGAGGAGCCGCCGCCGGCCCCGGGGGCGGCGCCCGTGCGCCTGGCGGCGCGCACGCCTTACGACGGCACGGTCGTGGTGGAGTCGGAGCGCGTGGACCGGGTGCCGCGCGCCCTGGTCGACCTCGACCCGACCGAGTACGGCCCGCACGCCTACCGGATGGTGTGGGTGCCGCAGGACCCCTACGAGCTGGGCCTCGAGCAGCCCTCGGGCGTCCACGTGATCGCCCGTTCGCGCATGCGGGCGATGATCGCCCGGCTCACGCTCCTGCTGCACGCGAAGGTCGGCGGGGCGATGGTCGACGACGGGGCGTTCCTGGCGACGACGGCGGAGATCGAGCGGCGCACGTCCGAGGACCAGCGCGCGTCGTCGCGCGCCTGGGTCTGACCCGAGCCTGCGGGGGATGACGACGATGTTGTCCACAGGCGTGTGGAGAGTCCACAGCAGGTACCGGTACCAGCGCCGATGCTGGTGAACACCGGTTTCTCCCTCGCGCCGCGGCGTGAGCCGGACGATCGGGACGGCCCGCCCGAAGGTTCCGGATCCGCGGAATCTCGCGGGTCCTCGCTGTTACCACGCTGTTCCGCCGGACGACAACCTGGGCGCTACCTCGCCGCCGTGCATGCGGGCGGCGCGCCGGAGCGGGCGTGTCGTCCACAGATTTTGTCCACAGGGGTGTGGACGGCGTGGGGATTCCGGGCGTCCCGCTGTGGATGAACCTGTGACTGAAAATCTTCCTCCGCGCACCCCTTGCAGACCTTCTCCAGCGGGTCTAGAAACGTGGCTATCGGTCTCGACAGAATGTGGCTCGGATCACGGTGACGTGGGAGGGGCGCAGGCCGTCGGGACGAAGGTCGACCGGAGAACGACGGGCCGATCCGCACCGAGTGCGGGCCGTGGGTGACGACACGGGTGTCCGGCGGCGCCGGAAGACCAGCCGCGTCCGGGGGCCTCTGCGGAGAACGGGCCGGCCGGGGCGACGACGCGTCAGGCCTCGACCGGGTCGGCAGGGGGTCCGGAGCTGTGACGTCGACGCAGCGCCCCGACAGCGATCGCCGGGGAACGCGGTGATGCCGAGGCCCCCCGGCCGCCCCGGGGGGCCTCGGCCGTCCGTGGGAGCGCGACCGCGCGTAGCCTCGGGCCCATGAGCAACCTCGAGACGCGTCCCGCCGAGCAGGTGTGCGAGGCCGGACGTGCCGTCGGCGGGATCGAGCTGCTGGAGGCGCGCGACGTCCCGCTCGGCGGCCCGCGCGCCATGAACGTCCGCCGCACCATCCCGCAGCGCCGCCGGTCCCTGATCGGTGCCTGGTGCTTCTGCGACCACTACGGCCCGGACGACGTGTCGGTGTCCGCGGGCATGCAGGTACCGCCCCACCCGCACATCGGCCTGCAGACCGTGAGCTGGTTGTTCGCCGGCGAGGTCTTGCACCGCGACTCCGTCGGTTCGCTGCGGACCGTGCGCCCGGGCGAGCTCAACCTCATGACGGCCGGCCGGGGCATCTCGCACTCGGAGGAGTCGCCGCAGGGGACGGCCGAGCACCCGCGGCCGCCGACCCTGCACGGCGTCCAGCTCTGGACCGTGCTGCCGCGCGAGGCGAAGGACGGCGAGCCCACCTTCGAGCACCACGCCGACCTGCCGGTGGCCACGCACGAGGGCGCCCGGGTGCAGGTGTTCATGGGCACGCTGCGGGTGGCCGGCGAGGCGCTGGTCTCCCCGGCCCGCACGTGGACGCCGCTCGTGGGGGCACAGCTCGACCTCGACGCCGGGGCGTCGGTCGAGCTCGACGTCGACCCCGGGTTCGAGCACGGGCTCCTCGTCGACGCAGGGGACGCCCGGCTCGAGGACGTGCCCGTGCCGGTCGGCGCGCTCGCCTACTCCGGTCCGGGACGCACCCGGCTGGTCGTGGCGGCCGGCGCCCCGCCGGTCCGGGCCGTGCTCATCGGCGGTACGCCGTTCGGCGAGGACGTCGTCATGTGGTGGAACTTCGTGGGGCGCAGCCACGAGGAGATCGTCCAGGCGCGCGCCGACTGGTCCGCGCAGGTCGCCGAGGGGGACGACGGCGGCACGGACTACGAGGAGGGATCGGCGGGGCGGCGCTTCGGGCGGGTCGACGGGTACGCGAGCGGACCGCTGCGTGCTCCCGCCCTCCCGGACGTCCGGCTCCGCCCCCGCCGGCGTCCGGGGGAGTGACCGCCGTCAGCGGAAGGTGATCCGGAGCTTCGCGTTCTTCTTCCCCTTGCCGACGTCGACCACCTTGATCTTCAGGTGGCCGCTGCGGCTGGTGAACGTCTGCCCCTGCTTCATGGTCGAGCGCCGCTTCGACTCCCGGCCCATCGGCACCACGAGATGCTCTCCCGGGTAGGCCCACCTGGAGCTCTTGGGCGCCAGCCGGCTGACGGTGACGCCGTACCGCACCGTGTAGTCGGAGGACGCCCGGTAGGGCAGCCGCGTGTACGGGTAGCGCACGCCGGACTCCTTGCGCCGCAGCTCGATGAAGTAGACGTCGCCCGTGCGCGGGTCACGGGCGCGGACCAGCGTGGGCCGCTTCGTGTCCCGGTCCCGCGCGGTGAGGGTCACGGTCCGGCTGCCCTTCTTCTTGCTCATGTATCGCTGCTCGGATGTCGGCAGCACGCCCAGCCGGCGCTTCTGGGCGCCGGAGAGCGAGGGGACGCCGTCCGCGGCGAACTCGGCCCCCATCAGGTCGAGCGGGTCCAGGCCCTCGGCGGCGCCGCAGCGCTTGCTCGAGAAGCTCCCGTCCGCCTTGCCCCGGCACCAGCCGACACCCGAGTGCTCGAGGCCCATGTTGTGCGCGAGCTCGTGGGCGAGCGTGGCCACGCCCTTCTCGTACTGGGGGTGGTTCCACCGCTGCCCGGAACGCTGACCGTTCGGCCCGCCGAAGAGCGAGAACGTCCATCCGCCCGGTGAGTTGCGCCCGGCCTTGGACGGCATCGAGCCGAGGCCGACCTTCCCGCGGCAGGTCTTGCCGTAACGGGAGCCGCCCGGGTAGTCGCCACTGCGGTAGGGGAAGAGCACCACGAGGTGGGCGCGGCGGTCCGGCCCGCGGGTGCTCGAGCTGTACCAACCCTTGCCGTAGTGCTTCTTGCCGCCGCGCTTGACCTGCTTGAGCACCTGCTTGGTGGTGCGGCACGCCCCGTCGCCCGTGTTGATGCGACGCACCTTTCCCGACCGGACGAACTTCACCTTGCCGCGGGACTGCTTCGACCAGTAGCTCGACGTCTTCTTCAGGAGCCGGTCGACGTCGGTACCGCGGACCCATTTCTTCACGCGCTTCTTGGGGATGTTCTTCGGCGTCGCGACGACGACCTGGACCGTGTGCCGCTTCGTGCTGGTGGTGGCGGCCGTCGAGAGCGCACGGATGCCGTCGTTCGCCGACGACCGTCCGAATCGTGACGAGTCGACGGTGGACTCCCAGGTCACCGGGCTGCCGGAGTGCGGATCCCGCAGATCAGGCGAAGCCGTGGCAGCGGTGGCGTCGACCAGGAGAAGAGCGCCCACGATAGTGGCGACGACAGGAAAGCGAAGCGACATATCGAGGCCCCCGAGCCGATCGACATCGATTTGTCGGAGCGTATCGATGAAGTGCGGAACGTGCCTGTCGAGAAGGAATGTCCTTTTCGCCTGTTATATGTTTCAGTGTCGGCGTCGGACGACCATGGGCAGCACCGCCCAGAGCCCCAGCAGCAGCACGGCGCACCCGCTGCCGACGACGAGTCCCGCGGTGCGGTCCAGGACCACGTCGAACACGAGCAGCGCGGTGCAGGACAGCGCGACGGCGAGGAGCACCAGGGCGACGCGGGTCATGCGGTCGCCGACCGTCACGACCGACAGCTTGAGGTGCTTGCGGAACAGCGCCCGGTGGATCGCGACAGGCGCGACGAACAGTCCCGTGGCCAGGATGCAGGTGAGCAGGTCGGCCAGGTAGACGTTGCGCTGGAACGCGTCGAGGTCCTGGAACCGGGACTGGAAGGGCAGGATCAGCAGGAACCCGGTGAGGATCTGCACGCCCGTCTGCATGACCCGGAGCTCCTGGAGGAGCTCGACCCAGTTGCGGTCCGACCGTTCCTCCGGCGACTCCTCGCGGCCGTCCGGACGCCGTTCCGGCATCCCGGCGCTGTCGGCCATCGTGCCCTCCTCGCTCCCGTCCTCCGCTGCGCTCTCATGGTGCCACCGCGGGTCGTACGCCGCACCGGTCAGGCGTCTCGCGCGTTGTGACCAAAACGTGACCTCAAGTGCGACAGATTCTGCATAGAATTCTGTGACAGATATCCCGGGGCCCGATGCCCGGCAGGAGACGAAGAGAGAGTCCCATGAGAACCGACACCCGCGACATGCTCAGTGTCACCGAAGCCGGACGCAGCCTCGGCCGTCTCACCAGCGACGTCGCGAACGGCCGGACTGTGGTTGTCCTCAAGAACAACGAGCCCACCGCCGCACTCGTGTCCGTGCGGACGATGGAACGACTCGACAGGGTCGAAGAACTGGAGGAGGACCTGCGAATGCTAGCGATCGCCTACACCCGGACCCTGACCGACAGCGGGGTCCGCCACACCCTCGACGACGTCGCAGCCGAGTTCGACATCGACCTCGTTGATCAGGACTGATCGTGGCGAAGGTCCTACTGACCGACGAGGCGCGAGACGATGTCCGCGACCTCGACGGGTCCGCCCGGAAATTGGTCCTCAAGGCCATGAAGAAGCTTGAGGAATCCCCCGAACAACGCGGCGCCCCGCTCGGCAGCAGGACCGGAGGGAACCTCGCGACCTTCCGCAAGCTCGTCGTGGGCGATCGGGACTACCGGATCATCTATCGCGTCGAGGAAGACGGCACGGTCTGTGTGGTGTGGGTCGTCGGGAACCGCGTCGACGGCGAGTGCTACGAGCTCGCGAAGTCGCGCATCAAGCTGTACAGCGACGACAAGATGGCGGCGCTCATCCAGAAGATCCTCGACACTGCCTGGGAACCTTCCCGCCCGTAGTCGCCGGGCCAGAGGGTGCCGCCCCCGCAACAGGGTCGGTGGGGCGTCGCCGTACTCGTCGAGGGAGGGCGATCGCTATGGGTAGGCCCGCTGCTCCTTGGCGCCCTCGACCACTTCCCCGAGGATCAACCCGTCGGTCGCGCCCATGTCGGCCCGTCGGGATGACCCGGGAGGAAGTTCGCAGACGGTGCATGACCCCGTTGCGAAGTCGCTGACCTGCGGAAACCTGCTGGAGCGGGTGACGGGAATCGAACCCGCGCTATCAGCTTGGGAAGCTGAAGTTCTACCATTGAACTACACCCGCACGATCGTTCACGACGATGCGCGTCCCGATCATACCCAACACCCCGCCCGACGCCGAAACCGGGGTGCGCGCCGCACGGCGCCGGCCCTCGCGGGGCACCGACGGACCCGCCCTGCGAGACCACGGTGCACGGCCAGGTGCGGCCGACTACCGTGTCCACGTGCTGCTCTCCGACCGCGACATCCGTGCCGAGCTCGACGCCGGGCGCGTCGCCCTGGATCCCTACGACCCGGCGATGGTCCAGCCGTCGAGCATCGACGTGCGGCTCGACCGGTTCTTCCGGCTGTTCGACAACCACCGGTACCCGTACATCGATCCCTCGCAGGAGCAGCCCGAGCTCACCCGCCTCGTCGAGGTGGACCCCGAGGAGCCCATGGTGCTGCACCCGGGCGAGTTCGTCCTCGGCTCCACGTACGAGGCCGTCACGCTGCCCGACGACGTGGCCGCGCGGCTGGAGGGGAAGTCCAGCCTCGGGCGGCTCGGCCTGCTGACGCACAGCACGGCGGGCTTCATCGACCCCGGCTTCTCAGGGCACGTCACCCTCGAGCTGAGCAACGTGGCGACCCTGCCGATCACCCTGTGGCCGGGGATGAAGATCGGCCAGCTCTGCTTCTTCCGGCTCTCCTCGCCGGCCGAGCACCCGTACGGCTCGGAGCGCTACGGCTCGCGCTACCAGGGCCAGCGTGGCCCGACGGCGAGCCGGTCCTGGAAGTCCTTCCACCGCTCGGACGTATGAGCGCGTACTACCGGGGTGGCCGACGTCGGTACGCTCGGTCCCGCCGCGCGGGGTCCACGACCAGGTACGACGCGGCGCCCCGGTCCCGGAAGGAGCTCCGTCAGATGGCCAAGCAGGCGTCACCGTCCCTGCCACCGCTGCCTCGTGCGACCACGCAGGGTCACCAGGCCCGGCACCTGCTGGCCGTGCCCGCCGACGTCCAGGTCGACGAGGTCGAGGTGCTGGCGATGTCCCGGTTCTCGGGCGCGCGCTGGGACGTGGCGCCGGCCACGCTGCCCGGTGCCGACCTGCCGGCCGGCCGGATCGCTGCACCGGGGGAGCCGGGCGTGCTGCGGCTGAGTCGCCACAGCCACGTCCACGGCCCCTACGCCCCGCGGGCCGACGGCATGGACCTCGGGCTGCCCAGCAGCACCGAGATGGTGTTCGACGTGATCACCCCGCGGGAGCGCTGGGACGACCCGCCGTTCCCCGGGGGAGGGGACCGCGACGGGATCGCCCGGGCCTTCCCCGCGGGGCTGCCGAACCGCGAGGAGGAGCGCGTCGTCGCCTGGCTCGTCGCGGCGGCCCGCCGGCTGGGCGGTTCGGCGCGGCTCGACGTCGCCGCACTGTGGGACCCGGCGGAGGCCGCACGGCGTGGCCCGGGTGCCGGCGTCGTGCTCACCCCGGACCCGGGTGCTGCCGTCGACCTCACGGTCTGGTCCGACATCTGGCTGGACCCGCAGGCCGCTCACCGGGTCATGCAGGAGGTGCACCCGCGCGCCGTGCTCGCCACGGAGGGCGCCGACTACCAGGGCCCGCCTCCTGGCATCGCCGACAAGCCGCTCTACCCGGGCGAGAAGATGGATCCCGACGTGCGCCGCGAGCTGCACGCCAAGGCGGACGACTTCGACATCGCGGCGCTCCAGGAGCCGGTGGTGCTGGACGGCTACGGCCTCACGATCGACCTCGGCCATGACGGATACGTCACAGTGGAGGTCAGCGGCGACGAGGTGCTGCCGCTCCTCGTCAAGGAGCTGCCGTGGGCGGCCGGCGGCGCCATCTGCTACCGCGTCGTGTGGGACCCGCCGGACCTGCACGAGGCCCAGCGTGAGTTCCCGCAGCCTGCGCTCGTGGTGGCACGACGCCGTGCGGCGGACCTCGTCGGAAAGGTCGCGGCCGCGATCCAGGGGGCCGTCGGCGGCGAGATCGCGGACGAGTCGGAGTTCCTGCTGGCGCCCGAGGACCTCTAGGAGCGGCGCAGCGCGTCACGGCCAACCCGGCCGATCGGATAGAGTAAAGCCTCCCCCGCCCCCTGACGGACGGAGACCTGTGCTGCCGGTCCTGCTGCTCACCTTCGCGCTCGCGCTCGCCGCGCCGGCGCTGGTCGCCCGGCTGGGACGGCAGGCGTTCTGGGTGCTCTCCATCGGTCCTGCTGCGGCCGCGGCCTACGCCCTGGCCAGCACGGGTCGCGTCCAGGCGGGCGACTTCCCCGTCTCGAGCACGCCGTGGGTCCCCGGCCTCGATCTCTCGATCGACCTGCGGCTCGACACGCTGTCGTGGCTGATGCTCGTCGTCGTCGGCGGTGTCGGAGCCCTCGTGCTCGTGTACTGCTCGGCGTACTTCTCCCGGGACGCGGAGGGCACCGGCCGGTTCGCCGCCGTCCTGACGGCCTTCGCCGGCGCGATGATCGGCGTCGTCACGGCGGACGACCTGCTGCTCCTGTTCATCTTCTGGGAGCTGACCACGGTCTTCTCCTACCTGCTGATCGGGCACTACGCGGACCGCAAAGCCTCCCGCCGGGCCGCCATGCAGGCGATCGTCATCACGACGGCGGGCGGGCTGGCGATGCTGGTCGGCCTCATCGTGCTCGGGGTCGCCGCGGACACCTGGCGCATCTCGGAGGTGGTGGCGAATCCACCCACCGGTGCCCCCGCCGTCGTCGCCATCGTGTGCCTGCTGGCGGGCGCCGCAACCAAAGCAGCACTCATCCCGTTCCACTTCTGGCTGCCGGCCGCGATGGCCGCCCCCACACCGGTCTCCGCCTACCTGCACGCCGCGGCGATGGTCAAGGCCGGCGTCTACCTGGTGGCCCGGTTCGCCCCCGCCTTCGCCGACGCGGCCGTCTGGCGCTGGCTCGTCCTCTTCCTGGGTGGTGGCACGCTGCTGCTCGGTGGCTACCGGGCGCTGCGCCAGCACGACCTCAAGCTCATCCTGGCCTTCGGAACCGTCTCGCAGCTCGGGCTGATCGTGCTGCTGGTCGGCATGGAGAGCCGCGCGCTCGCGCTCGCCGGGCTCGCGATGCTGGGCGCGCACGCGATGTTCAAAGGCGCACTGTTCCTCGTGGCCGGCGCGGTGGACGTGGCCGCGGGCACCCGGGACATGCGCAAGCTCTCCGGTCTGTGGCGCTCGATGCCGGTGGCGGCCACGGCTGCCGCGCTCGCCACCGCCTCGATGATCGGCCTGCCGCCGTTCGCGGGTTTCGTGGCGAAGGAGGCGGCGCTCGAAGGGCTCTGGCACGACGCGACGCACGGCGGTGGCGCGTACATGGTGACGGCACTGGTCGCCGTCGTCGTCGGATCCGGGCTGACGGTCGCCTACAGCCTGCGGTTCCTGTGGGGCGCGTTCGCGACGAAGCGGGCCGCCGACGGCGCGGAGCACGAGCCGACGCCGGTGCACCGCCGCTCGTGGATGCTTGTCCTGCCCCCTCTCACGCTCGGCCTGCTCGGGCTCCTCGCCGGGCTCGCCCCTGCGCTGGGCGAGCGGCTGCTCGGCCCTTACGCCGACGAGTATCCCGCGGGCGAGCCCGGACACCTCGTCCTCTGGGCCGGGCTGACACCGGCGCTCGGGCTGTCGGCCCTGGTGCTCGCCGGTGGCGGCGTGCTGTTCTGGCAGCGGCAGCGGATCGAGCGCCTGCAGGACCGCATCTGGTCGCCGCGGGCGGCCGACCTGGTGTACCGCCGGACGATGCGCCGCCTGGACGACCTCGCGGCCGACGTCACCGGTGCGACGCAGCGCGGCTCCCTGCCGGTCTACCTGGGCATCATCCTCGTGGTGCTGGCGCTGGCGCCGGGAGCGGTGATCGCGTCCGGCCTGCTGCTCGGAACCACCGTGGAGCCCAGGGCGATCGGCTGGGACCAGCCCGCGCAGGCTGTCGTCGTGGTGGTGGTCGTGATCGCGGCGATCCTCGCCACCCGCGCACGACGGCGGCTCAAGGCCGTCGTGATGGTCGGTGTGGCGGGCTACGCCAACGCCGGGCTGTTCCTCCTGCACGGCGCGCCGGACCTGGCGCTGACCCAGGTGCTGACCGAGACCGTGACCCTCGTCGTCCTGGTGCTGGTCCTGCGCCGGATGCCGTCGTACTTCTCCGACCGTCCCCTGCCGGCCAGCCGCTGGGTGCGCCTCGCCCTCGCCATCACCACCGGCGCGGTCATGATGGCCTTGACGTTCACCGCTCCGCTGGCGCGGGTCGCCGACCCGATCAGCGTGGACTTCCCCGAGGAGGCCGTGGAGTACGGCGGCGGGAACAACATCGTCAACGTGACGCTGGTCGACATCCGGTCGTGGGACACCGTCGGGGAGATCTCCGTGATCCTCGTCGCGGCCACGGGCGTCGCCTCGATGGTCTTCCTGCGGCAGCGCAGCGGGGAGATGCTGCGGCTGTCGCAGGTGGACGGCGACGCCACGGACGAGCAGACCCGAGATGTGTGGATCGCGGCCGGACGCACCCTGGACCCCGAGCGGCGCTCGGTGATGTTCGAGGTGGTCACCCGCCTCATCTTCCACGCCATGGTCGTGGTGGGGCTGTTCCTGCTGTTCAGCGGGCACAACTACCCCGGCGGAGGATTCGCTGCCGGCCTGATGGTGGGCATCGCGCTGACCGTGCGCTACCTGGCGGGCGGCAGGTACGAGCTGGGTGAGGCGCTGCCCCTGCAGCCCGGCCTGCTGCTCGGCACCGGCCTCTTCCTCTCCGCGGGGGTCGGTCTCGCCGCGCTGCTGACGGGCAACGAAGTCCTGCAGAGCGTCATCATCGACCTGCACGTCCCCGTCCTGGGCACGGTGCACCTGGTGACGTCGCTCTTCTTCGACATCGGTGTGATGCTCGTGGTCGTCGGCCTGGTCCTCGACCTGCTGCGCACGCTGGGCGCCGAGATCGACCGCCAGAGCGAGGCCCCCGCCCGGCCCGGCGCACGCACCGAGGTGGCCTCATGATCGTCCTGGAGAACACCCCGTCCCTCGTGCTCGTCCTCGCCGTCGGGGTGCTGTTCGGCGCCGGCGTCTATCTGCTGCTGGAACGGCCGCTCACCCGGGTGCTGCTCGGCATCATCCTGCTGAGCAACGGCGCCAACCTCATGCTTCTCGTGGCCGGCGGCCGCGCCGGTGCCTCGCCCATCGTGGGCAACGCGCCGCCGACCGTCCGGATGAGCGACCCGCTCGCGCAGGCGATGATCCTCACGGCGATCGTCATCACGCTCGCCCTGTCGGCCTTCATCCTGGCGATGGCGTACCGCTCGTGGCAGCTCCACGGCCACGACGAGGTCGCTGACGACGTGGAGGACCGGCGGGTGGCGCGCCAGGCGGCCGTCAACGAGCCGGCGTTCGTCGACACCGACGCGGCGGAGACGGGCGAGACGCTCGACGAGGAGGCCGCCGGGCTCTACGACGAGGTCGTGGAGCGCGCCGAGCGGGAACGTGTCGAGCGCGAACGTGGCGACGGCGACGAGCCGGAGCCCGGGGAGGGACCGCGATGATCGACACCGCAACACTGTGGTCCGTCCACACCCTCGTCCCCCTGCCCGTGCTGGTGCCGCTCTTCGCCGCCGGCCTGACGCTCGCCCTGCACCGGTACGCCAACGTCCAGCGGATCGTCAGCGTCGCGGCGCTGTCCGTCACGACGGCGGCATCGGCGGCACTGATCTGGGCTGCTGACAACGGCCCGGTGGTGGTCGACGTCGGTGGCTGGGCGGCGCCCGTCGGTATCGCGCTGGTGGCGGACAGGTTGTCCGCCCTCATGGTCACGGTGAGCGGCGTGATGCTGCTGTGCGTGCTGCTCTACTCGCTCGGGCAGGGCATCGCGGAGGGGGAGGACGAGCCGTCCGGGGACGGTCGCGTGGGCGGCACCATCCCGGTCGCGATCTTCCACCCGACCTACCTGGTGCTCGCCGCCGGCGTCGCCAACGCGTTCCTGACCGGCGACCTGTTCAACCTCTACGTCGGTTTCGAGATCCTGCTCGCGGCGTCGTCGGTGCTGCTGACGCTCGGTGGCACCGCCGAACGGGTCCGCGCGGGATCGGTGTACATCGTCGTGACGGTCATGTCGTCACTGCTCTTCCTCACGGCGATCGCGCTGATCTACGGCGCGACGGGCACCGTGAACATGGCGCAGCTCGCCGAGCGCCTGCCCGAGATCGACCCCACGGTGCGGGTCGCGCTGCAGGTGCTGCTGCTCCTGGCGTTCGGCATCAAGGCGGCGATCTTCCCGTTGGCCGCCTGGCTCCCGGACTCCTACCCGACGGCGCCCGCACCGGTGACGGCGGTCTTCGCCGGCCTGCTGACCAAGGTGGGCGTCTACGCGATCCTACGGACCCAGACGTTGCTGTTTCCAAGCAGTGCTGCCGTCGACCAGGTGCTGATGGCCCTGGCGCTGGCCACGATGCTGATAGGCATCCTCGGTGCCGTCGCGCAGAACGACGTGAAACGGCTGCTGTCGTTCACCCTGGTCAGTCACATCGGGTTCATGATCTTCGGTGTCGCCCTCGCCTCCGAGGCGGGCACCGCGGCCGCGATCTTCTACGTCGTGCACCACATCTCTGTCCAGACGGCGTTGTTCCTCGTGGTCGGCCTCGTCGAGTGGCGGGGCGGGTCCACGTCGCTGGACCGGCTGGGTGGTCTCGCCCGGCTCGCCCCCGTCCTGGCGATCCTGTTCTTCGTCCCGGCGATGAACCTCGCGGGCATCCCGCCGTTCTCCGGGTTCCTCGGCAAGGTCGGGCTGATCACCGAGGGCGTGCGGGACGGGTCCGGCCTCGCGTGGGCGCTGGTCTTGGGCTCGGTCGCCACGTCGCTGCTGACGCTCTACGCCGTGGTGAAGGCGTGGAACAAGGCGTTCTGGCAGGATGCGCCGTCCGACATCGTCCGCGACCGCGCCCTGCCCCGAGGGCTGGTGCTGCCGACGGGCGCCCTCGTCGCCTTCGGCCTCGCGCTGACCGTGGTCGCCGGGCCGCTCTACGGGTACGCGGAGCGGGCCGCACGAACCTCGATGGACGGCTTCACCTATGTCAACGCCGTGTACCCGGGCGGTGCGGAGCGTGGCCAGGGCGAGTCGGTGGAGGTCTCCGAGGAGGACGAGGGCTCATGACCGATGAACGGCGCCGTCGCACCCGTGCCGTGCGGCGCAGGCTGAAGAACCCGATCACGCAGTGGCCGGCCGTGGCGATGCTCGCCGCCGTCTGGGTGCTGCTCTGGGGCGACCTCTCCTGGGCCAACGTCATCGCGGGCACCGCGCTCGGTGTCGTGGTGGTGATCGCCTTCCCCCTGCCGCCGGTCCCTGCCGACGCGCACTTCCGGGTCCTGCCGTTCTGCCGCCTCGCGCTGCGGTTCGTCGCCGACCTCGTCGTCGCGTCGCTCCAGATCGCCTGGACGGCGCTGCGTCCCGGACCGGGTCCGGAGGGCGCCATCGTCCGGGTGCAGCTGCGCAACCCGGACGACGTCCTCCTCACGCTCACGGCGATCCTGGCCACCCTGGTGCCCGGGTCGCTCGCGGTGGAGGCCAGCCGGCGGACGGGCCGAGTGTTCGTGCACGTGCTGGACATCGACAGCTCGGGCGGGCCGGAGGGCGTACGACGCAACGTCCAGCAGCTCGAGGAGCGCGTGCTGCGCGCCTTCGCCGCTGACGCCGTCCTCGAGCGGACCGGGCTCGCCAAGCGGTCGGCGGACCAGCGAGAGGTGGGAAGCTGATGATCGTGGTCGTCGTGATCGCGGCGGTGCTGGTCACCTGCGCCGCCCTGATGGCGCTGGTACGCGTGGAGCGTGGCCCCACCATGCTCGACCGGGCGCTCGGGCTGGACCTGTTCACGGCGAGCCTGGTGTGCGCGATCGCCATCGAGGCGGTCTGGTCGCGCCGCACCGAGACGGTGCCGATCCTGCTGGCGTTCTCCCTGGTGGGATTCGTCGGCTCGGTGGTCATCTCCCGGTTCGGCGCCCGTGCGGCACAGGCTGACCGGTCCGCCTGGGACCCGCCGCCCGAGGCCGGTGCGCCTCGCGAGACCGGCCCGGCCGACGAGGAGGGGCGCTCATGACCGAGGTCGACGCCAGCACGTGGACGACGATCATGGACGTCGTGGCGGCGCTGTGCCTCCTGGTCGGCGCCTTCCTGACGTTCGCAGCCGGCGTCGGCGTCCTGCGGTTCCCGACGTTGCTCGACCGGATGCACGTCGTGACCAAGCCGCAGGTGCTCGGGCTGCTCCTGCTCCTCCTGGCCCTCGCCCTGCGGGTGCGCAGCTGGTCGGCGGTCTCCATGCTCGTGCTGGTGGCGGTGTTCCAGCTGGCGACGGCACCGGTCGCGGCCCACCTGCTCAGCCGCGCGGGATTCCGCACGGGCAAGGTGGACGAGGCGGCGCTCTACCCGAACGAGATGCCCGAAGAGGCCGACGACGACCCGTACGACGACGAAGACGACGCCGACGAAGACGACGAAGACGACGACGCGTACGACGACGACCACGCGGACGGTCCCGCCCGGCGGCCCCAGGAGAGCTGACCGCTGAGCCGCACCTGGACCGCTGGGCGATCAGGCCGCGGCGCGTTCGCGGGCGAGCAGCGCCTCCTTGATAAGCAGTCCGTAGCGGAAGCCGCCGAGCGTGCCGTCGCTGCGCAGCACCCGGTGGCACGGGACGAACAGCGCGGCGGCGTTGCGGGCGCACGCCCCGGCGGCGGCGCGCACGGCTGCGGGCCGTCCCGCCCGGTCGGCGTACTCGGTGTAGGTGAGCGGGGCGCCGGCGGGCACGGTGCGCAGCACCTCCCACGCGTGCTGGCGGAAGGGGCCGGAGCGTTGCCGCACGGGCACCTGCCCGACGGCGGTCGGGTCGCCGGTGTAGTAGGCACGCACCGCCGTGGCGGGGCCCGCCACCTCAGGGGCCGACTCGGCCACGGCGGGGACGTCCGCGCCGCCCGGCAGCAGGCCGGGGTGGATCAGCGCGAGCAGTGACGCGACGTCGTCGGTCCAGCCGGAGGCGAGCACGACGCCGTCGTCGGCGACGATCGTGAACGGGCCGTCGGGCGTGTCGAGGGTGGTCGAGGCGGTCATGCGAGGGTCCTTCCGATCGGGGCGGCGGCACGCCAGACGTGCCGGGCGGCGTAGGAGCGCCAGGGCGCCCAGGAGTCGGCGCGCTCGGCGAGCGCGCGGTGGTCGTCGGGCAGCCCGAGGGCGCGGGCGCCGGCCCGCAGCGCCACGTCGCCGGTGAGCCAGGTGTCGGGATGTCCCAGCACGCGTAGCGCGACGTACCCGGACGTCCAGGGGCCGATCCCGGGGCGGGTCTCCAGGTCGGTGCGCAGGGTGGCGGCGTCGGCGCCGACGCCGACGTCGAGTGTGCCGTCGGCCAGCGCGCGGGCGGTGGCGGTGACCGTCTGCCGTTGGCGGGTGGGCAGCGCGAGGTGGGTGCCGTCGTCGTCGGCGACCTGTCCCGCCGTGGGGAACAGCCGCGTCAGGCCGGCGAACCCGGAGTCGTACGGCGTGCCGGCCGCCGCGGCGAGACGGCCGAGGTGGGTGCGGGCGGCCGCGACGGAGATCTGCTGGCCGACGATGGCGCGCACCACCAGCTCGTGCGGGTCGGCGGCTCCCGGGACGCGGGTGCCCGGCGTCGCGGCGACGCTCGCGGCGAGCGCGGGGTCGGCGCCGAGTGCGGTGTCCACGGCGACCGGGTCGGCGTCGAGGTCGAGCAGGCGCCGCACGCGGGCGACGGCGGTGGCGACGTCCTGCAGGGACGCGAGCTCAAGGCGCAGCGCCACCCGTCCGGGGCCGACGGCGGCGCCGGCGCTCACGTGCACGGCTCCCGGTCCGTGGGGGAGCAGGAGCGTGCGGGCGTAGGTGACCTCGGGGCCGTCGGTCGTGGCGGTCTCGACGCCCTCGACGGCGCGCGCCCCCAGGTAGGCGACGGTCCCGGCGGCGTCGAAGGGTTCCCGCACGGGCAGCGTGACGTGCAGGCGCACGCGGTCGGCGGTCTCCGGTGCGGTCCGGGCGGACGCGAGGGCGGCGCCGGCGCGACGCGCCCGGAGCTCCGTGGGCGTGGTCGCGAAGATCTCCCGGACGGTGTCGTTGAGCTGGCGGATGCTGCCGAACCCGGCGGCGAACGCCACGTCCGCGACGGGAAGGTCGGTGCTGGTCAGCAGCGTGCGGGCGGTCTGCGCGCGGTGCGCCCGGGCGAGGGTGAGGGGTGCGGCGCCGAGATCCTCCCGCAGCACCCGGGACACGTGCCGAGGGCTGTACCCGAGGCGCGCGGCCAGGCCGTCGACGCCTTCGCGGTCCACGACGCCGTCGGCGACGAGCCGCATGGCGCGGCCCGCGAGGTCACCGCGCAGGTCCCAGGCCGGGGTGCCGGGCGTGGCCTCCGGCAGGCAGCGCTTGCAGGCGCGGTACCCGGCGCCGTGCGCGGCGGCGCTCGTGAGGTAGAAGGAGACGTTCTCGGGGCGCGGCGTGCGGGCCGGGCAGGAGGGGCGGCAGTAGATGCCCGTGGTGTGCACGGCGGTGAAGAACTGGCCGTCGAACCGGACGTCGCGTGCGGCGATCGCTCGGTAGCGCTCGGCGAACACCGGGTCCGGTGCGGTCTGGATGGTCACGAGACCCATCCTCGCGCGTGGCAGCGGCGCAGGGCTAGCGGGAATCGGACATGACGGCGAGCCGCGCTCAGACGGACGCGTCGAGCCAGTCGACGACGGCGCCCAGGAACTCGTCGCGGGCCGGAGCGGGGGAGAGCGCCAGGTCGTGGGCGCCGCTGCGGATCGTCATATGGCTGACGTCGTCGCCGAGCGCCGGTGCGACCGACCGCATGTGCTCCACGTCCAGCACGCTGTCGGTCGTCAGGTGCTCGTCGCGGCTGGACCGGTCGGAGGCGAGCACCAGCACCGGGACCTCCAGGTCCAGGCCGCGGGCGAGCCGCCGCTGGGACCGCAGCACGGAGCGCAGCCACGCCGCCCGCACGGCGAAGGGTTCGTGCCACTTCCAGGCGGGGTCGAACTCCCACTCGCCGCCGTGCGCCGCGTGCAGGGCGCGGGCGTAGTCCGCGACCAGGTGGCTCACGACGGTCCGGGGCGCCACGGGAGCGACCGTCTCCACCATCGCCGTCGCCGCCCACCGCGTGAGGCGGGGCTTGTTGAGCCGGAACCACGGGCTGTTGAGCACCAGGGCGTCCGCTCGGCCGGGCCGGGCGGCGGCCCACAGCGGGGCGACCAGACCGCCCGTGGAGTGGCCGAGCACGACGAGCCGCTCGTGCCCCGCCTCCCGCACGGCGGCGGCGGCCGCGTCCAGGTCCTGGGCGTAGACGGCGATGTCCGGCACCTGGTTCGGGTCGCGGCCCGCCGCCGCGTGGGCGTCCCAGGAGCGTCCGTGCCCGCGCAGGTCCACGGCGTAGAACGCGTACCCTCCGGCGGCGAGCGCGCGGGCCACGTGCGGGTGGAAGAAGTAGTCCACGAACCCGTGCACCGCCAGCACGGCCACCCGCGCCGGGTGACCCCCGGGTGCCACCGAGAGCGTGTACCGCACGAGGGTGGCCTCGGCGCCGTCGGGCAGCGACAGCGTGCGCGCCTCGAAACCGTCGCCCAGCAGGTCGGGGTGCCAGGCGGCCGGTTCCGGGGTTGCTGCGGTCGGGCCGGTTGCGGGCATCATCCGGCCGAGCCTACTCAGCGCGGCGGGTCAGGGCGCTCGCCCGGCTCGCCCGGCTCCTCCGGTGCGCCGCGGGGAGCCTGCGGCGGCTCGGAGGCCGGGTGCGGCGGCTCCGCCGGCGGCTGCGGGGAAGCGACCGGCGGCTGTGCCGGCGTGGCCACGGGCGGCTGGCTGAGCGGCGAACCGGGCTGGGGCGGCGTGCCGCCGGGCATGTACGGGTTCGGCGCCTGCGCCCCGCCGGGCGGGACGGTCCCGGCCGGCGCGGTCCCGGCCGGCGCGGTGCCGGGGCGGCGGTTGTTGCGCACGACGAGGACCGCGACGAGTGCGATCACGGCCAGACCCACGACGACGCCCACGATCCACCACGGGAACCCGGAGCCGAACCCTCCGCCGGCCTCGCCGCGGGCGAAGATCTCGGTGCTCTCGCCCATCGCGGGACGCCACTCGACCGTGCTGCCGTCGACGGTGCCGTTCGTGTCGGTGATCTCGCCCGGGAACGTGACGGCCAGCCGGACGTCGAAGCTCTCCGCGACGCCGCCCGGCAGGGACTCGAGCTGCCCGGTGTCGTCGGTCATGTCCATGGTGCCCTGGATGACGTACTCGTCGCCCTCGCGGGTGATGGACAGCTCCTCGGTGCCGGCGCCGGAGAGCTCGTCGATCGGCATGTCGCTGAAGGTCATCGTGGTGCCGGTGTACTCGCCGTCCGCGTACGGCTCCTGGGTCGCACCCTCCGGCAGGTCGCTGGCGATCTCGCCGCCGGCCTGGTCCCAGAGCTCCTGCGGGTCCATGCCCATGGTGCTGGCGAGCTCGTCGGAGAAGGCCATGGTCAGTGAGCCCGAGACGGTGTCGTCGTCCGACAGGGTCATGTCCATGTCGACCTTCATGCAGCCGGCGAGGGCGAACAGCCCGACGGCGGCGAGCAGGGCGACGACGGCGGTGCGGAGGCGGCCTCGGCCTCGGGTGGGTGTCTGCACCCGTCCAGCATCGCCCACGGGAGCGGCGGTGGCACGCGCTGGCGGCAGATCGTCCCGGGGGCGTCCCGGCGTGATGCACCACAGGGTTGAGTGGATTAGACTCAACTTTGCGGTGGTTGATCTCGGCAGCACCCAGGAGCGGACACGGAGGATCCATGGACACCAAGTTCACGACGATGTCGCAGCAGGCCATCGGCGACGCCGTGCAGTCGGCGTCGGCGGCGGGCAACCCCCAGCTCGAGCCCGCCCACCTGCTCGCGGCGCTGCTGCAGCAGTCCGGCGGGGTCGCCGTCGGCCTCCTCGAAGCAGTCGGCGCCAACCCGCAGCAGATCGGCCAGAAGGCGCGCGCCGCGCTCGTGGCCCTGCCCACCGTGAGCGGCGAGGGCGTCGCCCAGCCCGCGCCGTCGCGGTCGATGCAGTCCGTCCTGACCACCTCCGCGCAGGAGGCCGAGGCGCTCGGCGACGAGTACGTCTCGACCGAGCACCTGCTCATCGCCCTCGCCGCCGGGCAGTCCTCGGCCGCGCAGGCGCTGACGGCGTCCGGCGCGACCGCCGACGCCCTGCGCGCCGCACTTCCCGCCGTCCGCGGCTCCGCGCGGGTCACCAGCCCGAACCCCGAGGGGACCTACAAGGCCCTGGAGCAGTACGGCACCGACCTCACCGAGCGCGCCCGCGACGGCAAGCTCGACCCGGTCATCGGCCGGGACGCCGAGATCCGGCGCGTGGTGCAGGTGCTGTCCCGCCGCACCAAGAACAACCCTGTGCTGATCGGTGACCCGGGCGTCGGCAAGACGGCCGTCGTCGAGGGTCTCGCCCAGCGCATCGTCGCCGGCGACGTGCCGACGTCGCTGCAGGGCAAGCGCCTCGTCGCGCTCGACCTGGTCGGCATGGTCGCCGGCGCGAAGTACCGCGGCGAGTTCGAGGAGCGGCTCAAGGCCGTCCTGGAGGAGATCGCCTCGTCCGACGGCGAGGTCGTCACCTTCATCGACGAGCTGCACACCGTCGTGGGTGCCGGCGCCGGCGGGGAGGGCGCCATGGACGCGGGCAACATGCTCAAGCCCATGCTCGCCCGCGGCGAGCTGCGGATGGTCGGCGCCACCACGCTGGACGAGTTCCGCGAGCACATCGAGACCGATCCCGCCCTGGAGCGGCGCTTCCAGCAGGTGTTCGTCGGCGAGCCCTCGGTGGAGGACACCGTGGCGATCCTGCGCGGGCTCAAGGAGCGGTACGAGGCCCACCACAAGGTGACCATCGCCGACTCCGCGCTCGTCGCGGCCGCCACCCTGTCCGACCGGTACGTCTCCGGCCGCCAGCTCCCCGACAAGGCCATCGACCTCGTCGACGAGGCCGCCTCCCGGCTGCGCATGGAGCTCGACTCCTCGCCCGTCGAGATCGACGAGCTCCAGCGTGCCGTCACCCGCCTCGAGATGGAGGAGGTGGTGCTCTCCGAGGCCGACAACTCGGCCGACGCCACCTCGCAGGAGCGTCTCGAACGGCTCCGGTCCGACCTCGCCGACAAGCGCGAGCAGCTCGCCGCGCTGACCGCCCGCTGGGAGGCGGAGAAGGCCGGTCACAACCGCGTGGGTGACCTGCGCGCCCGGCTCGACGAGCTCCGCGTGGAGGCCGAGCGCAAGCTTCGCGAGGGCGACCTCGAGGGTGCGGCGCGCGTCCAGTACGGCGAGATCCCCGCCGTCGAGCGCGAGCTCGCCGAGGCCGAGCAGGCCGAAGCCTCCGTGTCCGCGGCCGAGGACGTCGCCCAGGAGACCCCGATGATCGCGGACAAGGTCGGCGCCGACGAGATCGCCGAGGTCGTCGCGGCCTGGACGGGCATCCCCGCCGGCCGGATGCTGCAGGGCGAGCAGGAGAAGCTGCTGGCCATGGAGGACGTCATCGGCGAGCGGCTCATCGGGCAGCGCAGCGCCGTCCGCACGGTGTCCGACGCCGTCCGGCGCTCGCGAGCGGGAGTCGCCGACCCCGACCGGCCGACGGGCTCGTTCCTGTTCCTCGGCCCCACCGGCGTGGGCAAGACGGAGCTCGCGAAGTCGCTCGCGGACTTCCTGTTCGACGACGAACGGGCGATGGTCCGTATCGACATGTCCGAGTACGGCGAGAAGCACTCGGTCGCGCGCCTGGTCGGTGCTCCTCCGGGATACGTCGGCTACGAGGAGGGTGGCCAGCTCACCGAGGCCGTGCGCCGTCGGCCCTACTCCGTGGTGCTCCTCGACGAGGTCGAGAAGGCCCACCCCGAGGTCTTCGACGTGCTCCTCCAGGTGCTCGACGACGGTCGCCTGACCGATGGTCAGGGACGCACGGTCGACTTCCGCAACACCATCCTGGTGCTGACGTCGAACCTGGGCTCGCAGTTCCTCGTGGACCCAACCCTGGACGACGCCACGAAGCGGGAGAGCGTCCTGACGACGGTGCGCGCGTCGTTCAAGCCCGAGTTCCTCAACCGGTTGGACGACGTCGTCGTGTTCGACGCGCTGTCGATCACCGAGCTGGGACGGATCGTCGAGCTGCAGGTCGCGTCCTTCGCCGCACGGCTCGCGGACCGTCGCATCACCCTGACGGTGACGGACGCGGCGCGCGAATGGCTCGCGCTCGAGGGGTTCGACCCGGCGTACGGCGCCCGCCCGCTGCGGCGTCTGGTGCAGCGCGAGATCGGCGACCGGCTCGCCCGGCTCCTGCTCTCTGGGGACGTGGCCGACGGCGACGTCGTCGTGGTCGACCGCGACCCGGAGGGCGGGGGCCTCACCGTGGCCCCCGAGGTGCTCAACGCCTGACGGAGCCGGCGAGCCCGTGCTCGAACGCCCACACGACGAGCTGGACGCGGTCGCGGGTGCCCGTCTTGGTCATGGCGCGGCCCAGGTGCGACTTCACGGTGCTGGGCTCGAGGAACAGCGCGGCGGCGATCTCCGCGTTGGACGAGCCCTGGCACAGCAGGGTCACGATCTCGTGCTCGCGCGGGGTCAGGAGGGCGGCCGCGCCGTCGTCGCGGGCGGCCGGCGCCCGGCGACGGGCGAACTCGTCGAGGACCCGGCGCGTGAGCGAGGAGTCCACCAGGCCGTCGCCGGACGCCACCCGCCGGACGGCGTCGACCAGCACGTCCGGGTCGGCGTCCTTGAGGAGGAACCCGCTGGCGCCGGCCTCCAGCGCGCCGAACACGTAGTCGTCCAGGTCGAACGTGCTCACCACGAGCACGGGGACCGGGTCGGCGACGCCGGGGCCCGCCAGCTCCCGCGTCGCGGTGATGCCGTCCCCGCCGGGCATGCGCACGTCCATGCAGACGACGTCGGGGCGCAGCGCGCGCACGACCTGGACGGCCTGCGTGCCGCTCGATGCCTCGCCGACGACGTCGATCCCCTCGCTGCCGAGGATGACGGCGAACCCTGCGCGGACGACGCTCTGGTCGTCCACCAGCACGACGCGGGTCATGAGGCCTCCTGCGTGACGACGGCGCGGGGGACCGTCAGCCGCACCCGCCAGGCGCCGTCCGGCGTGGCGCCCGCCTCCAGGGTCCCGCCGACGAGCACGGCGCGCTCCGACATGCCGATGAGGCCGTGCCCCGGTGGCGCGGCACGGGAGCTCCTGCCGTCGGCCGCCGTGCGCGACGCGCCGCCGGGCACGGTCACCCGGTTGCGGACGGTGAGCACGAGCTCGGCCGGCCGGTGGTCGAGCACGACGGTGACGGGCTGCCCGGGGGCGTGGCGACGGGCGTTCGCGAGGGACTCCTGCAGCACCCGGTAGACGGTGCGCTGGGTGTGGGGCGGGACGTCCCGCTCCTCGCCGCGGGTCTCGTGGTGGACGTCGGCGCCCGTGGAGCGGGCGAGCGCGAACAGCTGCGGCACGTCGGCGAGGGTCGGCTGCGGCGCGTCCCCGTCGTTGCCGTCCCGGCCGTCCGGTCGGTCCCCGGACCGCAGGAGGCCGACGACGAGCCGCAGGTCGTCCAGGGTGGAGCGCCCCTGGGTGCGGATCCAGCGCAGGGACTCCCGGGCGCGGTCCGGGTCGGTGCCGACGAGGCGTTCCGCCGCGGCGGCCTGGACGACGATCCCGGACAGGTGGTGCGCGGCGATGTCGTGCAGCTCGCGCGCCATGCGGTTGCGCTCCTCGAGCACCGCGCGGGAGGCCAGGGCCTCCCGTTCGCGCTCCGCCTGCTCGGCACGTCCGCGCAGCTGGGTCTCGAGCTCCCGGCGGGTGCCCACGTACACACCGATCAGCGTCGCGCCCACGTACGCCACCAGCGCCGAGAGGAGCCCGGTCCACAGCTGGGTCGCGGCCGTCCCGGTGGCGGGCAGGTGCTCGGGGACGGGCCCGGTGAGCACGAAGCCGAGGAGCGTCTGCACCACGGCCGCGCCGCCGGCCCACCCGAGCGCGACGTGTCGCCGGGCGTACGCGCCCACCGAGTAGGCCGCGACGAGCGTGGCCGGCGCCTGGAACGACATGATCGGGGACATGACGGCCACGAGGGCCACCTGCGCGCCCGCGACGAGCGCGAGGCACAGCAGCGGTGACCGCCGGCGCAGCGTCAGGAACATCGCCTGGGCGACGATCACGGCGACCACCGCGAACCGGCCGCGGCCCTCGATCTGCGCCGCGTCGGTGCCCTGGTCGACGAGCAGGACGACGACGTCGTCGAGCGCGATCTTCTCGACCACCAGGAAGAACGCGATGGTCAGCACGGCGACCACCGCTCCGAGGACGGCGTCGCGGCCGACGGGCGTGGTGGGGTCGGCGCGGAGACGCCGGCGCAGGGAGCCGATCACGCGAGCTGCCTCTCGTCCGTCGGGTGCTGGGGCCGAGACTACCGGCCGGAGATACCGGGCCCGCAGGCCGGGTGCCTCCGGACCGGGCGGTCTCAGAGGAGGTCGCGGCGGCGGAACGTCACCGCTCCGGAGCCGAGCACGACGGCGACCCACGCCGCGAGCCCGGCGAGGGCGGCCGCCACGCCGATCGTCTCGGTACCGCCGAGCATGCCGCCGGCGCCCTGGCCGGCCGAGGCGAGCGCCCCGATGGTCAGCGGCAGCCACGACATGGCCGACGACCCACCGGCGGACAGCAGCGCGACGATCGCCTGGACCATGGGTTCGACGAACGCGAGCGCCACCACGACGACGATCGCCGCGACCTGTCCGCGCACGAGGACGCCGATGCCGAGGCCGAGCCAGGTGAACGCCACGAGGACGCCCAGGCCGCGTGCCCAGATGCCGAGGATCTCATCGGCACCGACGGCCAGCTCGGCGCCCGGGGCGGTCAGCACGGCCGTCGCGAGGCCGAGGGCTGAGACGAGTGCGAGCGCGACGCCGATCACCAGCGCTGCGACCGCCGTCGCGGTCGCCTTGCCGAGCAGGATCCGGGTGCGGGAGGGCACCACGAGAGCGGTCGGGACGATGCCGCCCGTGCGGAAGTCGGTGGTGCCCGCCAGCGCACCCAGGATCAGCAGGCAGAGCGTCACGACACCGACGGAGCCGGTGCCCGAGGGGCCGTTGCCGAGCAGGTCGAGCATGCCGCGCTGGACCGTGGCGTCGCCGACGTCGGTCAGGGCGCCGAGCTCGGGCATCAGGTCCGCCGAGGGCCCGGCGGAACCGGTGGACGCCGCGAACGCGTCGAGGCCCTGGAGCACACGGGGCATCAGGATGGTCAGGGCCTGGACGAGCGCGGCGCCCGCGACGGCGACGATCCCGATGACCCAGGGAGAGCGGGTGGAACGGAGCTTGAGCATCTCGGCACGGAACATCAGCGCACTCCTGCGGTGGTGGCGGTCAGGTCGAGGTAGACGTCCTCGAGGGAGGAGTCCTGGACGAGCTCGTCGAGCGGGCCCGCGGTGATGACGCGGCCCTGGCCGACCACGACGACGTCGTCGGCCACCTGGGTGACCTCGGCGAGGACGTGGCTGGCGAGCAGGACGGCGCCACCGCCGTCGGCGAAGGACCTCAGCATCTCGCGCAGCCAGCGCATACCTGCGGGGTCGAGGCCGTTGGCGGGCTCGTCGAGGACGAGGATCCCGGGATCGCCGAGGAGTGCCGCGGCGAGGCCCAGACGTTGCCGCATGCCCAGCGAGTAGGTGCGGACGCGGCGGTCGGCGGCGGGCGTCATCCCGACGATCTCCAGGACGTCGTCGACCCGGCGGGCCGGTATCCCGCCGGCCAGGGCGAGGATGCGCAGGTGGTCGCGGCCGGTGCGTCCGGGGTGCAGACCCCCGGCGTCGAGGAGCGCGCCGACGGTCCGCGCGGGGTCGTCGAGGTCGCTGTGACGGCGGCCCTGGACGAGGGCCTCGCCGGCGGTGGGCGCGGCGAGGCCGAGCAGGACGTGCAGCGTCGTGGTCTTGCCCGCGCCGTTCGGGCCGAGCAGCCCGACGACGCGTCCGCTCTCGACCGTGAGGTCGACGCCCTGCACGGCGTCGAACGTTCCGTACGACTTGCGCAGGCCGGTGATCTGTATGGCGGGCACGTGTTCCCCTCTCGTGTGTCCGCGCCGGTGCGGTGCGGTGCCTCCAGACTGGCCGGGGCGACGCCGTCGTCGCTTCTGGCGGGAGGGGGAACGTGGGCTACGACTTTTGGTGGAGGCCTCGCGGCAGAACGGGCTGGGCCCGCACTCCGGGGGAGTGCGGGCCCAGCCTGACGTGCCGTCCGGACGGTTCAGATGCGGATGAACGTCGGGTTGTTCTGCCACATCTTGCGCTTCACGACGCCGACGCCGGGACGCGCCGACTCGATGATCCTGCCGTTGCCGGCGTAGATGGAGACGTGACCCGGGGTGTAGACGATGTCGCCGGGGCGGGCCTTGGACCGCGAGACCGCCTTGCCGGCCCGCTTCTGTGCGGACGTCGTGCGCGGCAGCTTCTTGCCGACCGCCTTCTTGTACACGTACGAGGTGAAGCCCGAGCAGTCGAACCCGGACGACGGGCTGGTGCCGCCGTAGGAGTAGCGGTGGCCGACGTAGCGGTTGGCCACCTTGACGACCTTGGCGCCGCGGCTCTGCTTCGCCTTGAGCGTGATGGTGCGGTGCTTCTTGACCTTGGCCAGCCCGGTCGACCTGGCGGGCACCACGGTCAGGCGGATCCGGTTCTTGCCCACGTCGTAGCGCTTCAGGAGCGGCTTCATGCGCACGATGCCGTTCTTGTTCAGCTTCTTGACGTTGACCTTCTTGCCGTCGACGAAGAGCCGGACGCGGCCCTTCACGGCGTCGCCGCCCTTCGTGACCTGCACGGTGAACTTGGGGCGGGTCTTGCCCTTGCCCTGCTTGGCGGTCTTGCGCGAGACCGACGCCTTGACGACGGGCTTCGACTTCTTGGCCGTGATGACGCCGTGGCCGGCGGTCGGCAGGTGTGTCGTCGAGACGGTCGCCGCGGTGGGCGAGGGCGCTGCCGACGCTTGCCCGGCTCCGGCGACGACGGTGCCGCCGGCGAGCGCGGCGGACAGGGCGATGGCGACGGTCGAGCGTCGCAGGCGCGGCATGCGCGCGGTGGTGGCGCCCTGCGGGCGCGCAGCACTGTGGTGCATTGACATGGCGACCTCTCCAGCCTGCGAGATGAGCTGTCGGATGAGGCCGAGAAGTGATGGCCCGCCGTCGTGAGACGGCTTAACCCCGAGGGCGGCACGAGTCCGCCCGAAGAACGTGGTTCTCCCGCTGCTGCCGTGGGTTCGGTGATGTCGGGCCGCCGGCAGCACTCGGCTTGCGGCCCGACCGTTCACCCCGGACATGGGGCGACCCGGGCACGCTAGCGGCGAGTTCCTCGCAGATCACAATCAGATAACGATGGGTTGTGGGGCCACTCGGGGAGAAGGTGTGAAGAAATGCGTCGGCGGGCGCATTCCTCCTCGATACGGCAAATCGCTCTATTTCTCGCCACACAGGGACGGATCGACGCCCGATATATCACGAGTGCCCGATGAGAGCGCCACCATCCGAGGGCTGCGGGGTACCGTTCTCGCAGGTCATGCCGAGACCTTCACAACTCGGGGCGAGGCGCGCCGATCTCGGCTCACTCGAGCAGGCTGCCCGTCCGGGGAGCGGGCCAGACGCCGACGCACAGACCTGCTCGGTCGCCCTCGGCCCACGACTCCTCGCTGGGAGTCCACAGCACCCAGGTCAGGTCGGCCACGTCGTCGGAGCCTCTCGCTCCCGCACCGAGCAGCTCCGGGGTGCACCCGCGTGCGGCACGCGCCACCACGACGTCGGTGCCCGGCCACACCTCGTCGGCCGCCGAGTCGTGCCGCCCCACCACCTGCGCCGTGTGCTCGTCCCGGCACGGGACCACCTCGACCGTGTCCACCGACGTCGAGCCCGGGATGTCGGCCACGCACGAGCCCAGCACGAGCTGGACCGCGTGAGCCGAGGTCGGCTCGACGACGTCGGCTGCCACCGGCTCCCACGCGCGGTCGTGCGCCCGGTTCGCCCACCACGAACCCCCCGCGGCCACCGCCACGACCAGCACCACCACGGCCAGCACCGAGAACACCCAGACCCGTGCCCGACGGCGGGCGGCGGCGCGGTCGGCCGGCGTCGGCCCGCCGGGAGCTCCCCAGCGCGCCCCGTACGCGGCCGGGTCCTCGGGCACGACCGGCTGGTGGACCGCCGCGGACCGGCCTGCCGGGGTGCCGCCGTCGGACCCGCGGTGCCCCGGGCCTGGCGTCCCCTCCGGGCCCGGCGTTCCCTCCGGGCCTGGCGTCCCGGCCGGCCCCGGGCCGGGCGAGACGAACAGCGGGTCCTCGGAGCGGTCGGGAACGTCGGTCATGGGAACAACCTAGAGCGTGTCGATCGATCTGCCGGCGCCGCGGTCAACCGGCGAGGTCCAGCACGACCGGCACGTGGTCGCTGGCGACCTTGCCGCGCCGCTCGTCCCGGTCGATCGCCACCGACGTGACGCGGTCGCGCAGCGCCGGCGAGGCGTAGGCGAAGTCGATGCGCATCCCGCGGTTCCGCGGGAACGCGAGCTGCTGGTAGTCCCAGTAGGTGTAGGTGTGCTCGGCCGGCAGGTGCTCGCGGGTGACCTCGGTGTACCCGGCCTCCTCGAACGCCGCGAAGGCCGCCCGTTCCGGGGCGGAGACGTGCGTGTGCCCCTCGAACGCGGTCACGTCCCACACGTCCGTGTCACGGGGGATCACGTTCCAGTCGCCCAGCAGGCCGACCTGCGCCCTCGGGTCGGCCTGCAGCCACGCCGCGGCGTCCGCGCGCAGCCCGTCGAGCCAGGCGAGCTTGTACGCGTAGTGCGGGTCCGTCAGCGCACGCCCGTGCGGCACGTAGAGCGACCAGAGCCGCACGCCGCCACAGGTCGCGCCGATCGCGCGCGCCTCGACCCGCGGCTCCTGGCCTGGCTTGCCGAACGCCGGCTGGTCGGCGAACGACGTCGCGACGTCCTCCAGGCCCACGCGGGAGACCATCGCGACACCGTTCCACTGGTGGTACCCCGTGTGCGCGACCTCGTAGCCCGCCGCCTCGAACGGGGCCACCGGGAGCTGGTCGTCGCGGCACTTCGTCTCCTGCAGCGCGAGCACGTCGATGCTCGAGCGCTCCAGGAACGCCAGCACGCGGTCCAGCCGGGTCCGCAGGGAGTTGACGTTCCACGTGGCGATACGCACGCACGCACCCTAGGGCCATAGAGTGCGTTCATGGGAACCGCGCTCGTCACCGGCGCCACCGCCGGCCTCGGACTGGAGTTCGCCTGGCAGCTCGCCACGGCACGCCACGACCTCGTGCTCGTGGCGCGCACCACCGAGCGCCTCGAGCAGGTGGCCGGGCAGATCCGCGCCGCCGCCGGGGTCCAGGTGGAGGTCCTGCCCGCCGACCTGTCCGACCCGGACGACGTCGCCCGGGTCGCCGAGCGGCTCGCCGTCACCGGGGACGAGCCGGGCGAGGACCGCCGTCCCGTGGGCCTGCTCGTCAACAACGCCGGGTTCGCCACCGCGCAACGGTTCGTCGGCGGGGACGTCGACGTCGAGCTGGACGCCGTCGACGTCATGGTGCGCGCCGTCGTCCAGCTCAGCCACGCCGCCGTCGGGCAGATGTCCACCCGCGGGCGTGGCGCCGTCCTCAACGTCGGCTCCGTCGCCGCCCTCACCGCGGGCGGCACGTACGCCGCCGCCAAGGCCTACGTGCGTTCCTTCACCGAAGGGCTCGCCGTCGAGCTGCAGGGCTCCGGCGTCACCGCCACCGTGCTTTCCCCCGGCTACACGCACACCGAGTTCCACGACCGTGCCGGGCTCTCGATGAGTCAGATGCCCGACGCCGCCTGGCTCGACGCGCCCTTCGTCGTCGCGCAGGCGCTCGCGGACGTCCGTCGCGGCGTGGTCATCTCCACGCCGTCGGTCCGCTACAAGGCCGCCTCGGCGCTCCTTCGGGTGCTGCCACGCTCGGCGGTGCGGGCGATCGGCCGACAGCGCTGAGACCCTCCCGGGCTGACGTGCTGCCGGGCTGAGGCCTACTGCCGGGCGGCGCGGTCCGCCGCCTGGTGCGCGGCCTCGGCCTCGACCTTGCGGGCGGCCTGCTCGGCCTTCTCCAGCTCGCGGAGCCTCTTGCGAGCCTCGCGCACCTTGCGCTCGGCGTCCTTGCGCTTGGTCGCCGCCTTCTTGACCTTGGGGTCGCCCGCGTAGACCCGCGCCCGCTCGGCGGCCTCCTCGGTGAGGGTGTCGCCATCCCCCGTGTCGGTGCCCGACGGCGGTGCGACGCCGTCTGCCCCGGTGCAGTGGCCCCCGGCATCGGCGGAGCGTGCGTCGATGAGGACGGCGAGGCCGTCGAGCGTCCGGTCCAGGCCCCAGCGGATGTCGTCCACCTCGTCGAGGCCGCCCGGCTGGTTCACGTACGTGCCGTGCTCGACGAGCGGGCGCAGGTACGGGAAGCGGACCTCGTCGACGAGCTCGGCCAGGGCTTCGGCGTACGCGACGCCGGTGGCCCCCTGGTCGCCGCCCGCATCCGCGATCGCCCGGTCGAGGTCGCGGGCCAGCAGGGCAGCGTTGCGCACGTACCCGCTGACCAGGAGGAGCGCCGCGATCTTCTCGCCGTCCGCGAGCGGCGTGGACCGCAGCGCGCGCAGCCCGGCGTCCGTGGCGCGCAGGTTGTTCGGCGTCATGGGTGCGCCGGTGACGGGGATGTCGAGCACCCATCCGTGCTGCCGGAAGATCTCCAGGGTGAACAGCGCCCACTCGCTCAGCTCGGCGCGCCAGTCGGCCGGTTCGTGCGCAGGCGGGAACTCGGCGCCGATCACCGACTCCTGCATGAGCAGCAGCAGGTCGTCCTTGCTGGTGACGTGCCGGTACAGCGACATCGTGGTGAAGCCGAGGCTCTTGGCGACGCGAGCCATCGAGACGGCGCCGAGCCCGTCGGCGTCCGCGATCTCGACGGCGGCGGCCACGATGCGCTCGATGCTCAGCTCGCGCCGGGGTGCGCGCTCCGGGCGTTCGGCGACCCCCCACGCGAGGGCGAGGCGGGGAGGGAGCTCGGGTGCGTCCGTCATGGGGACATCATCGCCGACGGCCGCCCACCGGGGGCGACCGCCGGCGACGTGGGTGTCACCGGGCAGTGCGCCGGCGGTAGAGCAGCGACCCCGCCACCAGGCTGAGCGCGAGGAACCCGGCGAGCCAGGCGCATGCCACCAGGAGCGTGGACGTCTCGAGGTTCCCCATCAGCAGGCCGCGCACCGTCTCGATGATCGGCGTGAACGGCTGGTTCTCGGCGAACCCGTGCAGCCAGTCGGGCATGGTCTCCACCGGCACGAAGCCCGAGCTGAGGTACGGCACGAACAGGAAGAGCATGTTGAGCGACGGCGCCGAGTCCACGCTCATCACCAGTCCGAGGACGGCACTGATCCAGGTGAACGTGACGATCGCGAACGTCGCGAAGGCGACCAGCCCGAGCCAGCCTGCCGGGCCGGCGTCGGGCCGGAACCCGAGGGCGAGGGCGACGAGCACGACGAGGACGGCGGAGGCGAGGTTGCGCACGACGCTCGCGACGACGTGCCCCCACAGCACCGACGGCGAGAAGATCGGCAGGGTCTTGAACCGGTCGATGGTGCCGGAGGTCATGTCCTGCGCGACGGCGGCCGCCGCCGTCGCGGAGTTCATCCCGAGGCACATGATGAGCACCCCGGGCACCACGTAGTCGATGTACGAGCCGCTGCCGCCGCTGATCGCGCCGCCGAAGATGACGACGAACACGACCATGATCAGGACGGGCAGGGCGAAGGCGGTGATGATGCCGTCGACCGAGCGGATGCTGCGGCGGGCCTCGCGCCAGGACATCGTCGCGACGTCGCGCAGCGGGGCGTGGCGGTGCGGGCTGCGGCGGGTCGGTGCTGTCGAGGCCGCTGGCGGTGCGGCCGGCGTCGTGGTGGTCATCGTGCGGCCTCCGGTGCGGGCTGGTGGGCGGGCTGCTGGGTCAGGGCGAGGAAGACGTCGTCGAGCGTCGGCTTCACGACGCTCACGCCGGAGACGGCGAGGCCGCCGGCGTCGGCGCGGTCGAGCACGGCACGGATCGTCCGCACGGGCTCGATGCTGGGGATGGTCAGCGCGAGGGTCCGGTGGTCGGTCTCGGCGCCGTCGAGCCCGGGCATGCCGACGAACGTGACGTCGCGCGCGGCGGCGAGGCTCGTCGCGTCGTCGAACGTGACGCGGACGTGCTCGCCGGAGACCAGCGTCTTGAGCTCGGTGGCGGTCCCGCGGGCGGCGACCTGGCCGTCGGCCAGCACGGCGATGGTGTCCGCGAGGCGGTCGGCCTCCTCCAGGTACTGGGTCGTGAGCAGCACGGTGGTGCCGTCGGCGGCGAGCCCGCGGACCACCTCCCAGAGCTGGGAGCGCGAGGCCGGGTCGAGTCCTGTCGTCGGCTCGTCGAGCACCAGGACGTCCGGGTCGGCGACGAGGCTGATCGCCAGGTCGAGCCGGCGCCGCATGCCGCCGGAGTAGGTGGCGACCTTGCGCCGGCCGGCGTCGGCGAGGTCGAACCTGTCCAGCAGCTCGGTGGCACGGCGGCGGACGGCACGCCGGGGCAGGTGGGCCAGGTCGGCCATCATCACGAGGTTCTCGGTCCCGGTGGAGAACTCGTCCACCGAGGCGTACTGCCCGGTCAGCGCGATCCGACGGCGGACGGTCGCGGCCTCGCGGACCACGTCGGCGCCCGCGACGGCGGCGGTGCCGCCGTCCGGCCGCAGCAGCGTGGTGAGGATGTTGACGGTGGTGGTCTTGCCGGCGCCGTTCGCGCCGAGCAGGGCGAAGATCTCGCCGCGGCGGACCGTCAGGTCGACGCCGCGCAGGACGGGGTGGTGCCCGTAGGACTTGCGGAGCCCTCGGGTCTCGATCATCGGTGGGTTCACGGCGGTGCCTCCTCAGGACTGTGTATGCCGTACATGAGTGTATGGCATACACGTAGTGTTGGCCATACACCGTGTGTGCCCCGCACATCGCCGAGGTCGCCAGCCGAGGTAGTGCCCCGCCAGCGCGAGGTAGTGCGCCCGTGTCGAGGGCGCGGCCGTGCGCCGTGGGAGAGGATGCGGCCCGCGTACCCTGGTGCCGTGACTTCCGCGGACTTCTCCCCGACCCCCCGTGAGCAGCTGCTCGAGCTCGTCAAGGAGCTCGCCGTCGTGCACGGGAAGGTGACTCTCTCCTCCGGTGCGGAGGCCGACTACTACGTCGACCTGCGCCGCATCACGCTGCACCACCGGGCGGCCCCGCTCGTGGGGCACGTGCTGCTGGACCGCCTCGAGGAGGTCGGGCTGGGTACGGCCGAGGTCGACGCCGTCGGCGGCCTCACGCTCGGCGCCGACCCCATCGCCGACGCGCTCCTGCACGCCGCGGCGTCGCGCGGGCAGGATCTCGACGCGTTCGTCGTGCGCAAGTCGGCCAAGACGCACGGCATGCAGCGGCAGATCGAGGGGCCCGAGGTCGCGGGCCGCAAGGTCGTCGTGCTGGAGGACACCACCACGACGGGCGGGTCACCCATCACCGCGATCGAGGCGCTGCGCGCGGCGGGTGCCGAGGTGCTCGGCTGCGCGACGATCGTCGACCGTGCGACCGGGGCGGGGGAGAAGATCGAGGCCCTCGGCGTGCCGTACCACTACCTCTTCGACCTGGACGACCTCGGCCTCAGCCGAGCGCCCCGCGGGCCCGTGGGGTTGGGGGCGGGCTGCGGGGGGCCTCAAGCCGGGCAATCGAGGCGATTCGGGCCAGAAATCGCGCCCACAACAAAGTGGCGGGGTGGGTCAGACGCGGGCGATGAGATCCGCGATCGAGTCGACCACGTGCGACGGGCGGAACGGGTGGTGGTCGACCTCGTCCCGCGCGGTCGAGCCGGTGAGCACGAGGAACGTCTCCAGCCCGGCCTCGATGCCCGCCACGACGTCGGTGTCCATGCGGTCGCCGATCATCGCCGTCGTCTCCGAGTGGGCGTCGATGCGGTTGAGGGCCGAGCGGAACATCATCGGGTTCGGCTTGCCCACGTAGTACGGCGAGCGGTCCGTCGCCGCGGTGATCATCGCGGCGACGGCACCGGTGGCCGGCAACGGCCCTTCCGTGGACGGCCCGGTCGTGTCCGGGTTGGTCGCGATGAACCGCGCGCCGCCCTTGATGAGCCGGATCGCCTTGGTGATCGCCTCGAACGAGTAGGTGCGCGTCTCACCGAGCACCACGTAGTCCGGGTCGGTCTCGGTGAGGGTGTAGCCGGCCGCGTGCAGCGCCGTGGTCAGGCCGGCCTCGCCGATGGCGTAGGCGGAGCCGTTCGGCACCTGGTCGGCCAGGAACTTGGCGGTCGCGAGGGCGGACGTCCAGATCGCCGACTCCGGCACCTCGATGCCGGAGCGGGACAACCGGGCCGCCAGGTCGCGTGCCGTGAAGATCGAGTTGTTCGTCAGGACGAGGAATGGTCGCCCCGCGTCGCGCAGCGTCGCGATGAACTCCGCGGCGCCGGGGATCGCCTCGCCCTCGTGCACGAGGACGCCGTCCATGTCGGTGAGCCAGCACTCGATCTGTCGGTCCGTCATGGGCACACCGTAGCCGTAGGCTTCGTCCCGTGACTGACGAGGCCCACGAACCCCCGACGCACTCCGGCGCCGTGCGCCGCCACGCCGTCCCTCCTGCAGGCACCACGTGGCGGGCGGCGCCCGGGCTCGCCCTGCGTGGCGGGTTCGTGGGGATGGCCGAGTCCGTGCCCGGGATCTCCGGCGGCACCATCGCCCTGGTGACCGGCCTCTACGACCGGTTGCTGACGGGCGCGAACCAGGTGGTGCACGCGGGTCGGGAGCTGGTCCAGGGTGTCGCGCAGGGCAAGGGGCTCCGCCCGGCCGGCCGGGCGTTGCGGGCGGTGGACTGGCGCTTCCTGCTCCCGGTCCTGGTGGGCATGGCCGTCTTCCTGCTCGTCTCGCTGAGCGTCGTCGCCCCGCTCGTCGAGTCCCACCCCGTCATGATGCGAGCGCTGTTCTTCGGCATGATCGCGGTGGCGGTCGTCGTCCCGCTGCGGATGATGCCGCACCGCTTCCGCCTGCTCGACGGCGCGATCCTCGTGCCGTCCGTCGTGGTCGGGTTCTTCCTGGTGGGCCTGCCTCCTGCCGAGGTCGCCGAGCCCTCCCTCTGGTACGTCTTCGTCGGTGCGGCCATCGCCATCAACGCGCTCGTGCTGCCCGGCGTGTCCGGATCGACGCTGCTCCTGGTCATGGGGCTCTACGTGCCCGTGCAGCAGGCGGTCCAGGACCGCGACCTGGCGTTCGTCGGTGCGTTCGCCCTCGGCGCCGTGGTCGGCCTGGCGAGCTTCGTCAAGCTGCTGCACTGGCTCCTGGATCATCGCCGGCAGGTCACCATGGCGGTCCTGGCGGGGCTCATGATCGGCTCCCTGCGGGCGCTGTGGCCGTGGCAGGACGCCGACCAGGGCCTCCTCGCCCCGCCGGGCGCCGGTACCGTCGTCGGGCCGGCCCTGCTCGCCGTGGCGGGTGCCGCCGTCGTCGGCGCCGCGATCTGGTGGGAGTCGTCGCGGAGCGAGGAGCATGCCTGACGCCGGTGAGCCCGCCGGCGAGCGGGTCGGCGTGGGGCCCTGGCCCGGCGAGCTGCCGGACGACCCCCGGTACGACCCCGAGCTGCTCGCCCACGGCGACCGCCGCAACGTCGTCGACCGTTACCGGTACTGGACCGTCGAGGCGATCGTCGCGGACCTGGACCACCGCCGCGCCACCGACGCGTTCCTGCACGTGGCGATCGAGAACTGGGCGCACGACCTCAACATCGGTTCCGTGGTGCGTACGGCCAACGCGTTCAACGTCGCCGGGGTGCACATCGTGGGCCGACGGCGGTGGAACCGTCGGGGCGCGATGGTCACCGACCGCTACCTGCACGTGGACCACCACCCGGACGCGGCGGCGCTGGTCGCCTGGGCGGCAGGTGCAGGCCCGCAGGGGGAGCGGCTGCCGATCGTCGGCGTCGACAACGTGCCGGGTTCCGTCCCGCTGGAGCGTCGGGACCTGCCCGCCCGCTGCGTGCTGCTGTTCGGTCAGGAGTCGAGCGGGCTGACGCCCGAGGCCCAGGCGGCGTGCGACGTCGTCGTCCACATCACCCAGCACGGCTCCACACGCTCCCTGAACGCCGGTGCGGCGGCCGCGATCGCGATGCACTCCTGGGCGTTGCAGCACGCGTGACGCGGGCGACCGTCTCGCTCTGCGAGCCCGGATGTGACGCCCATGACCCGGTCATGAGAAAATCCGGGTGCATGTGGGCCCAGGAGGCCGCCAGCCACCAGCGAGGGTGTGTCACCGCCCGCCTGCGTTCCTCGTACGTTCCCTCATTGGAGTACCGCAGATGCCTATCGCAACCCCCGAGGTCTACGCCGAGATGATCGACCGGGCGAAGGCCGGCAAGTTCGCCTACCCCGCCGTCAACATCACCTCGTCGCAGACCGTCACCGCCGCGCTCCAGGGCTTCGCCGAGGCGGAGTCGGACGGCATCATCCAGGTCTCCGTGGGCGGCGGCGAGTACGCGTCGGGCGCCACGATCAAGGACCGGGTCACCGGCTCGCTGGCCCTCGCCGCGTACGCCGCCGAGGTCGCGAAGAACTACCCCGTCAACATCGCGATCCACACCGACCACTGCGTCAAGAAGAACCTCGACTCCTGGGTCCGCCCGCTGCTCGCCCTCGAGGCGGAGCAGGTCAAGGCCGGCAAGAACCCGACCTTCCAGTCGCACATGTTCGACGGCTCGGACATCCCGCTGGAGGAGAACCTCGTCATCGCCGAGGAGCTGCTCGAGCTGTCGCAGGCCGCGCGCACCATCCTCGAGGTCGAGATCGGCGTCGTCGGTGGCGAGGAGGACGGCCACGTGGCGGAGATCAACGAGAAGCTCTACACGACGGTCGAGGACGGCCTGGCCACGGTCCGCGCCCTCGGTGCCGGCGAGAAGGGCCGCTACCTGACGGCCCTCACGTTCGGCAACGTGCACGGCGTGTACAAGCCCGGTGCGGTCAAGCTGCGCCCGGAGATCCTCGCGGAGATCCAGCAGGCCGTGGGCGCCGAGATCGGCCAGGAGAACCCGTTCGACCTCGTGTTCCACGGCGGGTCGGGCTCCACCGCCGAGGAGGTCGCCACGGCGGTCGACAACGGCGTCATCAAGATGAACATCGACACCGACACCCAGTACGCGTTCTCGCGTCCGGTGGCGGGTCACTTCTTCACCAACTACGACGGCGTCCTGAAGGTCGACGGCGAGGTCGGCAACAAGAAGGCCTACGACCCGCGCGCGTGGGGCAAGCTGGCCGAGGCCGGCATGGCCGCCCGCATCGTCGAGGCCTGCCAGTGGCTGCGCTCGGCCGGGCACAAGATGTGACCCTCTCCTGAGGGAGCGTGCACGACGCCCCTTCGCCGGTGACCCGGCGGAGGGGCGTCGTGCGTCATCGAGGGCCGGCGGTGGTGATGTCCAGGTCGACGCCGGGGTCCTCGTCCACGATCTCGAGCAGCTCGCCGATGCGCGTCACCTCGAGGAGGAACCGCACGGTGGGCGGTGCGCGCAGCACCCGCACCTTGTGGGGGCTCCGGGATGCCAGGCGTGCCAGGAACGCGACCCCGGAGGAGTCCATGAAGGTGACGTGGTGCGCGTCGAGCTCCACCGGGAGGCCGGAGGCCTCGGCGTCGGAGATCGCCTCGCCGAGCTCTGCGCTGACGTCGGCGTCGATCTCGCCCGAGAGGACCACGCGTGCCCGGGACGTGCCCACGATGACGTGGATGCTCGCCGGGTCACCGATCTGGGGAGCGGTGTGCTCCGTGCCGTCGCCGGACGTGGGGGTGCTCGGCGTCGCGTTCGATCCCTCCTGCACGGTGCTCCTTCCTCGAGCTGCTTGCTCTTCTCGGGTCTCAGCGGACACCAATCTACGGTTGAATGTGCATCGAATGCACCAACTTCGCCGCGACACGTCGGAAACGGAGGGCTGATGACCGATTTGCCCCACCATCCGTCGATCGCGGCGCCCGTTTCCGGCGAGCAGCTCGCCGTCGCGATCACCACGACCACCGTCCCCGCCTTCGTCACGGGCCCCTGGGAGACCGGCATGCCGGTGATCTGGGTCAACGACGCGTTCGAGCGGCTCGTCGGCGTGGGTGTCGACGGGCTGCGGATGCTGGGGCCGCACCCGCTCCTGGCGCTCGTCGAGGACGACCCGAACCGTGCCGCGGCGCAGGCCGACCTGGCCGCGGGGCGCTCGATGCGTCGCATCGTCAGCGCGCGCAAGCGGGACGGCGGCGTCAGCTGGCTCCAGGTGGACGTCACGCCGATGGCGCACGCCGAGGGCGAGGAGGTGCGCTGGGTCGGGATCACGACCGACGTCTCGGAGTACGTCGACCAGCAGGCGGCCCAGCTCGCCTCCCTGGAGGTCGAGCGCCGCCAGCGCGCCGATCTGGACCTCATCGCCCAGACGACGGAGCTCCTGGGCGATCTGGAGTACCCGTACGCGCTGCGGGACATCGCGGACCTGCTGCGCTCGATCGTGCCGTGGAGCAGCTTCTACCTCAACGACGACGGCCTGCAGCACGCCGAGGGGGTCGACGTCGCGTCGCCGCCGTCCGGCCGCGGCCGCCGTCACACCAGATACGTGCCGGAGACCTGGCACACCGACGACCTGAACGGTGACGTGCCGCCGCAGGAACCGGCGGGCGGCACGGACGGGAGCGCCCGCACGCCGGAGAGCTCGCCCTCGGTGGACCACGTCCAGGAGCTGCTCGACGGCGTCGTGGAGGGCCCGGTCCGGCTCGACCTCAGCGGGTCCTACGGCCCGCACTCCGCGTCCGGCTGGCTGCGCCGCGACCTGGTGCACCGCGTCGTGGAGGAGTCCGGCGTCGTGCCCCGCTCCGTCGTCGTGCACGCCGTGGCGGGCCGACGCCGCGTGCTGGGCCTGCTGGTGACGTGGCACGGGGACGCCGCCCGGGGGCCGGGGTCCGCCGACGTCGGCGGCTGGTCGGAACCCGGGCCCGAGCACATCTTCACCGTCGTCGAGGTCGTCGCCCGCCGCGCCGGCACGGCGATCGACAACGCCCGCCTGTACGCCCGCGAGCACCGCCTGGCCGAGGCGCTGCAGCGTGCCATGCTCCCCGAGCAGGCCGACGTCTCGGGCCTCGACGTGTGGACCTACTACGCGCCCAACGCGGAGCACGCCCAGGTGGGCGGCGACTGGTACGACGTCCTGCAGATCACGGACGGCACGGTCGGCCTCGTCATCGGTGACGTCGTCGGGCACGACGTCGAGGCCGCGGCCGCGATGGGTCAGCTCCGGTCGGTGGTGCGCGCCTACGCCTACGAGCTGACGACGCCCGGGACCGTGCTCGACCGTGTCGACCAGCTCGTCGCCGGGATGCGCGTCCCGCGCCCCGCCTCGATGGTCTACGCCACGCTGCGGCACGTGGCCGACGACGACTCGTGGTCGGTCGAGTACACCCGCGCCGGGCACCTGCCGCCGCTGCTGCTGCGCGACGGCGACGTCCGCCAGCTCTCGGGAGCGGGCGGTTCGCTCGTCGGGTTCGGCAACACGACCCGGACGACGGGCCGCGAGGTGCTGCACCGCGGCGACATCCTGCTCTTCTACACGGACGGCCTCATCGAGCGCCGCGACCGGTCGCTGAAGGTCGGCCTGGACACCCTGGTGGAGATGTCGGCCCGCATCACGGCGCGGGACGCCGCGGGCGTCGGCGAGGAGCTGCTCTCCCGGCTCGCCGACTCGCCGGAGGACGACGTGGCGATCGTGGTCGTGCGGGTCCCGGACCCGGTGCAGGACGCCCAGGTGACGGCCCTGAGCCCGCGCTCGCGGCGCTGGCTGCTGCCGAGCGAGCCGGCGTCGATCGGGCGGGCGAGGCACGCGGTGCTGCGCACCTGCCAGGCCTGGGGGCTGTCGGAGTCGGCCGCTGCCGAGCTGGTCGTCTCCGAGCTCGTGGCGAACGGCGTGCTGCACGGATGGGGCAACATCGCGCTGCGGCTCTTCGACACGGGCGACGGTCTGCGGATCGAGGTGGAGGACGCCAACCCGGCACCGCCGGTGGCCACGGACGGGCACCCGAACCGGGTCGGCGGGTTCGGCATGCAGATCGTCGAGCGGCTGGCGGACTGGGGCTGGCGCCCGGCGGGCTCCGGCAAGCTGGTGTGGGCGAAGCTGCGGCCGCAGCCGACCGAGCCGGAGAGCTCGGCGCCGCTGCCCGGTTGAGCCGGGCGGCTCAGCTCAGCGCGCGCACCTCGCTCGCGGAGGTGCCGGCGTCGACGAGGAACTGGGCGCACCGGTGGGCCTCGGCGTCCTCCCCGATCCGGTCGGCGGCCCGGGACAGGGCGAGCAGCGCCCGGAGGAACCCCTGGTTGGGGAGATGGTCGGCGGGGATCTTCCCCTGGCCGCGCCAGCCGGCGCGACGCAGCGCGTCGAGCCCGCGGTGGTAGCCGGTGCGGGCGTAGGCGTAGGCGGTCACCGCGTGGACGACGTCGTCGCCACCGTCGAGCGTCTGCTCGGCCAGGACTGCCCACGCGAGGCTCGACGCCGGGTCCGCGGCGGCGACGTGGGCGGGGTTCTGACCCTCCTCGAGGGCGGCCCGCGATGCGGCGTGCTCGTCCGGCAGGTGCGTCGGGGGCGGCCCACCGAGAAGGTTTTCCACAGGCTGGGAGGTGCTCATGCCGACCATTGTCCCAGGCGATCGACGCGCCGCACACGCTGTCCACCGGGGGTGAGCGGCGAGATGCGGCTTCGAGGGGTCGTCGAGCGCTGGACGCGGGTAGTCTCGTGCGCATGATCGAGATCGCGACGTCCTCGACGACGACGACGCTCGTGATCGCCGGGGACCTGGATCTTGCCGAACGAGATCAGTTCCCCGAGATTGCGGCGCGGGTGGTGGGGCTGCGCCGGCAGCTGCTGGTGATCGACATGTGCGGGGTCACGTTCATGGACTCCACGGGGGCGGCGTTCCTCATCTCCCTGGCCGACTCCGGCCGCAAGCGGGGAGGTGCGACGGTGCTGCGCGGAGCCGACGAGCGCGACCTGTTCGTGCTGGAGGTCTGCGGCGCCCTCGACCTGTTCCGCATCGACCACGACCACCAGTGCGAGCCGTCGGACACGTCCACCGGCGCGACGCCGGTCCAGCTGCCGCAACGCCCGCGGCCGTCCTGACGCGCCGTCCGGCCGTCCGGCGTCGTCCCCGCCGGGGCCCAGGTCATGGCCGGGTAAACTTCGGTGAGCCCGGCGGCAGTCCCCGGGCTCACCGATTCACGAGGAGAGTTGATCCATGCCAGCCGTGGTGCTCGTCGGCGCCCAGTGGGGCGATGAGGGCAAGGGGAAGGCGACCGATCTTCTCGGAGACCGCGTCGACTACGTGGTCAAGTTCAACGGTGGGAACAACGCCGGGCACACCGTCGTCATCGGGGACGAGAAGTACGCCCTGCACCTCCTGCCGTCCGGCATCCTGTCGCCCGGCGTCACGCCGGTCATCTCGAACGGCGTCGTGGTGGACATCGAGGTCCTCTTCGAGGAGCTGGACGGGCTGATCGAGCGGGGTGTGGACGTCTCCCGCCTGCTCGTCTCGTCCGGTGCGCACGTCATCGCCGGCTACCACCGCACCGTCGACAAGGTGACCGAGCGGTTCCTGGGCAAGCGCCGCATCGGCACGACGGGCCGAGGCATCGGGCCCGCGTACGCGGACAAGATCAACCGTGTCGGCCTGCGCGTCGCGGACCTCTTCGACGAGAAGATCCTCGCGGAGAAGATCGAGGGCGCGCTCGACCAGAAGAACCACCTGCTGGTGAAGGTCTACAACCGCCGGGCCATCGAGGTGCAGGAGACGCTCGACGACCTGCTGCAGCACGCGGAGCGGCTCCGGCCGATGGTGGCCGACACCGGCCTGGCCCTGAACCAGGCGCTCGACCGCGGCGAGACCGTGCTCTTCGAGGGCGGCCAGGCCACGATGCTCGACGTCGACCACGGCACGTACCCGTTCGTCACGTCGTCGAACGCGACGGCCGGTGGCGCGGTGACGGGCTCCGGCGTCGGGCCCACGCGGGTCGACTCCGTGATCGGCGTGGTCAAGGCGTACACCACCCGGGTGGGCGAGGGGCCGTTCCCCACGGAGCTCTTCGACGACATGGGCGCCTACCTGCAGAAGGCCGGCGGCGAGTTCGGCGTGACCACCGGGCGGCCGCGCCGCTGCGGCTGGTACGACGCCGTCATCTCGCGCTATGCCGCACGCGTCAACGGCCTGACGGACCTCGTGCTGACCAAGCTCGACGTGCTGACCGGCCTGGAGAAGGTCCCGGTCTGCGTCGCGTACGACGTCGACGGCGAGCGGTACGACGAGATGCCGATCGACCAGACGGCGTTCCACCACGCGAAGCCGATCTACGAGGAGCTCGACGGCTGGTGGGAGGACATCTCGCAGTGCCGGTCCTTCGCCGACCTGCCGGTGAACGCCCAGCGGTACGTCCGCCGGCTCGAGGAGATCTCGGGCTGCCGCGTGTCGGCCATCGGCGTCGGCCCGCGGCGTGACGAGATCATCGGCATCCACGACCTGATCCACCCGCGGGCCTGAGGCGAGCTCCGATGAGACGCTCTGGCGCAACCGGCGTCGCCACCTACACTGGCTGCCCGTGAAGATCCTCGTCGTCGGGAACGGTGCTCGCGAGCACGCCATCGTCCACTCCCTCGCCGCGGAGCCGGCGGTCGACACCGCGAACGAGCTGCACGCCGCGCCCGGCAACCCGGGCATCGGCGGGCACGCCACCCTGCACCCCGTCGACGCGACGGACGGCGCCGCGGTCGCCGCGCTCGCCACCTCGCTGGGCGTGGACCTCGTCGTGGTCGGCCCCGAGGCGCCGCTGGTGGCCGGGGTCGCCGACGCCGTGCGGGACGCGGGCGTCCCGGTGTTCGGGCCGTCCGCGGAGGCCGCCCGCCTGGAGGGCTCGAAGGCCTTCGCCAAGGAGGTCATGGCCACCGCGAACGTGCCGACGGCGATGGCCCACGTGTGCACCACCCTCGACGAGGTCACCGCGGCCCTTGACGCCTTCGGACCGCCGTTCGTCGTCAAGGACGACGGCCTGGCGGCCGGCAAGGGCGTCGTGGTGACCGACGACCGGGACGCCGCCGTCGAGCACGCACGGGCCTCCCTGGCCGCGCGTGGCGACGCGCGCACCGTCGTGATCGAGGAGTACCTGGACGGTCCCGAGGTGTCCCTGTTCTGCGTGTGCGACGGCGCCACGGTGGTGCCGATGGTGCCCGCCCAGGACTTCAAGCGGGTCGGGGACGACGACGCCGGGCCCAACACGGGCGGCATGGGCGCCTACACCCCGCTCGACTGGGCACCGTCAGGGCTGGTGGGAGAGGTGGTCGACCGTATCGCCCAGCCCACCGTCGACGAGATGGCCCGCCGCGGCACCCCGTTCACGGGCGTGCTGTACGTGGGGCTCGCGCTGACCTCGCGGGGCACCCGGGTGGTCGAGTTCAACGTGCGCTTCGGCGACCCGGAGATCCAGGCCGTGCTCGCGCGGCTGCGCACGCCGCTGTCGGGCGTGCTGCTGGCCGCGGCCCAGGGGCGGCTCTCCGAGATCGAACCACTGAGCTGGACGGACGACGCCGTCGTCAACGTGGTCGTGGCCTCGCAGGGCTACCCCGAGTCACCCCGCAAGGGCGACCCGATCAGCGGGATCGACGCTGCGGCCGCGCTGGACGGCGTGCACGTGCTGCACGCCGGCACCGCGGTGTCCGACGGCGCGCTCGTCAGCGCAGGCGGTCGCGTCCTGTCCGTGGTGGGACGGGGCGACGACCTCGCGGCAGCCCGGGCGGCGTCGTACGCGGGAGTCGCCCGGGTCGACCTGCCGGGCTCGCACCACCGCACCGACATCGCCCTGACGGCCGAGCGCGGCGAGGTGGAGGTCCCGTGAGCGACGCGCGCCCCACGCCCGACGCCTTCGACGGCGGCCCGCTGGACCTGCCGTGCTGGCGGCACGTCTACTCCGGCAAGGTCCGCGACCTGTACGAGCCGGACCTGCCGAGGCTCGGCGGGGCGCACCCGCTGGGAGACGTGGTCCTCGTCGTCGCGAGCGACCGCGTCTCCGCCTACGACCACGTGCTGACCCCGGGCATCCCCGACAAGGGTGTGGTGCTCACCCAGCTCAGCCTGTGGTGGTTCGAGCAGCTCGCCGACCTGGTGGACAACCACGTGGTGACCACCGAGCCCAGCGCCGAGCCGGGCGACGGGCTGGTGCCGGACGTCGTCGTCGGCCGCGCGATGATCTGCCGCCGCCTCGACATGTTCCCCGTGGAGTGCGTGGCCCGTGGCTACCTCACCGGCTCGGGGCTCGCGGAGTACCGGACGAACGGCGAGGTGACCGGCATCCCGCTGCCGGACGGCCTCGTGGACGGCTCCCGGCTGCCGGAGCCGATCTTCACGCCGGCCACCAAGGCGGAGGTGGGGGAGCACGACGAGAACGTGCCGTTCGACGAGGTGGCGCGGCGGATCGGCGGCGAGGACGCCGCTCGCCTGCGCGACCTCACCCTCGCGGTGTACTCCCGCGCCGAGCAGATCGCCCGGGAGCGCGGCGTCGTCCTCGCCGACACCAAGCTGGAGTTCGGCACGGTGCCCGACGGCGGCACGGACGCGGGGCGGATCGTCCTCGGCGACGAGGTGCTCACCCCGGACAGCTCGCGGTTCTGGCCGGCCGACTCCTGGGAGCCGGGCCGGGCGCAGCCGAGCTTCGACAAGCAGTTCGTGCGCGACTGGCTCACCTCGGCCGCGTCCGGCTGGGACCGCGCGTCCGGTGCCGAGCCGCCCGCGCTGCCCGCCGACGTCGTGCGCCGCACCCGCGACCGCTACCTCGAGGCGTACGAGCGGATCACGGGCGCGGCGCTGGCCTGACCGCTCAGCGCCCCGGCGTCGTGCCTGCCGGGTCGGCAGCGACCCTGGCGGTGTCGGGACGTGGACGGGACGAGGGCCCGCACGAGACGACGGGTAGACTGACAGCGGAATCCCGCCGTCGTGCTCCCGCCCGTCTCGCGTCGTACCGCTCGCGTGGACCGGGATCCCGGAGCGACGGCCCGTGCAGAGCCCCTGAGGAGCCCGTAGTGGGACGCGTCGTCGTCGAGGTCATGCCCAAGCCCGAGATCCTGGACCCCCAGGGCAAGGCCGTGGTCGGGGCGCTGCCGCGCCTTGGCTTCACCCAGTTCTCCGGTGTCCGTCAGGGCAAGCGGTTCGAGCTCGAGGTCGACGGCGAGGTGACGCCCGAGGTGCTCGAGGCCGCCCGCCAGGCCGCCGGGACGCTGCTGTCCAACCCGGTCATCGAGGACGTCGTGCGCGTCGCCGACGCCTCCGAGGAGTCCACCGAGGTGTCCGCCTGATGAGCGCCGACACCGCGGGGACGACGTTGAGCAGCGCCCGCATCGGCGTCATCACCTTCCCCGGCACGCTGGACGACCGGGACGCGGCCCGCGCCGTGCGCCTCGCGGGCGGTGAACCGGTGTCGCTGTTCCACGCCGACGGCGACCTGCAGGGTGTCGACGCGGTCGTGCTGCCGGGCGGGTTCTCCTACGGCGACTACCTGCGTGCGGGGGCGATCTCCCGGTTCGCGCCCGCCATGGACGCCGTCGTCGACGCCGCGCGGGGCGGGATGCCCGTGCTCGGTATCTGCAACGGCTTCCAGGTCCTCACCGAGGCGCACCTGCTGCCGGGCTCGATGGTCAAGAACGACCATCTGCACTTCGTGTGCCGCGAGCAGATCCTCTCGGTCGAGAACGCCGGGACCGCCTGGACCAACCGGTACAGCGTGGGCCAGCAGATCACGATCCCGTTGAAGAACCAGGACGGCCAGTTCGTCGCCGACGAGCGCACCCTCGACGAGCTCGAGGGGGAGGGCCGGGTCGCGTTCCGTTACGTGGGGACCAACCCGAACGGGTCGCGCCGCGACATCGCGGGGATCAGCAACGCGGCGGGCAACGTGGTCGGTCTGATGCCGCACCCCGAGCACGCCGTCGAGGCCGGCTTCGGCCCGGACAGCGCCGACGGCCGGCGTGCCGGGACCGACGGCCTGGGCTTCTTCACCTCCGTGCTGGCCTCTCTCGTCCACGCATGACCGCGAGGAGCGCTATATGACTGCCGAGGTGGGTACCGACGTCGTCGAGCTGGTCGAGGTCCCGTGGGACGACGCCGACGTCGTCGCGCTCCGGGCCGAGGCCGTCGCGGACCTCGGGCGTCGCTACGGCGGGGACGAGGACGCGAAGGAGGTCATCGACCCGGCGAGCATCGTCGTGACCCTGCTGGCGCGGGTCGACGGCGTCGCGGTGGGCTGCGGCAGCGTCCGGGACGTCTCCGGCACCGACGACCGGCGCGGCCGGGGCGCCACGCACCCCGCCGCCACCGGAGAGGTCAAGCGGGTCTACGTGCTCGACGGCTACCGGGGCCGCGGCGTCGCCCGTCGACTGATGGGTGAGCTCGAGCGGGTCGCCCGGCAGGCAGGCTTCCGGCAGCTCGTCCTGGAGACCGGGACGGCGCAGCCGGAGGCGATGGCCCTGTACCCCGCGCTGGGCTACGAGCAGATCGAGGCCTACGGACGGTACGCGGGCGAGGCGGACCAGCGCTGCTACGGCAAGCGCCTCTGATCACTCCTCGCCGAGCAGCGGACGCACCTCGCGTCCGAGCAGCTCGACGAAGCCGGCCAGGTCCGGTTCGTCCGCCGTCGGCTGGATCGCGACGGCGGTGGCCCCCGCGTCGGTGAGCGCCCGGACGCCCGCGGCGACGGCTGCGGCGTCCCCGGCGGCACCGATGCCCCGGTCGGGCGCGGCGCCCCACCGCGGCAGCTCCCGCGCCAGGCGCTCCTCGGCGCCCGGGCCGGTCGCGCAGATGAGCGTGGCGTGCACGTCGGTCAGCTCCCGCCCGGCCGCCCGAGCAGCGTCCCGGGCCGTACCGACCGCCGCGCGGACGTCGTCGGGTGTGAGGGCGTTGGCCAGGATCAGCCCGTCGCCCACCTCGCCGGCCAGCGCGAGGGAGCGCGGCCCGACGCCGCCCAGCCAGATCGGCACGCCGTCGGCGGGGGGCCAGCCGAGGCGGACGGCCTCCAGGTTCACGTAGCGGCCCGACGTCGTCACCTCCTCGCCGGCCAGGAGCCGGTGGAGCGCGTGGGTCGTCTCGCGCAGCAGCGTCAGCGGCGAGCCCACCTTGACGCCGGACTGCGCCATCCACTCCTGCACCCCGTGCCCGACGGCCGGCACGAACCGGCCGGGGAACATCCGCGCGAGCGTCGCGATCTCCATCGCGGTGATCGCGGTGCTGCGCAGCGGCGCGGGCATGAGCCCGAGGCCGACACGGACCCGGTCGGTCCACGCCAGTGCGGCGGCCGCCGAGGCGAGACCGCTCTGCTCGAAGCAGTCCTCCCAGACCCACAGGTCGTCCAGACCGGCGGCCTCGACGGCGGTGGCCAGCGTGCGCAGGCTCTCGGGCGGGTAGGTCGGGACGAAGGCGACCCCGAGCCGGGGCGTCGGTGGACGGTGCGGCGTGGCTGACGTCATGCCTCCATCATGCCGGTCGCCGCCCACCGCGCTCAGCCGTGCTCGCGCAGGTAGTCGAGCTGTGCCGCGACGGACTGGCGCGCGGCGGGCAGCACGGCGGGGTCGACGTCCGCGTACACGTGGGCGACGACGTCGTCGACGGTCGCGTCTCGAGCGGGGCCGAGGATGTCCAGCGCCGCGCGCACCTGGGCCAGTCGTTCCAGGCGGTGTGCGCGGTAGGCGCGTACGGCGACCCCGAGGTCGTCGATCTCGGGGCCGTGCGCCGGGACCGCACGGCGTCCGTCACCCAGGCGTTCCAGGATGTCGAGGCTGGCCAGGTAGTCGGCGAGGGACCCGTCCGGCTCCGCGATGACGGTGGTGCCACGGCCCAGCACCGTGTCCCCGGTGAGCAGCACGGGCGCCTCGCCGGGGCTCTCGACCACGAACGAGACGGAGTCCAGGGTGTGTCCCGGGGTGGCGACCACCTGGACCCGTAGGCCGGCGGCCTCGATCGTCTCGCCGTCGCGCAGCGGCGCCCCGCCGTGGCAGTGCTCCGGGTCCGCCGCCCGCACCGGCGCGCCGGTCAGCTCGCGCAGGCGCGGCGACCCGGCCGTGTGGTCGGGGTGCCGGTGCGTGATCAGCACCAGGGACACCGGGCCGGCCGCGGCCAGCGCGCGCAGGTGGGTGCCGTCGTCGGGCCCGGGGTCCACCACCACGCACGACGGCGAGCCCGGCGCTCGCAGCAGCACCGAGCGGGTGCCGTCCAGGGTCATCGGGCCGGGGTTGTCCGCGCGCCGCACCGTCACCGAACGTGTCACGCTGCCCATCGTGGCACGGGTCCGCGCTCAGCCCGCGAGCAGCTCCAGGGTCTGCACGCGGCCGGGGGTGGCTTCCAGCGGCTCGCCGGCGTACGTGCCGGCCACGGGGACCACCATGACCTCGCCGGCGCCGTGCCGCGCGGCGAGGTCCGCGACCTCCTGACGGGCGACCTCCGGCTCGCCGACCACCCAGCGGGACCGCATGTCGTCGACCATCTGCTGGCCGAGCCCGTCCAGCGGGGTCGCGAGCGCCTCCTCGACGGTCTCGGCACGTCCCATCGGCCTGCCGGTCCGCAACCGGGCCATCGCCCGCAGCTGGGGGAGGGCGCGCTCCTCCGCCTCGTTGAGCGTGGGGGCCACGACGGCGTTGACGGTGAGGAACGTCCGCGGCTCCGGGTGCGCGTCGCTCGGCCGGTAGCCGTCGCGGTACAGCGCGAGCACCTGGTCGATGCCGGCGCCGGAGAAGTGGTTGGCGAACACGTACGGTAGGCCGAGCTCCGCGGCGAGGCGTGCCGAGTAGTCGCTCGAGCCGAGCAGCCACACGGTCGGGGAGCCGGTGGCCGCGGGGGTGGCGCGCACGTCGTAGATCTTGCCGTCGGTCAGCCGCAGCCGGGCGCCGTCGGGCTCCATGAGCGCGAGGATGTTCTGCACGTGCTCGGGGAACCGCTCGACGTCCGACGTCGGTCCGGACGCGCGCAGCAGCGCCGTCACCACGGGGTCGGAGCCGGGCGCGCGGCCGATGCCGAGGTCGATCCGGCCCGGGGCGAGGGCTTCCAGTGCGGCGAACTGCTCGGCGACCACCAGCGGAGCGTGGTTGGGGAGCATGACACCGCCCGAGCCGACGCGGATCCGCGACGTGCGGGCGGCCGCGGCCGCGATCATGACGGGTGGCGTCGAGGCCGCGACGGCGGCCATGTTGTGGTGCTCGGCGAACCAGTAGCGCTCGTACCCGAGCTCGTCGGCGCGCGCGACGAGCTCGAGCGAGGAGGCCAGCGCCTGGGCGCTCGTCTGCCCGGTGCGCACGGGGACCAGGTCCAGGACGGAGAGGGAGGGTGAGGTGCTCATCGTCTGGAGCAACCGTCACGGGCCACGGAATCATCCGCCCGCCGTGCAGGAGACCCCGAGGACGCCCCCGGATGCGGCGACCGTCGGTCGTGCCCACGATCAGCGGGGACCGGTACGGCGACGAGGAGGAACATGGTTGCCCGCAGGATCACCGGGGGGCTCAACGCCGCGCACCGCGCATGGTTGCGCCACCCGCGGTGGTCGTTGGCGACCCGCGGGGCGATCGCCGCGGGGATCGCCTGGTACGTCGGGCTCATCGCCCCGGCGCCGCTGTCGGAGTACCCGTACTACGCGCCGCTCGGGGCGGTCATCGCGACCACCAGCACGCTGGTGCGTTCCGTGCGCGACTCCGCCCAGGTCACCTTGGCGGTCCTGGTCGGGGCGGGCATCGCGCGTGCTGCCGACGCGTTCCTGGCGCCGGGTGCGCCGGCGGTGGCCGTGGTGGTGGGTGCCGCGCTGCTCATCTCGGGCTGGCGGTTCTTCGGCGAGATGGGCAACTGGGTCGCGACGTCGGCCATCTTCGTGCTCATCCTCGGCAACGCTGACGCCCTGGAGTACGTGGGATCGTTCGCCGGCCTCGTCGCCGCCGGTGCCGCGATCGGGATCGGCGTCAACCTGGCGCTGCCGCCGTTGCCGCTCACGCCCACCGAGGACGCGCTCGACCGGCTCAGCAACGTCCTGGCGGACCAGGCGGAGGATCTGGCGGACGAGGTCGGGGAGGCAGAGACGCTGTCCGTCGACGAGTGGAACCGCCGTCGTCAGACGATGGACCGGGTGCTCGAGCAGGGCCGGCGGTCGGCGCGTCGTACGCGCGAGGCGGAGCGGGCGAACCCTCGGGTGCGTCGGCACCGGGAGTGGACCCGGAGGCAGCAGGTCCGCGTCAAGGAGCTCGAGACGGTGGCCGCGTCGTTGGACCAGGCCATCAGTCTGCTCATGGACACCGGGGACCCGGTCGATCTGGGCGATCCGCTGCGCCGGTCGTTCGCCGACGTGCTGCGGGCGCTCGTCAAGCTGCTGCGTGCGCACGCGTGGGACCCGGACCGTCAGGAGCTGGCCGACCGGTTCGACGAGGTGGCACGGTCGTTCACCGGACAAGCGCGTCAGGAGGGTCCGCAGAACGACGCGGAGCTCGTGGCCGGGGCACTGGCTGTCGCCCTGCAGCGTGCTGCCGACGCGTTCCGGAGGTGAGCCGGCGGGGACGGGACGTGCCCGGCTCGTGCACGGCTCGCGGGTCAGGCCCGCAGCGCCTGCTCGACGTCCTCGATGACGTCCAGCGGGTCCTCCAGGCCGACCGACAGGCGCACGGTGGTCTCGTGGATCCCGACGGCGGCACGCCCCGCGGCCCCGAGGCGCCGGTGGGTGGTGGTCGCCGGGTGGGTGATCAGGGACTTCGCGTCGCCGAGGTTGTTCGAGATGTCCACGATCTGCAGCGCGTCGAGGAACGCGAAGGCGCGCTTCTTGGCCTCCTCGGGCGCGCTCCCGGTGGGCACGTCGAGATCGAACGTCACCACGGTGCCGCCGCCCGTCTGCTGCGCGACGGCCAGCTCGTGCTGGGGGTGCGAGGCCAGGAACGGATAGCGCACCCGCGTGACGCCGTCGGCCGCCTCGAGGTGCTCGGCGACCTGGAGCGCGGCCGCGTTCTGGGCGCGGACGCGCACGTCCAGCGTCTCCAGGCCCTTGAGCAGCACCCAGGCGTTGAACGGGCTCAGCGACGGCCCGGTGTGCCGCAGGAACGTCTCGACCGGCCCGGACAGGAACTCCTCCGGTCCGAGGATCGCCCCGCCGAGCACGCGCCCCTGACCGTCGATGTGTTTGGTCGCGGAGTAGACGACGACGTCGGCGCCCAGCTCGAAGGGCTTCTGCAGGATCGGCGTGGCGAACACGTTGTCGACGACGACGACGGCGCCCGCCGCGTGGGCGAGCTCGCACACGCGCCGCACGTCCACCAGGTCCTGCATGGGGTTCGACGGCGTCTCGAAGAAGACGACGTCGGCCGGCGTGGCGAGCGCCTCCTCCCACTGCGAGTCGACGTGCCCGTCGACGAGGTCCACGTGCACGCCCCACTTGGCGAGGATCTCGTCGTAGATGACGTTGGTGGAGCCGAAGAGCGCGCGGGCGGAGACGATGCGCGAGCCGCTGGACACCAGCGCCGCGAGCGTGGTGAACACGGCAGACATGCCGGTCGTCGTGGCGTAGCACGCCTCGGCGCCCTCGATCAGTCGCAGCCGCTCCTCGAACGTGCGCACGGTCGGGTTGCCGTAGCGGGAGTACACGAACCGGGAGTGGTCTCCGGTGAACGCTGCCTCGGCGTCGGCGGCGGTGTCGTACGTGTACCCCTGCGTGAGGAACATCGCCTCGGACGTCTCGGAGAAGTCCGAGCGACGGTGGCCACCGCGCACGGCCAGCGTGGCGGGGCGGGCCGACGCGGGCAGCGGCCGGTGACCGGCACCGCCGAGCAGCGTGGGGTTGGCGCCGGGGCCGGTCGGGATGTCGGCGCGGTTCACGGGGTGTGCTCCTGGTGGGGGAGCCCGCGGACCTTCCAGCCGGTCTGGTCGCGGACCCCGCCGAACCCGGGTGCGCCCTCGAAGCCCTCCAGGACGTTGTAGGAGGGGCTGATCCCGGCGGACGTGGCGAGCCGGGCGGCGCCGATGGAGCGCTGGCCCGACCTGCACAGGAACACCACGGGGCGGCCGGGGCCCACGCCGGCGGTCTCGAGCTCGGTGAGGAAGCCGGGGTTGGGTCGGCCGTCGGCCGTCACCCACTGGCTGAGGACGGGTTCCTTGCCCAGCTCGCCGACGTCGGGGACGCCGACGGCGTGCCACTCGCCGTCGGTGCGGACGTCGACGAGGACGGCGTCGGGATCGGCGGCGAGCAGGTCCCACGCCTGCTGCGGCGTGATGTCCCCGGCGTAGCCCTCGGCGGGGCGAGGTTCGATCGGTTCGAGCGGTGCGGTCATGGCACTCCTCCCATCGGTCGTGGCGGTAGCACCCACGCCCGGTCCCTCGCTGTCGCGTCGGCCGACGACGGCGGCGAGGTCCCGCGGGTTGCTGCGGCGTCGACGTGCCACGTCACTCGGCCGCTCGGGATGGTCACCGCGATCGTACGACACGGCGTCCGGCCTGCGGGACGGGCGTCTCGCAGGCCGGACGCCGTGTCTCAGTCCGGCCGGTCCGCGGTACGTCGATCTGTCGTGTACAGGACCGTAAATCTGTAGTGTTTAAGTGCGTCGATCTGTAGTCTTGAGCGCATGGCCTGGGGTAATGTCGACTCCATGGACTACACCCCGCGAGCAGTTGATGGCCTGTTGGACGACGTCATGTCGGGTCTGCCTGCCGTCGCGCTCGAAGGGCCGAAGGGCGTCGGGAAGACAGCGACGGCACGTCGTCTGGCCCGAACCGTGCTCTCGCTCGACGACCCGGATGAGGCGCGGCTCGCCGAGATCGACACCTCGTGGCTCACCGAGGAGCCGCGGCCCGTGCTCGTCGACGAATGGCAGCAGGTGCCCGCTACGTGGGACAGGGTGCGCCGCGCGGTGGACCGCGGGGCGCCGCCAGGAAGCTACCTGCTGACCGGGTCAGCAACACCGACCGAGCGGACGCACTCGGGCGCGGGGCGCATCGTGCGACTCCGCATGCGCCCCATGTCGATGGACGAGCGAGGCCTGGTCGAACCCACGGTGTCGTTCGGTGAACTGCTCGGCGATCACCCGGCGCCCGTCAGTGGACGATCCGAGCTGGTGCTGCGCGACTACGCCGAGGAGATCGCTGCGTCAGGGTTCCCCGGAATGCGGACCCTTCCTGAGCGGATGCGGGTGCGGGCGTTGAACGGGTATGTCGCGCGCATCGTGGATCACGAGTTCAGTGAGGTCGGGCACGTGGTGCGCAGGCCGGAGACGCTCCGTGCCTGGCTGACGGCCTTCGCCGCGGCCACGAGCTCGACGGCGTCCTACGAGTCCATCCTCAACGCATCGACGTCGGGGCAGGTCGACAAGCCGTCGCGTTCGGCGACCATTGCCTACCGGGACACGCTCGCCCGGCTCTGGCTGATCGACCAGGTGCCGGCGTGGCTCGGGCCCCGGCGGCGCCTGGCGTCGCTCGCGCAGTCGCCCAAGCATTTCCTGGCAGACCCTGCCTTGGCCATGAGGCTGCTCGGTGTCGGTGCGCGTGGTCTTCTCGAGCGTCCTCACCCGGGAAAGGTGACCATCCGCGACGGACTCCTGCTCGGCGCCATGTTCGAGCACCTGGTCGCACTGTCGGTCCTCGTCCATGCCGAGACGCACGAGGCCAAGGTCTCGCACCTGCGGACCAAGCAGGGTGACCACGAGGTCGACCTGATCGTCGAGCGGGACGACGGCAAGGTGGTGGCCATCGAGGTCAAGGTCGCGCCGCACCCGACAGATCATGATGTCAAGCACCTGCGGTGGCTCAAGGAGAAGCTGGGGGACGACCTGCTCGACGCCGTCGTCGTCACCACAGGGCCCATCGCCTACCGGCGCCCCGAGGACGGGATCGCCGTCGTTCCGCTGTCACTGCTTGGTCCGTGAGCTCTCCGAGGGGAGCCCATCGCCCCGGACGATGTCGGTCAGCTCGCCCAGCGCTTCGATTCGAAAGGTCGCACCCGAGAAGTCGCCGGACCGAGTGAACTCGTGGTGGACGACGGCGCAGTCGATGCCGGCCGCCACTGCTGACCGCAGCCCACGGGCCGAGTCCTCCACGACCAAGGTCTCGGCCCTGGTGGCGCCGAAGCGCTCCAAGCCCATGAGGTACGGCTCGGGGTCCGGCTTGGCGCGCTCGTAGTCCTCACGCACGAGGACGAAGTCCATGAAGGCGCGGATCTGCCGCTTCTCGTGGATGAGGTCGAAGTCCGCGCGCTTGGCGGTCGTCACGACGGCCAGACGCGCGTGCCGTGACAGCTCGGCCAGCACCTCGACGACGCCGTCGATCTCGATCTGCTGCGTCCGCAGGTACTCCTGGTAGTAGTCGTCGCGTGCCTCGCGGAGCCGATCGATCGTCTGCTCGTCGACACCCGCCGACCTGGCCTGGACCCACGTGCCCAGGCCGTTGCTCATGTCGCTCAGGTACTGCGGCTTGTCCAACGTCAGGTCGACGTCGGCGAAGGCGCGTTCGCCGGCCTTGAAGTACCAGTGCTCGGTGTCCACGAGCACGCCGTCATGGTCGAAGAGGATGTACTTCTTCATGCCAGATCGTCTCCTCCTCTCCGGCACGCGACCCTCAGGTGCCCGCATCCTGAGACAACGCGCCCATCTGTTGACATCGCCGCTCGCGATTGGTGACCATGGCAGCAGGTCATGAGCGCCAGCGCGAAGCCCCGGCTCGCTGGCCGGCAACCCTCCCCTCGCGGCGGGGTGCCCCGGGTGACGACCTGGCTCCGCGCCGTCCGGCGTCGGGCAAGCGCGGGGAGGTCGCTCCCCGGAACCTGAGGAGGACCGCATGACCGCTCTCACCGAGACCCTCGCCTGTCCCGACGCCGAGGTGGGCCACCTGCGCCCCGTCCTGCCGGTGGTCGGCCACGACACGCCCGCCCCGCTCGTCGACGGACGCCGCGTCCCCTACGCGAACCTCGACGTCGCGGCCTCCGCCCCCGCGCTGCAGGCCGTCGCCGACCGCATCACGCGCACGCTCCCGCTGTACGCCTCCGTGCACCGCGGTGCCGGCTATCTCTCGCAGGTGGCCACCTCCCTGTACGAGACCGCTCGGCGCACCATCGGCGAGTTCGTCGGGGCCCGGGACGACGACGCCACACTGATCGTGCGCAACACCACCGACGCGCTCAACCTCCTGGCGGGTTGCCTCCCGGCGTCCGACGACGGCGAGCCGGGCCGGGTGCTCGTCCTCGACGTGGAGCACCACGCGAACTTCCTGCCCTGGCAGCGGTCCGCCCGCGCCACGGTGCTGACCGGCTGCGAGACGGCCGCCGCCACCGTCACGGCGCTGCGCGAGGAGCTCGCGGCGGCTGCCGCCGTCGGGCAGGGGTACGCGCTCCTGGCCCTGACCGGCGCCTCGAACGTCACGGGCGAGGTGCTGCCGGTGGCGGACCTGGTCGAGTCGGCGCACGCCGTCGGCGCCCGCGTGCTGCTCGACGGGGCGCAGCTCGTCCCGCACCGCCGCTTCTCGCTGGCCGAGACCGGCGTCGACTATCTCGCGTTCTCCGGGCACAAGACGTACGCCCCGTTCGGCGCGGGCGTGCTCGTGGGCCGTCGCGACTGGCTCGACACCGGCACGCCGTACCTCGCGGGCGGTGGCGCCGTGCGCAGCGTGCGCGTCGACGGCACGGAGTGGCACGACGGCCCGGCGCGGCACGAGGCCGGGTCGCCCAACGTGCTCGGGGCGGTGGCGCTCGCCGCCGCCTGCGAGGCGCTCGGCGAGATCGACGGCCAGACGCTGCGCGAGCACGAGGACACCCTGCGCGGACGGCTCGTCACGGGCCTCGAGGCGATCGACGGCGTAGAGGTGGTGCGGCTCTGGCCCGACGCGGCCGACGCCGTCGGGGTCGTGACGTTCACCGTGGACGGGTACGAGCCCGGACAGGTCGCGGCCTACCTGTCGGCCGAGCACGGCATCGGGGTGCGCGACGGCCGGTTCTGCGCGCACCCGCTGCTCTCCCGGCTCGGGTACGGCGCCGGGGCGGTCCGGTCGTCCGTGGGTGTCGGCACCGCCGGCGAAGAGGTCGAACGGCTGGTCGCAGCCGTGGGCACCCTGGTGACGGACGGCCCGCAGGCGCACTACGACGTGGTCGACGGCCTCTGGATCGTGGTCGACGACCCGCGTCCGGTGCCCGAGGGATCAGGGCTGGAAGGGCTGCTCGTCACCGCCGGCCCCGGCCGGGACGAGGCGTTCGGCTGCCTCCCCGAAGACGCCTGACGGCCCACGCCGAGGTAGTACGGCTCACCAGACCGGCGGGCGCCGCTCCGGCCAGCGCAGCACGTCCTCGAGCTGGGCGGCCAGGGCCAGCAGCGTCAGCTCGCCGCCGGGGCGCCCGATGATCTGGATGCCCATCGGCAGGCCGTCGTCGGTCCAGTGCGTGGGCACGGTGATCGCCGGCAGCCCGGCGACGTTGAGCCACGACGTGAACGGCGTGTACTGGCACTGCTGGGCGAAGTTCCGGTCGGGGTCCTCGGGGTCGAACCACCCGACGGGCCGCGGCGTCATGGCCAGCGCGGGCGTCACCACCGCATCCAACGAACCCAGGCCCGCGATGAGCCGGCGCTCGAACGCGGTGAGCACCCGCAGCGCCTCGACCAGCTCGCGGGCGGGCACCTCGCGGCCACGCCCGATCAGCCAGCGGGTCAGCGGCTCGAGCTGGTCCAGCGCGGCCTGGTCGTCGATCGGCACCGCCGAGGCGCCGCCCATCCACAGGCTGCGGAACGCGTCGCCGTACTCGGGCGCCGGGTCCCACCGGTGCTCCTCGACGCCGTGGCCGAGCCCGCTCAGGGCCGCCACGCCCGCGTCGAGGGCCGCCGTCGCCTCCGGGTCCACGGTGATGTCGTAGTAGTCGTCCCACGCGGACCAGGTGCTCACCCCCAGCCGGAACCGGCCGCCGTGCTCGGCCCCCACGGCCCGCGCGGTACCGTCCGGGCCGACCACCTCGCCGCGCTGTGCCGCCGCGAGGTACGCCCCCGCGCCCGCCGCCTCCGTGCGCAGCGTGTACGGGTGCGCCACCCGGCCGTCGGCGCGCCGCGCGAGCATCCCCTCCAGGAGCAGAGCGGTGTCCGCGGTGGTCCGGGCGAGCGGCCCGTTGACGACGAGCCCGCCCGGCGACTCGATCCCCGAGCCGGAGGGCAGCAGGCCGCGCGAGGGCTTCAGCCCGACCACCCCGCAGGCCGCGGCCGGGATGCGGACGGAACCTCCGCCGTCGGACCCCGGGGCGAAGGGGAGCAGCCCGGCCGCGACGGCGACCGCCGCGCCGCCGCTGGAGCCGCCCGCACCCCGCTGGAGGTCCCACGGGTTGCGCGCGACCGGCCCGGCGAGCGGTTCGGTGTAGGCGGGGAAGCCGAGCTCAGGAGCGGTGGTGCGCCCGAGGCTCACGGCACCCGCCGCGTCGAGATCGAGCACGACCCCGTCCGAGACCTGCGGCACGAACCCGGCGAGCGCCCGGGAACCGAACCCCGTCGGCACCCCGGCGCGGGCGAACAGGTCCTTGTCGCCCGTCGGCATGCCCCACAGCGTGCCCGACGGCGGCCCGAGCGTCGCGACGCGTTCCCGCGCCAGGTCGGCGGTCACCCGGGAGAACGCGCCGAGCGCGTCGTTGCGCGCCGCGATGCGGGCCAGGAAGTGCTCGGTCACCTCGGTCGGTGCGAGCTCGCCGGACCGGAGGCGGTCGCGCAGCTCGACGGCGGTCTGCTCGTGCAGGGCGTCCATGACTCGAGGCTACGTCGTCGGCCGCGAACATCCCGTCAGAGCGGCGTGACCGTCCCCGAGAAGTGCTTCTGGCGACGCCGGCCGTTCCAGCCGACGTACGCGAAGCCGTCCTCCTCCTGGGTCACGGCGAGGTCCACCGTCCCGGGCAGCAGCACCGGCTTGCCGAACTCCACCGTCCAGCGGTAGGCGTCCCCGCGCTGGTGCCCGACGTCGGCCAGGGCGCGCGCGGCGGTGTACATGCCGTGCGCGATCGCCCGCGGGAAGCCGAACGCCTTCGCAGAGAGCGCCGACAGGTGGATCGGGTTGCGGTCGCCGGAGACGGCACCGTAGGCGCGGCCCGTACCGGGGCCGAGCGCCCAGCGGCCGGTCGGCAGCGGCAGGTGCCACTCCGGGCGGGACTCGTCGTCGACCGCCGGGGCGTCCGGCAGCGAGAAACCCTTGGCGAGGTACGTCGACACCCCGCGCCAGACGGCCCGCTCCTCCGGGCCGGCGCCGTCCCGCCGGATCTCCGCGACGAGGTCCACCTGCACCCCGCGCCGGTGCGGACGCAGGTTCTCCGCCCAGGCCCGCACCTCGAGGACGTCCCCCACCCGGACCGGGCCGCGCAGCTCCACCGCGTTGCGCAGGTGCACCATGCCCAGCAGGGGCAGCGGGAAGTCGCCGCGCACCATGACCGCGGTGGCCAGGGGGAACGCCAGCACGTGCAGGTAGCCGGCGGGCAGCACGTCGGCGACGGGCTCGTGCAGCAGACGCTGGTACTCGTGCAGGTGCCGGGCGAGGCCGGTGGTCGTCACTCCCGCGACGCGGTACGCGACGTCGGGAAGCGTGAGCGGGCCTCCGTCGTGCTCCGTGTCCGACGCCGAGCGACCGGCCCCGATGACCGGCAGCGCGGGCAGGGCACGGCCGGCGGCGATCCGGCCCGACGCCGCGGCTCCTCGCGCGTAGAGCCCGCCGAGCCCCGGGAGGCTCGGCTGGGTCTCGACGCGGAGCGCGGTTCCGTCGCTGGTCCGCAGCGGTTCGGCCGTCACTGGCCCACCATGTGCTGGCCGCACACCCGCAGGACCTGGCCGTTGACGCCGGCGGCCGCCGGGGAGGCGAGGAACGCGATCGCCTCGGCGACGTCGACCGGCCGGCCGCCCTGCGCGAGGGTCGGCAGGCGGCGGGCCACCTCCCGGATGGCGAAGGGGATCGAGGACGTCATGTCGGTCTCGATGAAACCGGGGGCGACGGCGTTGGCGGTTCCGCCCTGCGCAGCCAGGAGGGAAGCCGTCGCGCGGGTGTGCCCGATGACGCCGGCCTTGGAGAAGGCGTAGTTCGACTGCCCCTTGTTGCCGGCGATGCCCGACGTGGAGGCGAGCGAGACGATGTGCAGCCCGTCGAGCCCGGCGGCGAGCAGCGTCTCGTTGATCCGCAGCTGCGCGGCGAGGTTCACCGCGACGACCGCCTCCCACTGGGCCGGCTTCATGTTGGCCAGCAGCTTGTCGCGCAGGATCCCCGCGTTGTGCACCACGATGTCCAGGGCGCCGTGGCGCTCGCGGGCGTGGGCGAGGATGCGCGTCCCCGCGTCGTCCGCGGTGACGTCGAGCTGCAGCGCGGTGCCGCCGACGTCGTTGGCCGTGCGGCTGAGCCCTTCGCCGGCGGCGGGGACGTCCACGCAGACCACCGTCGCGCCGTCGCGGGCCAGGGTCTGCGCGATCGAGGCGCCGATGCCGCGGGCGGCACCGGTGACCACGGCGACCTTGCCCGCCAGCGGGCGGTCCGTCGTCAGGTCCGCTCCGGTCGGTTCGGCCGGGCCGACGCGCAGGAGCTGGCCGTCGACGTACGCGCTCTTCGCCGACAGGAAGAAGCGCACGGTGGCGAGGGTCGACCCGGCGCCGACGGCCGCGCCGTCGGTGAGCACCACGCCGTTGCCGGTGGCGCCGGCGCGCAGCTCCTTGGCGAGCGAGCGCAGGAACCCGTCGACGCCGTTGCGGGTGGCGGACAGCGCGGGGGAGTCGCCCTCGGCCGGCGCTCGCGAGACGGTGACGACGCGGCCGTTGGGGGCCAGCCGGCGCAGCACGGAGCCGACGGCGAGGACCGGCTCGGCGAGGTCGGTGGGCGTCTCGGCCTCTGTCACGACGAGCAGCACGGCTCCCCAGCGGACGTCGTCCGTGGGCTGGCGGCGCACGTCGACGTCCCATGCGAGGAGTGCCTGGGCGAGCACGTCGGCGTCCTTCTGGGAGGCGCCGTCGGACACCACGAGCACGGGGCCGACGGCGAGCGGGTCGCCGGCGCGGTAGCGGCGCAGGATCGCCGGGCGGGGGAGGCCGAGCTTCTTGGCGAGCGTCTTGGTGAACCCGGAGTTGACGGCCTGGGTGTAGCGGTCGGTCATCGGTTTCCTTCCCGGGTCAGACGGACTCGACGACGGCGGTGGCCCCGAGGCCGCCCGCGGCGCAGACGGAGATGAGGGCGCGGGCGGGCCGGCCGGTCTCCGCGGCACGCTGGGCGACGAGCTTGGCGGCGGTGGCGACGATCCGCCCGCCGGTGGCGGCGAAGGGGTGCCCGGCGGCGAGCGAGGAGCCGTTGACGTTGATCTTGGCGCGGTCCACGGTACCGAAGGCGCCGTCCAGCCCGAGCTCGTCGCGGCAGTAGTCGGGGTCCTCCCAGGCGGCCAGCGTGGTGAGCACGGTCGACGCGAACGCCTCGTGGATCTCGAAGAAGTCGATGTCGTCCAGGGTGAGCCCGGTGCGGGCGAGCAGACGGGGCACGGCGTGCACGGGGGCCATGAGGAGGCCCTCGTGGCCGTGCACGAAGTCGACCGCGGCGGTCTCGGCGTCGACGAACCGGGCGAGGACGGGCAGGTCGTGGGACTCGGCCCACTCGCGCGAACCGAGCAGCACGGTGGAGGCGCCGTCGGTCAGCGGCGTGGAGTTGCCGGCCGTCATGGTGGGGGTCGTCTCGAGCGACCGGCCGAAGACGGGCTTGAGGCTCGCGAGCTTCTCGAGCGAGGTGTCGGCGCGCAGGTTGTCGTCGCGGGTCACGCCGCGGAAAGGGGTCACCAGGTCGTCGAAGAACCCGGCCTCCCACGCGGCGGCGAGGTGCTGGTGGCTGGCGAGCGCGACCTCGTCCTGCGCCTCGCGGGCGATGCCCCAGCGGGCGGTGGTGACGGCCTGGTGCTCACCCATCGACAGCCCGGTGCGGGGTTCGTCGGTGGCGGGCACCAGCGGTTTGAGGTCGCCGGGGCGGATGGCGGCGAGCGCCTTGGCGCGGGCCTGCCAGGTCTTGGCGTGCTGGGCCTCGAGCAGGGCGCGGCGCAGGCCCTCGCTGACGGCGATCGGTGCGTCGGAGACGGTGTCGCTGCCGCCGGCGACGCCGGACTCGATCTGGCCGAGGCGGATCTTGTTGGCGATGTTGATGGTCGCCTCGAGGCCGGTGGCGCAGGCCTGCTGGAGGTCGAAGGCCGGCGTGGCGGGGGACAGGGAGGAGCCGAGCACGGACTCGCGGATCAGGTTGAAGTCGCGCGAGTGCTTGAGCACGGCGCCGCCGACGACCTCGCCGAGGCGTTCGCCCTGGAGGCCGAACCGGGCGACGAGGCCTTCGAGCGCGGCGGTGAACATCTCCTGGTTGGAGGCGTCCGCGTACCTCTTCCCCGCGCGCGAGAAGGGGATGCGGTTGCCGCCGACGATGACGGCGTCGCGGACACCCTGGGGCTGGGCGGCTGTGCCGCCAGCCGCGGGGGCGCTGGTCTTCTGGCGAGTAGCCACTGCGGTGCTTCCTTACACTCCGACGGTTTCAGGTGGTACTCACAGTACCTGATACTCTGAGTTTCGTGAGACGAGGAGGGGGTGACCGATGACGGTCGCAGCACAGGGACGCGCGGACAACGCATCCCGCCCGAGGCCCGACGGCCGGTCGACCCGCTGGGACGATCATCGCGCCCAGCGGCGCACCTCGCTCGTGCGCGACGCGCGCCGGGCGATCCACGAGCTCGGCCCCGGCGCGTCGATGGACGACATCGCGGCCGTGGCCGGCACCTCCAAGTCCATCTTCTACCGCTACTTCGACGACAAGGCCGGGCTGCGGCTCGCCGTCGCCGAGGCGGTCGTGGCGGGCATGCACCGGCGGCTGGCCGCGGCGGCCCACGAGGCGCCGACGCCGCACGCCGCCCTCCGGGCGATGGTGCGCGTCTACCTGCAGACCATCGAGGCCTCGCCGCACGTCTACTGGTTCGTCACGCGCACGTCCATCGGCGGCAACGTGCCCGACGACGGCGCCTCGGGCCAGGTGGAGGCGCTCGGCGCCTACCTGGACTCGGTCATCACGCTCGTCGCCGAGCCTGCCGCGCAGGCCGCGGGAGTCCCGGAGCCGACGGCGGCCGCCTGGGCCGCCGGAGCCGTCGGCTTCGTGCGGGGCACCGGCGAGTGGTGGCTCGGTCACGCCCTCGCCGCGGGTCTCACGCGCGAGGAGCTCACGGACCAGATCACGACCTGGCTCTGGAACGGGCCCGTCGGGGTGCTGCACCACGGCACCTCCGGCCGGCCCGCGGGCCTGACGGACACACCCACCACCGAGAAGCAGGAGTCCTGATGACGACGACGTCCGACCGCCCCGCGGCCGACCACGCCAGCACCACTTCCGCGAGCGCAGCCTCCGCGACCGGCGACCTCCGGATCGATGTCGACGGGCTGACCCAGCTGCTGCTGGGCCGCTGGCCCGAGGACCGCCGTCGTGCGCGCGAGCGCGCCGGCGAGGCGCGCTTCCACAAGGACGAGACGCTGACGCCGGCGGAGCACCGGGAGCGCACCCTCGAGCAGATGCGCGAGATGGTCGCCGACGGCGAGCGGATCTCCTGGCTCGCCTTCCCGGAGCGCCTGGGCGGCTACGACCAGCCCGGCGCGAACCTGGCCTGCTTCTCCGAGCTGGTCGCGGCCGACCCGTCGCTGCAGATCAAGGCCGGGGTGCAGTGGGGCCTGTTCGGTGCGGCGATCCTGCACCTGGGCACGCCCGAGCAGCAGGACCGGCTGCTCCCGGGTGCGATGGACCTGAGCGTCCCGGGCGCCTTCGCCATGACCGAGACGGGGCACGGGTCCGACGTCGCCTCGATCGGCACCACGGCGACCTACGACCCCGCGACCGAGGAGTTCGTCATCGACACCCCGTTCCGCGGGGCCTGGAAGGACTACCTCGGCAACGCGGCGCAGCACGCGACGGCCGCCACGGTGTTCGCCCAGCTGATCACGGACGGCGTCGACCACGGCGTGCACTGCTTCTACGTGCCGATCCGCGAGACGAACCCCGACGGCAGCGCCGGAGCCTTCATGCCCGGCGTCGGCGGCGAGGACGACGGTCTCAAGGGCGGTCTGCGCGGCGTCGACAACGGCCGCCTGCACTTCACGGGCGTCCGCGTCCCGCGCACCGACCTGCTGGCCCGCTACGGCTCCGTGGCGGCGGACGGCACGTACTCGTCCCCGATCGACAGCCCCGGGCGTCGCTTCTTCACCATGCTGGGCTCGCTGGTGCAGGGCCGTGTCTCCCTCGACGGCTCGGCCGTCAACGCGGCCAAGATCGGTCTCGCCATCGCGGTGAAGTACGCGGCGGAGCGCCGGCAGTTCGCCGGGCCCGGCGTCGACGAGATGGTGGTGCTGGACTACGCGACGCACCGTCGCCGGCTCTTCCCGCGGATCGCGGAGGCGTACGCCGGGCACTTCGCGAACGAGCGCCTCCTCGACCTGTTCGACGACGTCTTCTCCGGCGAGCACGACACCCCGGAGAACCGGGAGGACCTGGAGACGACGGCGGCAGCCCTGAAGTCCACGTCGACGGCGTTCGCGCTCGACACGCTGCAGGAGTGCCGCGAGGCGTGCGGGGGCGCCGGGTTCCTCACCGAGAACCGCATCACCTCGCTGCACGCCGACCTCGACGTCTACGCCACGTTCGAGGGGGACAACACCGTGCTGGCGCAGCTCGTCGCCAAGCGGCTCGTCGGCGACTACGGGCGCGAGCTCAAGGGTGCGACGAAGACACCGACCGGCATGGCTCGGTTCGTCGTGGAGCGGGCAACCGACGCCGCGCTGCACCGGACGGGCCTGCGCCGGGTGACGCAGGCGATCGCCGACATCGGTGACCCGCGCCGGGCGGCGGGGCACCTGCGCGACGCCGACACGCAGCGCGAGCTGCTCGCCGACCGGGTGGCGACCATGGTCGAGGAGGTGGCGCTGGCGCTGCGGCCCGCGCAGAAGGCGTCCCCGGCCGAGGCGGCCCGCATCCTCGACGAGAACCAGGTGGCCCTGGTGGAGGCTGCGCGCGCGCACGCCGACCTCCTGCGCTGGGAGGCGTTCACCGACGCCCTGCCGTCGATCGACGACCCGGGCACCCGCCGAGTGATGACGTGGGTGCGGGACGTCTTCGGGCTCACCGTGATCGAGCGCAACCTCGCGTGGTACCTGCTGCACGGCCGGCTCTCCGACCAGCGTGCCCGCACGGTCACGGCGTACGTCGACCGGCTGCTGCTGCGGCTGCGCCCCCACGCCGTGGACCTGGTCGACGCCTGGGGCTTCGGCCAGGAGCACCTGCGGGCCAAGATCGCCTCGGGTGCGGAGGCCGAGCGCCAGGACGAGGCACGCGCCTACTACGCGGCCCGGCGCGCGAGCGGCGAGGCACCGGTGAGCGAAAAGGCTCTCAAGAAGAAGCGCTGAGCGCCTCCGGGAGCGGTCCGCGCCGCCGCCGGCTCAGGCGGCGAGCGGTGCGGGCCGCACGACGACGGCGTCCGGCTCGTGTTCCTGCGCTGCCGGGTGCACGAGCGGGCCGCCGTCAGGAACCGTGTCCTCGGCGTCCTCGGTGGTGACCTCTCGCAGGGGCAGGCCCAGCGTGACGGTGGCAGGACGGGCCGGTGCGCGAGGGGGCGGTGTCATCATCGCGACGCCGAGCGTGCCGGCCGCTCCCACGGTGATCGCCAGCAGCGCCACCAACGTCCATCCGAACGCCATCGCCGAACCGAGGAGCAACCCGTCGCCGACGGCGACGGCGCTCCCCGCGAGCAGTACCCGTCTCATTGTCCTGACCTCCACGGTCCGCCTCTTCCGTGCTACTCCAGGACACGACACATACCTTGCGGCCGCATCCGCAGGGGATCGCACGCAGGTCACAAGTCGGTACCGACCACGTCGGGACCTCTGAGCGACCTCAGGGCGGCGTGAAGGTCAGACTTCTCAGGTGTGGGTGTGGCGTCCTGCGAGGCTGTGGCCCAGCAGCAGCGGGGACGGCTCCGGGGCGGTCTGGCGGTGCACCTCGCCGGCGAGGCGCAGCGCGAGCTCGAACCGGACGGCGACCACGCTGTCGGCGCTGAACCGACCGCCGAGGCGCGGGTGGGGCATGAACGTCAGGACCTCGTCGTCCTGCGGGACGACGCCGTACCGGGCCGCCTCGATGGCGAGGTCCTCGAGCAGGAGGTCGGTGCGGCCGTCCGGGGACTCGAGCTCGGCGCTGAGCTCGACGGCGGTGGGCCAGCGCAGCTCGAGCGTGCCCTCCACCGTGTCCAGGAACCACCATCCCTCGAGGGACTCGAGGAACACGTCGCCGAACAGGGAGGCGAACCGGGGCGTCTTTCCGTGGATGCCCAGCCACGACCAGGACGCCAGCCCGTAGGCGAAGGCACCGGGGGTGAATGGTCGAAGAAGTTCCACGAGCGCATCAAAGCACGGTGTGCCGCACAAGCAAACCCTTGCCGCAAATGAACAAGATGTGACCGGTTTCACGGACACGGGTCACGTGGTCCATGGGTTGTTCAATGCGGGACCGGCCGGGAACCTGGGTCCGGTGCGGCACGTTGTCCCGGGCATGAGCCAGACCGACATCTCGTCCAGCACCGCACCGTCCGGACCGGCCGCGCCGCGCATCGACCTCCGTGAGGTGGCGATCAGCGGGGGCGCCACGCTCGCGTGGTACGCCGTGCCCGACGTCGTCCGTTCGCGCCGCGCACGCGCCCTCGTCAAGACCGCCGTGCTCGTCTCGGGCTTCGCGCTCGCCATGGCGACGCGAGGGGGCTCCGAGGCGCGCGCTGCAGCCCGCGACGTCCGTGACGCCGTCGGTGCCTTCGGTGCCGTCGACCCTGCCGACCCTGGTGGCCCCGCCTGCCCCACCGGCGCGGGAGATGCCGACGGCACCGGCCGCCCGGTGCTGACCGGCGCCGTGGTCGTCGGTGGGCTGGCGGTCGCCGGCACCGTCGCGGTGCTCGGCGAGCGGTGGGCGTATCGCGCGGGCGAGCACCTGCGGGCGCGCGGCGTACGGGCACCGCACACGACGGTCGGTCTGGTGCTCGGTGCGGCCACCGCGGGCCTCGCGGTGGTCGAGGGGCGGCTCAGCGCAGGGCTGTCCAGATCAACAGCTGAGTGACGAGGAACCCGGTGACGATGTTGAGCCACAGGAACCGGCGCCAGCCGGCGTTCGCCCGCTCGCAGTCGGCGTCCGCCAGGTTCCGGAAGGGCGCGATGCTCAGCAGGTACGGCACGGTCAGCAGCGCGGCCAGCATCCCCGGCCAGCCGCAGGCGAGCAGCACCAGACCGCCGACGGCGTAACCGGCCATCGCCGCCCGGACCGTCCGGCCCGCGCCGAGCCAGGTGGCCACCGACCCGATCCCGGCAGCACGGTCGGCCTCGACGTCCTGCACCGCCCCGAAGGCCTGCGACGCCATGCCCCAGCAGAAGAACCCCGCGAGCGCCGCCAGCACGGGTCCGCTGAAGGAACCGTCCGCCAGCGCGACCCCGAAGACGGCGGGGCTGACGAAGTGGGTGCTGGACGTGGCGGAGTCCAGCACCGGGCGCTCCTTGAAGCGCAGGCGCGGTGCCGAGTACGCGACCACGGCGAACACGCTGACGGCGAGCACCGCCGTCGACGCCGCGTCGCCCACGGTCACGAGGTAGCCGAGGAACGGCAGGTTGGTCACCACGGCGGCCCACACGGTCAGCCGGTGCCAGCGGCGCGACAGGACCACGCCCTCGATGCCGCCCTTGCGGGGGTTGCGCAGGTCGGACTCGTAGTCCCACACGTCGTTCAGCCCGTACATGAGCAGGTTGTACGGCACCAGGAAGTACAGCGTCCCCAGGACCAGCTCGGTGACGCCGGTGCCCGCGATGCCGCCCGCCATGACGAAGGCGGCGGCGAACGGGTAGGCGGTGTTGACCCAGCTGACCGGGCGGGACGAGCCGACGAGCTGGCGCAGCGCGACCGCGGGCCCGTCGTGAGCGACGGCCGTCATCCGGTGTTCTCCTTCGGTGCGGCCAGGGCCCAGAGGCTGGGCAGCAGCAGGGCGGCCACGACCGGCCACGCCAGGTCCTCGACCGGCGTGAGCCAGACCCGGGGGCCGAGCAGGGCGCCGTCGCCGTAGCGGAACAGGTCCGCGGCGATCATCAGGCTGTCGAACACGATCGTCAGCACGACCAGGACGGCGGCCGTCACAGCGATCAGGGCCCACCACCGCGGGCCCAGCCCGCGTGCCACGGAGGCCGCGACGGCGAGCGCCAGGCAGGCGGCGACGACCACGACGGCGAGCAGCGCGTACGTCATCGGACCGTCCTTCCTCGGCTCGTCCTCCGGGTGGCCCATCGTGCCAGCAGCCCGTGCAGCACGAGCGTGACGTAGCAGAGGAACAGGATGAAGAACAGCTCCTCGAGCGGCAGGTGCGGGGCGAGCTCGACGCCGGTCATCGCGGCACCGCCCCGCTCGTAGTAGCCCTCCGCGATCGCCACGACGTCCCAGGCGAGGAACACGGCCGTCCCGGCGAGCAGCACGGCGGCGCCGCGCACCGGGTGCGCCGAGAAGAGGAGCAGGCGTGCGCGGTGGTCGATCAGGGCCATGCAGGCCAGGGCTCCGAGCAGCAGAGCGAGGTACACGAGCTGGTCCCAGCTCACGGGACCTCCGCCGTCGCGGTGGGGCCGGGGAGCGGTACGGGGCCGCTGCTCGTGTCGCCCCGCAGGCGCTTGAGCACCAGCTCGGCACTGATGAGGCACATGGGCAGCCCCACGCCGGGGATGGTCGATCCGCCCGCGTAGAGCAGCCCGGTCACGCGGCGCGACCGGTTGCCGGCGCGGAACATGGCGCTCTGGCGCAGCGTGTGCGCGGGTCCGAGCATCCCGCCGGACCACGCGGACAGGTCAGCGGCGAAGTCCCCGGGACCGAGGGTGCGGCGCACCGTGACACGCTCGGCCAGGTCCGGCACGCCTGCCTGCTCGGCGACGCGCTCGATCGCGGCGTCGGCGACCTGCTCGATCCGGGCGTCGCCGGCACCGTCGACCCCGCCACGGCCGAGCGCCGGGTCGGCCGGGACGGGCACGAGGACGAACAGGTTCTCGTCGCCGTCGGGTGCGACCGTCGGGTCGGTGCGCGAGGGCGCGCACACGTACAGCGATGCCGGGTCGGGCACGCGCCCTGCGGCGATGTCACCGAAGTTCGCGTGCCAGTCGCGGGTGAAGAACAGCGAGTGGTGGGCCAGCCCGGGAAGCCGCCCACGGACGCCCAGCAGTGCGAGCACGCCGCCGGGCCCGGGGTCGCGCCGGTCCCACCAGCGCTGCGGGTAGGTCTGCAGCGGGGGCGGCAGCAGCTCGGTCTCGACGTGGTGCAGGTCGGCGGCGGCGACGACGACGTCGGCACGCGTCTGGTGCTCGGCGCCGGTGTCGTCGGTCCACCGCACCCCGGTGGCGTGCGCCCGGGGGCCGCGCGGGGCCGGGACGCCGGCGGGTCCGGGGCCGGGCGCCGTCGTGATCGCCGTGACGCGGGCACCCGTGCGGACGCGTGCTCCCGCGTCCTCGGTCAGGCGCGCGACGGCGGTGACGACGGCGTGGAAGCCGCCCTGCGGGTACCGCACGCCGCCGTCCAGGTCGAGCGCGCTCATGAGGTGGTACATGCTGGGCGCACGCTGCGGCGAGGACCCGAGGAACACGGCCGGGTAGCCGAGGAGCTGGCGCAGCCGGACGTCGTCGAACCTGCCGGCGACGAACGACTCGAGCGACCGGCCCAGGAGCGTCCCGAGGCGCGGCAGGCGGGTCAGCACGTCGCGCGAGGCGAGGCCCCGCCACGACGCGAAGGTCGTGTACAGGAAGTGCCGCATCGCCATGTCGTAGGTGTCGTGCGCCGAGTCGAGGTAGCGGTCCAGCCGTGCCCCGGCACCGGGTTCGACGGCTTCGAAGGCAGCCACGTTGCGCGCGCGGTCCGGTGCCACGTCGAAGGGCCCCGCGTGCCCGTCGAAGAACACCCGGTAGGCGGGGTCGAGCGGTCGGGGGTCCAGCTCCGCCTCCGCGCTGCTGCCCATGAGCCGGAACCAGCGGTCGAACACCTCGGGCATCAGGTACCAGGACGGGCCGGTGTCGAAGCGGAAGCCGCCCGACTCCCACGAGCCGGCGCGTCCCCCGACGGCGTCCTGGCGCTCGAGGACCTCGACGTCGTGCCCCCCGCGCGCCAGGAGCCCGGCGGTCGCCAGGCCGGCGATCCCGCCGCCGACGACGACGACCCTCATCGGGTCATCTCCCGGCTCACCGCGCGCGCCGCCTGGCGGAGCTTGACGACGTCGGGCACGCGCACGCGCTGGTGCCGCAGCACGGCGGCGGGCGTGCCGCGCATCCGACGGGTCAGCTCGGCGAAGAGGTCGTGCGCGAGCTGCACGGCCACCCGGCTGGACCGCGGCAGGTCCCGGATCGCGCGCCGGGCGACGGCCAGGTCGGCCTCGATGTCGTCGAGCAGCCGGTCCTTCGTGGCGTCGTCGAACGCCGCGGGGTCGAGCCCGGGGAAGTAGCTCCGCCCGCGGCCGTCGACGTCGTCGGCCAGGTCGCGCAGGAAGTTCACCTTCTGGAAGGCCGCGCCGAGGCGGGCCGCGCCGGCCGCCCGGCGTGCGTAGGCGCCGTCGGCCCCGTCGACGAAGATGCGCAGGCACATGAGCCCGACGACCTCCGCCGAGCCGTGCACGTAGCGCGCGAAGCTCTCGTCGTCGTGCCGGGTGACGGACAGGTCCGTGCGCATCGACGCGAAGAACGGGTCGACCAGGTCGGGACCGATCCCGTATCGCCGTGCGGTCCTGACGAACCCGTGGACCACGAGGTTGTGGCTGTAGCCGCGCTTCGCGGCGAAGGCGACCTCCTCCTCGAGCCCGGTGAGCAGCTCCTCGCGCTGCGCGACCGTCAGGTCGGCGGCGATGTCGTCGACGATCTCGTCCGCGACCCGGACGAGGGCGTAGACGGCACGGACGTGGTCCCGCACCGAGGGCCCGAGGAGTCGGCAGGCCCATCCGAACGATGTCGAGTAGGTGTCGACGACGACGGCAGCCGTCCGTCGCGCGGCACGGTCGTACTCGGTGGCCGTCGCCGCTCGCCCCGCCCTCGCCGGCACGTCTTCCAGCATGGCGCAAGGCGCCGGGCTCTGCCTGCTCACGGCCTTCTCCTCAGGGAACTAGAACACCTGGAAAGTATCTTGCCAGGTTAGATAATAACCACGACAGGGCTACGCTGTCCCCGTGACCCAGCCGAGCAGCGGGACGTCGCGGTACTGGTACGGACCCGCCGACGAGGACCTGCGCGACCTCCTCGAGGCCGTGCGCACCCTCCGCCGGGCCGACGAGGCCATGCGGCAGCGCGCGAGCCGCGACATGGGCATGAACGTCAACGACCTCCGCGCGCTGCGGTTCGTGATCGAGCGTGAGCACACCGACGTGCCGGCGACCCCCCGGATGCTCAGCACGCACCTCGACGTCTCCACCGCCGCCACCACCAAGCTCGTCGACCGGCTCTGCCGGTCGGGCCACCTGGAACGCGGACCGCACCCCGACGACCGCCGCTCCGTGGTGCTCCGGGTCACCCCCGACGTCCACCACGAGGTGCGGGAACGCCTCGGGGGCATGCACTCGCGCATGCTCGACGTCGCCCGGACCGTCCCGGCGTCGGCGCGGCCGGCTGTCCGCGATTTCCTGCTGGCGATGGCGGAGGAGCTCTCGAGGGATGACGACGACGCCGCGACGCACGTCGTCACGGTCTCCTCGGACGCTCCTACCGCCGCGTCGGGTACCGCCGCCGCCCCGGTAGACTGAGCCTGCGCCGCCCCGTCCCGCGTCGAGCCGCGCTCGTGGCACGTCGTCGGGGCACGGGGTCGCGCGCGACCTGGCCCGGACCGACGCCGGATTCCGTGGGCGTGCGGCGACCGCCGCGTGCGCACGGAGATCACCCGGTCCGGCGCCCCGTGCGAACCGAGGGATGTTGATGACCGCCGCTGCCGACCGCGCCGACACCGCGCCGCCCCTGCGCCCGACGCTCGACACCGTCGAGAACGCCGCCGCGAACCCCGACGAGACCCAGCCGTACGGCGAGCTCGGGCTCAAGGCCGAGGAGTACCAGCGGATCCGCGCCATCCTCGGGCGCCGCCCGACGGCCGCCGAGCTCGCGATGTACTCGGTGATGTGGTCCGAGCACTGCTCCTACAAGTCGTCGAAGAACCACCTGCGCAAGTTCGGCGAGCGGGTCACGCCCGAGATGACCGAGCACCTGCTCGTCGGCATCGGCGAGAACGCCGGCGTCGTCGACATCGGCGACGGCTGGGCCGTCACCTTCAAGGTCGAGTCGCACAACCACCCGAGCTACGTCGAGCCGTACCAGGGCGCCGCCACCGGCGTCGGCGGCATCGTGCGCGACATCATCTCGATGGGCGCCCGCCCCGTGGCCGTGATGGACCAGCTGCGGTTCGGTGCGGTCGACCACCCCGACACGGCGCGGGTCGTGCACGGCGTCGTCTCCGGCGTCGGCGGGTACGGCAACTCGCTCGGCCTGCCGAACATCGGCGGCGAGCTCGTGTTCGACGCCTCCTACCAGGGCAACCCCCTCGTCAACGCGCTGTGCCTGGGTGTGCTGCGGCACGAGGACATCCACCTCGCCAACGCCTCCGGCACCGGCAACAAGGTGATCCTCTTCGGTGCGCGCACCGGCGGCGACGGCATCGGCGGGGCGTCCATCCTCGCGTCCGAGACCTTCGAGGACGGCGTCCCCGCGAAGCGCCCGAGCGTGCAGGTGGGCGACCCCTTCATGGAGAAGGTGCTCATCGAGTGCTGCCTGGATCTCTACGCGGCGAAGGTCGTCGAGGGCATCCAGGACCTCGGTGCGGCCGGCATCTCCTGCGCCACCTCCGAGCTCGCCTCGAACGGCGACGGCGGCATGCACGTCGACCTCGACGACGTGCTGCTGCGCGACCCGTCGCTGAACGCCGGCGAGATCCTCATGTCGGAGTCGCAGGAGCGGATGATGGCGGTCGTCACGCCGGAGAAGCTCGACGCGTTCCTGGCCATCACCGACCGGTGGGACGTCGAGACGTCCGTGATCGGCGAGGTCAACGGTTCCGGCCGCCTCACCATCGACCACCACGGCCAGCGCATCGTCGACGTCGACCCGCGGACCGTCGCGCACGAGGGCCCCGTCTACGATCGCCCCTACGCGCGCCCCGCCTGGCAGGACGACCTGCAGCGGGCGTCCGTGGCCGGCCTCGGGCTGGCCCGCCCGGAGACCGCCGACGAGCTGCGGTCCACGGCGCTGCGCCTGCTCGCCTCGCCCAACCTCGCCTCACCCGCCTGGGTGACCGACCAGTACGACCGTTACGTCCAGGGCAACACCGCGCTGTCCCAGCCCGACGACGGCGGCGTGGTGCGCGTGGACGAGTCCACCGGCCTGGGCGTCGCCCTGGCCACCGACGCCAACGGCCGCTACGGCAAGCTCGATCCGCGGGCCGGCGCACGGCTCGCGCTCGCCGAGGCCTACCGCAACGTGGCGACGACGGGCGCGACGCCGCTCGCCGTCACCGACTGCCTCAACTTCGGCTCGCCGGAGCACCCCGACTCGATGTGGCAGCTCGTCGAGGCGATCGAGGGCCTGGCCGACGCGTGCCAGGAGCTGGGCGTGCCCGTCACCGGCGGCAACGTCTCGCTGTACAACGGCTCGGGTGAGCCCGGGCAGATCGACTCGTCGATCCACCCGACGCCGGTGGTCGGCGTCCTCGGTGTCATCGAGGACGTGCGCACCGCGCTGCCCTCGGGCTGGCGCGCCGCGGGTCTGTCGGTGCTGCTGCTGGGCGCCACCGCCGACGAGCTCGACGGGTCCGCCTGGGCCGACGTCGTGCACCGCCACCTCGGAGGGCTGCCCCCGCGGGTCGACCTCGAGGCCGAGCGTGCGCTGGCCGGCGTGCTCGTGGAGGCGCGCCGCTCGCAGGCGGCGACGGCGGCGCACGACCTGTCCGAGGGCGGGCTCGTGCAGTCGTTGCTCGAGGCCTCGCTGCGCTACGGTGTCGGCGTGACCGCCTCGCTCGACGCGGTCACCGGCCGTGACGGCGTGACGCCGTTCGCTGCGCTGTTCAGCGAGACCACCGCACGCGCGCTGGTCGCGGTGGCGCCGGAGCGGGAGGCCCAGATCGTCGCGGCGGCCGAGGCGGCCGGTGTGCCGGTCGCGCGGATCGGCGAGACCGGCGGCGACACGGTCACGGTGTCGTTCGGCGCCGAGTCGTTCGCGATCGCGCTGGACGAGGCGCGCGAGGTGCACGAGGCCACCCTGCCGCGCATCTTCGGTTGATCGTCGCCGTGCGCCCGGTTCGCCGTCTCACGTTCCGGGACGATTCGCCATGCGCGAATGAGATCGTCATGCTGGCCGGAGCACCAGGGGCGCGCCGTGACCGGCACGTCGTCACCGTCGAACCGGAGGAGAACTGATGGAAGACCAACTGCAGGGGACCTTTGCCGAGGTGCTGCAGCGCAACCCGGGCGAGGTGGAGCTGCACCAAGCCGTGCGCGAGGTCTTCGAGTCGCTCGTCCCGGTGCTGCGCAAGAACCCGCAGTACACGGAGGCGGCGGTGCTCGAGCGCATCTGCGAGCCCGAGCGCCAGATCATCTTCCGCGTCCCGTGGGTCGACGACTCCGGTCAGGTCCGGATCAACCGCGGCTTCCGGGTGGAGTACAACTCGGCCCTGGGGCCGTACAAGGGCGGCCTGCGCTTCCACCCGTCCGTCTACCTGGGAACCGTCAAGTTCCTCGGGTTCGAGCAGGTCTTCAAGAACGCCCTCACCGGCCTGCCCATCGGCGGCGGCAAGGGCGGCTCGGACTTCGACCCCCGCGGTCGCTCCGACGGCGAGGTCATGCGCTTCTGCCAGTCGTTCATGACGGAGCTGTACCGCCACATCGGCGAGTACACCGACGTCCCTGCCGGTGACATCGGTGTGGGCGCTCGCGAGATCGGCTTCCTCTTCGGCCAGTACAAGCGGATCACCAACCGGTACGAGTCCGGCGTGCTGACGGGCAAGGGGCTGACCTGGGGCGGTTCGCTGGTCCGCAAGGAGGCGACGGGCTACGGGTGCGTCATCTTCGCGGACCGCATGCTGGCGACCCGCAGCGAGTCGCTCGACGGTCTGCGCGTCTCGATCTCCGGCTCGGGGAACGTCGCCATCTACGCCGCCGAGAAGGCGCAGCAGCTCGGCAGCCGCGTCATCACGTTCTCCGACTCCTCCGGGTACGTGGTGGACGAGGCGGGCATCGACCTCGACCTGCTCAAGCAGATCAAGGAGGTCGAGCGGGGGCGGGTGTCCGACTACGTCGACCGTCGCCCGGGCGCCCGGTTCGTCACCGAGGGCAACCTCTGGGAGGTGCCGACCGACGTCGCCCTGCCCTGCGCCACGCAGAACGAGCTCACCGACAAGGACGCCGAGCGGCTGGTGGCCAACGGCGTCCGTGCCGTGGCGGAGGGCGCCAACATGCCGTGCACGCGCGAGGCCGTGGCCCTGCTGCGCGAGCACAGGGTCCTCTTCGGGCCGGGCAAGGCCGCGAACGCCGGTGGCGTGGCGACGTCGGCCCTCGAGATGCAGCAGAACGCCTCGCGGGACTCCTGGAGCTTCGACTACACCGAGCAGCGGCTCGGCGAGATCATGGCCACGATCCATGACCAGTGCCTCGCGACCGCTGACGAGTACGACGCCCCGGGAGACTACGTGGTGGGCGCCAACGTGGGCGGTTTCACGCGCGTGGCCGACGCCATCATCTCGCTCGGCGTCGTCTGACCCGACAGCACCGGAGGCGTCGTCTCACCCGACAGCCCGGGCGGCGACGGCCCCGGCCGCGCCGCCGGCGGGGCTCCTCGATCGCGGAGCCGCGCCGTCGTGCTGCGCGGGGCCACCGCGGTGCTCAGACCTCGGAGTTCTCCGAGGAGATCATCCAGGCCTGCTTCTCCAGGTCGGCGATGATCTCGTGCAGGAGGTCGGCCGAGGTCGGGTCCTCGGCGTCGACCTCGTCGTGCACGTCGCGGACGACCTCGACGGTCTGCGCCACGCGCTCGACGACCGCGTCCACGGTGTCGCCCACCGACACCAGCCCGGCAGGGTAGGGCGAGAGGTCGGTCTTCGTGGCGACGGTCTCGGTGCGGCCGTCCGGCACGGCCTGCAGCGCCCGCAGACGCTCGGCGACGGTGTCGCTGTGCTCGCGGGCGACGTCGACCAGCTCGTCGAGCTGGAGGTGCAGGTCGCGGAACCCGCGCCCCGTGACGTTCCAGTGGGCCTGCTTGCCCTGGACGTGCAGGTCGACGAGGGCCACGAGGACCCGCTGCAGGTGGGCGTGGAGCTTCTCCGACGCCTCGGCCCGGTGCGTGCTGCGATGGATCGACGGTGCGGACATGATGTTCCTCGCTCTCTCGGGGATCGCCCGGCGGCGGTCACCGTGCTGGTGCTGCGCCGTTCTCTTGAACGATTCCAGGTTAGGAACAATTCCGCAGGTCCGCCAGCAAGGACAGGCGTGCCTTGGGGGAGCGGGGCAGGGCAGGCAACCCTTCGGCGGACACGCTCCTGACCGGCGCGCCGTGGCGCGGGTCACTATGCTGGGGCGCAGGGAGGCTTCCGATGACGTGGCCGCTGGCGTACCTGATGTCGGTCGTGCTCGTGCTCGCGATCATGGCTGTCGGTACCTGGCTGCGCTCGGCGCCGCACCGAGCGGCACGGGAACGGCGTCGTCGTCGCCGGGACGGACCGGACCCTCTCGTCACGCTGGCGATCCAGATCCGCCTCGGCGAGCTCTCCCACGAGCTGCACAAGGTGACCGAGGACCCGGACGTCTATGCCCGCGCCCACCACTGGCGGGCCGCGCAGGACGCCTACGACGCGATGCTGCGGGACGCCTGCCGCGCGGCCGGGCTCGCCGTCGTCGACCGGCCCCTGCGCGCCGACGAGCGGGTCACCGAGGACGAACGGCTGCGCGAGGAGCTGGAGCTCAGCGCCCGAGGCTGGTCCTGGTGACGACCTCGGCGGACGTCGCACTTCCTCGGCGGAGACAGGGCCGGCCCGGCCGAGGCGGTACCTCGACCGGGCCGGTGCGGAGCTCGGGTCAGAACGTGTCGACCGCCGAGTTGAGGGTCCGCGACGGTCGCATGACCGCAGCGGCCTTGTCGCCGTCCGGGTAGTAGTACCCGCCGACGTCGACGGGGTTGCCCTGGGCCGCGAGCAGCTCGTCGACGATGGTCGACTCCTGCTCCGCCAGGGTGGCTGCGAGCGGCGCGAACGCCGCGGCGAGCTCCGCGTCCTCGGTCTGCGCGGCCAGCTCCTGCGCCCAGTACAGGGCGAGGTAGAAGTGCGAGCCGCGGTTGTCGATGCCGCCCACGCGACGGGTCGGCGACTTGTCCTGGTCGAGGAACGTCCCGGTCGCGCGGTCGAGGGTGTCCGCGAGGACCTGTGCGCTCGCGTTGCCGGCCACGCGGGCCAGGTGCTCGAACGACGCCGACAGCGCGAAGAACTCGCCGAGCGAGTCCCAGCGCAGGTAGTTCTCGGCCAGGAGCTGCTGGACGTGCTTCGGGGCCGATCCGCCCGCGCCGGTCTCGAAGAGCCCGCCGCCGTTCATCAGCGGCACGATCGACAGCATCTTGGCCGACGTGCCGACCTCGAGGATCGGGAAGAGGTCCGTGTTGTAGTCGCGGAGCACGTTGCCCGTCACCGAGATCGTGTCCAGGCCCTCGCGGATCCGGTCGAGGGAGTAGCGCGTCGCCTCGGCCGGAGCCATGACGAGGATCTCGAGCCCGTCGGTGTCGTGGTCGCCGAGGTACTCCTCCACCTTGGCGATGAGCTGCGCGTCGTGCGCGCGGTCGACGTCGAGCCAGAAGACGGCCGGGTCGCCCGACTCGCGGGCACGGCGTACCGCCAGGCCCACCCAGTCGCGGATCGGGGCGTCCTTGGTCTGGCACGCGCGCCAGACGTCTCCGGCGGCGACGTCGTGCGACATGAGCACCTCGCCGGCGGCGTTCACGACCTCCACGGTGCCGTCGGCCGGGATCTCGAAGGTCTTGTCGTGCGACCCGTACTCCTCGGCCTTGCGGGCCATGAGGCCGACGTTCGGCACGGAGCCCATGGTGGCCGGGTCGAGGGCGCCCTTGGCGCGGCAGTCGTCGATGACGGCCTGGTAGACGCCGGCGTAGGAGGAGTCGGGGATGACGGCGAGCGTGTCGTGCTCGGCGCCGTCCGGGCCCCACATGTGACCGCCGATGCGGATCATCGCGGGCATCGAGGCGTCGATGATGACGTCCGAGGGCACGTGCAGGTTCGTGATGCCCTTGTCCGAGTTCACCATCGCGAGCGCAGGGCCGGCCTCAAGACCCTTCGCCACGGCCGCCTTGATCTCCTCACCCTCGGGCAGGGCGTCCACGCCCGACAGGATGCCGGCGAGACCGTCGCGGGACGAGAGCCCGGCCGCCTTGAGCTGCGCGCCGTAGCGCTCGAAGACCTCGGGCAGGAACGCCTCGACGATGTGGCCGAAGATGACCGGGTCGGAGACCTTCATCATCGTGGCCTTGAGGTGCGCGGAGAACAGCACGCCCTCGGTCTTCGCGCGCTCGATCTGCTCCGCGAGGAAGCGGTGCAGCGCCGCGACCGACATGAACGTCCCGTCGACGACCTCACCCTCCTCGACGGCCAGGCCCTCCTTGAGCACCCGGGTGCCGTCGCCCGTGCGCAGGCGGATCGTCAGCGTGTCGGCGGCGGGCATCGTCACCGACTTCTCGTTCGAGAAGAAGTCGTCGGCACCCATCGTGGCGACGTTGGTCTTCGACTCGGGGGACCACTCGCCCATGCTGTGGGGGTGCGCCTTGGCGTAGTTCTTCACGGCCGCCGGTGCACGGCGGTCGGAGTTGCCCTCGCGCAGGACGGGGTTCACCGCGGAGCCCTTGACCCTGTCGTAGCGGGCGCGGGCCTCGCGCTCGGCGTCCGTGGACGGGTCCTCCGGGTAGTCCGGGATGGCGTAGCCCTGGCCCTGCAGCTCGGTGATCGCCGCCTTGAGCTGCGGCACCGACGCGGAGATGTTGGGCAGCTTGATGATGTTCGCCTCGGGCGTGGTGGCCAGCCGGCCGAGCTCGTCCAGGGCGTCGCCGACGCGCTGGGACTCGGTCAGGTGGTCGGGGAACAGCGCGAGGATGCGCCCGGCGAGGGAGATGTCGCGCGTGTCGACCTCGACGCCGGCCTTCGCCGCGTACGCCTGGACGATCGGGAGGAACGAGTACGTCGCCAGCAGCGGCGCCTCGTCGGTGTACGTGTAGTAGATCCGGGCGGCGGCTGACTGGGGCTGGGTCGTCATGCGGAGATGCTCCTGGGGACGTCGAGATCGTTTGATATCAAGATACTTTGCTCCGAGCGGCCGTGTCGAAACAGCATCTCCCTCCGCGCGCGGCGGCGCACAGGCAGAACTACGGTCGTGGCGTGCCCACCCGAGACCTGCGACTCGTGCCCGTCAGCTCCGACGACGTCGTGTCCGCGCTGGCCGCGCTGCGCGCCGAGATCGGCGTGCCCGCCATGTACCCGGCCGACGCCCGGGCGGAGGCGGAGCGTGCGGCGCGCGGCGACCTGAAGGACTTCCGCCAGGACCGCCGGGACATCGACTTCGTCACGATCGACCCGCCGGGCTCCCTCGACCTCGACCAGGCGGTCCACGTCGCGTCGTCCGGCCACGGGTACATCGTGCGCTACGCCATCGCCGACGTCGCCGCGTTCGTCTCGGCGGGAGGCGCCCTGGACGCGGAGGTGCACCGCCGCGGGCTGACGTTCTACGGCCCGGACTCGCGCACACCCCTGCACCCGACCGTGCTGTCCGAGGGTGCGGCGAGCCTCCTGCCGGGCGAGGACCGTCCGGCGGTCCTGTGGACCATCGCCGTCGACTCGTCCGGCGAGATCTCGAGCACCACCGTCACCCGCGCCGTCGTGCGCTCGCGGGCACGGCTCACGTACGGCGAGGCGCAGACCACGCTCGACGCCGGGTCCGCGCCGGAGTCCCTGACGCTCCTGGCCGACGTCGGCCGGCTGCGGCACGCTCGCGAGCAGGAGCGCGGCGGGGTCTCGCTGGCGGTCCCCGAGCAGGAGGTGGTGCGGCGCGCGGACGGCTCCTACGACCTGGAGCTCCGGCGCACCCTGCCGATCGAGGAGTGGAACGCCCAGATCTCGCTCCTCACCGGCATCGCGGCGGCCCGGCTCATGCGCGAGGCCGGGGTGGGCGTCTTCCGGACGCTGCCGCCCGCGGCGTCGGGCGACGTCGCACGCCTGCGGCACACGGCGGCCGCCCTGGGGATCGACTGGCCCGAGCACACGACCTACGCCGAGCTGCTGCCGCGCCTCGAGTCCCGGCGATCGGCGCACGCGGCGTTCCTCAACGAGGCGACGACGCTGTTCCGCGGTGCGGGTTACCTGGCGTTCGGCGTGCCAGGACCCGACGGCGGCGCGCGGGTCCCGCTGCCTGCGGACGCCCGGCACGCGGCCATCGGGGCGGAGTACGCCCACGTCACGGCGCCGCTGCGCCGGCTCGTCGACCGGTACGGCACGGAGATCTGCGTCGCGCAGTCCGCCGGCCGTGACGTGCCGGAGTGGGCGCTGGCCGCGCTGCCCGCCCTGCCCGCGACGATGCAGGCGGCGGCACGCCGCGCGAACGCCTTCGAGCGGGCGTGCGTCGACATCGTCGAAGCGGTGCTGCTCGGGTCCCGCGTCGGGAGACAGTTCGACGGGGTCGTCGTGGACGCCGACGCTGCCGTGGACCAGCACGGCCGTCCCCGGCGGGCCCGAGGCCAGGTCATGCTGCGCGACCCGGCGGTGCGTGCCGCCGTCGTCGGCGCGGAGGGCGTGGAGCTGCCGCTGGGGGAGCGCGCCCGGGTGACGCTGGCGGAGGCCTCGGTGGCCGAGCGGCGGGTGCTCTTCACCCTGCCGTGAAGCCCGCCCGGATCATCAGCGGGCTCGACCGACATAGCCTGGGCCCATGCCTGCACGACGACGGACGGACCCGGCCGCGGGCCGGGCTGCGGTGGCCGAGTGGCTCGCCGGGGCGGCGGACCGCCGGAGCACGACGACGGCGGTCCGGTTCACGCTCGAGGAGCTGGCCGACGTCGCGCCCGGGAACGCCGTCGAGGTGCGCGTCCCGCCGGCCGGCGCCGTGCAGGCCGTCCAGGGTCCGCGGCACACGAGGGGCACCCCGCCGAACGTCGTGGAGACCGACGTCCAGACCTGGCTGGCGCTCGCGACGGGCCGGCAGACGTGGGTGGAAGCCGTCGCGTCGGGGCGGGTGCACGCCTCCGGGGAGCGGGCCGACCTCACCGGGCTGCTCCCGCTGCAGGCGGCCCGCCCGCGCTGACGACAGCACCGACCACCGGGCGGGGGCAGGCGGCGGTGCGCCTGCGCTGGCCCGCCAGGCGGCCGCACCGTCGCGACCAGGCGGAGTGCCGGGCGAACAGCGGCCCCTGCATCGGCTCCCGGGGCTGCGCTCGTCGGTGGGGGACGCTACGGTCGAGCACCGGTCTCCTCTCGGCAGCGTGGTCGTGACCTGGGGTTCAAGCAGCGTTCACACCGGGCTGCTTGGCTGAGCCCGCCCTGTCGACCCTGATCGAGGAGGACCAGAGTGACTGTTCTGTCACGGATCCCGCGTTGCCGACGGACCGCGGGCGTGGCGACGTTCGCCGCCCTGCTCGTCCCGGCTGCCGCGGTCCCCGCCGTCCCTGCCGCAGCCGTGCCGTCGTCGGACGCCGTCGTCCTCGTCGAGGAGGTCTACGGCGGCGGTGGCAACAACGGCGCCGTCTACGACCAGGACTTCGTGGAGCTGTACAACCCGGGCGACGAGCCCGTCCCCCTGGACGGCTGGTCCGTCCAGTACGGGTCGGCGGGCGGCACCACCTGGTCGGGGCAGACCGACCTGGCGGGCGAGATCCCGGCGGGCGGTTCGTTCCTCGTGGGGCAGGCGCACGGCAACGACACCGACCTGCCGGACCTTCCGACGCCCGACGTCGAGGGATCGATCTTCATGTCCGGCTCGGGTGCCGAGGTGGCGCTGGTCTCCTCCACGGACCGCCTCGACTGCACCGGTGCGGCGTGCGCCGACGTCGCGGACCTGGTCGACCTGGTCGGGTGGGGCTCGGCGAACACCTTCCTCGGGTCCGGTCCCGCGCCGGGCACGACCAACGCGACGTCGGTCGCGCGGACCGACCACGGACACACGGTCGACAACGCCGCCGACTTCACGGCCGGCGAGCCGACGCCGGCGAATAGCGGCGCGCAGACCGACCCGGACCCCGACCCGGACCCGGACCCGAAGGCCGCCACGATCGCGGAGATCCAGGGGACGGGCGACTCCTCGCCGCTCGACGGGCAGGTCGTCACCACCCGCGGCGTCGTGACCGCCGTCTACCCGACGGGCGGGTTCGACGGCCTCTACCTGCAGACCTCGGGCAGCGGCGGCGACCCGGCCGACGACGCCACCCCCGGCGCCTCCGACGCCCTCTTCGTCTATTCCGCCGCCGCGGCCCAGGAGGTCGGGCTCGGCGACCACCTCGAGGTGACGGGCGAGGCCGGCGAGTACTTCGACCTGACGCAGGTCACGCCGTCGTCGTGGACCGTGCTCGACGAGCCCGCCGAGGCGGTGAAGCCGACCCCCACGACCTGGCCGGCCACCGACGCCGAGCGCGAGGCCCTCGAGGGCATGCTGCTGGCCCCGCAGGGCGAGCTCACCGTGACGGACAACTACTCGACGAACCTCTACGGCACCGTGGGTCTCGCGGCGGGAGACTCGCCGCTCGTGCAGCCGACGACGGCGGGTCGCCCCGGTTCGGACGAGGCGGCCGCGCAGGCCGCCGACAACGCGGCGCGCGCCGTCCAGCTCGACGACGGCTCGACGTGGGACTACTCGGGGTCGTCGAGGTCGTCGACACCGCTGCCGTGGCTGAACGGCACCGACCCGCTGCGTGTCGGCGCGCCGGTGACCTTCACCGGTCCCGTCGTCCTCGACTACCGGTACGGCGCCTGGTCGTTCCAGCCGCTCGAGCAGCTCACGGGCGACAACGCCGCCGCCGTGCAGCCGGCCGAGTTCGCCGACACCCGTGAGGCGTCGCCCGCCGACGTGGGCGGCGACCTCACCGTGGGCACCTTCAACGTGCTCAACTACTTCACGACCACCGGCGACCAGCTCGACGGGTGCCAGTACTACACCGATCGCGACGGCGACCCGATCAGCGTCCGCGGCGGGTGCCTCGCCCGGGGCGCCGCCGACGCCGAGAACCTGGAGCGGCAGCAGGCCAAGATCGTCGCCGCGATCAGCGAGCTCGGCGCCGACGTCGTCGCCCTCGAGGAGATCGAGAACTCGGCCGCGTTCGGCAAGGATCGCGACCAGGCGCTCTCCGACCTGGTCGACGCGCTGAACGAGGTGGACGGTGCGGGCACCTGGGAGCTCGTGCCCTCGCCCGCCGACGTGCCGACCGACGAGGACGTCATCCGCAACGCGTTCGTCTACCGTCCCGCCACGGCCGAGACGGTCGGCGAGTCGCGCATCCTGCTCGGGTCCGACGCCTTCGGCAACGCCCGCGAGCCGCTCGCGCAGACCTTCCAGCCGGCCGGCGGGGCCGCCGACGACCCGGACGACGACGTCGTGGTGATCACCAACCACTTCAAGTCCAAGGGCTCGGCCGGTCCCTGGCCGGGCGACGGCGACGCGGGTGACGGTCAGGGCTCGTCCAACGAGTCGCGGGTGCGGCAGGCGACGGCGCTGGTGGGCTTCGCGGACGAGGTCGCGGCCGACGCCGGCACCGACCGGGTGCTGCTGGTCGGCGACCTCAACGCCTACGAGCAGGAGGACCCGATCGTGGTCCTGACCGACGCGGGCTACACCGACCTCGGCCCGACGACGGGCAAGTACACGTACTCCTTCGGCGGCCAGGTGGGGTCGCTCGACCACGTGCTGGCCTCCCCGGCGGCGCTCGACGCCGTGACGGGCACGGACATCTGGAACATCAACGCGTACGAGCCGGTGGCGAACGAGTACAGCCGGTACGCCTACAACGTGACGCTCCTCTACGACGAGTCGCCGTTCCGGTCCTCCGACCACGACCCGCTGCTGGTCGGGATGGACCTCACGGCCGGCGGGCCCGGCGAACCCACCGAGCCCGCCTGGCAGGCCGACGTCGTCTACACGGCCGGAGACCGGGTGTCCTCGAGCGGCCGGGTCTTCGAGGCGATGTGGTGGACGCGCGGCGAGACGCCGGGCGCCAGCCCCTGGGGTGCCTGGGCGGAGATCGGCGCGCCGGTCGAGACCGACGCCGGCACCTTCCCCGCCTGGACGGCCTCGCAGGTGTACGTGGGTGGCGAGACAGTGGTGCACGACGGCGAGCGGTGGCAGGCCCGCTGGTGGACGCGGAACCAGGAGCCGGGAGACCGCCACGGTCCGTGGGAGCCGCTCGACTGACCTGCACGGCGCGGGGGATAGGCTCGAGGTGTGAGCAGCACCAGTCCCGACCCGTCTCCCGCGCCGGTCGAGCGCGCCGAGCCCGACGAGCACGCCGAGCCCGACGAGCACCTGCTCGTCGACCCTGCCCGGGTGCGCCGCGCGCCCCGGTACCGGGGATTCTTCACGGTGGGTGCCGTCGTCGGCGTCGTGGTCGGCGTGGTCCTCGGCGTCTGGCTGTCCGGCATCGCGAGCGACGACGGCGCCCTGCTGCTCAAGCCGGGCGTGTACGTCTCGGTGATCGTGCTGGGCACCACGACCTTCTTCGTGCTGCTCGCCGGCGCTCTCGCCGTCCTGGCGGACCGCCGGAGCCTGCGTCGCAGATGAGCACGACGCGGGCCCGGGCGGTCGGCTGTGGGATACTCGGGGCATGCCCTTGCGCCCTGACGGCCGTCTGAACCACGACCTCATGCCCGGCGAGAAGGGGCCGCAGGACGCCTGCGGCGTCTTCGGTGTCTGGGCTCCCGGCGAGGAGGTCGCGAAGCTCGCCTACTTCGGCCTGTACGCCCTGCAGCACCGCGGCCAGGAGTCCGCCGGGATCGCCACCAGCAACGGTGAGCAGATCCTCGTCTACAAGGACATGGGCCTGGTCTCCCAGGTGTTCGACGAGACCGCGCTGAACGCCCTGACGGGGCACATCGCCGTCGGCCACTGCCGCTACTCCACGACCGGTGGCGTCACGTGGGAGAACGCCCAGCCCACGCTCGGCGCGACGGCGTCCGGGACGGTCGCCCTCGGCCACAACGGGAACCTGACCAACTCCGCCGAGCTCGTCGACCTGGTGGCCGAGCGCTACGGCGCCCAGCGTCGCGGTGAGCTCGCCCGCGGCAACACGACGGACACCGCGCTGGTGACGGCGCTGCTCGTCGGGGACGAGGACCACACCCTCGAGCAGACCGCGCTCGAGGTGCTCCCGCGGCTGCGCGGCGCCTTCTCGCTCGTCTTCATGGACGAGCACACCCTCTACGCGGCCCGCGACCCGCAGGGCGTGCGACCGCTCGTCCTGGGCCGCACCCAGCGCGGGTGGGTCGTGGCCTCCGAGACGCCCGCCCTCGACATCGTCGGCGCGTCCTTCGTGCGGGAGGTGGAGCCGGGCGAGCTGATCTGCATCGACGACGACGGGCTGCGGTCCACGCGGTTCGCCCCGACCGAGCGCGCCGGCTGCGTCTTCGAGTACGTCTACCTGGCCCGGCCCGACACGTCGATCAAGGACCGGCCGGTGCACGCCGCCCGGCTCGAGATGGGCAGGATCCTGGCCCGGGAGCACCCGGTGGACGCCGACCTGGTGATCCCGGTGCCCGAGTCGGGCACGCCGGCGGCCGTCGGCTACGCCCAGGAGTCCGGGATCCCGTTCGGCCAAGGGCTGACCAAGAACGCCTACGTCGGCCGCACGTTCATCCAGCCGTCCGACACGCTGCGCCAGCTCGGCATCCGGCTCAAGCTGAACCCGCTGCGCGAGGTGATCCGCGGCAAGCGGCTCGTCGTCGTGGACGACTCCATCGTGCGCGGCAACACCCAGCGTGCGCTGATCCGCATGCTGCGCGAGGCCGGTGTGGCCGAGGTGCACGTGCGGATCTCGTCGCCCCCGGTGAAGTGGCCCTGCTTCTACGGCATCGACTTCGCCTCGCGTGCGGAGCTCATCGCGAACGGGCTCACCCCCGAGGAGATCGGCCAGTCGCTCGGCGCGGACAGCCTGGGCTACATCTCGACCGAGGGCATGATCGCCGCGACCGAGCAGCCGGCGTCGCAGCTGTGCGCCGCCTGCTTCACCGGGGAGTACCCGATCGAGCTCCCCGAGGAGCACCAGCTGGGCAAGTACCAGCTCGAGCAGGCCGAGCTGCCCCTCGGAGCGCCGCAGGACGGCCTCTCCCAGCTCTCGGTGGGCGTGGGCGGCCAGACCGCGCTCGACCACCCCTGACCCACCCCGCAACACCCAGGAGCCTGACGCTGTGACTGATGGACTGACCTACGCCGCCGCCGGCGTCGACACCGAGGCCGGGGACAAGGCCGTCGAGCTGATGAAGGACGCCGTCCGCCGCACGCAGGGCACCGCCGTCCTCGGGGGCGTGGGCGGGTTCGCCGGGCTCTACGACCTCTCGGCGTTCCAGCAGTACCGCAAGCCGCTGCTCGCCACCTCGACGGACGGCGTCGGCACCAAGGTGGCGATCGCGCAGGCGCTCGACAAGCACGACACCATCGGGTTCGACCTGGTCGGCATGGTCGTCGACGACATCGTGGTGGTCGGCGCGGAGCCGCTGTTCATGACGGACTACATCGCCACGGGCAAGGTCGTGCCCGAGCGGGTGGCCGACATCGTGCGCGGTATCGCCCAGGCGTGCGAGGTCGCCGGGACCGCGCTGGTGGGCGGCGAGACGGCAGAGCACCCCGGGCTCCTCGCCCCCGACGAGTACGACGTCGCGGGGGCGGCCACCGGGATCGTCGAGGCGGACGCCGTGCTCGGCCCGGAGCGGGTCCGTGCCGGGGACGTCCTGCTCGGCATGGCCTCCAGCGGCATCCACTCGAACGGCTACTCGCTCGTGCGGGCCGTCATCAAGCACGCCGGTTGGGAGCTCGACCGGCACGTCGAGGAGTTCGGGCGGACGCTGGGCGAGGAGCTGCTCGAGCCGACCCGCGTGTACGCGAGCGACTGCCTGGCGCTGGCCCGGGACGATGCGGCGCAGGTGCACGCCTTCACGCACGTCACCGGGGGAGGGCTCGCGGCGAACCTCGCGCGCGTGCTCCCGCAGGGTGTCGTGGCGACGGTGGACCGGGCGTCCTGGGAGGTGCCGGCCGTCTTCCGGACGGTGCGGGAGCTCGGCGGAGTACCTCGTCAGGACCTGGAGAACACGCTGAACCTCGGCGTGGGCATGGTCGCCGTGGTGGGGGCCGACGGCGTCGACGCGGCTCTCGACCGGCTGCGCACCCTCGGCGTGGACGCCTGGGTGATGGGCACGGTCGCCGAGCTCGACCCGGCGGCTCCGGTCGAGGACCTCGTGGTGGGGACCAAGGGCGTGCACGCGGGGGCGGTCCGGCTCGTCGGCGACTACCGCTGACGGACGCACGAAGGGTCGGACGGCTGGTGCCGTCCGACCCTGTCGAGACCGAGCTGGTGGTGGAGCTGCGACTCAGCGGCGGTCGTCGTCCCACGACGCGTAGCTGTTGTCGTACGCCGAGTCCGCGCTGTCGTTCCAGCGGTCCTCGGTGACGACGTCGGTCGACTGGTCGGCCTTGAGCTCTTGCTCCAGCGCGTGGTAGTTCGTCTCGGGGCTGTAGTACTTCAGCTCGCGAGCGACCTTCGTGTGCTTAGCCTTCTGACGGCCCCGGCCCATGGCTCCGACCCCCTCAACGTAAGAGCGGGGCGGCAACGTCGCAGACGTGCGGCCCCGAGAGAAGATTTCGTCTGTTCAGGTTCCAACGGTACATGCTGGAACGGCATTCCCTCCACTCGGCACGACGTCGCCAACCGGCTGACCCGCGCCTGGTCAGGTCGTGGAGCGCTCCGAGCGTGACTCATGTCACGCCGTCGGGGTGTGAAGTTCCGGACCGACGGGGCGAGTCGGACCTTGACCACCGCAAGTTCACGCTCGGTTCAAGTCGCCTCAATCCCGCTTTCTGCACACAATGGAACGACACGACCGTGGAGCTTCAGGGCGCCGCCCGAACCGGTCGCGTACCAGGAGGTGCAGGGGATGTCGTTTCACGGTGACTCCGAGGTCCTGTTGACGCCCGCTGAGGTAGCCAGCCTCTTTCGTGTCGATCCGAAGACCGTGACCCGCTGGGCCAAGGCGGGCAAGCTCTCGTCCATCCGCACGCTCGGCGGGCACCGGCGCTACAAGGAGTCCGAGGTCCGGGCGCTGCTCGGGGCGGCCTCCGAGGCTGCCGAGGCCGAGGCGGCGGCGAACGCCGCCGCGGCCGACACGCGGAACGACGACTCGCAGAGGTGAGCCGCCGGCCCGGTGACCGGGCCGACGACCATCGGGTGGCCGACGACCGCGGGGCGGTCAGTGACGGATCGCACGGACGACGAGGATCGTGACCGTCGCCGCCCCGACGGCGGCCACGCCGAGGAGGAGCTTGGCGTTGCGGGCTCGCCGGGCATCGTGCGCCGGGAGCCCGTGGCCGGTGAGGAGACCGCCCGCGTCGGCCGCGGCCTGCTTCGTCCCGTGAGCGAGCTGCGCCGCCTGGTACGAGGGAGACAGCCGCGTCGTCAGCTCGTCGAGGGTGTCGCCGACCTGGCGACGGGCCTGGGCCACCTGCGCCTCGAGCTCCGCCCGGCTCATGCCGGCCGTGCTGTCGTCGGGTGCCGCCGTCCGGCCTGCTCGCTCCGGGCTCATCCCTTGATCCCCTCCTTGAGCGTGTTGACGTCCTCCTTGACCCGGTCGATCGTCTCTGGACGCCGGGCGGCCTGCTTGAGCTGGCGGACGGCCACCAGCACGAGCAGCGCGGCCACCAGGAGCATGGCGACGCCGACGACGAGCGCCGAGAGCCATAGCGGCCAGGCCTCGGCGAGGCCGATGATCGCGGACCAGACGAGGACGCCGACCGCGTAGAGCACGATGACGAGCGCCGCGCACACCAGCCCGACGCCGATCCCGGATCGCTTGGCCTTCTCGGTCAGCTCCGCCTTGGCGAGGGCGATCTCCGCCCGGACCAGGCGGGTGGCCTGCTCCGAGAGCTGTTCGACGAGCCGGCCCATGCTGGGAGGCCGGTCTGCCGGGGGCGTCTGCCCGTCGTCCCAGTCCGTCATCGGCTGCTCCGATCCTCGACGAGTGCGTGCGTGTGGTCCCACTCAACCCGTCCTGACTGGTCCAGGCAATTCCAGAGCGCTGGTGAGTCGGCACCCGGTGCCCTGAAACGACGAAGACCCCCGGGCTGCGGCCCGAGGGTCTTCGTGGTGGTGGCTCCGACCGGCGTCGATCCGGTGACCTTTCGATTTTCAGTCGAACGCTCTACCAACTGAGCTACAGAGCCAAGCCATGACACGAACGCCCGGGGCGCCGTGACCGACGAACCGGGCGCATCATGCGCGACCCTGACGGGACTTGAACCCGCGACCTCCGCCGTGACAGGGCGGCGCGCTAACCAACTGCGCTACAGGGCCAAGATCGGTCGTGAACGGCCGATCAAGGGGCTCTTTTCGAGCCGAGGAAAAGCGTACCCCATGCCTGGCTTGATCCTAAAATCGAATCCTGACCAGGAACGATGCTCCGCAGCGGAACATCCGAGGTGACGGGGGTCACGTCACTCGAGTACCCCCAACGGGATTCGAACCCGTGCTACCGCCGTGAAAGGGCGGGGTCCTAGGCCGCTAGACGATGGGGGCCGGCCGAGACAGCATACCGGGGAGCAGGGCGTGGGTGAACGTCGCGGCTGCCGCCGCCGGCGTGGGGGAGGATGGCCCGGTGGTGGAGATGTCGCGCGAGGACTTCGAGACGGCCGTCTCCGAAGGCCTGGACCAGGTACCGGCCGAGCTGACCCGGCTCATGGACAACGTCGTCGTCCTCGTGGAGGACGACGCCCCCGCGGACGACCCCGGGTTGCTCGGGCTCTACGAGGGCGTCCCGCTGACCGAGCGCGGCGAGTTCTGGGCCGCGGGCTCGCTGCCGGACCGGATCACGATCTACCGCAACCCGACGCTCGCGTTCTGCGAGTCCGCCGACGACGTCGCCGAGGAGGTCGCCGTCACCGTGGTCCACGAGATCGCGCACCACTTCGGGATCGACGACGACCGGCTGCACGCGCTCGGCTGGGGCTGAGCGCGCCGTCGTGCCGGGCGCTCAGTCGATCGGCACGTACTCCCAGTGCCAGGCCTCCGGCTTGCGCCCGTCCGCCCGTGCCCAGCCGGGGTTGTCCCAGCCGAACGCCGGTCCGTGCTTGCGCAGCCACTCGTACTGGGCGGAACCGAACGACTCCACGCCGTCACCGAGGTCGAGCGCGACGCCCCACCCGTGGTTCGAGTGGCCGGGGACGGCCGCCAGATAGCCCTTCATGGCCTTCGTGGAGACCTGCGACGTGTACGAGCGGTACGAGTCCGTGATGGACAGGTGCGAGCCGAACTTCGCCTTGTACGCCTTGTCGAGCCGCTCGAGCTGAGCGCCCGCGTCGCAGCGCAACGTCTCGCCGGACGCGAACGAGAGCTCGCACATCGCGTCGGTCGGGATCCGCCCGTTCTCGTAGTCGGCGACCGAACCGGCCTGCTCGGCGAGCTCCTTGGCGGCGTCGTCGGCCCGGGCCTTCTGGTTGGCCAGGATCTCCGCCGGCGTCGGGGGTGCGGCCTCGACCTCGACGGTGGACTCGGCGTCCTCGAGCAGCACCATGAGCTCTTCGGTGGCAGCGGTGAGCGCCGTCTCCTCGTCCGCCTCGGGCTCGGCCTCCGCCTCGGCGTCCCTGCCCGACGGCGGTGCCTCGCCCTGCGCGGAGGGCTGCGGGGAGGCGGAGCCCTCTGCGTCGGGCAGGGCGGGCGTGGGCAGCGGGGTGCGCTCGGCGGACCGCGACGCGGGCTCGCCGCCGCGGCTCGTGAGGATCTCGGCGACCTCCTCGGCCTGCGCGGCGATCTTCTTCTCCTGCTTCTTCGACACCGACGTCGACTCGGTGGTGACGAGCTCGGCGCGCTGGAGGGCGTCGGTCGCCGTGACCTCGGTGGTCTCGGTCGCCTCGCCGGTGTCGTCCGTCGGGCCCGAGGTGGGCTCCGACCCTGCGGTGGGGTCGGCCGACGGGGCGATCTCTGCGGTGGTCGAGGCGCCGGTCTCGGCGACCGGGCCGCCGGCGAGCGGGCCGACGGCGGTGGCCGTGCCGGCCGTGAGCGCCAGGATGGCCGTCGCGGCGGCGATCCCGGTGCGGTAGGTCCGGGCACTGTCTTTGGTGCGGCGTGCGCGGGGCTGGAAGTGCCTGCCGGGGTTGCGGCGCGGGCGCAGCCGGGGCAGGGTGAAGCGACGTGTGGTCAAGGGTGTTGTTCCTCGGGTCTCGGGGCCGTCGTCCATCGTGACGTCCGGTTGTGACCGGACTCTGGGAGCTGCGCGACGATCGACCAAGGATCCGGCGAAAAATCTGAGAAGTGCCGGTGAAGGTCCGGACAGATGCCGCGTCTTGCCTCCTGCACGGCGGTGTGAGCGCGAACACGTCCGGATCGTGGGACGTCTGATCCCGGCCGTCGCACCCTCCGCTCGCGAACCGGTGGCCGAGGTTCCTCGGTTCCGGGTGGATCCGTGCCGCCGAGGGCATGGCTGGCCCAGGGCGAGCACCTCGTCAGCGAGCTGGGTGTCGCGCGGCGCACCGGGATCGAGGGCTGGTTCGACCCGCCCGCGCGGCAGGACGAACCCTCGGGCCCGCCGCTGCTCCACGCCCCGCCCCGCTCGCAGCGCGTCCCCAGGGGCGCGTACCTAGGCTGAGGCCATGTTCCTGGACGGCGACTCCCCGATCGACCCCGACGCGGTCGAATCCACCGTGTCGCTGACCGTCACGTTGGCCTGGGCTGCTGCCGCCCTGGTGGCGGCCTACGTCGTCGTGACGCTGCTGGCGGTGCTCATCCGCCGGTTCGCGCGACGTCGGCCGCTGATGCACGACCTCGCCACCCGGCTGCGTCAACCCATGCGCGTGCTGCTGATGGTCGTCGCCGTCTCGGTGGCGTTCCGGCTCTCGGCGCACGAGGACGAGGCCTGGTTCGGCGTGCTGCAGCACGCGCTGCTGATCGCGACGATCATCGCGGTGGCGTGGCTCGTCGGCGCGATGGCGTTCGTCGTGGAGGACCGGACCCTGGCCCGGGTCGGCGTCACGAGCGGCGACCGGCACGCACGCCGGGTGCGGACCCAGATCTCGATCCTGCGCCGGGTCACCGTCGCCGTCATCGTCATCGTCACCATCGCCGCCGTCCTGCTCACCTTCCCGGGCCTGCAGTCGGCGGGCGCGTCCATCCTGGCCTCGGCCGGTGTGCTGTCGGTGGTGGCCGGTCTCGCCGCGCAGTCGAGCCTCGCCAACACGTTCGCGGGGATGCAGATCGCCTTCACCGACGCGATCCGCGTGGACGACGTCGTGGTGCTGGACGGAGAGTTCGGCCGCATCGAGGAGATCACGCTGACCTACGTCGTCGTGCACGCGTGGGACGACCGGCGCCTCATCCTGCCCAGCACCTACTTCACCACCACGCCGTTCGAGAACTGGACGCGCCGTGCCGCTGACCTGCTCGGCACCGTCGAGATCGACGTGGACTTCAACGTTCCCCTGCCGGCCATGCGGGCCGAGCTCGAGCGGCTGCTCGACGCGTCCCCCCTGTGGGACCGGCGCACGGGCGTCTTGCAGGTCACCTCGGCGACGGGCGCCGTGGTCCAGGCCCGGGCGCTGGTCAGCGCCGCCGACGCCGGGACGCTGTGGGACCTGCGCTGCCACGTCCGCGAGGGCCTGGTGCAGTGGCTCCAGCGCGAAGCCCCGTACGCCATGCCCCGCCGGCGCTTCGAGGACGCGGTGCCGCTGCCCGACGGCGGAGCACCGGCCCTGCCGGGCGCTGCGGACGCGGAGACCACGCCCGAGCGGGCCGACGAGGAGCCGACGCCGCTGCCGGTCGCCGTCGAGCCGCCGTCGAGCGCCGCGTCCGCCGCCTCGGCGTCGGCGCCGCGAGTCGGCCGTCGTGACGGCAAGACGGTCGTGGTGCCCGGGCGGACGGGGACCGGTCGGCCCCGCCGCTCGTCCGTGCGGGACCGGCAGCGCGCCGGTGTGCCGGCGTCGGCCCCGGGCCGGGACGCGACCGTCCTGCTCGGGGAGGTGCCCGCCCCGCAGCGCGGCGTGGACGAGACGACGGTCATGCCGCCCTCCCAGCCCGCCGGCCTCTACAGCGGCAGCGAGGAGGCCGAGGCCCGACGGGAGAACTTCGAGGGACCGGGCCAGGAGGCCATCGACGAGCGCGAGGCCGTGGCCGAGCGGCGCATGACCGGCGAGGTCGAGGTCGACGACGACGGCGACCCTCGGGCGACGTCGCGTGGTCGTGACCGGCTGGCCCCGGACTCGGGCGACGGCGGACCCACTGACGGCCCGGGCGAGGGCGGGGGTCGTGGCGATGGCGATGGCGGCGGGGGCGACGGGCAGTAGCCCGCCGGGTGCGCGTCAGCGCAGCGGTGTCCCCGCGCGCCCGGCCAGCCAGCCGCGCAGCTCCCCGGGCCGGTCGGTGATGATCGCGTCGACGCCAGCGGCGACGAGGCCCTCCCACTCGCTCGTCTCGTTCGACGTCCACGGCATGACACGCAGCCCGGCACCGTGCGCCGTGGCGACCAGACCCGGGTCCGCGAGCACGGCGGCCACGGCCGGGTTGACGGTGACGACGCCGAGCTCCGCCGCGGCCTCGAAGAGGTCGGCCGGGGCGTCCTCGCACAGGTAGCCCCGGGGCAGGTGGTGCGCCGCCTGACGCAGCGCGGCGACGGTCCGGCGGTCGAAGCCCTGCACGATCGTGCGGCCGCTGAGCCCCGCCGCGTCGATCGCCGCGATGGTGGGGGCGAGCTGCTCGGGCGTCCACAGGCCCTTGTACTCGCACAGCAGGTCCATGCCTGGACGATCGGCGAGGAAGTCGACCGCCTGGGCGAACGTCGGGATGCGCTGCCCGGCGTGGACCGGCGAGAACCGCGACCCGGCGTCGAGGCCACGGACCGTGGCGGCGTCGAGCTCGTCCACCGCACCGACGCCGTCGGACACGCGCTCGACGACCGGGTCGTGGATCACCACGGGGACGCCGTCCGCCGTCAGACGGACGTCCAGCTCCAGGGCCGGGGCGCCGGCGCGCCAGGCCGCCTCGAAGGCGACGAGGGTGTTCTGCGGGGCGACGGCGCAGTAGCCGCGGTGCGCGACGACGACGGGTCCGGCGGGGTGCGGGGCGTCGGGCAGGAGCGTGGTCACCCGGCCATCCTGTCCTGCACGAGGGGGACCGGGCCAGTGGGCCCCCCGGGGATCGAACCCGGAACCCGCGGATTAAAAGTCCGCTGCTCTGCCAGTTGAGCTAGAGGCCCGCCGCCGTCCGGTGGGAGCGGTGGCTGCGGGTCAGCCTACGCGGGCGACGTGCTCGGCGAGATCCGTGCCGACGCCGTGCGACGAGCCTCTCGGCGGCCGGAGGACAGACTATGCCGCCTGCCGGGCGTCGGCAGCCGGTGTCTCAGCCCCCGAGAGAGATCTCGCTCTCGGCCCTCCCCGTTGCGCGAGACCCCCGGTTGCTGCTTCGGTGGACAGGTCGCGTACCCGACGAGAGGAGCACTCATGCTCACCGTGACGGACAACGCCCGCACCGCCGTCGAATCGCTGGCCCAGCAGGCCGGCGTCCCCAGCGAGGGAGGCCTGCGCATCGCGCAGTCCTCGGGTCAGCCGGGGAACTTCGAGCTCGCGCTCGTCCCTGCGCCCCAGCCCGACGACGCGGTCGTCGACGACTCCGGCGAGACCAAGGTCTTCGTCGACAACGAGGCTGCCAGCGCGCTCGACTCGCTGCAGCTCGACGCCGAGCCCTCCACCGAGGGCCCGGGATTCGTGCTCACGCCTCAGGAGGCCTGAGCTCCCCAGCCCGTCCGACGGCGGGTCGCCCCTCGGGGTGGCCCGCCGTCGTGCTGTCCGGACGCGTGGCACACGCGGCAGATCTGCGACAGGGTGGCGACGACGCCGCGAGGGACGCGGCGCGCCGGAGGTGAACCGTGTCGACATCAGGGCGAGCGCAGGGAGCGGCCCGCCGGGCCCGGAACAGCACCGGGCTGCGGGTCCTGGCCCGCGCCGGGTACGCGGCGTCGGGCGTGGTGCACCTGCTCATCGGGTGGCTGGCCGTCCGGCTGGCGCTCGGGTCCTCGTCCGGCAGCGCCGACGAGTCCGGGGCCTTCCGCCAGCTCGCGAGCGCGCCCGGCGGGATGATCGTCCTCTGGGCGGTGACGCTCGGGTTCGCGGCCCTCGCGCTGTGGCAGCTCACCGAGGCGCTCGTCGGCGTGCCGGGCGTGGACGACGCCCAGGAGGCCGGCGCACGCGTCAAGGCCGGCGGCAAGGGCGTGCTGTACGGCGTCCTGGCGGCCATGGCGGCGCGCTACGCCGTCGGCGGTGGGGGCGGTGGTGGCGGCGGCCAGCAGGAGAGCCTGACGGCGACGCTCATGCAGGACCCGGCCGGCCGCTGGCTCGTGGTCGCGGCAGGTCTCGTCATCGTGGGCGTCGGCATCTTCCACGTCGTCAAGGGGTGGCGCAAGAAGTTCCTCGAGGACCTGCGTGGCGCCGGCGGGGGCAAGGCCGGCGTCGCCGTCGTCCGGCTCGGGCAGGTCGGCTACATCGCCAAGGGCGTGGCGCTCGCCGTCCTGGGCGGGCTGTTCGTGGCGGCCGGTGTCACGCACGACGCGGACAAGGCGGGCGGCCTCGACGACGCCCTGCGCACCATCCGGGACCAGCCGTTCGGGACGGCCCTGCTGATCGTCACGGGCGTCGGCATCGCGGCGTACGGCGTCTACTCGCTCGCCCGCGCGCGGTACGCGCGGATCTGACCGCGCGGATCTGCCCCGGCCGCCTGGTGCCACCGTGTGCCGTCAGGTGCCGACGGGGCCGACGATCCAGCCCGCGCCGAGCACGAGGCAGCCGAGGGTGACCAGGGCGAACACGACCACCCAGAGGATGCCGGGGACCCCGGTGAGCCGTCCGAGCTGGTCGGCGTCGGAGGAGCGCGCCCGGCCTCGGGCCCGCTGCGCCTGCAGCTCGAAGACCGGACGGACCGCGCCGAGCAGCAGGAACCACGTCACGGCGTAGGCGACGGCCGACTGCGTCGCGGGCTCCAGCCACCAGGAGACGGCGACCAGCGCCGCGCCGCTGACGAGCACCGACCACAGCCCGAACCAGTTGCGGATCTTGAGCAGCAGCAGCGCGAGCAGCAGCACGAGCAGCCACAGCAGCCCGACGGCGTAGCCCGCTCGGAGCAGCCACGCCGCGCCGAGGCCGACCAGGCCCGGCCCCACGTAGCCGGCGAACGCCGTGAGGATCATCCCGAGACCCCGCGGGCGCCCGGCGGTGACGGTCAGGCCGGAGGTGTCCGAGTGCAGGCGGATCCCGTCGAGCCGGCGTCCGGTGAGCATGGCGACGACGGCGTGCGCTCCCTCGTGCGCGATGGTCACGACGTGCCGCGCCACCCGCCACACCGGGCCGACGACGACGACGGCGAGCGCCACCAGCGCGACGGCGAGCACGACGGGCTGGTCGGGCGGGTCCACCGGCGTGGTGGCCGCCGTCCAGATCCGTCCGAGCACGTCACCGACGGTCGCGAAGAAGTCGTCCACGCGGCACATTCCACCACGTCCCCCTGAGAGCCGGTGCGGTCGATCGGCATCGACGTGCGACAATGGTCGTGAGAGGGCAGTGCGAACCCGCGCGCCCCACGTCGTGGAGATCCCCCCGGATTACGTGCGGCGGACCCCGACCCGGACGTCGTACGACGTCCCCAGAGAGGCTCATCTGTGACTACCTTTGCCGATTTCGGCCTGCCGACCCCTGTCGTGAAGCATCTGACGGACGCCGGCATCACCACCCCGTTCCCCATCCAGGCGGCGTCGCTGCCGGACTCCCTCGCCGGCAAGGACGTGCTCGGCCGCGGCCGCACCGGCTCCGGCAAGACGCTCGCGTTCTCCCTGCCGACCGTGACGGAGCTCGCCCGCCAGAAGGCCGCGGCGAAATCCGCCGGGCGCCGCGCCCTGCGCAGCGCCGCCCCGATGGCGCTCGTGCTGTGCCCCACCCGCGAGCTCGCCAACCAGATCGACGCCGTCATGAAGCCGATCGCCCAGTCGCTCGGCCTGCGCACCACGACGATCTTCGGCGGCGTGGCGCAGTCGCGTCAGGTGACCGCGCTCAACCAGGGTGTCGACATCGTCATCGCCTGCCCGGGCCGGCTCGAGGATCTTCTCAACCAGAAGCTCCTGACGCTCGACGACATCTCGGTGACGGTGCTCGACGAGGCCGACCACATGGCCGACCTCGGGTTCCTCCCGGGCGTCAAGCGGATCATGGACCGCACGCCACGCACCGGTCAGCGGCTGCTGTTCTCCGCCACGCTCGACAACGGCGTGGACGTGCTGGTCAAGCGCTACCTGAAGAGCCCGGTCACGCACTCGGTGGACGACGCCGCGGCCCCGCCGCCGCAGATGACCCACCACATCCTCGCCGTGTCCGACAAGGAGGCGAAGAAGCAGGTCGTGCACCAGCTCGCCCAGGGCACCGGTCGCCGCGTCCTGTTCATGCGCACCAAGCACCAGGCGAAGAAGCTGGCCAAGCAGCTCACGGCAGCCGGCGTGCCCGCCGTGGACCTGCACGGCAACCTCGGCCAGGGTGCCCGCGAGCGCAACCTCGCGGCGTTCTCCTCCGGCGACGTCAAGGTCATGGTCGCCACGGACATCGCTGCGCGCGGCATCCACGTCGACGAGGTCGAGCTCGTGGTGCACGTGGACCCGCCCGCCGAGCACAAGGCGTACCTGCACCGTTCCGGTCGGACGGCCCGTGCGGGCTCGGTCGGGGACGTCGTGACGGTCATGCTCCCCGAGGAGCGCGGCGACGTGCGCGACCTGACGCGCAAGGCCCGCATCGCCGCCCGCCCGCAGCAGGTGGCACCGGGAGACCCCGTGGTCGCGGCACTGGTCGGCGAGGTCGCCGCGTACGTCAAGCCGGCACCGCCCGTCGAGCAGCAGCCGGCCCGCAAGAAGCCGCAGGGCCAGCGGTCGGGCGGCGGGCAGCCCCGCTCGGGTGCCTCCGGACCGCAGGGTGCCGGGGGCGGCCGCAACCGCCGCCGTCGGGGCCGCGGAGGTCAGGGTGCCGGCGGCCGCGCCGCCCAGGGCGCCGGGCAGGCCGGCGGTCGTCGCTGACGAGTGCCCGACAGGCGCCGGACGGGAACACCTCCCGTCCGGCGCCTGTTGTCATCGGCATGACGTACGAGGTCTCCAAGAGCGAGGACGAGTGGCGCGTCGAGCTGTCGCCACAAGAGTTCACGGTGCTGCGCCAGGCGGGTACCGAACGGGCCTGGACGGGTGAGCTCCTCGGCGAGGACCGCGAGGGTGTCTACCGGTGTCGCGCCTGCAGCAACGAGCTGTTCCGCAGCGAGTCCAAGTTCGACTCGCACTGCGGCTGGCCGTCCTTCTACACGCCGCTGGCCGGTGACCGGGTCGAGCTCATCGAGGACCGGTCGCTCGGCATGGTCCGCACCGAGGTGCGGTGCGCGCGCTGCGGCTCCCACCTGGGTCACGTGTTCGACGACGCGCCGCAGACCCCCACGGGCGACCGGTTCTGCATGAACTCCGTCAGCCTGACGTTCGAGCCCGGCACCCCCGCCCGCTGACGCTGCGGTCTCCGCGACCGCTACCGTCGCCCCATGACCGAGACCTCCGTCGTGCCGGACCGGCTCGTGAACCTGCGTGACGTCGGTGCGGCGTCCCCACGCCTGCGTCCCGGCGTCCTGCTGCGCTCCGACGCGCCGCACGTCGGCGACGTCGGGCCGCGCGACGTCGTCTGGCCGCCCCGCACCGTGCTCGACCTGCGCGACGTCGGCGAGGGCGGACGTGAGCACCCGCTGCGCGAGGTCGCCCGGGTGGTGAGTCTGCCGGTCCTCACCGGCGCCACCCGGACGCGACGAGCCGGCGACGTCGCCCCGTTCGACCTGGGCCGCTTCTACGTCGAGCTGCTCCACGGCGCCGGCGCCGCCTACCTCGTCGACGGGGTGCGCGCCGTCGCGACCGAGGACGCCCCCGTGCTGGTGCACTGCACCGCCGGCAAGGACCGGACCGGTGTGCTGGTGGCGATCCTGCTCCTCCTGGTGGGTGCCGAGCGGGCGGAGATCGTCACGGACTACGTCCGCACCGAGCCGAACATGCCGGGGATCATCGCCCGGGCCCGCCCCGCGCACCGGACCCGGGAGGAGGACGCCCACGTGCTCGCTGCGCTCCCGCCCGAGCTGCTCACGGCACCGGCGCACGCGATCGGTGCGGTGCTGGACGTCCTCGCGGCGCACGACGGCGGCGCGGCAGGCTGGTTCGCCGCGCACGGCGGTGAGCCGGAGGCGGTCAGCGCGCTGCGCGAGCGTCTGCTGCGCTGAGCAGCGCGGCGGACTGCTGGCTGCCCAGCCAGGTGACGACATCCTTCGAGTACAGGTTCAGCAGGCGCGCCAGCGTGGCGACGTCCTCCTTCTCCCACTGCGACAGGGCGACCTCGAGCATCGCGAGGCGGGCGTCGCGGGCATGCTGGAAGCGGGCCGCGCCGTCGTCGGTCAGGGTGATCTGCTGCCCGCGGGTGTCCTCGGGGTCGGTCTCGCGGTGCACGAGGCCCAGCTCCGCGAGCCGGCTCAGCTGGCGCGACACCGTCGCCCGGCCGACGCCGAAGTGCGCCGCGAGGTCCGAGCCGCGGGTGCCCGGGTTCATGGCGATGTGGGCGAGCAGCGGGTACGCCGACGCGTCGAGCTCCGGATGGATGAGCCGCGCCGTCTGCGCCGAGGTGGACTGCGCCCGCCGGATGAGCACGCGGACCTCGCGCTCGAGCGCGCCGAAGGGATCGGTCTGCGGATCCGGCAGACGGGTGTGGGCGGAGTCGACGTCGTGCATGGCCCCATCATGGCCTCGTGCGGAGGCGTTCGGGACCCTCTATAGGTCACGATCTGGTTATTCAGCCGCTCCGAGCGGGTGAAAATGGCGCCGCAGGTTCCATCCATGACCGAGACAGCACCTCTTCGTGTCCCTCAGCCTGCCTCCGTGCCCGCCCCGACGCGCCGGGCCCTGGCTCGGCCTCAGCGCTCGTCGGCGGCCTGCGCCGCGGTCAGGTCGCGGGCCTGCTGGATGCCGGAGCGCTCGCCGAGCGGGATCTCGCGGATGAAGCAGATCGCGACCAGCGCCACGAGGGCCATCGGCACCGCGATGAGGAAGATCCCCGTGATGCCGTCGGTGTAGGCGCCGGCGACGACGTCCACCACCGGCGCGGGGAGCTGCGACATGTCCGGGACCGCGCCGGCCGAGTCGCCCATGGCAGACACGGGGACACCGAGCCGAGCGAGACCGGCGGCGAGGTCCTCCTTGACGGAGCCTGCCAGGACGGCGCCGAGCACCGAGACGCCGACGGCCCCGCCGAGGGAACGGAAGAACGCCACGGTGGCGGTGCCGGCGCCCATCTCGCGCACGTCGAGGGTGTTCTGGGTGGCGAGCACCAGGTTCTGCATGAGCGCGCCGACGGACAGCCCGAGCCCGAACAGGTAGACCGAGATGACGACGAAGCTCGTCTGGGTGCCGATGGTGGACATCCCGAGCAGCGACAGCGACAGCAGCGCGGCGCCACCGACCATGATCGCCTTGTAGCGCCCGGTGCGGGAGATGATCCGCCCGAGCACGATGCCGCCGATCATGGTGCCGACGACCATCGGGACCGTCAGCAGACCAGCCTCGGTGGGAGTCTTGCCCCGGGCGAGCTGCAGGTACTGGGACAGGAACACCGCCGTGCCGAACATGGCCACGCCGACGGCCGCGGACGCGACGATCGACAGCACGAACGTGCGGTTGCGGAACAGGTGCAGCGGGATGATCGGCTCCGTCACCTTCCGCTCCACCAGCACCACCGCGGCGAGGGAGACGACGGCGGCACCCACCATCGCGGCGGTCTGCCAGGAGGCCCACGCGAACTGGTCGCCCGCGAACGTGACCCAGACCAGCAGCAGTGCGACACCGACGGCGATGAGCGCGGCGCCGAGGTAGTCGATGGTGACCTTGCGCACGCCCCGGGCCGGCAGGTGGAGCGTCTTCTGCAGCACGACGAGGGCGGCGACCGCGAACGGGACGCCGACGAAGAACGTCCACCGCCAGCCGAGGAACGAGTCGGTGATGACGCCGCCGAGCAACGGGCCGCCGATCTGCGCCACGGCCATGACTCCGCCCATGAGGCCCATGTACTTGCCGCGCTCGCGCGGGCTGATGATGTCGGACATCAGTACCGTCGCCAGCGACATCAGGCCGCCGGCCCCGATGCCCTGCAGGGCACGGAAGGTGATCAGCGCCGACATGTCCTGGGAGAACCCGGCCGCCGCCGCGGAGACCACGGTGATCACCAGCGCGACCTGGATGAGGGCCTTGCGGTTCGTGAGGTCCGCCAGCTTGCCCCACAACGGCGTGGAGACGGTCATCGTCAGCAGCATGGCCGTGACGACCCACGTGTAGGAGTGCTGCGAGCCGCCGAGGTCCGCGACGATGCGCGGCAGAGCGGTCGACGTGATCGTGGTGGCGAGCAGCGAGACGAAGACGCCGAGCAGGATGCCGGAGAGTGCCTCGAGCGTCTCGCGGCGGGTCATCGCGGGGTTGTTCTCGGCCGGAGCGTCGAGCGGCGCGGCCGGCCTCTCCGTGGTGCCGGGTGTGCCCGGCGCGGAGCTGGTGGTGTCGGTCATCGAGGCGGGACCTCCTGGGTCACGGAGCTGATGGCGGCCGCGACGTCGCGGATCCGGGTGATGGCGTCGGCGAGGTCGCCCGCGGACCAGTCCGCGAAGGCCTCGTCGACGAAGTCGTCGAAGTAGCGGTCCGACTCCGTGGCGAACGCGCGCCCGGCGTCGGTGAGCTCCAGGGTGCGAGCGCGGCGGTCCGCCCGGTCGACGGTGCGGCGCACGTAGCCTGCGTCGACCAGTGCGCTGACCTGGCGGCTCGCGACGGAGGCGTCGACGCGCAGCGCCTCGGCCACGTCGCAGAGCTGGACCGACCCGCGGTTCCGGATCAGCCGCACGATGCCGAGCCCGGCCCGTGGCCAGTCGAGGTCACGCGCGATCCGACTCGCCGCCGCCCGCTGAGCGCGTGCGAGCGACTCGAGCGCTGAGACGAGTGCTGTCGAGGCACCTTCTGACACGTCGACCCCTTTCATTGCCTCGGGCACCGTAGTGTAGATTGCTTGCACCAAGCAAGTGATCGAGGCGAGTCTGCCCGAGGCAGGACGTCCGCCGCCGAGGTAGTGGAGCGCCCCACCACCTCGGCGGCGGGCGTCAGGTGCGGCGGCGCACCTGTTCGGTCATGTCCTCGAGCTGCTTGCCCTTCGTCTCCGACACCTTGAACCACACGAAGACGAAGGACAACGCGGCGAAGAACCCGTACATGCCGTACGGGACGGCCGGCCCGAACGTCGACAGCATCGGCGGGAAGGTCAGCGTGATCGTGAAGTTCGCCAGCCAGTTCGCCGCCGCGCCGACGCCGAGAGCCGCCGCACGGATCCGGTTCGGGAACATCTCGCCGAGCATCACCCACATCAGCGGGCCCCACGTGGCGCCGAAGAAGACGACGAACGCGTTGGCCGCGATGAGCGCGATGGTCGCCCACGCACCCTCCAACGACAGCGACGACTCCCCGGTCGCCTGGTCCACGACGGCGTTGCCCTGGGTGAACGCCGCCGCCATCAGCAGCAGGGAGACCGCCATGCCCGCGGAGCCGATGAGCAGCATCGGACGCCGGCCCACCTTGTCGATGAGCGCGATGGCGATGAAGGTCACCGCGATGTTCGTCACCGCCGTGATCGTCGAGACGAGGAACGCCTGCGACTCGTCGAAGCCCACCGCCTGCCACAGCGTGGTCGAGTAGTAGAAGATGATGTTGATGCCGACGAACTGCTGGAAGATCGCCAGCAGGATGCCCACCCAGACGATGGACTTCAGGCCGAGGAACCCGGAGCCCTTGAGCGAACCGAGGTGGGCGCTCTCCTCGTCGACGGCGATCGACTTCTCGATCTCGGCGATCCGCTCGTCGACGTCCTCCTGCGGTCCGAGGACCGAGGAGAGCACCCGACGGGCCTCGTCGGTGGCACCTCGCGCGACGAGGTAGCGCGGAGACTCCGGCATCCGCAGCGCCAGCAACCCGTACACGACGGCGGGCACCGCCTCGACGAAGAACATCCAGCGCCAGGCCTCCCACCCCAGCCACAGCTCGTTCGCGGCACCACCGGCCGCGTTCGCCAGGAGCTGGTCGCTCAGCAGGGCGCCGAAGATGCCCACCGTGATGGCGAGCTGCTGCAGGGAGGCCAGGCTGCCGCGGATCGAGGCCGGCGAGATCTCGGCGATGTACGCCGGGGCGATGACCGACGCGATACCGATGCCGATGCCGCCGAGGAAGCGCCAGAGCGACAGGTCCAGCGCGGTCCACGCCAGGGCCGACATCACCGCGGAGAACAGGAACAGGGCGGAACCCAGCAGCATCACCTTGACGCGACCGATGCGGTCCGCGAGCCGGCCGGCGCCCCAGGCACCCAGGGCGCAGCCGAGCAGCGCCACCGCCACGACCAGGCCGGTGACCGTCGCCTCGAGCTCGAACTCACCCTCGATCGCCGACACCGCGCCGTTGATCACCGACGAGTCGAAGCCGAACAGGAAGCCTCCGACGGCGGCGGCGATCGACAGGCTGATCGCCTTGCGGTGCGCTGATCTGGCGCCGGCACCGGTCGGTGCTGCTGAGGTCATCTCAGGTCTCCTCCCACGCCCCGGTCCCGGGGCCTTCTCCTGGTGATGCTAGGAGTGATGCGGTGAGCGGGCACGGCGAGTGCCTTTGGCGACCGCCACAGGAGACGCGGTGCCCACCGACGCCGTCGTAGTACCTGACCGACCTGCGAGACTGGGTCGGTGAACGACCGACGTTTCCGTCGCCCGGCCATGCTCGACCCGCGCGATGCCGACGCCCTGCCGGGCGCGCTCGACCCTGCGCGGCGCGACGAGGTGGCCCACACCACCGCTCGCGCCGTCGTCCACCGCGCCCGCGCCGCCGAGGACCCCGAGGTGGTCGCACGGCTCGTCCGGCTCGTCGAGGACGAAGGCCTCGACGTGGTCGCCGAGCTCTGGTCGGACGCCGCGCCGGCCAGCCTGCCCGGTGCCCTCTGGCGGCTGTACGCGCTGCGCGAGTGGGTGCGGCGCGACCCGCGCACCATCGGCCTGCGCTACCGCCTCGGCGTCGACGTCGCGCCGGTGCAGGAGGTCGTGGCCGGAGTGCCGCGCCCGCCTACGCCGTCGGACCTGCGCGAGCTCGCGGACACGGTGCTGTCCGGGGTCTATGCCGGTGACCTGGCCGTCGCGCTGGAGCGAGCCGCGGCGTTCTGCCGGATCCTGGCGACCGGTGCGGCCTACGACGCCGACGCGCGGGAGGTCGCCGACCCGCAGGCGGCGGCGCGCATGACGAGCGGCGCAGCGGACCTGGTGGGGACCGCCGGCGAGCTCGAGCACGCGGCCGCGCTGTGGCGTGCGGGTTCGCTCGACTGACGGAAGCGGCCGTACGATGGACGGGCGACGTCGGGCCGCGGTAGCCCCGGGCTCCACCTCGAGCCGCTTCGAGCGGCCACGCGCCGAGAGGCGCTCCCGGTCCGGCGTCGCACTTCTGCGTCCGGGCGCGCCCACGCCGGACAGCCGATTTAGCCCGGTCGCGAGCCGGGACCTACTCTGTGACTGACCGAGCGTCCCTCCTCACCGGGAGCCTCACGTGCGCCTGCGCCTCACACCGCGCGACACCACCTTCTTCGACCTGCTGGCCGTGCTGGCCGGACACACCGTCACCGGAGCAACCCTGCTGGCCGAGCTCCTCGGAGCGTCGCGTCGTGAGCGCGAGGAGATCGTGGACCGCCTGACCGAGGCGGAGCACGAGGCCGACGAGGCGACGCACTCCATCATGCGGCGGCTCAACAAGACGTTCGTCACACCCTTCGGCCGGGACGAGATCTACAGCCTCGCCTCCGCGCTGGACGACTGCATGGACGCGATGGACGAGGCGGGGCACCTCATCGTCCTCTACAAGATCGACGAGCTGCCGATGGCCGTCTCCGAGCAGATCCAGGTGCTGCTGCGCTGCGCCGAGCTGACGGCCGACGCCATGCCCCGGCTGCGCAAGCTCGACCAGCTCCCCGAGTACTGGGTCGAGATCAACCGGCTCGAGAACCAGGGCGACAAGCTGCACCGCACGCTGCTCGCCCACCTCTTCGACCGTGTGGCCGACCCGATCCTGCTGATCAAGCTCAAGGAGGTCGTCGACATCCTCGAGGAGGCCACGGACGCCTTCGAGAAGGTCGCGAACCTCGTCGAGACGATCGTCCTCAAGGAGTCGTGAGCGTGGAGGTCGCCCTCGTCGTCGTGGTCGTGGTCGTCGCACTCGGCTTCGCCTGCACGAACGGGTTCCTCGACGCGGCGAACTCGGTCGCGACCTCCATCTCGACCCGGGCGCTCACGCCCCGCATCGCCGTCGCGATGGCGGCGGCGATGAACTTCGTCGGCGCCCTGCTCGGGACCGCCGTCGCCGAGACGATCGCGACGTCGGTCGTGGACCTCGACGGGGCGCCGGCCGTGGACGCGCTCGTCGTGCTGCTGTGCGCGCTGCTGGGCGCCATCGCGTGGAACCTCGTCGCCTGGTGGTTCGGCATGCCGACGTCGTCCACCCACTCGCTCGTGGGCGGCCTGCTCGGGGCCGGTCTCGCCGGCGGCATGGCGGTCCACGGCGAAGAGGTCTTCGACCGGGTGGTGGTCCCCCTGCTCGTGTCGCCCGTCATCGGGTTCGTGGGGGCGTTCGCGCTCATGGTCGCCCTGCTGTGGACGTTCCGGAACGCGGCGCCGTCCCGCGTGAACCGACGCTTCCGGATCGCGCAGACGGCGTCGGCCGCCGCCATGGCGCTCGGGCACGGCCTGCAGGCGGCGCAGAAGACGATGGGCGTCGTCTGGCTGGCGCTCCTCACGGTCGGCGCCGTCAGCCCCGTCGAGGGCATCCCGCTGTGGGTCAAGCTCGCGGCGGCGACCGCGATGGCGGCGGGCACGTACGCCGGCGGCTGGCGCATCATGCGGACCCTCGGACGGCGGATCATCGAGATCGACCCCGCGCGCGGCTTCGTCGCCGAGTCGGTCTCCGCGATCGTGCTGTACGTCAGCGCGATCGTGCTGCACGCCCCGGTGTCCACCACGCACACCATCACCGCCGCGATCGTGGGCGTGGGGTCCACCCGGCGGCTCTCCGCGGTGCGCTGGGGAGTGGCTCGGACGATCGCCGTGTTCTGGCTGCTGACCGCGCCCGCAGCGGGTCTGATGGCCGCCGGGGCCACGTGGCTCGTGCTGGGCTCCGTGGGCTGAGACCGGCTCAGAACACCGGCGGCGCGACCCGTTCGGCCGCGACCACCCGCGGTCCGCGTCGAGTCGTGGCGACGTGCGCGACGAGGGCCTCGCCGGGCTCCAGATACGGGTCCCGCCGGGGCAGGGCGTTGGCCACCGCGCGGCGCGAGTGCTGCCCGAGCACGTCGAGCACCGTCGGGAGCACGGGGCGGTGCGTGCACAGCACCGACGACCGGCCGGACTCCAGCAGGTCGCGGACGGCCCCGGCGACGCGGGCGGGCGAGCGTTCGTGCTGCGCCTCGCCGAGGTTGTCGCTGTACTCGGGACGCACGCCGGACGCCCGCACGTACGGGTCGATCGACGTCGCGCACCGTTCCCAGCGGCTGGAGACCACCGAGTCGACGCCGTAGGCGGCGAGCACCGGGACCAGCGCGGCGGCCTGCGCGTGGCCGACCGGCGTCAGGGGGCGCTCCTGCTCGGCGCCGTACCAGGCCGCGCGGGGCAGCGCCCGGCCGTGCCGGACGATGACGACGGCGTGCGTGGCGAGGTGGTCGTCGTGTGCGGCCTCGACGAGGGCGTCCAGCGGCCCGCGGTCGGTCGCGCGCGTGAGGCGCTCGGCGGCGACGTCGGCGTCGACCCACTCGCAGCGGTCGATCTCGCGCTTGTCCACCGGGGCGACGGGCGCCCGGGCGGCGAGCGGGTGGGCGTCGCGCTCGGAGGCGGCGCGGCGTGCCGCCCAGTAGTGCACGCGCTTCACGCGGCCTTCCGGGGTGAGGTACTGCAGGCCGGGCAGCGGCAGGCCGAGCACCACGGCGCGGCCCGTCTCCTCGGCGACCTCGCGCATCGCCGTCGTGGCGAGGGACTCGCCCTCCTCGTGCTTGCCCTTCGGCCACGACCAGTCGTCGTAGCGGGGCCGGTGCACGAGCTGCACCTGGAGCTTCTTGTGCCGGATGCGCCACACGAGCGCACCGGCGGTCTCGATCACGGGCGCATGCTGCACCGACGTCGCGCCGAGGGGGTCGACGAACGGTGTCGCGGTGCGGAGCCGGCGGGGCGACTGCGGTGCGGCGGCCATCGGGTGGGTCAGCGCGTCCTGGCGGGGCGGCGGCGGTGACGGCGAACGAGCTGCGACTGCAGGTCGACCAGAGGTTCGCCCTCCGGCCCTGTGGCACGCACCCAGGTGTCGTCCTGCTGCAGGTGCCAGGAGGCTGACTCGTCCGACATCGACTCGTCGATCAGCTCGAGGAGCTCGAGGATCTGGCTCTCGTCGCTGATGCGCACCAGCGCCTCGACGCGACGGTCGAGGTTGCGGTGCATGAGGTCGGCCGAGCCGATGAACACCTCCGGCCCGGTCTCCGGCCCCTCGCCGATCGCGGGTCCGGCGGAGTTGGCGAAGGCGAAGATCCGCGAGTGCTCCAGGAACCGGCCCAGGATGGAGCGCACCCGGATGTTCTCGCTCAGCCCGGGGACCCCGGGCCGCAGGGCGCAGATGCCGCGCACCACGAGGTCGACCTTCGCCCCGGCCTGCGACGCCCGGTAGAGCGCGTCGATGGTGGCCTCGTCGACGGCGGAGTTGACCTTCATCTTGACCCACGCCTCGTGGCCGGCGGCGGCGGCTGCGGCCTCGCGGTCGATGCGCTCGATCAGCCCGGACCGTACCGTGCGGGGCGCGACCAGCAGGCGGTGGAACCGGGACCGGGGCGCGTAGCCGGACAGCTGGTTGAACAGGCGGGTGAGGTCCTGGCCGACGTCGGGGTCGCAGGTCAGCAGGCCGTGGTCGGTGTACAGCCGGGCCGTCTTCGGGTGGTAGTTGCCCGTGCCCACGTGGCAGTAGCGGCGCAGCCCGTCGGACTCCTGGCGTACCACCAGCGAGAGCTTGCAGTGGGTCTTGAGGCCGACGATGCCGTAGACGACGTGCACGCCGGCCTGCTCGAGCTTGCGGGCCCAGGAGATGTTCGCCTGCTCGTCGAACCGTGCCTTGATCTCCACCAGCGCGAGCACCTGCTTGCCTGCCTCGGCGGCGTCGATCAGGGCGTCGACGATGGGGGAGTCGCCCGAGGTCCGGTACAGCGTCTGCTTGATCGCCAGGACCTTGGGGTCGGCGGCAGCCTGCTCGAGGAACGTCTGCACGGAGGTGGAGAACGAGTCGTACGGGTGGTGCAGCAGCACGTCGCGCTCGCGGATGGCGGCGAAGACGTCGCCCGGCATCGCGGACTCGACCTCGGCGAGCTGGCGGTGGGTGGTGGGGATGAACGGCGGGTAGTGCAGCTCGGCCCGGTCGATGTCCGCGATGACGTTCAGGCCGGTGAGGTCCAGCGGGCCGTCCAGCTCGTAGACCTCCTCCTCGACGACGCCGAGCTCGCGGACCAGCAGCTCCCGGATGCGCGACGAGATCCCGCCGGCGAGCTCGAGCCGGACCGGCGGGCCGAACCGGCGGCGCAGCAGCTCCTTCTCCATGGCCTGCAGAAGGTTCTCGGCGTCGTCCTCCTCCACCTCCACGTCCTCGTTGCGCGTGACGCGGAAGGTGTGGTGCTCGCGCACCTCCATCCCGGGGAAGAGGTGGTCCAGGTGCTGGGCGATCACTTCCTCGAGCGGCACGAACGACTTCTGCGTGCCGCCGGCCTGCGTCGGTGTGGGCGCGCTCGGGCGGCCGCGGTCGTCGACGGCGATGAAGCGGGGCAGCAGCGGCGGCACCTTGACGCGGGCGAAGTGCTCCTTGCCGGTCAGCGGGTTCATCACCACGACCGCGAGGTTGAGCGAGAGACCCGAGATGTACGGGAACGGGTGCGCCGGGTCGACGGCCAGGGGGGTGAGCACCGGGAAGATGTGCTTGCGGAAGAACTTGTGCAGCCGCTGCTGCTCCTTGTCAAGCAGCTCGTCCCAGTGCACGATCGTGATGCCCTCGGTGGCGAGCGCCGGCTGCACGTCGCTGCGGAACACGGCGGCGTGCCGCTCCATCAGTCGGTGGGCGTTCTCACCGATGCCCTGGAGCACCTCGCGGGGGTTGAGTCCCGAGGCCGCGGTGACGGCGATGCCGGTGGCGATGCGCCGCTTCAGGCCCGCCACCCGGACCATGAAGAACTCGTCGAGGTTCGAGGCGAAGATCGCCAGGAACCGGACCCGCTCGAGCAGGGGCAGCGACGAGTCCTCGGCCAGCTCCAGCACGCGCTCGTTGAAGGCCAACCAGCTGAGCTCGCGGTCGGCGAACCGGTCGGCCGGGAGCTCGATCGGCTCCGGCGGGACGATCTGGACCTGGTCGGTCGTGTCCCCCGAGTCCTCGGCGATGTGCTCGGCGATGTGGGCGGCGAGCTGGGGGTCCATGCGTGGCGGTCCTGCCTTCGCGGTCGTGCGTGTCTCGGAGGTGCTGGCGGTGGCCGCGGCGACGAACCGCCCGCGGGAGTCACGCCGGGCCGTACGCGGGCTGGACGCAGTCATGAGCCCATGTTGGCATCGTTTGACGAACGGTGGGTGACGGAGGACTCAGGCGGGCGCGTACTGGACGTCGATCGCGGCCCGCTCGAAGCCTGCTCGCTCGTAGGTGGCGAGCGCCGCGGGGTTGTCGCCGTCGACGTAGAGCACGGCCCGCGTGCAGCCCACGGCCGCCAGGTGGTGCAGTCCCGCCGCGGTGAGCAGCGCACCGAGGCCGCGGCCCTGCGCGGCCGGGTCGACGCCGACGGCGTAGATCTCGCCGTCACGCGAACCCTCCGGCTGGTCGGTGGGCACCTTCGTCCAGATGGAGCCGGCGAGGTGCCCGTCGGGGCCCTCCAGGAGCCGGAAGCCCTCGGCGTCGAACCACGGCTCGGCGATCCGGGCGTGCAGGTCGTGCACGGTGAGGCGGCCCTGCTCGGGGTGGTCGGCGAAGGCCCGGGCGTTGAGCGCGACCCAGGCGTCGTCGTCGGACCCGGCCCGGAAGTTGCGCAGCCGGTAGCCCTGGGGTGGCGTCGGCACGGCCGGGGCGTCGTCGAGCGGGAGCGCGAGGAAGAGGAGCTCGCGCACGCTCGTGTATCCGCGGGCGGCGGCGAAGGCCTGGGCGGCGGGCAGGTCGCCGTGCGCCCAGACGCGCAACGCCTTGCCCCGCTGGTCGGGTGCGCCGGACCGGTCGGGCAGGCGGGCGTCGCGCTCGGCCGTGCGCAGCAGGACGGAGCCGATGCCGGTGCGGCGGTGGTCGGGGTGGACGACGAGCTCGGCGCTCGCGACGTCGCCGCCACGGTCCACCTGCAGGTAGCCCGTGGTGGCTCCGGTCCGGGTCTGCACCCGGACGTGCGTGAGGTCCGGGTCGTCGTCCCCGAGGCGCAGCAAGGGCTGCTCCGAGAGCGGGGCCACGCCGTCGTGAGCCCCGGCGGCGGCGGCCAGGTCGCGCACGGCGTCCTGCGACGCGGCGGTCAGCGGGAGGATCTCGATCGGGAAGGGGAAGCGCACAAGACCATTGTCCATGCCGGGGCAGGGGGCGGTCAGCCCCCCGCCCCGGTGGACCGGTGTGTCAGTCCTCCGACGGCTTGGCCAGGCCCGCCTGGATGAGGTTCATGACCGAGGAGTCGGCCAGCGTCGTGGCGTCGCCGACCTCGCGGTTCTCCGCCACGTCGCGCAGGAGACGGCGCATGATCTTGCCCGAGCGGGTCTTCGGCAGCTCGGCCACCACGAGGATCCGCTTCGGCTTGGCGATCGGGCCGATCTCCTGGGCGACGTGGTCGCGCAGGGTCTTCTCGATGCGGGCGGACCCCTCGTCCGTGGCCGCCTCGTCGGCGTGCTCGCCTCGCAGGATGACGAACGCGACCACTGCCTGGCCCGACACCTCGTCCGCGGCGCCGACGACGGCTGCCTCCGCGACGAGCTCGTTCGACACGAGGGCGGACTCGATCTCGGTGGTGGACAGCCGGTGCCCCGAGACGTTCATGACGTCGTCGACGCGGCCGAGCAGCCAGATGTCGCCGTCGTCGTCCTTCTTGGCGCCGTCGCCCGCGAAGTAGATGCCGGGGAACCGCGACCAGTAGGTGTCCTTGAACCGCTGCAGGTCGCCCCAGATGCCGCGCAGCATGGCCGGCCAGGGTTCCGAGAGCACGAGGTACCCGCCGCCGCCGTCCGGCACGGGGCGCGCCTCGTCGTCGACGACCGTGGCGGCGATCCCGGGCAGGGGCACCTGGGCAGAGCCGGGCTTGGCCGCGGTGACGCCGGGCAGCGGGGAGATCATGATGGCGCCGGTCTCCGTCTGCCACCAGGTGTCCACGACCGGGGTCTTGTCCGACCCGATGACGCGGCGGTACCACATCCACGCCTCGGGGTTGATGGGTTCGCCCACCGAGCCGAGCACGCGCAGGGAGGAGAGGTCGAACTCCGCGGGGATCTCCTCGCCCCACTTCATGCAGGCGCGGATGGCCGTGGGCGCGGTGTAGAAGATGGAGACGCCGTACTTCTGGATGATCTCCCACCAGCGGCCGCGGTGCGGGGTGTCCGGGGTGCCCTCGTAGATCACCTGGGTGGCGCCGTTGAGCAGCGGGCCGTAGACGATGTACGAGTGGCCGGTGACCCAGCCGATGTCGGCGGTGCACCAGTAGACGTCCGAGTCCGCCTTGAGGTCGAACACGTGCTTGTGCGTGAACGCCGTCTGCGTGAGGTAGCCGCCGGTGGTGTGCAGGATGCCCTTCGGCTTCCCGGTGGTGCCGGAGGTGTACAGGATGAACAGGGGGTGCTCGGCGTCGACCCAGGCGGGCTCGTGGAACGTGTCGGCGGCCTCGACGGCGTCGTGCCACCAGACGTCGCGCCCCTCCGTCCACTCGACGTCCTGCTCGGTGCGTCGCACCACGAGCACGTGCTCGACGGTGGTGGCCGGTTCGCCGTCCTTGGGGGCGAGCGCCGCGTCGACGGCGGGCTTCAGTGCGCTGGGCGCCCCGCGGCGGTGCCCGCCGTCGGCGGTGATGACGAGCTTGGCGCCGGCGTCGGCGATGCGGCTGCGCAGCGCGTCGGCGCTGAACCCGCCGAAGACGACGGAGTGCGCGGCTCCCAGGCGGGCGCACGCGAGCATCGCGACGACGGACTCGACGAGCATCGGCAGGTAGATGACGACGCGGTCGCCGGACTCGACGCCCAGCGCGGCGAGGGCGTTGGCCGCGCGGGACACCTCGCGCTGCAGGTCGGCGTAGGTGATGGTGCGGGTGTCGCCGGGCTCGCCCTCGAAGTGGATGGCGACGCGGTCGCCGAGCCCGGCCTCGACGTGGCGGTCGACGGCGTTGTACGCGGCGTTGAGGGTGCCGTCGGCGAACCACTTCGCGACGGGGGCTTCGGACCAGTCGAGCGTCTGGGTGAAAGGTGTCTTCCAGGAGACGAGCTCGCGGGCCTGCCGGGCCCAGAACTCCACGCCGTCGGCGGCGGCCTCGTCGTACATCGAGGCCTGGGCGTTGGCCTGGTCGGCGAACTCCGGACTCGGCGGGAACGCGCGGGTCTCGTGGAGCAGGTTCTCGAGGCTCGGGCTGGTGGCTTGGCTGTCGGTCACTGGGTTCCTCCGCGTCGTCGCGTTCCGTCCGTGAGGGGCGTCCGAGGGCCGCCCTGTGGGGAGTGTAGACCCGCGTCGTGGTGCAGATCACGCCCCGCGGAGGCAATAGTAAGGGAAGCGGACTTACTGCTCCCGCCGATGCTCCCGCGCCGCTCCCGGGCGAGCGGTCGCTCTGCCCTCCCGAGCGGTCGCAGCCCGTTGCCGAGCGGTCCGACGCACGAGGGCGGCGCCCGGGTTCCTTCCACCGAGCGCCGCTCGCGCCGGACGGTTCGCGGGTAGCAGGCGCGTGGTCCTCGCGTCGTCGTACCGGGTCAAGCCCGCTCGACGAGTCCTCAGTGGACTGTCTGTGCGTGGGTCCCGTGCCCCGTCCTGTGAGCACCATGGAACGCCTGGCTGCGGGTGCCCGCAAGAGGAGCGGGTTGTCCGGTCCGACGGCGCCACCGCCGCCACAGAGCCCAGGTGAGCCCGGCGAGAGCGAGCGTCCCGACGACGGCGAGCACCGGCGTCGGGCGGATCGTGGGACGCAGCGCGACAGGCCTGGTGAAGGTGAGCGTGCCCCAGCCGTTCTGCGCGGCGAGCCGGCGCAGGGTGCGGTCGGGGTTGACGGCGAACCCGTGCCCGACCGCGGCGAGCATCGGGGCGTCCGTGATCGAGTCGGAGTAGGCGTAGCAGCGTTGCAGGTCGTAACCGCGCGCGGCCGCCAGCTCGGTGATGGCCGTGGCCTTGTTCTCCCCGTAGGCGTAGAAGTCGATCTCGCCGGTGAAGCGGCCGTCGGCGACCGCCATCCGGGTCGCCACGACGTGGTCCGCCCCGAGCATCGCCGCGATCGGTTCCACCAGCTCGGTGCCCGACGCCGAGACCACCACGACGTCGTGGCCCATCGCGTGGTGCTCCGCGATGAGGTCGACGGCCTCCGCGTAGACGTAGGGGTCGATGTGCTCGTGGAGCGTCTCGGCGACGATCTGCTCGACCTTGGCGACGTCCCACCCGGTGGCGAGCTCGGACAGGTGCTGGCGCATGCGCTCGGTCTGGGCGGCGTCGGCGCTGCTCGCCATGTACAGGAAGTGCGCGTAGGCGCTGCGCAGCACGTCGCCACGGGTGATGAGCCCGCCCGCGAAGAAGGGGCGGGAGAACGCGGCGGTCGAGCTCGTGGCGATGACGGTCTTGTCCAGGTCGAAGAACGCCGCGACCCGGTGCCCTGCTCGTGACCGCACCCGCCCGTGCGGCGGCGGGGGCGTTCCCGGCGACGAGGTGATCACCCGACAGAGCCTATGGCCTGTGACGCCGATCTCGATGGATCCCCCGGCCTCGAGCCGGGACTGCGTGCACAGGTATTGTGCATTAAAGGCGTGCACACTTATTCTGCACGCATGGATGCGAACCCTGAGCAGCCCTGGTCCCGCCTCGACCTCACCGCCGAGTCCGTCAAGGTCCTGGCCCACCCGCTGCGCTCCCGGCTGCTGAGCGCCCTGCGGCGCGGCGGACCGGCGTCGGCCACGGCGCTCGCCGCCGAGCTCTCGACCAACACGGGCGCCACCAGCTACCACCTGCGCAAGCTCGAGTCCGTCGGGCTCGTGGAGGACACCGGCGCGGGCCGCGGCAAGGAACGCATCTGGCAGGCCGCGACCGAGAGCCACGCCTGGTCCGCCGCGGACTTCGCCGAGGACGAGGACGCCCGCACCGCGCTCGGCTGGCTGGTGCGCGACTACCACCGGCAGTTCGACGTCGCGTACTCCCGCTGGCTCGACGTCGCCGACTCCTGGCCGACGCCCTGGCAGGAGGTCTCCGGGATGGGTGACGCCTGGGTCGAGGTGACGCCCGACCAGGCACGCCAGATGCAGGCCGAGCTCGACGCCGTCGTCGCCCGGTACGTCCGCGCCGGTGCGGACGACCCCAGCGCGCGGCGCCTGCACCTGTACATGACGTCGTTCCCGCTCGAGCCGGACGACGTCCCCGACGCCGAGGGCACCGGCTCATGACGGTGCTCACGCCGTCCGCCGCGCGCCGGGTCTTCCTGCTGCTGAGCGCCACCCGCTGGTTCCCCGTGGGTCTCGTCGTCGCGGCGACGACCCTGCTCCCGGTCGAGCGCGGGCTCACCGTGACGCAGACCCTGACGCTCGCGTCGATCACCGGGATCGTCGTGTTCGCCCTCGAGCTGCCCACCGGTGGCACGGCCGACGCGTTCGGTCGCAAGCCGGTGCTCGTCACCGCCGCAGCGACGCAGGTGGTCGCGGCGACGGCGTTCGCGGTGGCGGGCACCTTCTGGCAGTTCGCGGTCGCGGCCGCCGCCCTGGGCGCCTCCCGTGCGCTGGACTCCGGCCCGCTCGAAGCATGGTTCGTGGACGCCGTGCACGCGACCAGCCCGGGTGCCGACGTCGACCGGACCCTCGCGCGGCACGGCGTCGTCGTCGGCCTGTCCGTCGCGGCCGGCGCGCTCGTCTCGGGCGGCCTCGTGTGGTGGCACCCGGTGACGCTCTGGTCCGCGCTCACGCTGCCGTACGTGGTCTACGCCGGCCTCGCCGTCGTCCACCTCGTGGCGCTGTGCGTCCTGCTCCGGGAGGTCCGCGCGGTGCCCGACGACGGCGCGGGACGTGGGGGAGCGGCCCGCCGGACGCCCGCCGTCGTCGCCGACGGGCTGCGGCTCGCCGCGACCAACCGGGTGCTGCTGGGCCTGCTCCTCGTCGAGGTGTTCTGGTCGACGGCGATGGTCGTCTTCGAGTCCCTGCAGCCGATCCGCCTCGCCGAGCTCGTCGGCAGCGGGGCGCGAGCCGGCGCCATCATGGGCCCGACGGCGTCCGTGGGGTGGGGCGTGTTCGCGCTCGGCGCGGCGCTCGCCGGCCTGGCCTCGAAGCGCGTCGGGGTGGCGCGTGCAGCCATGGCGGCCCGCGTCCTCAACGGGCTCGGCGCGGTGTGGATGGGAGTGGTGGCCGGGCCGGCGGCTCTGGTGGCGGCCTACCTCGTCACCTACGGCCTGCATGGTGCGGCCGGACCCCTGTACAACACGCTGCTGCACCGGGAGGCCGCGTCCCGCAACCGGTCGACCGTGCTCTCCCTGGCCTCGATGACGGCGTTCGCCACCTACGCGGTCGCGTCCCCCGTGCTGGGCTGGACGGCGGACGTCACCTCCACCGGCGCGGCGATGGTGATCGGCGGCGCGGTGAGCGTGCTCGGCGTCTTCTGCTTCCTGCCTGCCCTGCGTCGTGAGCGCGAGCTGCGGCGCGCCGGGAAGGTCGCCGTGAGCGTGTAGCCCGCCTGGAAGCCGCCCCCAGAGCACCGCCTCCACCGCCGGGCTCGTGCAGCCGACGGCACAGCCCCGGCCCGCACCAGGGTGGCGCCATGGACCACGCCACCGAACCACCCGCCGCCGTGCAGCGAGGACCGGCCCGCCTGACCGCCGTCGTCGGCGCGTGCGGCGGTGCCGGGACCAGCGTCCTCGCGGCGGCGCTCGCACGTGCCCTGCGACGGCGGGCCGGTGCTGCCGCCCTCGTGGACCTCGACGTCCCCGGGGCGGGGCTCGACGTGCTGCTCGGCGTCGAGGCCGACCCCGGCGCCCGCTGGCCCGAGCTGGCCGACGCCCGGGGCAGCCTCGACGCCGACGGGCTCGTCGCCGCGCTGCCGCGCTGGCGCGCCGTGCCGCTGCTCTCCGGCAGCCGGGAAGGAGCCGCCCACGGCGTGCCGGAGGACGCCGTGGTGCTGGATGTGGCGACGGCCCTGCTGCGCGCCGGCCACCGGGTGGTGCTCGACCTGCCGCGTCCGTCCGGCTGGGGCGAGGCGAGCCGGTCCCTCGTCACCGCCGCCGACGCCGTGCTCCTCGTCGTCCCGCTCACGGCACCAGCCGTCGCCGGGGCCCTGGCCACCCTCGGGGTGCTCGACGCGCTCGGCGCCGGCCCCGTGCACCTCGTGCCGCGCCGCCCCGCCCCCGGCCGGGTCGACACGGCCGGGGTCGAGCGGGCGCTCGGCCGCCGTGCCGCCGTCACCGTCGGCTGGGACGGTCGCCTGGCCGCGGCCGTCGAACGCGGCGACGGACCCCGCAGCGGCCGTCGCAGCCCGCTGGGCGTCGCCGCCGAACGGCTCGTGGAGGCGCTCGTCCGACCGAACGGCGGACCTTCCGGGACGGCCCCCGCCGCCGCGAGCACCGTGGCCGTCGCATGAGCACCGGAGCGTCGCCCCGCGGGCGGTCCGCCGTGCTCGACCCCACGCTGCTGGACGGTCTGCGCGCACGGCTCGGTGCGGCGCCCGGGGCGGCCGGCCCGCCCGACGACGACGCCGTCGCCGACGCGCTGCGGGCCAGCGGCCGCGTCCTCGGCTCCGACGCGCTCGCCGACCTCACCCGCGCCGCCCGGGCAGAGCTGTCCGGCGCCGGCCCGCTGCAGCCGCTCCTGGAGGAGCCCGGCGTGACCGACGTCCTCGTCAACGGTCCCGACGACGTCTGGGTCGATCGCGGCGACGGGCTGCGGCGCAGCGACGTCCGCCTGCCGGGCGCCGCGGACGTCCGGGCGCTCGCGGTCCGCATGGCCGCCGTCGCCGGCGCCCGGCTCGACGACGCCAGCCCCGTGGTGGACGCACGCCTCCCGGACGGGACCCGCCTGCACGCCGCGGTCGAGCCGATCGCACCGGCGGGTGCCGTGATCGCGCTCCGCGTGCTGCGCCAGGCCGTCCTCGACCTGCCGGCGCTCACCGCCCGTGGTGCTGTGCCCGCCGCCTGGGGCTCGCTCCTGGCCGGTCTGGTCGGCGGTCGCGCGAACCTGCTGGTCACCGGGGGCACCGGAACGGGCAAGACGACCCTGCTCGCCGCGCTGCTCGGCCTGGTGCCGCCGGGCGAACGCCTGGTCACGGTGGAGGAGGCCCGCGAGCTCGCGCCCGTCCACCCCCACGTGGTGGCGCTCGCGGCCCGCCGGGCGAACGTGGAGGGCTCGGGCGAGGTCACCCTGACCGACCTCGTCCACGGTGCACTGCGGATGCGGCCCGACCGGATCGTGCTCGGCGAGTGCCGCGGCGCCGAGGTGCGCGAGCTGCTGCTCGCCCTCAACACCGGGCACGACGGCGGGATGGCCACGGTGCACGCGAACGCGGCCGAGCACGTCCCGGCCCGCCTCGAGGCCCTCGCCGCGCTCGCCGGGATGCCGCGTGCCGCCGTCGCCGCGCAGGCAGCCGCTGCCCTCGACGTGGTGCTGCACCTGCGCCGCCGCCGCGGGGTGCGGCACCTCGCTCAGGTCGCGGTGGTGCGCAGCGCCGCTCCCGGTGAGCTGGAGGTCCGGCCGGTGGCGACGTGGGGCGGTCCGGGTGGAGGCGACCCGGTGCCCGGACCCGGCTGGGACGACCTGCTGAGGCGGTGGGAACCGTGCTGAGCGCGTGGCTGGCCGGCCTGTGCGTGGCGTGCGCGGCATGGTGCGTGGCGGCGCCGGGCGGCCGCCCAGCCACGGCCGTCGTGCATCCTCCCCGCGGACGACGCGTCCGGGGCGGGCGCGGCCCCGCGGGCTGGTGGCGTCGGCTGACGCGGCAGCCAGAGACCGCTCCGGACCAGGTCCGGCTCGCCGTCGCCCAGGTAGGAGCACTGCTGCGCTCCGGAGCATCACCGGCACGCGCCTGGTCGCGGGCGCTCGGGGTGCCGGTCGACGCCGAGGGCGTCCCCGACCGTGAGGCGCTGGCCGCTGCCGTCGGCGGCGCCCGGCCCGCACGCGCCGTCGTCGCCGCCGCCCGGCTCGCCCGCGACGTCGGCGCACCGTTGGGCGGGGTGCTGGAGGCCGTCGGGGCCGCGCTCGTCGCGCAGGCCGAGGCGGACGCGGAACGGGAGGCGTCCCTCGCCGGGCCGCAGGCCACCGCGCGCGTCCTGCTGTGGCTGCCGGCGCTCGGCGTGGTGCTCGGGACAGCCCTCGGAGCCGACCCGCTCGCCACGGCCACCGACGGCGGGCTGGGCACGGCCGCCGTCCTGCTCGGCGTGCTCGCCCTCCTCGCCGGCCGTGCCTGGACCCGGCGGCTGGTGGCCGCGGCCCGGACGGCGGGGGCCGAGCCGTGAACGCCGTGGCCGCGCTCGCCGTCGGCCCCGACCTCGCCGGTCTGAGCCCCGCCGGTCTGAGCCCCGCCGGTCTGAGCCCTGCCGCCGTGGGCGGTCTGGTCGCGCTCGTGGCTTTCGCCGGCCTGTCGCCGTGGCGCTGGGCGGCGCGCGCCGCACGCCGCCGGGTGGCGGGCCTCGTCACACCCGGCGACCGGGCCGCGGACCACGCCGGCCGAGAGGCGGGGCAGGCGTCCGCCGCGCTGGACGTGCCGTGCCTGCTCGAGCTGGTCGCCGCGGCCGTGCGGTCCGGTGCGGGCGTCCCGCGGGCGCTGGAGGCGGTGGGTGCCGCCGTCGGTGGGCCGGACGGCCGTGCCCTCGGACGGGTCGCCGCGGCGCTCCGGCTCGGGGCCGGATGGGACGCGGCATGGACCGGGGCGTGCGACGTCCCCGCCCGATCAGGGCGACAGGACGCGGCGTGGGCCGGGGCGTGCGACGTCCCCGCCCGATCAGGGCGGGACGCGGTCGCTCCACGGCTCGACGTGCTGCGGCGTGCGCTCCGCGGCGCGTGGGCCGAGGGCGCGGCGCCGGGCGAGTCGCTGCGGGCCGCCGGTGCCGAGCACCGGCACGAACGCCAGGCTGCCGCGCGGACGGCTGCCGCGCGCCTGGCCGTCCGGCTCGTCCTGCCCCTCGGCCTGTGCTACCTGCCGGCCTTCGTGCTCGTCGGGCTCGTGCCCGTGCTGCTCGCGCTCGGTGTGGACCTGTTGTCCGGCTGAGCGTGCCCGCCCCGGCCCGACGGCCGGGGCGGAGATCGCCCTCGGTCGGCCGACCGAGGGCACGGAACCGGGCGGGAGCCCGGTGGAGAAGGGAGAACGCATGACCGACACGACGCAGATCGTCGACGACCAGGACCCGGTGGAGCCGACGGGTTCGCCCGACCGACCCGACGCGCCCGACCCTGAGGCCGGCCTCGCCACGGCCGAGTACGCGATCGCGACCATCGCCGCCGTCGGCTTCGCGGGGCTGCTCATCCTGGTGCTCCAGAGCGACTCCGTGCGCGGGATGCTCGAGTCGATCATCAGCTCGGCGCTGTCGGTGTGAGCGCCCGCGACCGGGGAGAACGCGGTTCGGTGACGGCCGAGCTCGCCGTCGGCATGCCGGTGGTCGTCCTGCTCCTCGTCGCGGTGCTCACGCTCGCGGCCGCGTCCACCGCGCAGCTGCGCGCGGCGGACGCGGCCCGGGCCGGGGCCCGTCAGGCCGCCGTGAGCGCGGACCTCGGCGCGGCGCACGCCGCCGTCTCGCAGGTCGCCGGTGCTGACGCCGAGGCCACCGTGACGCGCGACGGCGAGTGGGTCCGTGTGGTGGTCAGCACGTCGGTCGTGGGCGGCTGGTTCGCCGGGGCACCCCTGCGCGCGACCGGCGAGGCGGTCGCCTGGGTCGAACCGTGACGGCTCCGGACGGCGCCCGGACCGTCGGCGGCGAACGAGGCGCCGGCACCGTGCTGGTGCTCGGGCTCGCGGCGGTGGTGCTGCTGCTCGTCACGGCGGTCGCGGCGCTCGGTGCGGCTCAGCAGGCACGCTCCGTGGCACGGTCGGCCGCGGACCTCGGTGCGCTCGCGGGGGCGACCGCGCTGCGCTGGGGCCACGACCCGTGCACGACGGCGGAGCGCGTCGTCTGGCAGAACGACGGACTGGCGGTGGCCTGCGGCGTCGAGGACGGCGGTGTGGTGACGGTCACCGCCGCGAGGGCCGTCGTCGGCTCCGCCGGGTCGTGGGGCGGGCTCGGGACCGCCGAGGCGACGGCGCGGGCCGGGCCCCGTCCGTCAGCTCGGCTCGATGCCGAACCGCTGGGCGCGCTCGGTGATGAGGCGCGCCCGGCCGAGCCGCGGCTTGTCGGAGCCGTCGCGGATGACCGACCCGGACGCCTCGAACTCCGCGAGGAAGTCGAGCGCCCACGCGACGTCGGCAGGGGCGGGGGACAGGACCTCGTTGACCACGGCGGGCTGCTCCAGGTCGAGGCAGAGTCGGCCCGTCATGCCCATGGCGACGGCGTCGCCGGACTGCTCGCGCAGCAGCGGGTGGCTGGAGCCCACGGTCGGGCCGTCCACGGGCCCTGGCAGACCGCCGATGCGGCTGGCGGTCACCAGGCGGGAGCGCGGGTAGGCCATCGCCAGCGGCTCGTTCGCGGCACCGGTGTCGCGCCGGTAGTCGCCGGAGCCGAACGCGAGGCGGAACGTGCCGGGCGCGCGGGCGATGCTCACCGCGTCCTCGATCCCGAGCGCCGACTCCACCAGCGGCACCACGGGCAGGTGCCCGCCGAGCCGCTGCACCGTGTCGACCACCTGGTCGGGGCTCTCGGTCTTGGCGAGCATGACCCCGCACAGGCCGTCGGCGTCACGGAACGCGCGGACGTCGTCGGCCCAGGCGGCGGAACCGCGCTCGTTGATGCGCACCCACGCGCGCCCGCCGCGGGCGAACCAGTCCAGGACGTCGCGTCGGGCCTCGTCCTTGCGGGACTCGTCGACCGCGTCCTCGCAGTCGAGGACGAGCTGGTCGGCGCGCGAGAGCTGTGCGGCGTCGAAGTCGTCGCGGCGCAGCGCGTTGAGCAGCAGCCAGGAGCGGGCGTTGGCGGGATCCACGCGGCGTGCCTCGCGGGTGCGGCGCAGCGCGGTCAGGTCCTCGGTGGTCACGCGACGATCGTAGGCGCTACGAAGCCGTCGCCGGCGTCGACGGCCGGGGTCGGGGCGCGCTCGGCGGGGAACCGTCCGGCGCGTGCCGCAGCAGCGCGTCCAGGACCCGCACGGCCGCTGCCTTGTCCAACGGAGAGTTGTCGTTGCCGCACTTGGGCGACTGGACGCAGGCGGGGCAGCCGGCGGCGCACGGGCAGGCCGCGACGGCGTCCCGGGTGGCGCGCAGCCACCGTTCGCCGAGCTCGTAGCCCCGCTCGGCGAACCCTGCGCCGCCGGGATAGGCGTCGTAGACGAAGACGGTCGCCTCGCCGGTGTCGGGGTGCTGGGCGGTGGAGACCCCGCCCAGGTCCCAGCGGTCGCACGTGGCGAGCAGCGGCAGCAGCCCGATGGCGGCGTGCTCGGCCGCGTGCAGCGCTCCCGGCGTCTCGTCGGCGTCGACCCCGGCGGCCCGCAGCACGTGGTCCGGTACCGACCACCACACGGCGGTGGTGCCGAGCGTCCGGGAGGGCAGGTCCAGGGCCTCGGTGTCGAGCACCTGCATGTCCGGGATGCGGCGGCGCTGGAAGCTCACCACCTGGCTGGTCACCTCCACCGGCCCCAGGCCCCACGTGATGGGGCCCCACTCCCGTCGCTGCGCGGGGCGCGAACCCTCGGGAGCAGGGTGGTCGGGATCGCCGGGTTCCTCGAGGGAGATCTCCATGACGTCGCGCGACCAGGTGCCGTGGTCCACGTCCCGTCGCACCACGAGCGCCACGTGGTCGGCCAGGTCTAGGTGGTCGACCACGTAGGTGACACCCTGGTGGACGTACACCGCGCCGTCGTGCACCTGACCGTCTGCCGACGCGGCGTCGACGGTCCCCAGCAGGCGGCCCGTGGCGGCCTCGACGACCCGGACGGGGCGACCGCCCGACCCGCGCAGGTCCGCCATACCGGCCGCCGGCTGCGCGTGCGTCCAGTACCAGCCGGAGGGGCGGCGACGGAGCAGGCCGCGGGCGACGAGGACGTCGAGCACCTCCCGGGCCCGGGCGGGGTCGCCGAACCGGGCGAGGTCCTCGGTGCGCAACGGCACCTCCTGGGCTGCCGCGCACAGCTGGGGGGCCAGCACGTAGGGGTTCCCCGGGTCGAACACGGTCGCCTCGAGCGGGGCGTCGAACACCGCCTCGGGGTGGGTGACCAGGTACGTGTCCAGCGGGTCCTCGCGCGCGACGAACGCCACGAGCCCGTCGGCACCCGCTCGCCCGGCTCGTCCGGCCTGCTGCCACAGGGACATGCGCGTGCCCGGCCAGCCCGCGACGAGCACCGCGTCGAGGCCGGAGATGTCGACGCCGAGCTCGAGAGCGTTCGTGGTGGCGAGGCCGAGGAGGTCACCCGACCGGATCGCCTGCTCGAGCTCGCGGCGCTCCTCGGGCAGGTAGCCGCCCCGGTACGCGGCGACCCGCCCGGCGAGCCCGGTCGACACGGGGCGCAGGTGGTCCCGCACCTGCTCGGCCACCGACTCCGCGCCACGGCGCGAGCGCGTGAAGGCGAGCGTGCGGGCACCGTGCGAGGCGAGGTCGGCGAGCAGGTCGGCCACCTCCGCGGTGGCGGATCGACGGGGGTGCTCGGCGGCACCCTCGACCGTCAGGACGGCATCGGCCTCGTTCGCCGCGGGATCGAGGGGGTCGGGCAGGGCCCAGGGGTCGTCGTCCGACACCCCGGCCGGGTGGCCGTCCGTCGTCGTGCCGCCCGAGCGCTCGAACGCCGGTCCGGTGATCTCGGGCGGCTGCCAGAGGACGACGGTCCGCCGCCCCGCCGGCGAGCCGTCAGCGCTGACCTCCGTGACGTCGTCGGCCGAGGTCCCGAGCAACCGGGCGACGCTCGCGGCGGGGTCCGCCGTCGTCGCGCTCGCCACGACGAACGTCGGCGCCGTGCCGCCGTAGTGCTCGGCGAGCCGCGCGAGCCGTCGCAGCACGAGGGCGACGTGCGCGCCGAACACGCCGCGGTAGGCGTGGCCCTCGTCGACGACGACGTAGCGCAGCCCGCGCAGCAGGCGGGTCCAGCGGCGGTGCCCCGGCAGCAGGGCGAAGTGCAGGAAGTCGGGGTTGGTGAGGACGACGTCGGCGTGCTCGGTGACCCAGCGGCGCTCCTCGGACGGGGTGTCGCCGTCACAGGTGGTGGCGCGGACGTCGCGGGTGCCGGCGGCGTCGAGCAGGCGGGTCAGCGCGGTGAGCTGGTCCGCGGCGAGGGCCTTGGTGGGGGAGAGGTACAGGACGGTGCTGCGGCGGACCGTCGACTCGATCCGCCCCTGCCCGTCCTGCGTCGCGGCGCGTCCGGCGCGGACGGCGGTCAGTGCGGGCAGCCAGAAGGCCAGGGACTTGCCGGAGCCGGTCGAGCTCGCCAGGGCGACGTTCTCGCCGCGCCACGCGGCGTCGGCCGCGGTGACCTGGTGGGTCCACGGACGCTCGACCCCGAGCGCCTGGTAGCCCTCGACGAGCTGCGGATCGGCCCAGTCGGGCCAGTCGGCGTGCTGCGCCGACCGGGCCGGGAACGTCCGGGCGTGCTTGAGCCGGTCGGACCGTGCCCCCCGAGCGGTGAGCACGTCCAGCAGCGGGTGGTCGGCGGGCGGGCTCTCGGGTGGCACCTCGACAGTGTCGCACCTGAAATTCACCCGCTCCGCTTACCACAAATCGCGCTGACTCGCCGACTGAAGGCCTAGGATCGGACGTCGAAGCATCAGCCGGGCATCGCCGCCGTGTCCCTCTCATCCGTCGGATGAGACATGTCCGGCGTGCGACAACTCCTGCAGGAGCCACCGGTGTACACGGCCGCCGGGCTCCGCCTCGACGAAGGACTCGCATGCGCACGCTCTCGGCCGCCGTTCTCACCGCCGCCCTCGTCATCGCCCCGGCCTCGTTGGCCTGGGCCGGTGGCTCGGACGACCCCACGCCGTACGAGGTGACGGCGGAGGGGATCCAGCTCCCCGAGGGCGACGTGTTCCGGGACAACGGGCACGTCAACGTGAAGGCCTCCAAGAACGGTGCGCAGCTCGGCCAGGCGCACTTCGAGGGTAAGTGCATCGACCGCACGGACGCGGAGTGCGCGGGGACGCGGCACGATGTCGCCCAGTACATCGGCAAGGCGTTCATCCCCTGGTCGGTGCTGGGGGTGCAGGCCGGGGACTGCGTGGGGTGGGTGCAGCTGAGCCACTACAACGAGCACTTCGGCGAGGGCGGCCAGGAGCCCGTCTGCCTCGACACCCCGGCGCCGGTGGTGACGCCGGAGCCCAAGCCGACCCCGACGTTCCCCGACACGCCCCCGACCGAGCCGGGCGAGCCCCTGGAGCCGGTCACGGATCCCACGGAGCCTGCGCCCGCCGGGCCGGACGAGACCGAGCCGTCCTCGCCGGCCGAGACCCCCGAGCCCGGCGGCACCGAGCCCACGGAACCGGCGTCGCCGAGCGAGTCCCCGGCACCGGTCGCGGACGAGGCCGGCGGCCCGGGCGAGGCCGACGGCACGATCGGTCGCCCGCAGGGTGTGGCGGTGACGCCGGGCGTCGCGGACCAGACCGGGGGCGACGCTGACGGGGCGGACGCCGGGTCGGCCGAGCAGGTCCGGGCGCAGTCCGGTGGTGGCGAGCTGCCGCGGACCGGCGCGACCGTCACGGCCGTCCTCGTCGCTGCGGCTGTGCTCGTCCTCGGAGGGATCGGCTTCCTGGCAGTGCGCCGCCGCAACGCCTGATCGGCGCGCCAGGCGCACAGGCACAGGACATAGGCGCAAAGGGCGACAAGAGAAAGATGGCCCTTCTGGGCGATGAGAAAGAATAGTTCATTCTTTGATGAATGGATTGCGCTTTCGCCATGGAAGTCTTGTGAAAGAAGTCCGGCCCAGGCTGTTATCTGTTCGTGATCATCGTTCCCTGGTGTCATGCCCACCACCAGGACCCGGCGGCTCGCTGCTGCCCTCGCGGCGGCCACCGCGGTCACCCTCGTCCCGCTCGCAGGTGCCCCGGCGCACGCCGCCGCAGCTCCGGCGGCCCCCGTCGCGGCACCGGCCGCGCCTCCGGCGACCGCCCCTGCGACCGCAACGCTGAGCGCTGCGCCCGTCTCCGCCGTCGGCCCCCGCGCCGTGGCGGGCCTCGCCGCCGGGTCGAAGGGCACCGTGCGCTGGGTGAAGACCGACCGGGCCAAGGTGACGAAGAAGCGCGACCGGTCGAGCCGCGTGGTGGCCCGCCCGGACGACGGCACGCGGCTGACGGTGCTCGAGCGCCGCACCAGGCTGCTGCAGGTGCGGCTCCCGCACGGCAAGGTCGGCTGGGTCGGCAAGCGGCACGTGACCGCCACGCCGCTGCGAGACGTCGGCGGCAAGCGGTTCACGACCAAGCGGGTCAAGGTCTCCCGGGAGGTCCGTGGGGCGTCCCGCACCGTGACCCGGGCGGCGCTCGGCACGAAGGTCACCAAGCTCGCCCGGACCACGGGCCGCGGCGTCGACCGCGTCAAGGTCAAGCTGCCCGGCGGCAGGACGGGCTGGGTCTCGGCGGACAAGCTGCGGACCCGCGACGTGTGGGGTCAGCTCGCGCGGTGCGAGTCCGGCGGTCGCCCGCAGATCGCCACCGGGAACGGCTACTACGGCATGTACCAGTTCACGGCGCGCACCTGGCGTTCCGTCGGCGGCTCGGGCCTGCCGCACCGGCACGGGGCCCGCGAGCAGACCAAGCGCGCGCAGATCCTGCAGGCCCGCGCGGGCTGGGGCCAGTGGCCGCACTGCACCCGCAAGCTCGGGCTGCGCTGAGGCGGGCCCGGTTCGCCGCTACCGGACGAGGACGGCGCTCATCGCACGCGCCAGGTACCAGGGGTCGACGACGGCGGTCAGCTCGCGGGCGGAGTGCATCGACAGGATCGGTACGCCCACGTCCACGACGCGGATGCCGAGCCGCGTGGCGGTGATCGGCCCGATGGTGGAGCCGCACGGGATGGTGTTGTTCGAGACGAACTCCTGGGTGGGCACTCCGGCGGCCCCGCAGGCCGTCTGCCAGAGCGCGGCCCCGTGGGCGTCCGTCGTGTAGCGCTGGTTGGCGTTGATCTTGAGGATCGGGCCGCCGCCCGCCCGCGGGTGGTTGGCGGGGTCGTGCCGCTCCGGGTAGTTGGGGTGCACGGCGTGGCCGACGTCCGACGAGACGCACAGCGAGGACGCCAGCGCCCGACGGCGGTCCTCGCCCCCGGCGCCGAGCGCGCGCGAGATGCGGCCCAGGACGTCGCTGAGGAACGGCCCGGCGGCGCCGGAGCGCGACTCGGAGCCGATCTCCTCGTGGTCGAACGCGGCCAGCACCGCGACACCGGTGAGGTCCGCGGGCGCGGCGCCGAGCAGCGCCGTGAGCGCCGCGTGCGTGGAGAGCAGGTTGTCCAGCCGGCCGGACGCCCACAGCTCCTCGCGCGCGCCGAAGGCTCGCGGTACCTGGGTGTCGGCGACCACGACGTCGTAGCCGAGGATGTCCGCCGGGTCGACCGCGCCGTCGGGCACCTCGATGCGCGAGGCCAGCTCGGCGAGCACGTCGGCGTCGCTGACCTCGCCCAGGCCGATCACGGGCTGGGTGTGCCGCTGCTTGTCGAGGGTGAGGCCGTCGTTGACCTGCCGGTCGAGGTGGATGGCGAGCTGGGGGATGCGGGCGAACGGCCCGGTGCGCACCAGGTGCTCCGCCCCGTCCCGGGTGACGATGCGGCCGGCAAGCTCGAGCTCGCGGTCCAGCCAGGAGTTGAGCAGGGGTCCGCCGTACACCTCGACGCCGGCCTGCACCCAGCCCTCGCGCCCGGTGGTGGGCCGCGGCTTGAGCTTGAACCCGGGTGAGTCGGTGTGGGTGCCGAGCACCGTGAACGGGGTGGTCGCCTCCGCCGACGGCGGCACGACGAAGGCGATGGCCGAGCCGTCGCGCACGACGACGTAACGTCCGCCCGGTGTGACGTCCCAGGTGTCGGTCTCGGCGAGCGGGACGAACCCGGCGGCCTCGGCGCGGCGGGCGACCTCGGCGGCGGCGTGGTACGACGACGGCGCGGCGGTGACGAACGCGCCGAGGTCCTCGGCGTGGTCGCGAGCCTTCGCGGGCACTGGGGTGTGTGGCGTGGACATGCGCGCATCTTGCCACGCGCCTGCGCGCACTCGCCCGGTTCTGCTCGGCACGAAGTGACCTGTTCGGCAGTCCGTCCTGCCGAACAGGTCCCTTCCTGCCGAACCGAGGCCAGCCCGCCGTCGCCTGCGGGTCAGCAGCCGAGGTTGCCACCCGTCGTCGTGCCGAGGATCTGCGCGAACCGCTGGAACGAGGCGATCCGGCTCTGCACCTGGGCCGGGTTGCCACCGTCGCACTCGAGAGCGCCGTTGATGGAGCGGATCGACTCCCCGAACCCGGCGCCGGTCACGATCGCCTGGTGGCCCGTCATGGTGCCGGGGCCGGACTGGGTGTTCCAGTACCAGAGGCCGGTCTTCCAGGCGACGGCCGGGTCGGTCTCCACCAGGTACGGGTTGTTGAGCAGGTCGATGCCCAGGGCGTCGCCCGCGGCCTTGTAGTTGTAGTTCCAGGAGAGCTGGACCGGGCCCTTGCCGTAGTAGGCCGACTGGCCGGCGGGGCACCCGAACGGCTGCGTGGTGTCGCAGTAGTGCGGGTAGTTGGCCTCGTTGATCTCCTTGACGTAGCGCAGCCCGCCCGTCTCGTGGTCCACGTTGGCGAGGAACGCGGCGGCCTCCCGCTTGGCGATCTCCGGGCCGCCGGCCGAGGCGAAGTCCGGGTACGCCCCGAGCGCGTCGACCAGGCCCTGGTACGTGTAGAAGGAGTTGCGCTGGGGGAACATCTCGTCGAACTGCGCCGCGGAGACCACGAAGTCACCGGGGTCGGTCGGCGGGTCCGTGGGGTCGGGGTCCGGCGTGGAGCCGCCGTCGCAGGCGCCCGCGGAGCGCCAGACGCCCCACTGGCCGGTGGTGCCGGGGGTCTCGCCGCGAGTCCACCACTGGGCGTCCCAGTTCTGGCCGACGTGCGACACGGTGTCGCCGGCGGTGTACACCGTGCCCGCCGACCAGCCGGGCGCGCAGCTCACGGCGGAGGCGGACGCGGCCGGGCCGGCGGTGGTCCACGCCAGCGCGCCGGCGGCGGCGATCGTCAGGGCGGTGAGTGCGGAGAGCGCGCGCCGCCGCGCCGCGCCGCCGCGGAGGTTCAGGACTGTCGACCGGGTCATGTCGAACCTTTCGTCAGAGGTGCTAACAGATTCGAGTCTGAAGCGCCGGCCCCACGATGGACAACACCCGTACGTCCGTCACCGGGCGTTGTGGAGAACCCTTACGCGAGCAGGTCGCCGAGCCGCTCGAGCGCCTCGCGGCCGACCACGTCGCGCGCCAGGAGGGGCACCTCTCGCATGGGCACGTCGGGCAGCTCGGTCCGCAGCGTGGCCAGGTGCGACGCCTCCGCGGCGTGGCGGGCGGCGAGCAGCTCGCCGGCGTCGGCGGGCGAGCGCTTGTTGACCACGAGCCCGCCCACCGCGACACCGAGCCCGGTGAGCCGCCGCGTCAGCTCGACCGTCTCCAGCACGGGCAGCCGCTCGGCGGCCAGCACCACGACGAACGTGCAGGCCTCATGGTCCGTGAGCACGTCGCGCAGGTGCGCGAACCGCTCCCGTCGCCGCGTCAGCACCGAGCGGATCTCGGCGTCGCGCCGCGCGGTGGCCTCGCCCCGACCGCCCAGCATCTGGGCGGCGGCGCCCAGCCGGTCGGATCGGTCCCGGCGCCGCAGCAGGCCGTCCGTCCACGCCCCCATGGTCTCCGGCAAGGAGAGCAGCCGGGCGGTGTGCCCCGACGGCGCGGTGTCGAGGACCACCAGGTCGTAGTCGGCCGTGCCCCGCTGCACGAGGTCGGCCACCCGCTCCAGGATCGCCGCCTCGTGCATGCCGGGCGCGTCATGAGCCAGGTCGAGGTGCCGGTCGACCTCACCGCCGAGGTGCTCGGGCATGAGCCGGCGCAACGTGGCACGGACCGCGGACAGGTGTGCCGCCGTCGTCCGCTCCGGGTCGATCTCGACCCCGTCGAGGTGGCCGGGCGCCTCGTCGGCGAGGCGCGCGACGTCGTCGCCCACCGTGCGCTGCCACAGGTGGCCGAGGTTGTGGGCCGGGTCGGTCGAGACGACCAGCACCCGGCGGCCCGCCCGGGCCTGGGCCAGCGCGACCGCCGAGGCGACCGACGTCTTGCCCACCCCGCCCTTGCCACCCACGAGGACCACCCGGCGTCGGGCGGCCAGGCCGTGCAGGTCTAGCAGCACGACACGTGGTCCAGGGGCGATCGGTCCAGACCGAGCCGGGTGTGCCACTCGTGGACGCGATCAGCCACCAGGGGCAGCAGCTCGACCGTGTAGTACGACGCGGGGTTGGGCACCCCGAGCGCCTCGGCGAGCACGACCAGCGTGAACAGGTCGTCCTCGTCCCGCCGGGCGCGAGCCATCGTGCGCCGGTACGGGGCCTCGTAGAACTCGCGCAGCCCTGCTGACAGGGAGGTCAGGGCGCTCAGGGTGCCCGCCATCACGCCTCCTTCGACGGCTTCCCACCGCTCGCGCTCGCCGCACCGGTGCCCGCGGCGGAGGTGCCGGTGGGCACCGGCTCGTCGGACTCCGGGTCGAACGAGCCCTTCCGTGCGGCGTTCATCGCGGCGGCGGCCTCGACGGAGACCCACAGCGACGCCACGAGGATGATGACGTCGAGCACCAGGAGGAGCCAGCTCTGGTCCGCCCAGAACGTCCCGAGCTGCACGACCAGCGCGTAGATCGACATCACCAGGACGAAGACCAGCGGGATCAGCACCGGCAAAGGGTTGCGCTTCTTGCGCAGCAGGATGACCGCCACCACCGCGAGCGTCAGGGACGCCAGGAGCTGGTTCGTGGTGCCGAAGAGCGGCCAGATGAGCAGCCCGCCGTCACCCTCGCCGCCGGAGCTGAAGACCAGCCCCATCGCGACCACGAGCACGACGACGGTCCCCACGCCCTTGTTGACCCGGACGCCTGCGAGCTCGCCCGCCTCCTGGACGACGAACCGCTGCAGGCGCACCCCGGTGTCCATCGTCGTGGCGGCGAACAGCACGGCCATCGTCGCCAGGATGGTCGCCGACAACGAGGCCGGGATGCCGAGCCCGGCGTTGACGATCGCGGCACCGCCGTCGACGAACGCGCCGACGCCGTTGACGGCGAACGACGAGTAGACCGCCTCCCAGTCCGCCACGGTCCGGAAGCCCGCGGTCGTGGCGATGATCGCGCCGAGCGCCAACATGCCCTCGCCGACCGCGCCGAAGTAGCCGACGAACCGGCCGTCGGTCTCCTTGTCGAGCTGCTTGGACGACGTGCCGGACGAGACCATGCCGTGGAAGCCGGAGATCGCACCGCAGGCGATCGTCACGAACAGCAGCGGCACGAGGCTCGGCGTGTCCGCCGGGACGTTCTCGTTGAACGCGGGGGCGACGACCGCCGGGGTCGAGAACAGCACGGCGCCGTACAGGATGCCCAGACCGATGAAGAGCTGGACGCCGTTGATGTAGTCGCGGGGCTGCAGCAGCACCCACACCGGCAGCAGCGACGCGATGCCCGCGTACACGAACAGGGCAACGATCCAGAACGTGGCCGGCGACATGCCGAGGATCGGGTCGGGCAGGACCACGGGGAACCGGTCGCCGACGAGGATCAGCGAGTACAGGGCGACGACGCCGATGACGGTGGTGACCAGCAGGTTGATCTTCCAGCGGTAGATCATCTGGCCGATGACGGCCGCCACGGCGATAGCGCCCCAGACCGGGATGACCGAGGTGGGCGTGGCGATGAGCAGGTTCTTGATCACCACGGCGAAGGCCGCGATGACCATCAGCAGCAGCAGGAAGATGACCACGAGGAACAGGCCGCGCCCGCGGGCACCGATGTAGCGCCCGGACAGCATGCCCATCGAGCGCCCCTTGTTGCGGACCGACGCCCACAGCGCGCCCATGTCGTGCATGCCCGCGAAGAAGACGGTGCCCAGCGTGACCCAGAGGAACGCCGGCACCCAGCCCCAGATGACCGCGATGGCGGGCCCGACGATCGGCGCGGCACCGGCGACCGAGGTGAAGTGGTGACCCCAGAGCACGAACTTGTTGGTCGGCACGTAGTCGACGCCGTCGCGCATCTCGTGGGACGGCGTGCGGTAGGCCTCGTCCAGCCTGTAGACGCGCTTGGCCAGGAACTTCGAGTAGAGGAAGTACCCGGCGAGGACCATGGCGAGGCCCACCACCATCAGCACCAAGGAGTTCACGCTGCGCTCCGATCCAGTCGTCGTTGACCTTGTGCCGGGAGTCTACGGCGCGGTGCCCAGGAGTCCAGACGCCGTCGCCAGGTGCCCAAGGCACGTGTCGGTTCGTGACAGTCATCACGTGTGAGTAGACTCACGCGCATCCCGCCGTCAACGGCGACGGCGGGGTATCCAACAGACGCTCGGCCCAGGTCGACGACCGGGGGCGCGGTTGGCACACGTCGAGGAGGACGGATGCTCACACTCGGGTCCGACAGCATCACGATCGTCGCGGTCATCGCGGTGATCGCCCTGGCAGCGCTCGTGTGCGCAGCGGTGCTCCGGCGGCAGGTGCTCGCCGCACGCGGCGGCACGGACAAGATGCAGGACATCGCCCAGGCGGTCCAGGAAGGTGCTTCCGCCTACCTCAGCCGGCAGTTCCGGACACTCGCGCTCTTCGCCGTCGTGGTGTTCGCACTGCTCTTCCTGCTGCCGGGCGACGGCGGCGTGCGTGTCGGGCGGTCGGTCGCGTTCCTCGTAGGGGCCGGCTTCTCCGCGGCGATCGGCTACCTCGGGATGTCGCTCGCCGTCCGGGCCAACGTCCGCGTCGCCGCGGCCGCCACCCGCCCCGACGGGCGTCGGACGGGCGCCCGCATCGCGTTCCGCACCGGTGGCGTCGTCGGGATGTCCGTCGTCGGGCTCGGTCTGCTCGGCGCCGCCGTGGTCGTGCTCGTCTACCGGTCCGACGCCCCCGCCGTGCTGGAGGGCTTCGGGTTCGGCGCCGCGCTGCTCGCGATGTTCATGCGCGTCGGCGGCGGCATCTTCACCAAGGCGGCCGACGTCGGCGCCGACCTGGTCGGCAAGGTCGAGCAGGGCATCCCGGAGGACGACCCGCGCAACGCCGCGACCATCGCCGACAACGTGGGCGACAACGTCGGCGACTGCGCGGGCATGGCCGCCGACCTCTTCGAGTCCTACGCCGTGACCCTCGTCGCTGCCCTGATCCTCGGCAAGGCCGTCATGGGTGAGCAGGGGCTCGTGTTCCCGCTCGTCGTCACCGCGGTGGGCGCGTTCGTCGCCCTCCTGGGCGTCGCGATCACCCGCGTGCGGGCGAACGAGTCCGGCCTGACCGCCATCAACCGCGGCTTCTACGTCTCCGCCGTCGTCGGCGCTGCCCTCGCGGCCGTCGCGGCGTTCCTGTACCTGCCGAGCTCGTTCGACGGGATGGGCGGCACCGCCGACCTCACCGGCGTGACCTCGGACCCGCGGGTCGTCGCGTCGCTCGCCGTGCTCATCGGCATCGTGCTGGCCGGCATCATCCTGTGGATCACCGGCTACTTCACCGGGACGGAGTCCAAGCCGACCAAGCACGTCGCGGCCACGTCCCGCACCGGTGCGGCCACCGTGGTGCTGTCCGGGATCGGCGTCGGGTTCGAGTCCGCCGTGTACACCGCCGGCGTCATCGCCGCCGCGATCTGCGGCGTCTTCCTGCTCGCCGGCGGCTCCATCTGGCTGTCGCTGTTCCTCGTGGCGCTCGCGGGCTGCGGCCTGCTGACCACGGTCGGCGTGATCGTCGCCATGGACACGTTCGGTCCCGTGAGCGACAACGCGCAGGGCATCGCCGAGATGTCCGGCGACGTCGACGAGGAAGGCGCCCAGATCCTCACGGACCTCGACGCCGTCGGCAACACCACCAAGGCCATCACCAAGGGCATCGCGATCGCGACGGCGGTGCTCGCGGCGACCGCGCTGTTCGGCTCCTACGCGGACGCGGTCGAGACGGCGGTCGCGGAGGTCACGACGGTCGGCAGCGGCCTGGTGGGCGCGATGCTGAGCTACGAGATCATCTCCCCGATCACGCTGGTCGGCGTGATCCTGGGTGCGGCCACGGTGTTCCTGTTCTCGGGACTCGCGATCGACGCGGTGACCCGGGCGGCCGGAGCCATCGTCTACGAGGTGCGCCGCCAGTTCCGCGAGCACCCCGGGATCATGACGTACGACGAGCGGCCCGAGTACGGCAAGGTCGTGGACATCTGCACCAAGGACTCCCTGCGAGAGCTCGCCACCCCGGGCCTGCTCGCGGCCTTCGCGCCGATCGCGGTGGGCTTCGGGCTCGGTGTCGGCCCGCTGGCCGGGTTCCTCGCCGGCACCATCGGCGCCGGCGTGCTCATGGCGATCTTCCTGGCCAACTCCGGTGGCGCCTGGGACAACGCGAAGAAGATCGTGGAGGACGGCGCGCACGGCGGCAAGGGCTCGGAGGCGCACGAGGCCACGATCATCGGCGACACCGTGGGCGACCCGTTCAAGGACACCGCCGGGCCGGCGATCAACCCGCTGATCAAGGTGATGAACCTGGTCTCGCTCCTCATCGCTCCCGCGGTGGTCATGCTCTCGGTGCCCGCTGACGCCAACCACGTGCTGCGCATCGTCATCGCCCTGGTGGCTGCCGGCATCGCGATGGGCGCCGTCGTGCTCTCCCGCCTGCGCGCGGCCCGTGTGGACCGTGAGCAGGAGGACGAGGTGCGCGCCGTCGCCGCACGCTGACCGCGCGTCGTATCGAGGATCTCTGGCGTCACAGGACGGCGAGGGTCACCACCACGATGGTGAGGGTCACCAGCAGCAGCGCGGCGTCCGCGACCGTGAACCGCAAGTGCGCGAGCCGGAGTCGACGTCCCGGATCGTCCGAGCCTGTGAGCGAGAAACCGCGGGTCTCGAGGGCCTCGACGGTCGTCCGGGTGCGCTGGGCGGTGTTGAGGATGAGCGGGTAGAACGCCTGGACGGCGATCCTCCCGACCCGGGCCGCCGTCCGCCACCCCAGGAACCCGTGCCCGCAGTGCGGTGCCCCGCGCATCCGATGGCCGTCGACGATGGTCTGGAACTCGTCGATGAGCATCGGCACCATCCGGTAGCCGTAGCTGACGCCGAAGCCGAGCACTGCTGGTGCGCGCAGGGCCTGCAGCCCGTCGGACAGCTTCTCCGGGTCGAGGGACACGAACGCGGCCATGGAGACCAAAGAGATCGCGCCGAGCTTGAGGGAGATCTGGACGAGCCCGTCGACCGCCGCCGGGCTCCCGCCGAGGACGAGCACCAGCACCAGCACGTAGGCGGCCTGGCCGAGCAGGCCCAGGCTGAACAGTCCTAGCAGGAGCGGCCCGATCCGTGCGGCCAGCGCGCAGGCGAGCGACAGCACGAAGAACACGGCCAGTGCGGGGGTCGAGTACGTCAGCCAGGGTGCCAGCGCGCACACGAGGTACCACCCCAGGACGGCGCGGGGGTCGCGGCCGGCGAGGAATCCGCCTCGGGTGGCGTACGCGACGCGCACCAGCTCGAGCTTGACCCACTCGACCGTCACGCGGTCGAACCCGGACCGCGAGGAGTTCTTGCGGCCGGTGGTCCTCGGATCGCGGCGACCGTCCGCACCGGTGGTCCGTGGCGGGGTCGTGACGACGGAGGTCATGCGAGCTCCTCGATGGTTCGGACCTGACGGACCAGCTCGTCGACGGTCAGGGGCAGCTCCGGCAGCGCCAGCGCGGCGCCCACCTGGGCGACCTGTGGCGAGACGAGGCGCGCCCGCTCGAGCACGTCGGGGGACGAGAACAACGTCCTGGGGTCGGTGTCGGCGATGACCTGGCCGTGGTCGAGCACGACGACGCGGCTCGCCCACTCGGCGACGAGGTGCATGTCGTGCGTGGCCACCACCGTGCAGCGGATGTGGTCGCTGAGTGCCTCGAGCATGCCGATGACGTCGTCGCGCGAGCGGAGGTCGAGACTGGACGTCGGCTCGTCCAGCAGCAGGAGCCGAGGACGCATCGCCAGGCCGATGGCGAGCGTGGAACGTCGCTGCTGGCCGCCCGAGAGCAGGCGTCCGTCCCGGTCGGCGAGCCGCGTGAGGTCCACCCGGTCCAGCACCCGCTCGACCAGGGCGTCGGCGTCGGGCAGGCCACGCCCGTGCGGATGCATCGCGACGTCGGCGCGCACCGAGTCCTGCAGGAACATCTCCTCCGGCCGCTGCATCAGGTAGCAGACGGTGTCGGCGAGAGTGGCGGCCGAGACCGACCGTGTGTCGCGGCCGTCGACCTCGACTGCTCCGGCCCGGGGGACCGCCAGGCCCGCCAGGACGGAGAGCAGCGTCGACTTGCCCGCACCGTTCGACCCGACGAGAGCCACGCGGTCGCCGTCGTGGAGGTCGAGGTCGAGGCCCTGGAGCACGGTGTGACGGTCGCCGGAGACCGTGCGGTAGCCGTGCTCGACCCCCACCATCCGAGCCACGAGAGCACCACGCCGACGGGCACGCGGCATCGCACCCGACGGCGCGGGCTCGGCGACCGCCGACGCGTCCGGCGCGGCTCGGACGACCGACCGCAGCAGGTCGACGCACTCGTCGACGGTGATCGGCACGGGGCGCTCCCCGCGGTCGACCTCCGCGACGAGGGCGCGGCCCAGAGCGACCACGGGGGGATCGGGGACGTGCGCGTCGGCGAGGTCCTCGCGGCGCGCGAGAGCCTCGCGGACCGGCAGGTGCCAGCGCACCCGTCCGCCGGACATGAGCACGACGCTGCGCGCGTACCGGGCGATGAGCTCGGCGTGGTGCTCGATGACGACGACCGTGATCCCCTGCTCCTGGTTGAGCCGCGTCAGGTGGTCGTACACGACGGCTGCCCGCCGGGGGTCCACCTCGGCGGCGGGCTCGTCCACCACGAGGACGGACGGGGCGAGGGCCAGCGCCCCGGCCAGCGCCGTGAGGTGCTGCTGCCCGCCGGAGAGCTGCCAGGTGTGGGTCTCCGCGATGTCGCTGAGGCCGAGGTCGGCGAGCGCCCGGTCGGTCCGGTCGGCCCAGTCCTCGTGCCCGAAGTTCAGGGGACCGAAAGACACGTCGCCGCGCACGGTGGGCCGCACCAGCTGGTTGCCGAAGTCCTGGAACACGTAGCCGACGTCGTGCGCGATCTCGCCCACGCTGCGCCGGGCGGTGCTGCGCCCGTGAACCCGGACCCGGCCGGTGATGTCGCCGTTCCAGAAGTGGGGGACCAGGCCGTTGAAGGCCTTGCACAGCGTGGTCTTGCCCGAGCCGTTGCCGCCGACCACGGCGACGAAGTCACCGGGTTCGATCGTCAGGTCGACGTCGTGCAGGGAGTCCTGCGCGGCCCCGGGGTAGCGGAAGGTGAGCCCGCGCACCTCGATCGCCGGGGCGTCGGTCCGTCGGTCGGCCGGTGCGGTGGTCGCCACCGTGGTCGGCGCGGGCATCAGAAGCTCGCCTCGTCGTCCTCGACGGAGGTGCTCGTCGACGTGCTGGTGGCGCGGGCCCGGCGTGCCCGCAGGACGGCGACGACGACGAAGATCCCGAAGCCGACGGCGAGGGCGATCGCGCCGGCGACCCACATCCATGCCTCGCCGAACTGGTCGACGAAGTCCGGTTCGAACGCCCCGAGGGTGGAGAGCCCGTCCTCGCGGCCGACGAACTCCTCCCACGTGGCGAACAGCGCGATCGCGCCGGCGGCAAGGACAGCCAGGACGGCGACCGGCCAGAACTGCATCCCGGCGGGTCCGGTCAGTCGTGGCGGATGCTCGGGGTCGCGGGGGCGCAGCCCCATGACGGGCTCGATCTTCCCGTAGAGACGGGGCGTCAGCCACAGGGCGGGCAGCGCGCCGAACAGGATGCCGGAGAACACGAGCGTCACGACGATGTCGAGACCTTCGGCGAGCAGGAACGCCCCCAGCAGCCCGTCGGCCTCCTCGAGAGTCTCGGGGTCGATGCCGATGACCACCTTGAGGATGTCGACGACGCCGCCGCTCACCTTGTCGACGAGCACCATGACGATCGGCGCGAGCGCGACCTGCACCCGGCTGAGCGGGTTGCGCACGAGGCAGCCGGCGACGTAGATCGCCAGGGCCGTCTGGAGGAAGCCTTCGAGCTCGCTGAGGCCCCCGAAGTCGCCGAGCAGCATGTCGGAGAAGACGAGCTCGCCGAGCGGCGCGCCGAGCGCCACCCACAGCGGTGAGAGGAGGGCCGCGAGCACGACGGCGATGAAGGCGAAGTAGGAGACGCCGAGCTCGAGGGGGCCGACCTGGACCTCGGGGACGACGTTGGCGACGATGTCGCCCACGCCGTACAGCGTCATGGAGAGGACCAGGATCATGAGCTTCTGCGGGCCGGAGAGGTGCTCGGACCGCGGCAGGACGCTGCGGGGCTTGTCGGCCGTGGCGGCGACGTTGCTGGACATGGGTGCCTTCCTCGAAAGTTCGTCTCGGGTCTTCCAGGGCGTCCGGCGGGTGCCGGCGATCAGAGAGCGGCCGGGGGCCGGGTCACGCGTGACCGGAGCAGGACGGTGACAGCGGACATGTCGGGGACGAGATGGTCGGGTCGGAGCGGGTCGTCGGCTTCGAGCGCGTCGAGCACCTCGTCGGCCGTCGAGCCGCCGCGCACCAGCACGACGGTCCCGACGCCGACGGACCGGGCGGCGGCGACGTCACGGTGCGGCTTGTCGCCGACGAACACGGCGCGGGAGGCGTCGGCGTCCAGCGCGGCGAGCGCCGTGCGAACCGTGACCGGGTCGGGCTTTCGCCGTCCGAGCTCGTCGGAGTAGACGTGCGCACCGACGAGCTCGTCGAGCCCCGCCTCGATGAGCTCTGAGCGCACTGCCCGCCCGCACACGGTGTTGGACACGACGGCGACGGGCACGCCCGCGTCGCGGGCGGCGAGCAGCAGGTCCGGGACCCCGGGACGCACCGTGGGGACGGACTTGGTGCTCGCGTATCCGACCATGAGCGCGTGGGCCTCGGCGCGCAGCCAGTGCCGCACGCCCGGTCCGTGGTGGTCGAGCAGCGGCCCGACGAGCTCGACCCAGAACGTCGGGGCGTCGACCTCCGGGACGAAGCCCACGCCGTCGGGCACGCTGCCCTGCTCCTCGGCGTGGTCCTTCCAGGACCGGTGCGCCACGCGAGCACGGTCCAGGACCTCGAGGGCCTCCTCGGTGCCCGTCGGGTAGCCGGCGGAGCTCAGACCGGCCGCTAGGCGCACGGCGAACGTGCGGCGGACGCCGTCGTCGGGCCGGGAGACGGCGATGACTCCGCCGTGATCGAGCAGGAGCGCGCTGACGGGGACCGGAGCGGGGACGAGCGGTGCTGAGGCTGGCGACGCCGAGGGCCGCGCCGAGGGCGTCGACGGCCGGGACTCCACGAGCAGGTCGACGAGTCCCTGGGGGTCCTGCAGCACCAGGTCGGGCTCTTCGGAGACGGGGAACGGCGGCCGGTCGGTGTGGTGGTCGCGGGTGAGGACGACGGCGCCGGCACCGGCGCGACGCCCGGCGACGACATCGCGGTCGAGCGTGTCGCCCACGTACCAGCAGTGCTCGGGCGTGGTGCGCAGCGCCCGGGCAGCGAGCTCGATCATGCCGGGGTGAGGTTTGCGGATCCCGACCTCGTCCGAGTACACCTGCACGGCGAACGCCGCGTCGAGGCCCTGCTCCGCGAGGATCGCGCGGTGCGCCCGGCCCGAGTGGGCGTTGGAGACGATGGCGACGAGGACTCCGAGTCGCCGGGCGGTGGCCAGGAGCTCGCGGACGCCGGGTCGCACGGCATGGTCCGTCAACGTGCGGGTCATCGTCTCCTGGAGCTGGCCGGCCGATCCGGCGAGAACCTCGCGCTCAGCCCTCGGCAGGGGGGATCCGTAGAACTCGCGCCAGATGGTGCGATGGTCCAGCTCGGTGGGCTCCAGCCGACGCGAGGAGGCGTTCTTCCAGTCCTCGAGAGCTTTCCTGCCGCCCTGCAGCACCGGCAGGAGCTCTGCCGCGGAGCGCCGGTGCCCGGCGCGATCGAGCATCGCGGCGACGTGCTCGGCCATGGTCTCGAGCCCGCCGGGACGCTTGCTCGTGGTGAGCACCACGCCACCGAAGTCGAGCAGGAGCGCTGCCGGGCGGGTGCGCAGTGCGGCGAGGGCTTCGGGGCTGGTGCCGGGCAGGGTGTCGGGACTTGCAGCGATCGTCACGGCGGTGACGTTAGGGACGGGCGGCGACCGGACGACGTCGCGCTGGTGGCGTCGTGGTGAACGACGGCGGAACGTCTGGAACGTTCCAGGACGGATCGAGATCTGTCAGCGCGTCGGTTTCGCGCCGTCGTCGCCAGGTCGGCAGGATGACCACGTGTCTTCGTCGCGACCTCGCCCCACCCTGCTCGACGTCGCCGCTGCCGCCGGAGTCTCGAAGTCACTCGTCTCACTGGCCCTGCGGGGTGACCCGGGCGTCTCCGCACGCACGCGAGAACGCATCTTCGTCGTCGCCGACCAGGTCGGCTACCGGCCGTCGCTCACGGCCCGCACCCTCAAGCAGGGGCGGTCCATGCTGCTCGGCGCCGTGATCTCGAGCCTCGACAACCCGTACCACACCGAGATCGTCGCGTCGGTGGAGCGGGCGGCCGAGGACGTGGGCCTCTCGGTGGTCCTGGCTCACGGGTCGAAGGACCGGGGCCGGCTCGCCGACCGCGTCCAGCAGCTCCTCGACCTCGGCGTCGACGGCCTCGCCGTCGTCTCGTCGTGGGTGCCCGAGCAGGTGCTCGCGGCCGCTGCACGACGAGCGCCGGTGGTCATGGTCGGTCGCACCGCAGCCCCCGTGCCCGGCATCGACTCCGTGAACAACGACGACGAGCAGGGTGCGGCCCTCGTGGTCCAGCATCTCGTCACGCGGGGGCACATCCGCATCGCGCACGTGACGTCGTCCGTCCGTCCGGCCGGCCTGGCCAGGTGCCGTGGCTACGAGGCGGCGATGCGGAGGGCCGGGCTCGGCGGCCACGTCCGGGTCGCAAGACCTGACCGGGCCGCGCTCGACGCGCTGCTCGACGAGGGCACCACGGCGATCTTTGCCCGGAACGACGTCGAGGCGGTGGATGTCCTCGACCACGCGCTCGACGCCGGGCTGCGGGTGCCGGCCGACCTCGCCGTCGTCGGCTACGACGACACGATGCTCGCTCGCCGGGCACGGCCTTCGCTGACCAGCGTGCAGCAGCAGCGGGAGGTCATGGGCGCGCAGGCGGTGGCGCTCCTCGGGCAGCGGCTCGCGGGGCGTACCGCCGACGTCCACGAGGTCCTGGAGGCGCGCCTCGTGGTGCGTGCCTCGAGCTGACGGACCAGTCGGGAACGACGAGATCCCCGCTTCCGGGGTGCCTGTGCGGCACCCCGGAAGCGGGGATCAAGGGGTCGGTCAGTCCGTCAGGCGGTGGTGCAGGTCGCCGTCGGGGCCGAGGTGTTGCCGTTGGAGTACAGCGTGATGCCGAAGCTGTCTCCGTTGCCGTTCGGTGTGGCGGTCAGCGTTCCGGTGGAGCCGGAGACGTCGGCGTTCCAGGAGTTCTGGAGCGACTGGCCGGAACCGAGGTTGATCGTCACGGTCCAGTCGTCGGCGTCGGCGACCTCGAAGGTCGTGTTGAACCGGTCGCCCCACTCGTCGGTCTTCGTCACCGAGACCGTGCAGTCGTCGGCCGCCGGGGTGTCGCCGTCGCTGGACGAGCAGCTGGCGGTCGGCGTGGAGGTGTTGCCGTTCGAGTACAGAGTGATCCCGAAGGCGTTGCCGTTGCCGTTGGGCGTGGCGGTCAGCGTTCCGCTGGTGCCGGAGACGTCGGCGTTCCAGGAATTCTGGAGGGACTGGCCGGATCCGGTGTTGATGGTCACGACCCAGTCGTCCGCGCCGGAGACCTCGAAGGTGGTGTTGAACCGGTCGCCCCAGGACTCGCCGGAGGAGACGGTGACCGTGCAGGAGCCGTCGCCCGGGTCACCGGGGTCACCGGGGTCACCGGGGTCGCCCGGGTTGCCGGCGCCGTTGTCGCCCTCGTACGCGTTGCCGTCACCGCTGTTGAGCTGGTCCAGCACGTAGTTGTAGGCCTGCTTCTTGTTGCCGTTGCCGTCGAACAGCAGCGGGGTGCCCTGCGCACGCCACGAGTCGGTGTCCCGCACGCCCCACACGGTGATACCGGCGCAGCGAGTGACCGCCATGCAGGCCTGGGTCACGCCGCGGAACTGCTCCGCCTGCGAGGTGCCGGAACCCTCGATGTCGAGCTCGGTGATCTGCACGTCGACGCCGAGGTCGGCGAAGTTCTGCAGGGTCTCGTGGTAGTTGCTGGGCACCGGGTTGCCCGAGTTGAAGTGGGCCTGGAAGCCGACGCAGTCGATCGGCACGCCACGGGACTTGAAGTCCGCGACCATGTTGTACACGGCCTGGGTCTTGGCGTGGTTCCAGTCGTCGGTGTTGTAGTCGTTGTAGCAGAGCCGCGCGTTGGGGTCCGCCTCGCGGGCCGCGTAGAAGGCCGCCTCGATCCAGTCGTTACCGGTGCGCTGCAGGTTGGAGTCGCGGCGGGCGCCGGACGAGCCGTCCGCGAACGCCTCGTTCACGACGTCCCACGAGTGGATCTTGCCCTCGAAGTGCTCGGCCACCCTGGTGACGTGGTTGAGCATCGCGTTGCGGAGCTGCTGGCCCTCCATGTTCTGCATCCAGCCGGGCTGCTGCGAGTGCCACGCCAGCGTGTGGCCGCGCACCTGCTTGCCGTTGCTGATCGCCCAGTCCACCATCTGGTCGGCGGTGCTGAAGTTGAACTGGTTCTGCTGCGGCTCGAGCGCGTCGAGCTTCATCTCGTTCTCGGCCGAGATCATGTCGAACTCGGTGTTGGCGATGTTCATGTACTGCTGGTCGTTCATCCGGCTGGCCGCGATCGCGACGCCGTAGTAGCGGTTGGACTCGTCGGCGGCCTCGTGCAGCGTGGAGCCGGCGGCCTGTGCGGCGCCGATGCCGATGCCGGTCGACATCACCATGGCGGCGAGGGTGGCGAGTGCCCCTGTCCGCCGTGCGGCCTTGGCTCGCGAGGATGGTGCTCGGGTCATCATTGATCCTGTTCTCCCGGGACGAGCCTCCGTTGGCCCGCCGTGCGAAAAGGTTTTCGATGACAACGTTAGTGGCCATGGTCGATCTTGGCAATCGTTTTCGACGATCGGTCGTCCAGGCGCCCGGCGACAGTTGCCGCAGGAATACCTGCTGATCAGGGGCTCGTGCACCCGCTGAGTCAGTGTCTCAGCTATCTCGACACGGGCGCCGGGCGACCGTGCGGAGCCGCGCGGTCACCGCATTGAATCCTTATAGCGTGATGACTGCTCGGCGGCGCGTCGGGAGACCTCTTGCGCGCCGTCCGCCCCGGGTCTCCTCAGAGCCCGGTGCGCCCGTCGATGCACTCCCGCAGCAGGTCCGCGTGACCCATGTGGCGGGCGTACTCCTCCACCATGTGGATGATGACGTCACGCACCTCGACGGTGCCGCCGTCGAACGGCACCTCGCGGCCGAGCTCCTCGTGGACCATCTGCTCGTCGGCGGCGTCCACGGCGGCGTGCCACGCCTCCCAGGCGTCGTCGGCGCACTCCTCGGTGGGGTAGACCTCGTCGAAGTCGACGTCCACGGCGCGCGGGCGCTCGAACGGCCCGGGCGCCGAGGTGCCCTGGAGCACCCGCGTGAACCAGTGGTGCTCAGCGTTCGCGAGGTGGCGCACGAGGCCCAGCAGGGACAGGTTCGACGGCGGCACGCTCCGCCGGGAGAGCTGCTCGGCGTCCAGACCCTCGCACTTCATGACGAGGGTCATGCGGTACCGGCAGAGGTACTCCCAGAGGGTCTCCTTCTCACCGACCGGGTCGATGCCGGTCGCCCGCGGATCCTGCTCAGGGGGGACCCACATGCCCGTCATGGTTGCGCTCACTCGCACAATCTGGCCGTCGGGGGGTGCCCGGGTCAAGGGCGGGAAGACAACGATCTGGACACCTTCGGAGCGTCATTGGGTAGCCTTCGCCAACATGAGGCGGAGCAGAGCGGACGACGAGGCGCTGCCGCCCGCCGACGGTTCTTCCGTCGCCGCTGGTCAGGTCGGTTTCCCGTTCGGTCCGGTGGCGGCGGGCGGGGCAGGTTCATCGACCCCGCCCTGGGCGAGCTCCGCCGTCCCGACCGACGTCCCGGCGCTCGACGACGTCCTCGACGGCACGACGGACGTCGCCGGGACGTTCCGCGACAAGGACCGCAAGACCCGCAGGAAGAAGCAGTCCCGCCGCACGTCCCGGTCGCGCAAGCCGTCGGGTGCAGACCCGGTCGTCGGCGCCGCACCCGCCGCGACGCATGCCGCCCCGCCGGACGCCCCGGCGTCGGACGCCCGACTGTCGGGCACCCCCGCGCCGGACGCGCCGGACGCGGCTCCGGACCCGGCGCCGTCCCGCCGGTCCCGCTCCTCTCGCCGCCCCGCGACCCGTCGAGGCGGCGAGCCGGCCGGGGGTGCCGCCGTCGTGCAGGACGTCACGACCCGCGCCCGCTCCGCGGCCATCTCGCTGCCGCGCCGGAAGGCCACGGGCTTCTTCGCGCGCAGGCCCACGCTCTTCGTCGCGACGGGCGTGGCGCTCGTGGCGGGGATCGGAGCCGCCGCCGGTGTCGACCTGATCCGTGGCGACGCGCAGGCCAGCTCCGACGTCGCGACCGCCGCCGTCGTGTCCCCGGAGGTGTGCGCGTCCGCCCAGGTCGCGTGGTCGCGTGCCGCGTCCGCGCAGGTCCAGATGGATGCGGAGTCGCCGAAGTCGCTGCGCACGGGGTTCGTCGGCGCGCGGGACAACCTGAGCAAGGTCGACCCTCCCGGCGCGGTCATCACCGACTGGGCCACCGTGCTGACGTACGTGACGGCGGCAGCCGACGCGGCGCAGGCCGCCGAGGACGACGAGGTCGAGGAGGCCGTCGCCGGTGCGCTGCAGCAGCACGACACCGAGGCGATGACCGCCGCGTCCCAGCGCATCACGGAGTACCTGGGCGCTGACTGCGCCGCTTCCGCGGTTCCTGACGCGCCCTGACGGCGCCCTGGCTCGTCCCCACGCGCGCCGACGCCCCGACGCGCACCGACTCGTCCGGACTCGTCCGATCTGCCGCGTGAGACGCCTCACCGGACGCCACCGCGATTTCCCGCGCGGACGACGGATAGGCCACCATGGTGGGATGCTGCCGCTCCGTCCGCGCACCCGCCGCACCGTCGTCGCCCTCGTGGTCGCGATGTCCGCCGGGACGGTCGCGGGCGCCTGCGACTCCTCCGAGGGGTCGCCGCAGGCGGCCTCCGAGCCGGCCCCCGCCATCTCGATCGAGTCCGACCTCTCGATGGGCGGAGGCGACGGCGCGTCCCCCTCCCCGTCGGTCGACGAGGAGTGCGTGGCGCTCCAGGAGGCCTGGGCCGAGACCAACCGCGCTCTGGCCGGGGTCGACGAGGAGCACCCGCGCCTGCTGGTCGCGGGGTTCCGCGAGGCGCACCGCTCCATCAGCTCGGTGGAGGACACGGCGGAGGTGCCCGGCTGGGACGGGATGACCGCCTACCTCGACAAGGCGGTCGGCGCGTTCGAGGACATCGACGCCGACGACGACCAGGCGGTCGCCTCGGCGATGACCCTGGCCGTCTCCGACGTGGACACGGCCCGGGCCACCACCGCGCACGCCTCGGTGACCGAGTACCTCGACGCCGGGTGCCGCGGATGACCTCTGCGCCCGCGCCGTCCGGGGACACCGGGCAGGTGGAGGCGCTGCGGTCGGCGCTGGAGACCTCCGGCTTCACCGTCGACGGCGTCGAGGACCTGCTGGGCGACGTCGCGTCGGCCGCGCTGCACCGAGAGCAGCCGCTGCCCGCCCGCCGCGTCGTGGCCGGGCTCCACGACGCGCGGGCGACGCTCACCTCGCTCTTCCTGCTCGGCGACGACGTCTCGCGGGCCGCGCTGGACGGCGCGCTGCCCGGGGTCGGGGCCGACGGCGCCGCACGGCTCGGGCTGGTCCGAGCGGCCGGCCAGGGCTCGGCCGATCCCGTCCGCGCCGTCGTCGACCTGCGCCCGTACGCCGCCACCGACGCGAGCGGGCCGGTCGCCTGGTGGCTCGCCAGCGATCTCGGCGAGGCGGTGACGGGACGCCGGCTCGCCGGTGACCACGTGCTGGGCGCCGGTGGTGCGGCGCTGACGCTGGCCCAGGTCACGGTGCGCGAGCAGGTCGGGCGGGTGCTGGACCTCGGCACGGGCTGCGGCATCCAGGCGCTGCACGCCGCTCGGCACGCGGACTCGGTCGTCGGCACGGACATCTCGCACCGTGCCCTGGCCTTCGCCCGCTTCAACGCGGCCCTGAACGTGCCCGGCGCCGACCTGACGCTGCGGCGCGGCTCGATGCTGGAGCCGGTCGCCGACGACCGGTTCGACCTGGTCGTCTCCAACCCGCCGTTCGTCATCACGCCGCGCACAGGCGCGCCGGGCGCCACCGTGGCCGAGGCGCTCGGCGACTTCGAGTACCGCGACGGCGGGCGGTCGGGCGACGACCTCGTGCGGGACCTCGTCACCGGTGTCGGGTCCGTCCTCGCCCCGGGCGGTGTGGCCCAGATGCTCGTGAACTGGGAGCACCGCCGCGGCGAGCCCTGGACGGAGCGCGTGGGTGCCTGGCTGGACGACTCCGGGCTGGACGGCTGGGTCATCGAGCGCGAGGTGCTCGACCCGGCGGAGTACGCCGAGACGTGGATCCGCGACGGGGGCACCACGGCCGCCCGGGAGCCGGGAGCCTGGACGGCGGCCTACGGCGCCTGGCTGGACGACTTCGCCTCCCGCGACGTCGAGGCCGTCGGCTTCGGCATCGTCACGCTGCGCCGGCCGGTGGCAGCGGCCGACGGCGGCACGGACGCCGGGCGCGTCACCTTGCGGCGGCTGGAGGAGCACCACGGGTCGCTGCGGCAGCCGCTCGGCGGGCACCTCGCGGCCTCGCTGGCCGCGCACGACTGGCTGGAGCGCCACGACGACCAGGCGCTGGCCGGCCAGCGCCTGGTCGTGGCGGGCGACGTCACCGAGGAGCGGTACCTCTCACCGGGTGCCACCGACCCGAACGTCATCGTGGTGCGGCAGGGCGACGGGCTGGGCCGCGGCGTGCAGGCCTCGACCGGCCTGGCGGCCTTCGTGGGCGTGTGCGACGGCGAGCTGACGGTCGGTCAGACCGTGGGTGCGCTGGCAGCGCTGCTGGACGTGCCGCCGTCGGACCTCGCGGCGGACCTGCTGCCCGCGGTGCGCGGGATGGTCCGCGACGGGTTCCTCGCCCCGGCCTGAGCGGCTGCTCGCCCGGGCTCAGGCCGGCGTGAGGTAGGGGTCGGCCCACGCGCTGATGATGCGGCCCGCGCGCTGCGCCTGACCCGGCTTGGTCAGCAGGTGGTTCGAGCCCTCCAGCGAGACGAAGCTGCGGGGGTGTCGCGCGGCGCGGAAGATCTCGCTCGCGTTGTCGATCCCGACCATGTTGTCGGTGGGGGAGTGCATGACGAGAAGCGGCAGCCCGAGCTGCGGGATGCGGTGCTCGAGGTCGGCCTCGCGGACGTCCTCGACCATGCCGCGCTTGAGATTGAGGCGCTTGCCGCCGACCTGCCAGACGGCGTTGCCGCTCTCGAGGACCTCGTCGACCAGCTCGTCGTAGTGGTGCTCGGCGTGGCTCGGGTCGAACGGCGCGCACGCGGTGACCACCGCCCGTGCGTCGGGGATCTCCGGCGCTGCCGCGATGGCGGCGGCGCCGCCCCAGGAGTGGCCCGCCACGAGGCTCACCGGCGTCCCGCGGGCGGCCATGAGCTCGGCCGCGAGCACCGTGTCCGCGACCTTCACCGTGAACGACCCGTCGCCCCAGTCTCCCTCGGAGTCGCCCAGCCCCAGGTTGTCGTAGCGCAGCATGCCGATGCCCTCGGACGCGAGCTGCTTGCAGATCCGTGCCGCTGCGGGGGAGTCCTTGCCCAGCGTGAAGCCGTGGACGAACAGTCCCCAGCCGCGCATCTCGCCCTCTGGCTCGTCGATGATCCCGGCCAGCCGGGGCCCGGTGCTGGACGCGAACGTCACGCGTTCCGCCATCGTGGTTCCTCTCGTCGGTACTGTGGGGAACAGTGTGCACACTGCCCGTGCCTGGAGCGCACCACGGCCGGTCCGGGGCCGATGTGACCAACGGGTCATCCCACGAATGCTCTGGCGGAGATATCTTCTCGGTATGGAGATCGACCTCCGGCACCTGAGGCTGGTGACCGTCGTCGCCGAGCAGGGCAGCGTCACGAAGGCGTCCGCTGCCCTCGGCATGGCGCAGCCGGCCCTGTCCGCACAGCTCAACCGCATCGACCAGGCCCTCGGCGGGCCCGTGTTCGTGCGCGACCGGCACGGGACGCGCACCACCCCGCTGGGCGAGCTCGTGCTGCGGCACGCGCGCGTCCTGCTGCCGGCCATGGAGGCCTTCCACGACGACGTACGCCGGCACGTGCTCGCCCGGCCCGACGCCGCCACGTCCCTGCGCGTGGGGACGGTCTCGACCGTCCTGGGCGGGATCTTCCTCAACCGCCTGCGCGCCGACCTCGCCGGGGTGAACGTCACGTCCTTCACGTCCTGGTCGGCGGACGCGGCGGCGGTGCGGCTGGCCGACGGCACGCTCGACATCGCGCTGGTCGGTGCGTGCGGCGACGCCGTCCTGCCGACGGAGGGTGGGGTGGAGTGGACGCGGCTGCGCACCGACCCGGTGTTCGTGCTGCTGCCGGAGGACCACCGCCTCGCCGGCGACGACGAGGTGCCGCTGGGCGAGCTCGCGCAGGAGAACTGGCTGTCCGCCCCCGGCGACGGATGCTTCGAGCGGTGCTTCGTCGCCGCCTGCGCGCGCTCGGGGTTCACACCCCGGGAGGTCAGCGAGACCGAGCGCGCCTCCGCGGTCGAGCAGGTCAAGGGCGGGCACGCGATCGCGCTCGTGCAGCCGCTGCTGCTCGACCTGCCGGGTGTCCGGGCGGTCGCCCTCGAGGGCGAGCCGCTGCGCTGGACGCAGTACGTCGCCTGGCGAGGCGACGCCGGGGAACGTTTCGACGTGGACCGTGTCCGGGCGGCCGCCGTCTACGCCCACGCGGAGGCCGTGCGCCGCACTCCGGCGTACGAGCGATACGTGATCGCGCAGGGCTCGGCCCTGTAGCCGTGCCTTTCGCCCGGGGCGGCCGGGGCGCTACGGTTCCTGCGTGTCGCGTCGACGGAGACCCCGCAGCGGCCTGCGTCAGCTCGGTGCGCTCCTGGCCACCTTTGCCGTGGGCCTGGTCCTCGTGCTCGCGACGGCGCTGGTCGCGCCGGGAGCCCTCCGGATCAGCGACGACCTGGGTGGCGGCGCCCCGACGGTCATGGCGGTTGAGGCATCGCTGGAGCGCCCGGAGGCCGGGACCGATGGGGACGACGGCGGTGCACCGGACGGCAGTGGCGGCCCGGCCGGCGGAGCGGGTTCCGCGGTCGGCGAGGTCGCGACCGACGGCGAGGGCTTCGTGGACGAGGACTCGGCGGACGGTGAGGACGCTGACTCGGACTCGGACTCCGACGCTGACGACGCCGAGGACGCGCCGTCGGACGCCGGCGCACCACCTGCTGACGGGGACGGTGCCGACGGGGACGGCGCCGACGGGGAGGACGCTGGCGGGGACGGCGCCGACCAGGGCGCCGACGGTGACGCCGACGGCGGGGCCGAGGTCAAGGCGGCCGGCAAGGCTGCCGGTGCCCGGACGGCCGCGAGCGAGGCCGACGGCGTCCTGGGGCTCGTCAACGCGGAGCGTGCTGCGGCGGGCTGTGGCGCCCTGCGCGCGGACTCTGCCCTGGACGCCCTGGCACTGGCCCACTCGCGGGACATGGCCGCCCGGGGATTCTTCGACCACGTGACACCCGACGGGCGGAGCCCGTGGGACCGTGCCGACGCCGCCGGGGTGGCGGGGCTCGGCGCGGAGAACATCGCTCGCGGGCAGGCGGACGCCCGGGCCGTCGTCGCGGCGTGGATGGCCAGCCCTGGGCACCGCGCCAACATCCTGAACTGCGACCTCACCCGGCACGGCCTGGGGATGGAGCCCGGCGCGGGCGGCCCGTGGTGGACCCAGGTGTTCGGACGCTGAGCGGAGCCCGACGCGCTGTGCCACCCGGTCCCGCAGGATGGTCATCATGAACACTGCCCGATCGATCGTCCTGTTCCTGGGAGCCGCACTGTTCGAGATCGGCGGCGCCTGGCTCGTGTGGCAAGGGTTCCGCGAGCACCGCGGATGGTTGTGGATCGGCGCGGGCGTGATCGCCCTGGGTCTGTACGGGTTCTTCGCGAGCCTCCAGCCCGACGCGCACTTCGGCCGCATCCTGGCCGCGTACGGCGGCGTGTTCGTGGCGGGCTCGCTGGTCTGGGGCATGGTGGTCGACGGCTTCCGGCCCGACCGCTGGGACGTCACGGGGGCACTGATCTGCCTCGTCGGGGTGGCCGTCATCATGTACGCCCCGCGGCCGGCGTAGGGAGGTTCAGCCGTTGGAGCTCTTGGACACCTCGGTGGCTGCCCGGATGCCGACGCGGGCGCCGTAGAGCACGAACCCGAGCATCGCGAGGCCTCCCAGGAGCACCCCGGCCGCCAGCAGGGGAGTGGAGAGCGGGAGGAGCGCGAACACCGCGCTCGCCATCGAGGCGAACCCGGCGAGTCGTGTCGGTCGCTCGGCCCGGACGTGAGCCGCCAGCCAGGCTTCGTCGCTCGCCATCGTGCTCGGGACGCGGATCCCCGCGAGCTGGTTCCGCTTGAGGCGTCCCGACGCGGCGGCATGAGCCGACCAGACGAGGAGCACGCCGGAGGCCAGCATGACGACGAACAGCAGGATCCTCACGCCCAGGTCTCCCATCGTGAACGACCGTACCCGGCGTGGGCCACACCGACGGCGGGGAGAAGCGTGATCGTTCTCCACAGGGTATAGAACGCGTGTTCGAATCCTGCTAGGTTCGACACATGACGACGCAGCCCGCCAGCCCACCGAGCACCACGGCCACCGCCGTGGTGCGGCGGGCGTCCGCACCGGCGGACGTCGAGCTGTCACGGCTCGACGAGCTCCTCGACTCCCTGGCCGAGGTCCAGTCCGCGATCGGCGCCCTGGAGGGCCGCCGGGCGGTCCTGCTCGCCGAGGCAGCCCAGGTCGCCGAGCGCGCGGAGTCCCGTCTCGTGGACGACGGCGGTGCTGCGGCGCGCGCGACGTCCTCGCGTCGTCAGGAGCTCGCCCGCCGGGCGGTGGTCGCCGAGGTCGCGACCGTGCTGCACGTCGGTGAGCACGCTGCGGGCACGCTGTGCGACCACGCCGCTGCTCTGCGCACGAAGGCGCCGCGCACGCTCGCGCTGTTGTCGGCGGGGCGTTGCTCCTGGGCGCACGCCTCCCGCGTCGCCCGGCACGTCGCCGACCTGGACGACGCGGACGCGCGGCGCGTGGAGGAGGCCGTCGCCCCGGCGCTCGTGGCCAGCACACCGGGTCAGGTCGATGCCCGTGCCCGCCGCGCGCGGGAGGACGTCCACCCGGAGCCGGTCGAGGTGCGGCACGCCCGGGCCGCCGAGTCGCGCGGGGTCTACCTCGACGACGGTCGTGACGGGATGGCCTGGCTCTCGGCGCACCTGCCCGCGGTCGTGGCGCACGCCGCGTACGACAGGCTGCACCGTGCCGCGACGAGCCTGCGTGGCGAGGACGGCTCTCGTGGACGAAGCCACGGGATGGCCGACGCGTTCGCTGCGCTGCTGCTCGACGACGGCACGCTCGACCGCACCTGCCTGCCGCTCGCGCCTCCGCCGGCCGAGCGATGGTGGTCGGGATCCTCGCCGTCGCAGTCTCCGCCCCAGCAGGATTCCGTGGAGCGCGCGTCCCCGCGGCCGCGGTCCGAGCCCGGTGCCTCTGGGGAGCCTGTGACGCCCGGGGAGCCTGTGGCGTCTGCTGAGCCTTTGACGCCTGGAGCGGTCGGGGAGCTCGCGGTGTCCGGTGGGCTCGCGGTGTCCGGTGGGCCCGCGGTGTCCACGATTCCGTCGTTGGCCGCTCTTGCGCGGTCGATCCGGCCCCGCGTGACGGTGACCGTGCCGGTGCTGACCCTGCTGGGTGTGGCCGACATCCCGGCGGAGCTCGACGGGCACGGCCCGATCGGAGCCGACATCGCCCGCGAGCTGGCCGAGCTGGCGCCGTCGCTGCGCCGCGTGCTCACCCACCCCGAGACCGGGCTCGCGCTGTCGGTCGGGCGGGAGTCCTACACGGTGCCGTCCGGGCTGAGGGCGGCACTTGCCCGGCGCGACGCGACCTGCCGGTTCCCCGGTTGCGGTGTCGCCGCCGATCGCGCCGACCTCGATCACACCACCGACTGGGCCGACGGCGGAACCACCAGTGCGGACAATCTTGCTCACCTGTGCCGCAAGCATCATGTGCTCAAGCACCAGACGGGCTGGTCCGTACGCCGCGCCAGAGCTGTCCACGCCGACGGATCGGCCAGTGATCCACCCGGACTGGGCGGGACGCTGGAGTGGACGTCGCCGACGGGCAGACGGCACGTGACCCGGCCGGACGGGCGACCACCTGCCAGCATCCATCGCGTGCTGCCCGGGCCAGCGATCCCGCGGGAGCAGGAGCGTCCGATCCCGCCGGAGCCGGGACCTATGCTCCCGCCGGACCTTGGCGAGCCCCCGTTCTGAGCCCCGCGGTCCCGAGAGCAACGACCCAGATGCACGAAGGTCCTGAGCGGCGGCTCTGCGCACCGTCGTCCCACGCGATGCCGACCCTGCCCGCGTTCAGCGGGACAGTGCCGCCAGCAGGCGGAATGCCGCCAGGGCCGCGCTCCGGCCGTGGTTGGTCAGGACGACGACGGCGTCGCCGGTGGCGGGCTGCAGGCACAGCGCGGAGCGGAACCCGCCGGTGCCGCCGCTGTGCCAGATCACCTGGTCGCGCCCGCGGCGTCGCTCGGCCTCCGTCGCGCTGCGCTGCCAGGCGAGCCCGATGCGGGGACCGTGCTCGGCCACGGCGAACCGCAGCGCCTCGCCGAGCTCGCCGGGTGGTGGGTCGAGGTGCCACCGTGCCCAGGTGAGGAGGTCGTCGGCCGTCGAGTGCAGCGCCCCGGCGCCGGGCAGCGCATCGAGGTTCCAGGCCGCGGCGGGCGTGCGCCGTCGGTGATGCCCGACGGCGGTACGAGCGGCTTGCTCGGCCGTCGCCGCGTCACTGGTGCCGGTGTCGGTGAGGCCGAGCGGGCCGGTGACGTCGCGGGCGACGAGCTCGGCATAGGTCAGCCCGGCGTGCCGCGCCAGGGCGATGCCGAGCAGACCGAAGCCGCTGTTCGAGTAGGCCTGCCGCCCGGTGCCGGGAGTGCGGCGGAGCCGGCCGGAGCGGATCGCGGCGAGGAGCGCCTCTTCCGAGTGGTTCCGGTAAGGATCCAGGCCGCGGTAGGCGTCGAGGGTGCCGCGCAGCATCGAGATGTGGACGCGCGGCAGGCCCGAGGTGTGGGTGGCGAGGTGCCGCAGGGTGACCGGTGTGCCGCCGCGCCCCAAGGGCGCGACCTCCGGGACGAGATCACCGACGGGCGTCTCCAGGTCCAGGCCCCCGGCGGTCACGGCACGGGCCAGCGCCAGAGCGGTGAAGGTCTTGGTGATCGAGCCGATCTCGAACCTCGTCCGCGCGTCCGGGGTGCCGCCGTCGGGCAGCGAGGTGCGGCCGGTGCCGCGTACCGTCGTCGTGCCGTCGGCCGCGAGGTGTCCGACGACGACGCCGACGCGCCGCCGGCCGAGGCGGTTCGCGGTGAGGTCGAGGATCTCGTCGGCGCCGGGCACGGCTCCACGATAGGGCCCGGGGACCGCGCACGGCTCGCCCGCGGACCGCACGGCTCGTCCACCGGTCCGCCACACGGAGCGGATACTGTGACCTGCGTGAACGGTGACACTCGTGAGCTCCCGGCAGCGGAGCCCCCAGCGGGCGCCGCACCGGTCGCGCCTGCCCCCGCGCGGGTGCGGCCCGCTCCCGCGGGCGGAGGCCGCACCCCGGTCGCGTCCGTGACGGCTCCCGCGCCGCGTGGCCGGCCAGGGACGCAGGCGGCGGCCGTGGCGGTCGGCCTGCTCGCCGCGGTCGCCTTCTGGCTCACCTACCGGGTGTTCGTCACGACGGTTCCTGGGCAACGGCTCGACGAGCTCGCCTTCTTCGGCGCGGCCTACGGTCAGGGCCGGCTCTGGCAGGTGGCCGAGCCGGTGCTCGACGTGGTCTCCGTCGCGTTCGTCGTGGGCGGCATCGGCGCGGCCATGGTCGTGGCACTGGTCCGACGGCGGTGGGTGCTCGCCCTGCAGGTGGCCGTGCTGGTCGGTGGGGCGAACCTCACGACGCAGGTGCTCAAGCACCAGCTGCTCACCCGCCCGGACCTCCTGCCCGGCTGGAACGGGGAGAACACGCTGCCCAGCGGGCACACGACGGTCGCGGCGAGCGTGTCCGTGGCGATACTCCTCGCCACGCCCCGGGCGTGGCGCCCGGTCGTCACGGTGCTCGGGGCGGCGTACACGGGGGCCACGGGGGTGTCGACGCTCGTCGGGCAGTGGCACCGGCCGTCCGACGTCGTCGCCGCGCTGTTCGTCGTGCTGGCGTGGGGAGCGCTGGTCTGCGCCGTGACGCCCGCCGGCTCGCTCGACGTCGCGCCACGCCGCCGTCGCCTCCCGGCCGGGCTGCCGCGGCCGAACGCCTTCGCGTCGCCGGGGTCGTCCGTCCTCGTCGGGCTGCTGCTCCTGGGTGCGGCGATCACCGGCGGGATCGCGCTGGCCGCGGGCGTGCGGCTCGTCGGGGCGGGCACCGTGCCGATCGCCGAGGACGTCACGGCCTATGCGGCCGGGGTGCTGGGGGTGCTGGCCGCCACGGCGGCCACCTTCGCGCTCCTGCTGCTGGTGCGCCAGGCGACGGCCCGCCCCGCCGACGTAGCAGCGGGTCCGGCGAGGTAGCAGCGGGCCCGGCGAGGTAGCAGCGGGCCCGGCCGTGCGCGGTCACAGTCGCGTAACGACGCTGCCTTCCTCTTGTCACCATACGGCGCGGTCGGCTTATGCTGTGACCGTTCACAGCATCGAGCGTCCCCACGGCGCGCAGGAGGATCCCCAGCGACATGGCAGTCACCGGCACCTGGCCCACGGGTCGCACCCTCGGCTACGGGGGTGACTACAACCCGGAGCAGTGGCCCCGCGAGACGTGGGACGAGGACGTGCGCCTGATGCGCGAGGCGGGCGTCAACTACGTCAGCGTCGGGATCTTCTCCTGGGTGCTGCTCGAGCCGCGCGAGGGCGAGTACGACTTCGCCTGGATGGACGAGCTTCTCGACCTGCTGCACGCGAACGGCATCATGGTCGACCTCGCCACCCCCACCGCCGCCCCGCCGGCCTGGTTCTACGCGACCTACCCCGACGCACGGGTGGTCACCCACGACGGCCTCGCCCTCGGGCCAGGCTCCCGCGGGGCGGCCTCGCCGTCGCACCCCGCGTACCAGACCGCCGCACGCAACATCGCGAGCCGGATCGCCGAGCGCTATGCCGACCACCCCGCCGTCGTCATGTGGCACGTCCACAACGAGTACGGCGCACCGGTCGGCGAGGACTTCTCCGACGCCGCGGTCGCCGCCTGGCGCGAGTGGCTCCGCGGCCGGTACGGCACGCTCGACGCGCTCAACGAGGCGTGGGGCACCCGGTTCTGGGGCCAGGTCTACGGCGAGTGGGAGCACGTCACCGCGCCGGGCCCGACGCCGTCGACCGTCAACCAGGCGCAGAAGCTCGACTACGCGCGGTTCACCGACCACCAGCTCCGCGCGCTGTTCACGGCGGAGCGCGACGCGATCCGCGAGCACTCCGACAAGCCGGTGACCACCAACTTCATGGCCGCCGAGTGCCCCACCACCGACCTGTGGGCCTGGGCGCGCGAGGTCGACGTCGTCTCCAACGACCACTACCTCACCGCTGCCGACCCGCGCGGCCACGTGGGCCTCGCCCTCGCCGCGGACCTCACGCGTTCGGTCGCCGGTGGCAAGCCGTGGATCCTCATGGAGCACTCCAGCTCCGCGGTGAACTGGCAGCCCCGCAACATCGCCAAGCGGCCGGGCGAGATGGCTCGCAACTCCCTCGCCCACGTGGCGCGGGGTGCCGACGTCGTCGGCTTCTTCCAGTGGCGCGCCTCCCGGTACGGTGCCGAGAAGTTCCACTCGGCGATGCTGCCGCACGCCGGCACCGGCTCGCGCGTGTGGCGCGAGGTGGTCGAGCTCGGGCGTCAGGTGGGGGCGCTGGCCGAGCTGCAGGGGTCCACGGTCTCGGCGGACGTCGCGCTGCTGTGGGACACGGAGTCGTTCTGGGCGCAGGACCAGGAGTGGCGCCCCTCGGTCGACGTGCGGCACAAGGAACGGGTGCGCGCGTACTACGAGCGCCTGTGGCGCGACGGCCTCACGGTCGACCTCGCGCACCCCGGCCAGGACCTGTCGGGCTACCGGATGGTCGTGGCCCCGGCGTCGTACCTGCTCACGGCGGAGGACGCCGCGAACCTGACGCGCTACGTGGCCGACGGCGGCACGCTGGTCGTGTCCTTCTTCTCCGGCATCGTGGACGCGCACGACGCCGTCCACCCCGGTGGGTACGCCGCGCCCCTGCGCGAGGTTCTCGGCCTGGGCGTCGACGAGTTCCTGCCGCTGCGCGAGGGCGAGGAGGTGACGCTCGCGTGGTCGCCGGGCGACGCCGCCGAGGCGCGCACCCTCGCTGCTGACGTGTGGGCCGAGGACCTGGCGCTCGACACGGCCGAGATCGTGGCGCGGCACCTCGACGGACCGGCGGCGGGCACCGCGGCGATCACCCGCAACGCGCACGGTGCCGGCCATGCCTGGTACGTCTCGACGCGCCTCGGGATCGAGGACCTCGCCCCGGTGCTGCGCGCGGCCTACGCCGACGCCGGCATCACGCCTCCGGAGGTGGCCGAGGACGTCGAGGTCGTCGTCCGTCGGGGCGCCGAGGCGGACTACGTCGTGGCGATCAACCACACCGACGCCCCGGCCACTCTGCCGGGCGTCGCGGGCACCGAGCTGCTGGCCGGCGTGCCGGCCGGTCCAGAGCTCAAGATCCCCGCCGGCGGCGTCGCCGTCGTCCGGACCGCTCCTCGTGACGGAGGAGGTCCGGACCGCTGAACCCCCGCCGGGACCGGCTCGAGCCGGTCCCGGCCACCACCTCGAGAACCTGGGCGCCGCTCAGGTCGCAACGTCGCGATCCTCCTCCTGCGGAAGGCATCGCGGCCCCGTCCGGAAGGAAGAGCCATGCGCAAGACCACCTTGTCGGTCGCCGCGGTCGCGGCCGTCACCCTGCTCGCCACCGCGTGCAGCGGCGGCACCGAGCCCGCCGAGACCGAGACGTCCGAGCCCGCGGCCACCGAGGCCGCCCCGGAGGCGACCGGGAACCTCGTCATCTGGGTCGACGAGAACCGGCAGCCCGCCGTCGAGGCGGCGGCCGAGAGCTTCACCGCCGAGACCGGCGTCGAGATCGAGACGGTGGTGAAGAACTTCGAGGACATCCGGGCGGACTTCCTCGCCCAGGTCCCCACCGGTGAGGGCCCCGACCTCACCATCGGCGCGCACGACTGGCTGGGCTCGTTCATCGTCAACGGCGTCGTGGACACCGTCGACCTCGGCGGTCGCGAGGGTGAGTTCGAGGACGTCGCGGTCGAGGCCATGACCTATGACGGCCAGCTCTACGGCCTGCCCTACGCCCTGGAGTCGGTGGGACTCGTCCGCAACACCGAGCTCGCGCCGGACCCGGTGCCGGAGACCTTCGACGAGATGATCGCGCAGGGCCGGGACGCCGGGACCGACCTGCCGTTCGTCATCAACACCGGCGGGGCCGACGGTGACGGCTACGCCTACTACGCCTTCCAGACGTCGTTCGGCGCACCCGTCTTCACCCAGGAGGACGACGGCTCGTACACGACCGAGATCGGCATGGGTGGCGACGAGGGGTACGCCTTCGCCGAGTGGCTGGGCGAGAACGGGCAGGCCGGCGAAGGGGTGTTCAGCACCGACTGGACGCCCGACATCGCCGAGCAGGAGTTCGCCGACGGCAACGCCCCCTACACGGTCGCCGGGCCGTGGTCCATCGCTATGTTCACCGACGCGGGCATCGACGTCGCCGTGGAGCCGATCCCCTCCGCGGGCGGCGAGACGGCCGCTCCGTTCGTGGGCGTGCAGGGCTTCTACCTCTCGGCCCGGAGCGAGAACAAGCTGGTCGCCACGCAGTTCCTGACGAACTACATGGCCACGCCCGAGGCGATGCAGGCCCTGTACGACGCCGACCCGCGCCTGCCCGCGTTCGCCGAGACGGCCGAGGCCGTCGCCGAGGACCCGGTGGTCGCCGGATTCCTGGCCGCGGCGCAGAACGGCGCCCCCATGCCGTCGATCCCCGAGATGGGCGATGTGTGGGAGCACTGGAACGCTGCCGAGGCGGCGATCATCGCGGGTGACGCGGAGCCGCAGGAGGCGTGGGACAAGATGCTCGCCGACCTCGACGCGACGCTCACCAACTGACCCCCGGCCGTACAGGATGTCGAGCCCCGGCCCAACCGGCATCACCGGCCCGGCCAACACTAAGCCCCAA
>NZ_JBLUNY010000002.1:160340-165155 GCF_048065335.1 Isoptericola maris | reverse complement strand
GATGTCGAGCCCGGGACCACCGGTCTTCCCGGGCTCGACATCCTGTACGGCCCTACCAGCTCGACCGGAGGACTGATGTCGATCGACAACGCCGTGGTGCGGGAGTCGCACGCCCGGGCCTGGGAGGGCACCGGCTGGGGCTTCGCCGTGAAGCTCGTGCTCATGGCGGCCGTCAACGCCGTCGGGCTGTACATCGCCTGGTCCGCGTGGGACGTCGAGCAGTGGGGCGTGCTGATCGGCTCGCTGGCACTGGTCGCCGTCGCCGACGTCGTGTACTTCTCGCGACGGCGCCTGGCCGGGAAGTACATCCTGCCGGGCCTGGTGTTCCTCCTGGTCTTCCAGGTCTTCACCATGGCCTACACCGTGTACGTCGCCACAACCAACTACGGGACCGGCCACAACAGTACCCAGGAGCAGGCGGTCGACGCCCTGCTCATCCAGAACGAGCGACCCGTCGAGGGGGCACCGACGTACCCGCTGACGATCGTCGAGGGGGAGGACGGGCCCGGTTTCGCCGTCGTCTCCGAGACCGGCCAGGTGCTGGTCGGCACCGCCGAGGACCCGCTGACGCCCGCCGACGGCGCCACGGTCGAGGGCGACCGCGTCACCTCCGTGCCGGGCCACGACGTCGTCGGCCTGCCGGCGCTGCTGGCCGACCCCGCGCTGCAGGAGGACGTCCTCGAGCTGCGGGTACCCGTCTCCGAGGACGCCGACGACGGCTCGTACCGCACCCGCGAGGGCACCCGGGCCACGGTGTACGCCTCGTCCCTGGACTGGGACCCGGAGGCGCAGACCATGACGGACGCCGTCACGGGGACCGTGTACGCGGCGAGCGACGACGGCGAGTTCGTCGCGGAGGACGGCAGCTCGCTCCCGGTGGGGTGGCGCGTCGGCGTCGGGTTCGAGAACTTCACGAAGGCGTTCACCGACACCAACTACTCGGGGCCGTTCTGGAAGATCACCGCGTGGACGTTCGCCTTCGCGTTCCTGACGGTGGCGACGAGCTTCCTGCTCGGGCTGGCTATCGCGCTGCTGTTCAACGACCGGCGGATCCGCGGCCGGACGGTGATGCGGACGCTGTTCATCCTCCCGTACGCCTTCCCGGCGTTCTTGTCCGCCCTGCTGTGGCGCGGCATGCTCAACTCGAACCCCGACTACGGGATCGTCAACAGCCTCTTCTTCTTCGGTCAGCGCATCGAGTGGCTCACCGACCCGACGCTCGCGAAGCTCGCGATCCTCGGCGTGAACCTGTGGCTGACCTTCCCGTACTTCTTCCTGGTCTGCACCGGCGCTCTCCAGTCGTTGCCGACGGACATCGAGGAGGCTGCCCGGATCGACGGCGCGAGCCGGTGGCGCCAGTTCCGCGCGATCCAGCTCCCCCTGCTCCTGATCTCGACGACGCCGCTGCTCATCGCGAGCTTCGCGTTCAACTTCAACAACTTCGTGATCATCTACATGCTCACGGGCGGCGGGCCACGGTTCACGGACACGTCGGCGCCGCTGGGCCACACCGACATCCTCATCACGATGATCTACCAGATCTCCGGCGTGCAGGGCGGCAGCGCCGACTACGGCCTGGCGAGCGCGTTGTCGATCATCGTCTTCGTCGTCGTCGGGCTGGTCTCGGCGCTCGCGTTCCGCCGCACCCGCAAGCACGAGGAGGTCCTGTGATGACCCGCACCGAGGGTGCCGCGGGCACCGTGTCCCCGCACCGCCCGGACGCCTCACGGATGACGGCGCGCCGCCGCCGATGGTGGCTGGAGGTCGGCTGGAAGTACCCGCTGGCCGCGCTGGTCGTCTTCTACGCCGCGTTCCCGCTGGCCTACGTGCTCTCCGCCTCGCTGGCGCCGTCGGGCACCCTGACCGGCAGCACGCAGCTGTTCCGGGAGATCTCGGGGCAGAACTTCGCGGCGCTCGGCGACACGAGGTTCTGGCAGTGGGCCGCCAACAGCCTCGTGATCGGGGTCAGCGTGGTCGTCGGTGCCGTGCTCATGGGTGCGGCCGCGGCGTACGCGTTCAGCCGGTTCCGGTTCACGGGGCGCCGGCTGTCGCTGACGTCGCTGCTGATCGTGCAGATGTTCCCGCAGATGCTGGCCTTCATCGCGATCTTCCTGCTGCTCGTCACGCTCGGCGACGCCGTGCCGATCCTGGGGCTGAACTCGAAGATCGCGCTGATCTGCGTGTACCTGGGCGGTGCGCTCGGCAGCAACACGTTCCTCATGTACGGGTTCTTCAACACGATCCCGCGCGAGCTGGACGAGGCCGCCAAGATCGACGGCGCCACGCACGCCCAGACGTACTGGACGATCATCCTGCGCCTGGTCACCCCGATCCTGGCGGTCGTCGCGCTGCTGACGTTCGTCGCGACGTTCGGCGACTTCATCCTGGCGCGCGTCGTGCTCACGTCCGAGCAGAACTGGACCCTCGCCGTCGGCATGTACGGCTGGGTCTCCGACCAGCTCAACGCGAACTGGGGCCTCTTCGCCGCCGGTGCCGTGCTGGCGAGCCTGCCGATCCTCGCCCTCTTCCTGTTCCTGCAGAAGTACATCGTGGGCGGGCTCACCGCGGGCTCCGTCAAGGGCTGACCACCGTCGATCGAGAGGAAGCATCATGAGACCCGGACCGCACCGCCACCTGGGGGCGATCACTGCCGTCGCCGTCGTCGGTGGGGCCATGCTGGCCGTGCCCGCCGTGGCGGACGACGCGCAGGACGGCCCCGTCGAGGCGGGCATCACCGTACCGAAGGTCGACGGGCTGGCCGAGGACTTCGACCTCGGGGTCGACGTCTCTTCCGTGCTGTCGCTCGAGGAGAGCGGCGTCGTCTTCCGGGACGCCGACGGCGAGCCCGCGGACCTGTTCGCCGTGCTGGCCGGCGCGGGCGTCACCGACGTCAGGGTGCGGGTCTGGAACGACCCCTGGGACGCGGACGGCAACGGCTACGGCGGTGGCAACACCGACGTGCCGCGCGCGGTCGAGATCGGGCAGCGGGCCACCGCCGCCGGGCTCGGCGTCCTCGTCGACCTGCACTACTCCGACTTCTGGGCGGACCCGGCCAAGCAGCAGGCTCCGAAGGCGTGGCAGGGCCTGGGCGTGGACGGCAAGGTCGCCGCGCTGGGGGAGTTCACCACCGCCGCGCTGACCGAGTTCCGGGACGCCGGGGTCGACGTCGAGACCGTGCAGATCGGCAACGAGACCAACAACGGCGTCGCGGGCGTCTCCGCCTGGGCGGACCGCGCCCGGATGTTCTCCGCCGGCAGCGCCGCCGTGCGCGAGGTGCTGCCGGGCGCCCGTGTCGCGCTGCACTTCACCAACCCCGAGTCGGCGGGCCGTTACGCGGGCTACGCGGAGCAGCTCGAGACCCACGGCGTGGACTACGACGTCTTCGCGAGCTCCTACTACCCCTACTGGCACGGCTCGCTCGACAACCTGACGGCGGTGCTGGACGACGTCGCGTCCACGTACGGCAAGGACGTGATGGTCGCCGAGACCTCCTGGGCGTACACGCTCGAGGACGGCGACGGCCACACCAACACGATCGAGACGACGTACCCGCAGTACCCCACGAGCGTCCAGGGGCAGGCCTCGCAGGTGCGGGACGTCGTCGCTGCCGTCGCTGCCGTCGGCGCGGCCGGCACGGGCGTGTACTACTGGGAGCCCGCCTGGCTGCCCGTCGGTCCGCCGGAGGACCGGGAGGCGAACCAGCAGCTCTGGGAGGAGCACGGGTCGGGCTGGGCCACCAGTCACGCCGGGGAGTACGACCCGGAGGACGCCGGCCAGTGGTACGGCGGCTCGTCGTGGGAGAACCAGGCGATGTTCGGGTTCGACGGGCGGCCGCTGGAGTCCCTGGACGTGTTCCGCCACGTCCGGACCGGAGCGGTCGCGCCCCGTGACGTCACCGGCGTGACGCCGGCCGAGGTGCGGCTCGTCGCGGGAGACCCGGTCGTGCTGCCCGGCACGGTCGAGGTCGCCTACAACGACGGTTCCGTGGAGTCCCAGGGCGTGACGTGGGACGCCGACGACGTCGCCGCGGTCGGGGAGGTCGGCACCTACGCCGTCGCCGGGGTCACCGGGACAGGTCTCGAGGTGACGCTCTCGGTGGTGGTCCAGGTGCGCAACCACCTGGCCGACCCGAGCTTCGAGGACGGCGGTGCTGCGTGGGAGATCTCGGGCACCGGCGCCGCGGTGGAGGAGACGGCCGACGCCGCCGACCTCGACCGGGCGGTGAAGTTCTGGGCCGAGCAGGACTACGCGTTCACCGTCTCGCAGACCGTGACGGGCCTGGAGCCGGGGGAGTACCGCGTCTCGGCGACCACCCAGGGTGGTGACGGCGCGGGCACCGACGTGCGGCGCCTGCGGCTCGCGGCCGACGGCGTCGCGGAGGCCCCGCTCGCGCTGGCCGGCTGGCAGGCCTGGGACACGGCCACGACGGGGACCGTGACGGTGGGCGCCGACGGTACCGCGACCGTGACGGCGTCGTTCGAGCTCGCCGCCGGTGCCTGGGGCACGATCGACGCGTTCGTGCTGGAGCGCGTCGGCGAGACGGCGCCGTCGTACCCTGCCTGGGACCGCACCGTCCGGTACAGCAGGGGTGACGTCGTCGTGCACGGCGACGTGACGTACGCCGCGGTCCGCCCGAACCGCGGCAAGGAGCCGGGGACCGCCCGGTCCCCGCGGCAACCGGCGCACGCTGCGGCGGCGAGCTCGCCGTGGGTGGTCGTGGACTGAGCCGGCGAGGTCCTGTGGACCCCGGACGACGACGGCGGGGCCCCCGCGGGGGGGGGGGGCCCCCGGCCGCGGGGGGGGCCCGGGCCGGAC
>NZ_JBLUNY010000002.1:104848-160330 GCF_048065335.1 Isoptericola maris | reverse complement strand
CGCCGGCCCGCGCGCCGGGGGTGGCCGGGCACGGCCCCGGCGAGGGCCTGTGGACCCCGGACGACGACGGCGGCACTCCTCGGTAGAGTGCCGCCGTCGTCGTCCGTGTCGTACCGTGACATGACCACAGCGCCCGCGCAGCACCGCCCCACCCCTACACCGTCGGAAAGCAGGAACGGATGCCACAGGCCCGCAAGCTCGTGATCGTCGAGTCTCCCACCAAGGCTCGCAAGATCCAGGGCTACCTCGGCGACGACTACGTCGTCGAGGCCAGCGTCGGCCACATCCGTGACCTGCCGCAGCCGTCCGACCTGCCGGCGGAGATGAAGAAGGGCCCGTACAAGAAGTTCGCCGTCGACGTCGACAACGGGTTCGACCCGTACTACGAGGTGTACGCGGACAAGAAGGCGAAGGTGCGCGAGCTGAAGGCCGCGCTCAAGGACGCCGACGAGCTCTTCCTCGCGACGGACGAGGACCGCGAGGGCGAGGCCATCGCCTGGCACCTCATCGAGGCGCTCAAGCCCAAGGTGCCGGTGCACCGCATGGTGTTCCACGAGATCACCCGTGAGGCCATCGCGCGCGCCCTGCAGAACACCCGCGAGCTCGACTCCGACCTGGTGGACGCCCAGGAGACCCGCCGCATCCTCGACCGCCTCTACGGCTACGAGGTGTCGCCGGTGCTGTGGCGCAAGGTCCGCCAGGGCCTGTCGGCGGGCCGGGTGCAGTCCGTGGCGACGCGGCTCGTCGTGGAGCGCGAGCGCGACCGCATGGCGTTCGTCACGGCCGACTACTGGGACGTCACCGGGTCGTTCGCGCCCGAGTCGGGCGACGACGCCGGCCAGCTCTTCCGTGCCCGGCTGACCGGGCTCGCCGGCGACCGCGTGGCGGCGGGCCGGGACTTCGACGACCTCGGCCGCCTCAAGGTGCGGACCGGCGTCGTGCACCTCGACGAGGCCGGTGCCCACGCCGTCGTCGCCGGGCTCGACGACGCGTCGTTCGCCGTCCGCTCGCTCGAGACCAAGCCGTACTCCCGCAAGCCCGCCGCGCCGTTCACCACCTCCACGCTGCAGCAGGAGGCGTCGCGCAAGCTGCGGATGGCCTCGCGGCAGACGATGCGCACGGCGCAGGCGCTGTATGAGAACGGCTACATCACCTACATGCGGACCGACTCCCCGGCGCTGTCCGCGGAGGCGACCGACGCGGCACGGCGCCAGGCCGCCGAGCTGTACGGCCCCGAGTACGTGCCGGGTGCGCCGCGGCTGTACGCCTCGAAGAACAAGGGCGCCCAGGAGGCGCACGAGGCGATCCGTCCCGCCGGGGACTCGTTCCGCACCCCGGCGCAGGTCGCCCGCGAGATCTCCGGCGATCAGTTCAAGCTCTACGAGCTCATCTGGAAGCGCACCGTCGCCTCCCAGATGGCCGACGCGAAGGGGTCGACGGCGTCCGTGCGGCTCGCGGCGCGGCTCGGCCAGGGCGCGGGCGAGCGTGCCGGCAGCGACGCGATCTTCTCGGCGTCCGGCACGGTGATCACGTTCCGCGGGTTCCTCGCGGCGTACGAGGAGTCGCGCGACGTCGACGAGGCCGAGGCTGGTGCGGGTGGCGCGGCCGGGGGCTCGGGCGCGACGAAGGAGAGCAGGCTGCCGCGCATGGCCGAGGGCGACGCCCTCGCGAGCACCGAGCTGGCGGCGGAGGGGCACTCGACATCCCCGCCCGCGCGCTACACGGAGGCCTCGCTGGTCAAGGCGTTGGAGGAGCTCGGCATCGGCCGTCCGTCGACCTACGCCGCGACGATCTCGACCGTCCAGGACCGCGGCTACGTGCGCACCAAGGGCCAGGCGATGGTGCCCACGTGGCTGGCGTTCGCCGTCGTGAAGCTCCTCGAGGAGCACTTCGGCCGCCTCATCGACTACGACTTCACGGCCACGATGGAGGCGGACCTCGACGAGATCGCGGCGGGTGAGCGGGAGCGCGTCGCGTGGTTGACCCGGTTCTACTTCGGGGAGGGCGAGGGCGCCGAGACCTGGGGCCTGCGCGACCTGGTGGCGGACCTGGGCGAGATCGACCCGGTGGCCATCAACTCCGTCGAGATCGGCGAGGGCATCCGCGTGCGGGTGGGCCGGTACGGGCCCTATCTGGAGGACCTGCGTGCCGAGCCCGACAAGGAGGGCAAGGCTCCGCGCGCCTCCGTGCCCGAGGACATCGCACCGGACGAGCTGACGGTGGCGAAGGCGCGCGAGCTGCTCGCCGCGGGTGCCGACGACGGCCGCGTGCTCGGCGTCGACCCGGAGTCCGGGAACGAGGTCGTCGCGAAGAACGGGCGCTACGGCCCGTACGTGACCGAGGTGCTCGACCTGCCGGAGATCGACCCGGACCTGTCGGCCGCCGCGAAGAAGAAGGCGAAGGCCGCCCAGCCGAAGCCCCGCACCGGCTCGCTGCTCAAGTCGATGGCGCTGGACACGGTGACCCTCGACGACGCGCTGAAGATCCTGTCGCTGCCGCGGGTGGTCGGCAAGGACCCCGAGTCGGGCGACGAGATCACCGCGCAGAACGGCCGCTACGGCCCGTACCTGAAGAAGGGCACGGACTCGCGCACCATCTCCTCGGAGGAGCAGCTCTTCACGATCACGCTGGACGAGGCGTTGAAGATCTACGCCGAGCCGAAGCGGCGGGGACGGGCTGCTGCGGCGCCTCCCCTGCGCGAGCTGGGCGATGACCCGAACAGCGGCAAGCCCATCGTCGTCAAGGACGGCCGGTTCGGCGCCTACGTGACCGACGGCGAGACGAACCGCACGCTGCCGCGGGACCTCACCCCCGAGTCGATCACGCCGGACCGTGCGATCGAGCTCCTCGCCGACAAGCGGGCGCAGGGCCCGAAGAAGCGCAAGGCACCGGCGAAGAAGGCTCCCGCCAAGAAGCCGGCCGCGAAGAAGGCGCCGGCAAAGAAGGCGGCCGGCAAGTCCTCGTCGACGTAGGCGGTCGCCTGCTCCCGGGTGTCCATGCCGGGGGCAGGCGCGGGCTGCCGGTTCCCCTCGGCGCCGCAGCGGGCGTCCACCCTGCCGCACGAGCTTCCCCGTGCCGCCCCGACAGTTCTTGTTAAACGTTTACGAGTCTTGTGGCGGCCAGCGGGTGGCGGGAGCGTGATCGGCGCGGGGGCAATCTCACGCCGAATCCGACTGCACGAGGGAGTGCTGGATCATGACTCGTTCGAAATCGATTTCTCCATCTCGAGGCCGGCGGGTGCGTCGCAGGTTGGCGGCGCTGGGTGCCGCGGCGACGCTGCTCGCGAGCGGGCTGGTGGCTGGTGCTCCGGCTGCGTCTGCGGTCTCGGAGAACACCGAGGACTTCCACGACGGGTACTTCTACTCGTTCTGGACTGATTCGCCCGGGACGGTGTCGATGGACCTCGGCCCGGGAGGCAACTACTCCACGCAGTGGAGCAACACGGGTAACTTCGTGGCCGGCAAGGGCTGGCAGACCGGGACGGACCGCACGGTGCAGTACTCCGCGGACTTCAACCCGCAGGGCAACTCGTACCTGACGCTGTACGGCTGGACCCGCAACCCGTTGGTGGAGTACTACATCATCGAGAGCTGGGGCACCTACCGGCCCACGGGTCAGTTCAAGGGCACGGTCACCACTGACGGTGGCACCTATGACATCTACACCACCGAGCGGGTCAACCAGCCCTCGATCGACGGGACCGCGACGTTCACGCAGTACTGGAGCGTGCGGCAGAACAAGCGCACCAGCGGCACGATCACCACGGCGAACCACTTCAACGCGTGGGCGCAGGCCGGAATGCCGCTGGGCAATCACTACTACCAGATCATGGCGACCGAGGGGTATCAGTCCTCCGGCTCCTCGAACGTCACGCTGGGGACCAGCGGCGGCAACGACGGCGGCAACGACGGCGGCAACGACGGCGGGAACGACGGTGGCAACGATGGTGGTGACGGGACCTGCTCGGTGTCTGTGACGCGCGCTGACGAGTGGGACGACCGTTTCAACGTCGAGATGGCCGTCAGTGGTGCGAGCGACTGGACCGTCGACATCGGGCTCAACGGTGGTCAGGAGCTGCAGAACAGCTGGAACGCGAACGTGACCGGGTCCACCGGGTCGCTCACGGCGACGCCGAACGGTAACGGGAACACGTTCGGGATCACGCTGTTCAAGAACGGCAACAACTCCACCCCGAGCGCGAGCTGTTCCTCCGGCAGCGGCGGCGACCCGAACGACGGCGGGAACGACGGCGGGAACGACGGCGGGAACGACGGCGGGGGTGACGGGACGTGCTCCGCTTCGGTGTCGGTCCCGAACTCCTGGAACGACGGCTTCCAGGCCGAGGTGACGATCACCGCTGGTTCGGCGCCGGTCAGTGGCTGGGAGGTCACCGTGGACGGGGTGACGGTCAGTCAGGCGTGGAACGGCACGGTGTCGGGGAACATGATCTCGGACGCCGGCTGGAACGGCAGCCTGTCTGCGGGGGCGTCGACGACGATGGGGTTCATCGGTCAGGGTGACCCGGACGCTGTGGCGGTCTCCTGCTCGGCGGCCTGATTCGTCCGTCGTGGCTGGATGTCGGCCCCGGTTCCCTCGTGGAGCCGGGGCCGACGTCGTGCTCGATCAGTCTTCCGGGCGTTCCACCAGGTAGGTGTTCCCGTCGGGTCCGGTGACGCGCTGCAGGGTCCGTCGCAGCTCGGCGTCGCGCGCCTGGTCCTCGGGGCGCGGGGAGACGGCCGGCCCGCGCCGGATCGACGCGGGACCGAAGATCGGCAGGAACGTCTCGGTGAGGCGCATGCCCCAGGTGCGGTCGTCGCCGGGGCGGCGGCTGAAAAGTCCCATCCGTGCTCCTTGGTGCGCCGGTGCCCCGGCCCGATGTTGGTGCACCAAGCGTATCCCCGCCGTACGATGATCGGCATGGATCAGCCTGACGACTCGCTCGCGCTCGAGGCCCAGGTGTGCTTCGCGCTCTCGGCGTCCGCCCGGGCCATGGTGGCCCTGTACAAGCCGATTCTCGAGCCGCTCGGCATCACCCATCCGCAGTACCTCGTGCTGCTCGGGCTCTGGGAGGACGCCGGGGCCGGCCGCACCACGACGGTGACGGGACTGGCAGGTCGCCTCTACCTCGACCCGGGCACGCTGTCGCCGCTGCTCAAACGGCTGGAGCAGCAGGGCCTCCTCGCACGACGCCGCGCCACCACGGACGCCCGGGTGGTCGAGGTGCACCTGACCGAGGCAGGAACCGCGCTGCGCCGGGAGGCGCTCCAGGTACCCCACCGTGTGGTCGAGTCCAGCGGGCTCAGCCTGGACGAGCTCCAGCGGGTCAAGGTGGCCGCGGACGCCGTCATCACGGCCGCGCACGGCACCGCTACGGTGAGCGCATGACCGACACCGCTGCCGCCGTCGACCCGGCCACCTACGCTGCCCGCCTGACCACCGCCGACCTGGCGGGCACCGTCCCGGAGCTGCTCGACGCACCTGCGCTGCGGTGGGGCGTGCTCGGCGCCGGGAACATCGCCGCCTCGTTCTCGGACGGCGTCCGGGACCGCACCGCAGGCTCCATCGTCGCCGTCGGGTCGCGCTCGGCGGACAAGGCGCGGGCCTTCGCCGACGCGCACGCGCCGGGCGCCCGTGCCCACGGCTCGTACGAGGCCCTGGTGGCGGACGAGGAGGTGGACGCCGTCTACGTCGCCACCCCGCACTCGCACCACCTGGAGCACGCGCTGCTGGCGATCGAGGCGGGCAAGCACCTGCTGGTCGAGAAGCCGCTGACGCGTTCGGTGTCCGAGTCCCGCACGCTCCTCGACGCCGCGGAGGCTGCCGGCGTGTTCTGCATGGAGGCGGTGTGGACGCGCTTCCTGCCGCACGTCGCGGCGATCCGCGGCGCGATCGCACGCGGTGAGATCGGCGAGGTGCGCACCGTCATCGCCGAGTTCGACGTGGCCTTCGCGTTCGACCCGTCGCACCGGCTCTTCGCGCCGGAGCTCGCGGGCGGCGCGTTGCTCGACCTCGGGATCTACCCGATCACGTTCGCCCACGACCTGCTCGGAGCGCCGGACACCGTGCTGGCGCACGGCACGCTCGCCGAGACCGGCGTCGACGACCACGTCAGCATGATCCTCGGGTACGACGACGGCGCGCAGGCGATCCTGCACACCTCGTCCGGGGCGTCGGGCGGTGCCGGGGCGCGCATCATCGGTACCCGCGGCCGCATCGAGGTCCCGCACTTCTTCTTCGGCCCGACGGGCTTCGAGGTGGTGCGCGACGACGGCCCCTCCTGGACCTTCACGTCGCCCGACGGCGAGGGCAAGGCGTACGAGGCCGCCGAGGTCGCCCGGTGCCTGGCCGCGGGGCAGACCCAGAGCGCCAGGATGCCCTGGTCGGACACGCTCGAGGTCATGGCCGTCCTCGACGAGGTGCGCGCCGGGCTCGGGGTCGTCTACCCGGGCGAGTGACGCCGTCGTCCGGGGACTCCCAGCGGGTCAGCGCGTCAGGCGCCGCCCGGACACCGTGACCGGTGTGATGCGGACCCAGACGCTCTTGCCGTCGTCGAGGTAGCTGACCAGGCCGGTGGCCTCCGCGGCCGCGACGTCGGTGTGGTGCTCGAGGATCTCGGCGGTGCCCTTGACCACCACGCTCGTGGCGACCTCCGGCGTCCACTCGTCGGACTCGAACGCCACGTGGGCGTTGATCGCGACCTCCGCCAGCTTGCTGCCCGGGTGCGTCACGAAGTACACGACGCGGTCGGCAACCCTGAACGACACGGGGAAGATCTCCGGGTCGCCGGCGACGGCGGTCGCGAGCCGGCCCACCGGTCGGTCGCGCAGGAACTCCCAGCACTCGTCCTCGGTGAGCTTCTCGACGGTCTGTGCGGTCATGCGCGGCCTCCCTGTGACGGTGGTGCTTGCCATCCTGCCACGCGGGCGTCCGCTGTGGGTGGCCGCGGCTAGGGTGGCAGCCGTGAGCACAGCACCCGGGTACTTCGTCTCGTTCGAGGGCGGCGACGGCGCCGGCAAGTCCACGCACGTGCGGCTCCTGGGTGAGTGGCTGGGCGAGGTCACCGGCCGAGAGATCGTGGTGACCCGTGAGCCGGGCGGGACGGAGCTCGGGGCACAGCTCCGGCAGGCCGTCCTGCACGGCGAGGACCTCGACCCCCGGACCGAGGCGCTGCTGTACGCCGCCGACCGCGCCCACCACGTCGCCACCGTCGTCCGGCCAGCTCTCGCGCGCGGCGCCGTCGTGGTCACCGACCGCTACCTCGACTCGTCGGTGGCCTACCAGGCCGGTGGCCGGGAGCTGTCCGAGAGCGAGGTGGAGAACCTCTCGCTCTGGGCCACCGAGGGCCTGCTGCCCGACGTCACGGTGCTGCTCGACCTGGACCCGGTCGAGGCCGCCGGCCGGCTCACCGGGTCGCCGGACCGGCTCGAGCGCGCCGGCAGCGCGTTCCACCACCGCACGCGCGACGCGTTCCTGCGGCGCGCCTCGGCAGACCCGGCCCGATGGCTCGTCGTCGACGCCGCCGCCTCGCCCGAGGACGTCCAGGGGCAGATCCGGGTCGACGTCGCGGTGCGCCTCGGCCTGCCGCCGGAGGTTCCGTCGTGACGGCCACGAGCGGGACCGTGTGGGACGACGTCGTCGGGCAGCCGGACGCGGTGCGCGTGCTGCAGCGGGCGGCGTCCGACCCCGCGGCGATGACCCACGCCTGGCTGGTCACCGGCCCGCCCGGCTCCGGCCGCTCCGTGGCGGCGCGAGCCTTCGCCGCGGCCCTGCAGTGCACCGGCAGCACGGACGGCACCCCCGGCTGCGGCCGGTGCCAGGCGTGCACCACCACGCTCGCCGGCACGCACCCCGACCTCACCGTGGTCGCGACGGAGAAGGTGGTCATCACCATCGACGAGGTGCGCGACCTCATCACGGCGGCCGCACGGACACCGTCGGTCGGGCGCTACCGGGTCATCGTCGTGGAGGACGCCGACCGCATGGCCGAGCGCACCACCAACGTGCTGCTGAAGTCCGTCGAGGAACCGCCGTCGCACACCGTGTGGGTGCTCTGCGCCCCCAGCGTGCAGGACGTGCTGCCCACCATCCGGTCCCGCTGCCGGGCCGTGGCGCTGCGGGTGCCGCCGCCGCCGGACGTGGCCGATCTGCTGGTGCGCCGCGACGGAGCCGACCCGGACCTGGCGCTGGACGCCGCGCGGGCGGCGCAGTCGCACGTGGGGCTGGCTCGCCGGCTCGCGCGGGACCCGGAGGCGCGCTCGCGGCGCACGGCCGTCCTGGAGGTCGCGCGGCGGATCCGAGGCGTCCCGGACGCCGTGCTCGCGGCGTCCGAGCTCGTCGAGGTCGCCAAGGCCGAGGCTGCCGCGGCCACCGTCGAGCGGGACGCGACCGAGAAGGCCGAGCTGATGCGGGCGCTCGGCGTGGGCGAGGGCGACACCCTCCCGCCCAAGCTGCGCTCGCAGCTCAAGCAGCTCGAGGACGACCAGAAGCGCCGGGCCACGCGTCGCCAGCGGGACGTGCTCGACCGGGCCATGGTCGATCTGCTCTCGCTCTACCGGGACGTCCTCGTGGTTCAGCTCGGCGCCGACGTCGATCTCGTGAACGCCGCGCACGCCGACGTCGTGCGCTCCTTGGCGCGCGACGCCACGCCCGAGCAGACGGTGCGCCGGATGGACGCCATCGGCACGGCCCGCGAACGCCTCGAGGGCAACGTCGCGCCGCTGTTGGCGCTCGAGGCGATGGCGATCGCGCTGCGCCCGCAGGGCTGACCAGAAGCCCAGGACCACGCCGCGCGTCAAGAGGGGGCTTGCGTTTTCACCCGCTTTGCTCTGTGATCGTCCGTGGCGTGCCACCCGGGCATTCCGACGACGATGAGGATGATGATGCGGATCCTGCTGCTGGTCTCGGCGTTCAACGGCCTGACGCAGCGCGTCTGGTGCGCGCTGAAGGACCAAGGCCACGACGTCGGGGTGGAGATCGCGCCGGCCTTCGACTCGCCGGAGGCGCTGACGGCCGCCGTGGCGGACGCCGACCCCGACCTGATCCTGTGCCCGTTCCTCAAGCACCGCGTGCCGCGGGACGTGTGGGACCGGTGGACCACCGTCGTCGTCCACCCCGGGCCGGTGGGGGACCGCGGGCCGTCCTCGCTGGACCACGCCATCCTCACGCGGCAGGAGCGCTGGGGCGTCACGGCGCTGTCCACCGTCGAGGAGATGGACGCCGGACCCGTCTGGGCGACGTCGAACTTCACGCTGCCCGACGCGCCCGTCGCGAAGAGCGCCCTCTACAACGGCCCCGTCGCGGACGCCGCCATGGCGTGCGTCGCCGAGGTGGTGCGCATGGTCGCCGCGGGCGAGCAGCCGGTCCCCGCCGACGAGATGCCGCGCGAGGTGCCCGGGACCGGTGAGCTGCCGCTCCTGCGGCGGCCCGCGTTCGAGGTCGACTGGTCGCTGCCCGTCGAGGAGCTGGCACGCCGCATCGCGGCCGCCGACGGCGCCCCGGGCGCCCCGGCACAGGTCGACGGCGCACGCTTCTGCCTGTTCGACGCCGTCGCCACCCTCGACGTGCTGGACCCGCAGGCCGAGCCGGGCGCCGTCGTCGGCCACGACGTCGACGCCGTGGCGCTCGCCGCCACCGGGGGCACGCTGTGGGTCGGCTACGCGGCCACCCTGGCCGAGCGGCGCGGCACCAAGCTGCCGGCGCGCATGGTCCTGGACCCCGCCGGCACGTCGCCGCGGCACGCCGGCCCGTCCGAGCTGGCCGAGACGCACTACGAGCGCGACGGCGACGTCGGCCTCCTGACGATCCGCTCCTACAACGGCGCGATGCACACCGACCAGTGCCACCGGCTCGCCGCCGCCGTCGGCGACGCGCTCGCCGAGGACACGAGGGTGCTCGTGCTGCGTGGCACGGAGAGCCTGTTCTCCAACGGCATCCACCTCGGCGTCATCGAGGCCTCCGACGACCCGGCCGCCGAGGCCTGGGCCAACATCCAGGCCATCGACGACCTGTGCGAGGCCGTGGCCCGTGCGGAGCAGCTCACCGTGGCCGCCTTCACCGCCAGCGCGGGCGCGGGCGGCGTGATGGCCGGGCTGTGCGCCGACGTCGTCCTCTCGCGCGACGGGGTCGTGCTCAACCCGTTCTACGACATGGGGATCTACGGCTCCGAGCTGCACACGTGGACCGTCGCAGCGCGCGTCGGGCCCGAGGTCGCGGACATGCTCCTCACGGGCCGGCTGCCCGTCTCCGCCGTCCGGGCGGCCGAGCTCGGGCTGATCGACGCCGTCGGTCCGCGCAACACCGGCGAGTTCGACGCGTGGCTCGCCAAGCGTGTCGCCGAGCTCGCGGGCTCCGCGGAGCTGGCCGCCGCGACCGAGGCGGCGGGCCGCCGGGCACCGGACCGCCCGCTGTCCTACCACCGGACCATCGAGCTGGCCGAGATGGCCCGCGACATCTTCGACGACCGCCACGGGTTCGCCGCCCGCCGGCGGGACTTCCTGCGCAAGTCGGCGGCACCGGAGACTCCCGAGCGGCTCCGGTTCGCGCTGGCAGGAGGCGCGCGCGAGGAGTTTCGGTGAATGGTCGCCGGACGCCCGGCCCTGGCCGGTAGGTTGGCCCCGTGATCTTCACCCACCGCCGCCCGAGCCCGCCGCCCGCCCGCTCGAACGGCCGGCGGGCCGTCGGCGTGACCGCCGTCGTCGCCGCGCTGCTCGTGGTCGCCGGATGCACGGCGGACGCCCCGGCGAAGGACCAGACCCCGGCCGACCAGGCGCCGACCGCCTCCGGGAGCGGGGCGCCCGAGGGCTTCGAGAAGCACTACTCCCAGGACATCGTCTGGACGGAGTGCCGCACCGAGTTCGAGTGCGCCACCGTCTCCGCGCCGCTGTCCTGGAGCGACCCGGACGCCGGCGAGATCGAGCTGTCGATCATGCGCACCCGCGCCACCGGGGACAAGATCGGCTCGCTCCTGATCAACCCGGGCGGACCGGGCGGGTCCGGCGTCGACTACCTCGAGGCCGCGGCGGGAACCTTCGGGGACCGGCTGCTCGAGGCGTACGACGTCGTCGGCTTCGACCCGCGGGGCGTGCGGGACTCGACGGAGGTCGAGTGCTACGACGACGCGGAGAAGGACCGGTACCTCAGCGAGGACTTCGACCGCTCGACGGACGAGGGTCTGGCGGCCGCGCGCGAGTCGAGCGCCGCCTGGGCCGAGGCCTGCGCGGAGAACACCGGGGAGCTGCTCGGCAACGTCGACACCCAGAGCGCCGCCAAGGACATGGACATGCTCCGTGCCGCCCTCGGTGACGACCAGCTCCACTACCTCGGCGCGTCGTACGGGACGAGCCTCGGGGCGACGTACGCGGGACTGTTCCCGGAGCGGACCGGCCGGCTCGTGCTGGACGGCGCCATCGACCCGCGCATCGACTCGGCCGAGATGTCGGCCGGGCAGGCCGTCGGGTTCGAGAACGCCCTGCGCGCCTACGTCGCCGACTGCCAGGGCGGCTCCGGGTGCCCGCTGACCGGCTCCGTCGACGACGGCATGCAGCAGGTGCGGGACGTCCTCGACCAGGCGCTCGACCGGCCGTACCCCACGGACAGCGACCGCGAGGTGACGCAGACGCTCGCGTTCTACGGCGTGGCCGTCACGCTGTACGACGAGCAGAACTGGTCGCTGCTCACGCAGGCGCTCGAGGAGGCCATCGACCAGCGCACCGGCACGATGCTGCTGTTCCTCGCCGACTTCTACAACGACCGGAACGCCGACGGGTCCTTCTCCACCAACTCGACCGAGGCGTTCACGGCGGTCAACTGCCTGGACGGTCGCAGCGACCCGGACGTCGAGGCCATGCGGGCCGAGGCGGCCGAGATCGAGGCGGCGGCCCCCACCGTGGGGACGTTCTTCAGCTATGGCGGGATCACCTGCGCCGACTGGCCCTACCCCGTGGCGGAGCAGGAGTACGACGTCGCCGCCCCGGACGCCGCACCGATCGTCGTGGTCGGCACCACCAACGACCCCGCGACGCCGTACGTCTGGGCGGAGGGCATGGCGGAGGCGCTGGACACCTCCGTGCTCGTCACCTACGAGGGCGAGGGGCACACCGCGTACGGGCGCTCCAACAGCTGCATCGACAACGCGCTGGAGGACTACCTCGTGGACGGCACGGTCCCCGAGGACGGCCTCACCTGCTGAGGTACTGGGTCGCTCGCCGGGGTAGTACCGGCTTGGCCGGGGTAGGAGGTCCGGCGCCGGGTGTGAGCCACGTGACGCCGTCGGCCCGGGCGATACTTTTGGAGTCGCGGCCAGGCGTCGGGTAGTCTGGGCGCGCCCGCTGAACGAGGCCCCGCCTCGCACGTCGTCGGGCGCGCCGCCTTAGCTCAGTCGGTAGAGCGGTTCACTCGTAATGAACAGGTCATCAGTTCGATTCTGATAGGCGGCTCAGCGCGCGGAAGGCCCCGGAACCAGACGGTTCCGGGGCCTTCGTCGTTCCTGGCGAACGGTGCGGACGGCGGGGCGCCGACTCAGCCGCGCGGCTGCGAGCTGGTCTGCTGGAACCGGTCCGGCGGGCTCGGCTCGGCCGCCGTCTGCGGCGAGGCCTTGCTCCCGTGCCGTGTCTCGCCCTGCGGGGGTGCCGCGTCCGGGTCGCCGCCCGAGGGGGTGGCGCCCTGACGCACCTCGTCGAGGCGCTGCTCGAGCACGGTCGGCCCGCATCCTCGCGTCGGACGCCGCGCTCGGTGAAGGATCACGCGCCGGGCGGGTGCTCGCTCTCCGGAACGGGTGCGGCCGGCTGCGCGGCCGGCTGCGCGGCCGGCGCTCCGGGAGCCGCCGGCGCTCCGGGTGCAGACCGCGCTCCAGGTGCGGGCCGCGCCCGGAACTGTCCGGTGGCCGCCAGGACGGCGATCAGCACGACCGGCACGATCCACCCGCTCCAGCCCAGGATCGTCGCTCGCGTGGTGTCCACGGTGGTGCCGGCCGCGCCGAGGACGAGGTGCATGCCCGCGGCGGCGTTGAGCGCGCCGTGCGCGAGCGCGGGCGCCCACACGGTGCCGCTGCGCAGGCGCAGCCACGAGAAGATCGCCCCGACGACGGTGCACGATCCCACCATCGTGACGAGCGCGAGCCAGGGCGAGGCGTTCGGGTAGTTGTACCCGAGGAGCACCAGCGGGGCGTGCCACAGCCCCCAGACCACCCCGGAGACGACGACGGCGGTCGCCACGTGCGTCCGGCATGCCAGGTGGGGGAGCAGCCAGCCCCGCCAGCCCAGCTCCTCGCCGAGCGCGGGGACGAGGTTGACCACCGCGCCGATCATGACGTTCACCAGCTGCAGGGCGACGAGCACCTGGATCGGGACGTCCACCTGGCCCGCCACGCCGACGGCGGCGAGCTGGCCGTCCACCACCTCCTGGAACCCGGAGAACGTCTCCAGGTCCATCTCGTAGAGCCCGAGGGCGGAGGCGACCGGCAGGGCGGCCAGGACGAGGAGGACGGGCACCAGGAACGCCAGCGCCAGCCACCCGAGGAACCGTCCCCACGGGCGTACCGGAGCCAGGCCGAGCGACCGGGCGAGAGGTCGGCGCTCCACGCACCGCACCACGACGAGCGCGGCGATCGCCGGCGCGAGCATCATGGTGATCGCCACCACTCCCAGCAGCGGGCTGTCCAGGCCGTCCCCGAGCCACAGCGGCAGCGCCGCCAGCCATGACAGGCCGAACGAGATCACGAGGTAGGTGGTCAGCGCGCGCACGCGGACACCGTAGCGGAGCGGCGCGCCGGTAGGCTCGGGCCCATGGCTTGGAGCTTCGGTCGGCGGCGTCCCACCACGTATCTGCTCGGCGAGGCGGTCGACCCGTACCCTGCCCAGGCGCCCGAGTCGCGGCGCGGCCGGGTCCGGCGGATCACGGAGATCGGTGAGCCTGTCCTGCACACGCCGGCTCGTGCCGTGGAGAAGTTCTCGACCCCGGAGCTGGCCCGCCTGGTGGACGACATGTTCGCGACGATGGAGGTCGCGCAGGGCGTCGGGCTGGCGGCCCCGCAGGTCGGCGTGGACCTGCGGGTCTTCGTCTACGACGTGACGGACGAGCGCGGCGACCGCCACGTGGGTCACGTGGTGAACCCGCTGCTCGAGATCGACACCTCGGCCGAGCTCGTCACGGAGGAGGAGGGCTGCCTCTCCGTGCCGGGTGCGTACGTGCCGCTGGCGCGCCGGTCCAGGGCGTCCGTCCGGGGCGTGGACCAGCACGGCGGCCCGGTCCAGCTCGAGGCCACCGGGTTCCTGGCGAGGTGCTTCGTGCACGAGTCCCAGCACCTCGACGGCACGCTCTACTGGGACCACCTGTCGGCGGAGGACCAGCGCGACGCCCTGCGGCAGCGGGACGAGGAGCGGGCGGAGGTCCTGGCGACGCGTCGCGAGATCGCGATCGAGCTGGACAAGACGCCGGCCGACTATCCCGCGGAGCCCGCGGGCGGACGCTGAGCCCTTCCGCGACGGGCGCCGTCAGTCGCCGCGTGCGCGGAGCCGCCAGACGACGACGCCGCCGGCGGTGAGCCCGGCCGCGGCGAGCCCGAGCCCGGTGACTGCCCACAGCTCGCCGTCGTTCACCGCCGGGTCCGCGGCCTCGTTCCGCTCGTCGACGGCGGGCAGCTCGCCGCTGAAGCTGCGGCCCAGCGCCTCGAACTGCTCGGCACCCATCGCCGCGCCGGTCGCCACGGCGGACGGAGACGGGCTCGGCTCGTCCGACGGGCTCGGCGTCGGGGTGGCACTCGGTGTCGGTTCCGGGGTGGGCGAGGCGCTGGGGGTCGACGACGGCGCCTCGGCCGACGGTTCCGCCGTCGGGCTGGGGGAGGGGTCGGCGGGCTCGCTGGGTGCTGGCGTCGGGGACGGCTCGTCCGGCGGGGCGGCCTCTGCGGCCGCGGGCTCGGTGCACTGTGGGTTGCGGTGGGACTCGTACCACTCGCCGACGCCGGGGACGTGGACGTAGGCGACGCAGTAGCCCTCGGGCATCTCGTCCGCCGCGGACGCGAAGGTCACGTAGCCGCGTCGGCCGCCGTCGAGCGACTCCGTGAGCCAGGCGTAGTCCCAGCCCTCGAGGCTGCGGATCGAGTAGCCGACGTGCCGGTCCCGGTCCCGGTGGTCGAGCTCCTTGCCGTCGAAGGCGACGCCGTCCGTGGTCACGTCGAGGTCGTCTGCCGTCGCTGGCAGCGGTGCCGCGAGGGCGAGGCCGGCGCCGAGGGCACCGACGAGCACGGCACGGACCGCAAGGCTGGCGACGCGCACGCGTGACCTTCCGACGCTGGGTGCCGGGGCTCCGGCGGGGGCGAACCACATCGTAGGGGACGCGCCCGTCCGGCCGGGACGCCTGGTCAGAACCCGGTGAGCCAGTCGGCGACGGCTTCCGCGACGGCGTCGTCCTGGTTCCGCACGTCGTGGGCGCCCGGCAGGGTGACCCGGGTGACGAGCCCCGGGATGGCGCCGGTGTGGGCGGCGAGCTCGGCGGGGCTGCCGAAGGGGTCCCGGTCGCCGGAGACGAACAGCACGGGGACGTCGAGGTCGCCGAAGTGGTCGACCCGCAGCTTCTCGGGCTTGCCGGGCGGGTGGAGGGGGTAGCTGAGGAGCACCAGCCCGGCGGACCGCAGCCCGTCGGCCACCGCCATCGAGCACATGCGCCCTCCGTAGGAGCGTCCGCCGAGCAGGATCTGGTCCGTGCCGACGTCGAGCTCCGTCGCGAAGCTCTCCGCCTCGGCCCGCAGGTGGGCGATCGCCACGGGCGGGCGGTCGGGCATCCGTCTGCCGGCGAGGCGGTACGGGAAGTCGACCCGCCGGACGGGCAGCGGGAGCCGCGTCGACCCTTCCGGAGGTGCTGCGAGCCGGTCGGCGACGGCGCGCAGGGTGTGGTGGTCGCGGCCGGCCCCGGCTCCGGGGGTCAGGAGGAGCCCGGCCGGGCGGGGGTGCTGCGTGGTCGACATGGACCCCAGTCTCGCGCACCAGGTACCGTGGCGTTCTACATCGTTGTATAAGACTGAACGAGGACATCCATGACGGACCAGGTCGCCACCAACCCGATCGTGCTCCAGCGCGCCGACCCGCACGTGCTGCGCCACGACGGGCAGTACTACTTCACCGGCTCGTACCCGGCGTACGACCGGGTCGTGCTGCGCCGGGCCGGCCGGCTCGAGGACCTCCAGGAGGCCCCCGAGGTCACCATCTGGACCCGCCACGAGTCCGGCCCGCAGTCCCACCTGATCTGGGCTCCCGAGATCCACCGGGTCGACGGCGCCTGGTACGTCTACTACGCCGCCGCGCCCGACGACCACGGCACCGCGGACGCCCCCGGTGCCGACGAGACCTTCAACCACCGGGTGTTCGTCCTGGAGTGCACGGCCGACGACCCCCTGACCGGCGGGTGGGTCGACCGCGGCCAGGTGGACACCGGCTGGGAGAGCTTCGCACTCGACGCGACGACGTTCGTCCACGGCGGCGACCAGTACCTCGTCTGGGCCCAGCAGGACCTCGCCGTCCGGGGCCACTCCAACCTCTACATCGCCCGGATGGCGAACCCGTGGACGCTCGCCACGGCGGCCGTGGAGCTCACCCGGCCGGAGCACGACTGGGAGACCAAGGGCTTCTGGGTCAACGAAGGGCCCTCGGTGCTCGTCCGCGACGGACGGGTCCTGCTGACCTACTCGGGTGCGGCGACCGGCGTCGACTACGCCATGGGCCTGCTGACCGCCGACGCGGACGCCGACCTCCTCGACCCGGCGTCGTGGACCAAGAGCGCGGAGCCGGTCTTCGTCTCGGACCCGGCAGCAGGTCAGTTCGGCCCGGGGCACAACTCGTTCACGCAGACGCCCGACGGCGAGACCGTCCTCGTCTACCACGCGCGCACGTACACGGAGATCGTCGGGGACCCGCTGTGGGACCCCAACCGGCACGCGTGCGCCCAGGTGCTGCCCTTCGACGCGGCCGGCAACCCGCTCTGGGGCGCTCCGGTGGCGGGCGCGCGCCCGGTGCCGACGTCGACCGAGGTGCTCGCCCCGGACGGAACCGGGGGCCGGAGCGCCGGCGACCTCACCCCCGCAGGACGGTGACCGGGCAGCCGGCGAAGTCCAGCACCTGACGGCTCGTGGAACCGAGCAGCAGGCGGTCGAAGCCGCCCAGACCGCGAGCGCCGACCACCAGCCGGTCCGCGCCCTGGGAGGCCTCGATGAGGACCTTCGCGGCCTGCCCGTGCACCACCCGAGGGCGCAGGCGGCCCGCCGGCAGGTCGACCTCGGCCGCGGAGATCGCTGCGTCGAGGCACTCCCGCGCGAAGTTCTCGTAGTCGTCGATCGGCGGCGCCCAGCCCCACGAGCCGGGCAGCGGCGCGAGCGTCGTGATCTGCCAGGCGAACACGGGTTCCAGCAGGGCCCCGGAGTGCGCCGCGACCTCCGCGGCGTGCCGCAGCGCGGCGACGGACGGGGTGGACGTGTCCACACCCACCACCACGCGCGGGCCGTCCGACGGCGGAGGGACGTCGAGCGGATCGCCGGTCGGCCGGTCGATGTGGCGCACCACCGTGACGGGTACCTTCGCGTTCTCCACGACGGTCGTGGAGACGGAACCGAGCACGCGGCGCCCGATCCGGCCACGCCGTCGTCGGCCGAGCACGAGCATCTGTGCGTCGGCGCTCGCGGTGAGCAACGCGTCGGGGACCGGGCCGGGGAGCACGGCGTACTCGGCGTCGAACGGTTCGTGCCGCTCCCGCGCGCGGTCCAGGATGGCCGCCGTCTCGGCCCGCACCTCCTCCAGGACGCCGGTGAGCCGGGCCTCGTCCACGGCCGGGGCGACCCGGACGACGGTGAGCGGGTGGCCGCTCGACGAGGCCTCCCTGACCGCCCAGTCCAGCGCCTCGTCGGCCTCGACGGTTCCGTTGACGCCCACGAGGATGCCTTCCATGCGGCCAGCCTAGTGGTGCCGGGTCAGCGCCGCCCGGGCGGGTGCAGCAGGGAACGGATCGGCCGGGTGACGACCTCGACCCGGTCGACCAGGTCCGCGGGGCCCGTCACGACGAGGCCGCGCCCGCGCAGCGCGACGTGCACGGCCGCGACGTCCCGGACTCGGACCCGGGTGGCCGGCCGGGCCGTGCCGTCCACGGTGAGCTCCGAGGACTCCAGCGGGACGCCGTCCACCTCCGCCACGATCGACTGCATCGCGCTGCGGTAGTCCGCGAAGTCGTCGGCGAAGTCCGAGGTGCCGCGCGGCGTCTGCGTCGTGTCGGGTTCGACGGGGGAGGCGATGTCGGCGTGCAGCGGGGCGACCAGCGCGCCGCTCGCCGCCGCACGGACCACGTCCTCCACCGCGTCGGCCGCCACCGGTGTCCGCAGCGTCTCCACCTCGAAGGACTCCCGCGCGAAGGTGCGGTACGACCGGACGAACCGGTCCGACGTCGGGTCCGTCTCGTCGTCGTACCCTGTCAGCGCCTCGTCCTCCAGGTCGAGGCCCCACGTCAACGGGTCCACGACCTCGCCGACCACTCCCGAGAAGCGCGCCATGCGGGCGTCCACCGGATGATCCGGGCCGGGCCGGGCCCCTCTCGGCCGACTGTTCCTGCCCTGCCCCGCCTCGTGCCCGACGTCGTCCATGGTGGCCCTCCCCGTGTGCGGCGACCTGTTCCGACCACCATTGCTCCGGGGGCGGCGTCTCGGCAACGGGGCGCGCCGTCACGCCCCTGGCGAACACGGGCATCTGGAGGGGGGTCGGCGTGTTGGGAGCGAATAGAGTCGTAGCGGTCAGGCTGTCGCCGTCGATCCGACGGGGCCAGGAAAACGCCGCTCGTGAGGGAGCAGCACATGTTCGAGAGATTCACGGATCGAGCCCGTCGGGTGGTCGTCCTCGCTCAGGAAGAAGCGAGGATGCTCAACCACAACTACATCGGCACGGAGCACATCCTCCTCGGTCTCATCCACGAGGGTGAGGGCGTCGCCGCCAAGGCGCTGGAGTCGCTGGGCATCTCGCTCGACGGCGTGCGCGCGCAGGTGACCGAGATCATCGGTGAGGGCCAGCAGGCGCCGAGCGGGCACATCCCGTTCACTCCGCGTGCCAAGAAGGTGCTGGAGCTGTCGCTGCGCGAGGCGCTGCAGCTCGGCCACAACTACATCGGCACGGAGCACATCCTGCTCGGTCTCATCCGCGAGGGTGAGGGCGTGGCAGCACAGGTGCTCACCAAGATGGGTGCCGACCTGAACAAGGTGCGCCAGCAGGTCATCCAGCTGCTGAGCGGCTACCAGGGCAAGGAGCCCGTCGCCGCCGGCGGTCCGCAGGAAGGGCAGCCCTCCGGGTCCGCCGTCCTGGACCAGTTCGGCCGCAACCTGACGCAGGCCGCACGCGAGGGCAAGCTGGACCCGGTCATCGGGCGCAAGCCCGAGGTCGAGCGGGTCATGCAGGTGCTGTCGCGCCGCACCAAGAACAACCCCGTCCTCATCGGCGAGCCCGGCGTCGGCAAGACGGCCGTCGTCGAAGGGCTGGCGCAGGACATCGTGCGCGGCGACGTGCCCGAGACGCTCAAGGACAAGCAGCTCTACACGCTGGACCTGGGCGCCCTCGTGGCCGGCTCGCGCTACCGCGGTGACTTCGAGGAGCGCCTGAAGAAGGTGCTCAAGGAGATCCGCACGCGCGGCGACATCATCCTGTTCATCGACGAGATCCACACGCTCGTCGGTGCCGGCGCTGCTGAAGGAGCGATCGACGCGGCCAGCATCCTCAAGCCGATGCTGGCCCGCGGCGAGCTCCAGACGATCGGTGCCACGACGCTCGACGAGTACCGCAAGCACGTCGAGAAGGACCCGGCGCTGGAGCGTCGCTTCCAGCCCATCCAGGTCAACGAGCCCTCGATGGAGCACGCGATCGAGATCCTCAAGGGCCTGCGCGACCGTTACGAGGCGCACCACCGCGTGTCCATCACGGACGCCGCGCTCGTCTCGGCCGCCCAGCTGGCCGACCGGTACATCAACGACCGGTACCTGCCGGACAAGGCGATCGACCTCATCGACGAGGCGGGCGCGCGCCTGCGCATCCGCCGGATGACGGCCCCGCCGGAGCTCAAGGAGCTCGACGAGCAGATCGCGGAGGCTCGTCGCGACAAGGAGTCGGCGATCGACGACCAGGACTTCGAGAAGGCCGCGGGCCTGCGTGACACCGAGAAGCAGCTCACGCAGCAGCGCGCCGAGAAGGAGAAGGCCTGGAAGTCGGGCGACCTGGACACCGTCGCCGAGGTGGACGAGGAGCTCGTCGCCGAGGTGCTGGCGATGTCGACCGGCATCCCGGTCGTCAAGCTCACCGAGGAGGAGTCGAGCAAGCTCCTGCACATGGAGGACGAGCTGCACAAGCGGGTCGTCGGCCAGGACGTCGCGATCAAGGCGCTGTCCCAGGCGATCCGTCGCACGCGCGCCGGCCTGAAGGACCCGAAGCGTCCCGGTGGCTCGTTCATCTTCGCGGGGCCCACCGGCGTCGGGAAGACCGAGCTCGCCAAGGCGCTCGCCGAGTTCCTGTTCGGCGACGACGACGCGCTCATCCAGCTCGACATGTCGGAGTTCTCGGAGAAGCACACGGTCTCGCGGCTGTTCGGCTCGCCCCCCGGGTACGTCGGCTACGACGAGGGTGGCCAGCTCACCGAGAAGGTGCGCCGCCGTCCGTTCTCCGTGGTCCTGTTCGACGAGGTGGAGAAGGCCCACGCGGACATCTTCAACTCGCTGCTGCAGGTGCTCGAGGACGGTCGCCTCACCGACTCCCAGGGTCGCGTGGTCGACTTCAAGAACACCGTCATCATCATGACGACGAACCTCGGCACGCGGGACATCGCCAAGGGCGTCCAGACCGGCTTCAACGCCGGCGGCGACCTGGTGACCGACTACCAGCGGATGCGGGCGAAGGTCAACGAGGAGCTCAAGCAGCACTTCCGGCCCGAGTTCCTCAACCGTGTCGACGACACGATCGTGTTCCCGCAGCTCTCCGAGCAGGAGATCATCGAGATCGTCGACCTCGAGGTCGCCAAGCTCGACAAGCGCCTGCGCGACAAGGACATGGCCATCGAGCTCACCCCGGCGGCCAAGAAACTGCTGGCGGAGAAGGGCTACGACCCGGTCCTCGGCGCCCGGCCGCTCAAGCGGGCCATCCAGCGGGAGATCGAGGACGCGCTGTCCGAGAAGATCCTGTTCGGCGAGCTCAAGGCCGGCGAGATGGTCCTGGTCGACGGCGAGGGCGAGGGGATCCTCGGGGAGTTCACCTTCCGCGGGGTGCCCAAGTCCGAGCACGACCGCGGACCCGTCTCGGTCGGTGCCGCGGCCGCTCTGGACGCACCGACCGGTGTCTCCGTCTCCGACCTGCCGCCCACCGGGCAGATGCAGGCCGGCGCTGAGTAGCACGGCCGCGTCAGCTGCCTGACGACGCCAGGCCCCGGACCCTCCTCACAGGGTCCGGGGCCTTCGTCGTGCCTGCGGGCTCGCCGCGGGGCGCCGGCGGCGGCCGGCTCAGCGCAGCCGAGCCAAGATCTCCCGTGCCAGTGCCGCGACGTCGTGGACCTGCCCGACGGCGCCGGCCGCCTCGAGCTCGCCGGGTGCGGCGTAGCCCCAGGTCACCCCGAGGCAGTCGATGCCGTGCGCGGCGGAGCCGTGCACGTCGTGCTCGCGGTCGCCGACCATCAGCACCGGGCCGTCCTCGGGCGCGGCCGGGGAGTGTCGTCCGAGCGTGGCGAGCGCCTTCGCGATCACGTCGGCCTTGGTCGACGTCGCCTCGTCGAGCGGCGCGCCGAAGACGCCGTCGACCAGCTCGGTGAGGCCGAACCGGTCGCAGATGGGTCGCGCGTACACCTCGGGCTTGCTCGTGGCCACGGCGAGCATGACCCCGGCCGCGCGCAGCTCGCGCAGGGCCGCGGCGACGCCGTCGAACACCGAGTTGTCGAACATGCCCCCGGCGGAGTACGCGGCCCGGTAGGCGACGATCGCCTCGCCGACGCGCTCGCGGGGCACGCCGTGGACGGGGAAGGAGTCCGGGATCGGCGGGCCGACGAACGAGCGCAACGCGGCGGCGTCGGGCACCGGCAGCCCGAGCGTGCGGTAGGCGTGCGCCACCGACGCCGTGATGCCCGGCGCGGAGTCCATGAGCGTGCCGTCGAGGTCCAGCAGGACGAGAGGTGTGGTCACGGCGCCAGGCTACGTGCCGCGCTCAGATCGACCGGGCATGCTGCACGAGCCGGTCGAACGCCGCGTCGAGCACGGCCTCGGGCGCCTGCGCCTCCGGGTGCGCGTCGTACCAGGCGATCTGCTCGTGGGCGGCCTGGTCGTAGGTGATGGTGGTGGCGAACTCGGGCACGAGCGCCTGCAGCTTGGCGCAGTCGAACAGCATCGAGTGGGCCTTGTCACCGAGCAGCCCGTCGCCGACGTCGGGCAGGACGCGCGCGATCGCCTCGGACGGCACGTGCACGATCTCCGGGTCGGGGACCCCGGCGGCGGCGCCCAGCCACGTGTAGACCTGGTCCCAGGTGGGGGCGTGCGTGCCCATGATCTGGAACGTGTCGCCCACGGCGTGCGGGTGGCCGAGCAGGCCGACGAACCCGACGGCGAAGTCGTCCGTGTGCGTCAGCGTCCACAACGACGTGCCGTCGCCGTGCACGACGACCGGCCTGCCGGCCCGCATCCGGGCGACGTCGGTCCAGGCGCCGAGCGTGGGCAGCAGCGTGCGGTCGTAGGTGTGGCTGGGGCGCACGATCGTGGCAGGGAAGGCATCGTCGCGGTAGGCGCGGACCAGGAGGTCCTCCCCGGCGATCTTGTCGCGGGAGTACTGCCAGTACGGGTTGCGCAGCGGCGTGGACTCGGTCACCGGCAGCCGGGACGGCGGCGTCTGGTATGCCGACGCGCTGGAGATGAACACGTACTGGCCGGTGCGCCCCGTGAACCGCTCGATGTCGCGGGCCACGTGGTCGGGGGAGAAGGCGCGGAACTGGGCGACGACGTCGAAGTCGCGGCCCGCTATCGCGGCGTCGACCGCGTCGTCGTCGGTGATGTCCGCGACGAGCGTCTCGACCTCGGGCGGCAGCGGGCGGGTGGTGGACCGGCCGCGGTTGAGGACTGTGACGCGGTGGCCCTGGGCCACGGCGCGAGCGACGGACGCGGCACTGATGATGCCGGAGCCGCCGATGAAGAGCAGGTCGAGCGGGTTGCGAGGGCGCGTGGAGGTCATGGCAGCCATGGTGCCCGACGGGCGCCGGTCAGGACCGCTGCCCGACGGGCGCCGGTCAGGACCGCTGCCCGACGGGCGCCGGTCAGGACCGCCTTGATGCTGCCGCGATGCTCAGGCCGACCGGCAGGTGCTCAGCGAACGTCTCGGTGAGGGCGCCGATCCGCGCGTCGCGGGCCGCGCCGGTCATGCGTTCGGCGGGTGCGGTGATGGACACGGCGGCGAGCGGCCGGCCCGCCCGGAGCACGGCGACGGCGGCGCAGGCGATGCCCGGCTCGTTCTCCTCGGTCTCGGTGGCGTACCCGAGGCGGCGGGCGGCCGAGACGGCGTTGCGGAGCCGGTCCGCCGTCGTGTCCGTGTCGGCGTAGCGGGCGAGCTCGTCGTCGTCGAACGGCCCGGCGGCCAGGAGCGCGCGGCCCAGCGCCGTCGTCGCGGCCGGGCGGCGGCGTCCGACGGCTGACCAGACGCGCACCGCCCGCTGCGGCTCGACCTTCTCCAGGTAGACGACCTCGCGACCGGCGAGGACGCCGAGGTGGACGAGCTCGTCGACGTCGGCGCTCAGGGCGTCGAGCGCGGGGCGCAGGAGGGCCGGCAGGTTCTCCTCGGCGAGGAACGTGCTGCCGAGCGCGAGGACGGCGGGGCCGAGGCGATAGGTGCCGTCCTCGGCCTGCTCGGCGTAGCCGCGGTGGCGCAGCGCAGCGAGGGTGCGGTGCAGGGTGGACTTGTTGGCGCCGACCTCCGCAGCGAGGTCGGCGAGGGAGGTGCCGTCGGCGCCGGCGCGGCCGAGGGCGTCGAGGGTGAGCAGGGCCTTGTCGACGCTGCCGAGCGGGCTGGGTTCCATGGGACCGTCCTGCTAGGGTGCATTCCGTAGTGAACAACAGGCGTTCACCATAGCGAAACGGAGAGCAGATGTCACCCGGCGACACCCTGAAGACCCTCGAACAGCACCGTCTCGTGCCCGTCGTCGTGGTCGACGGCGCGGACCAGGGCGTGCGGCTCGCCGAGGCCCTCGTCGCGGGTGGCCTGCCCGTCGCCGAGATCACCCTGCGCACCGCCGGCGGGCTCGACGCCGTCCGCGCCGTCGCGCGCCGCCACCCCGACGTCGTCGTCGGCGCCGGGACCGTCGTCGACGCCACCCAGGTGGACGCCGTCGTCGACGCCGGCGCGCGCTACATCGTCTCGCCCGGCCTGTCGCGCAGCGTCGTCGAGCGCGCCCAGCACCACGGCGTGCCCGTGCTGCCCGGTGTCGCCACGCCGACCGAGATCATGGCGGCGCTCGACCTCGGCGTCGAGACCGTCAAGCTCTTCCCCGCCTCCGTCGTCGGCGGCGCCGCGGCCCTCAAGGCGCTCGCGGCGCCCTTCGGCGACGTGCGGTTCGTCCCGACCGGCGGCATCAGCGCCGCCAACCTCGGTGAGTACCTCGCGCTGCCGTCCGTGCTCGCCGTCGGCGGCTCGTGGATGGTCGCCAAGAACCTGGTCGACGCCGGCGACTGGGCCGAGATCACCCGCCTCACCGCAGAGGCTGTCACCCTCGTGAAGGAGAACTCATGACCAACCCCTCGATCACCACGCGCCCCGCCGCGGACTGCCGCTACGACGTCGTCGCGCTCGGCGAGGTCATGCTCCGCATGGACCCGGGCGACCGCCGCATCCGCACCACCCGCAGCTTCGACGTCTGGGAGGGCGGCGGCGAGTACAACGTCGCCCGGGGGTTGCGCCGCTGCTTCGGGCTGCGGGGCGCCATCGTCACGGCGCTCGCGGACAACGAGGTCGGCCGACTGGTCGAGGACTGCATGCTCACCGGCGGCCTGGACACGTCCTGGGTGCAGTGGCGCGATTTCGACGGCATCGGCCGCGAGGTGCGCAACGGGCTGAACTTCACCGAGCGCGGCTTCGGCGTGCGGGGCGCCGTCGGGGCCAGCGACCGCGGGCACACCGCGATCTCGCAGATGCAGCCCGACGACGTGGACTGGGACGCGCTGTTCTCCTCCGGCGTGCGCTGGCTGCACACGGGCGGCATCTTCGCGGCGCTGTCGGAGTCGGCCGCCGACGTCGCCGAGGCCGCCATGTCCGCCGCCCGCCGGCACGGCACGATCGTCTCCTACGACCTCAACTACCGTCCCTCGCTGTGGAAGGGCATCGGCGGGGTGGAGCGGGCGCGCGAGGTCAACCGCCGCCTCGCGCACCACGTCGACGTGATGATCGGCAACGAGGAGGACTTCACGGCCTCGCTCGGGTTCGAGGTCGAGGGCGTCGACGAGTCGCTGACGGACCTCGACACCGGGGCCTTCCGGGCCATGATCCGCACGGCGGCCGAGGCGTACCCGAACTTCCAGGTGATCGCCACGACGCTGCGCGGCGTGAAGTCCGCCTCCGTCAACGACTGGGGTGCGATCGCGTGGTCGCGCGCCGAGGGCTTCGTCGAGGCGACCCACCGCGCCGACCTGGAGATCTTCGACCGCGTCGGCGGCGGCGACTCGTTCGCCTCGGGCCTGGCGTACGGGCTCCTGGAGCGGGAGTCCCTCGCCGAGGCCGTGGAGTACGGCGCCGCGCACGGCGCGCTCGCCATGACGACCCCCGGGGACACGACGACGGCGACGCTCCCCGAGGTGGCCAAGCTCGCCGCGGGCGGCAGCGCGCGCGTCCAGCGCTGACCCCCTGACCCCCCACCCCTGCGTCAGGGGGTCAGGGGTGGGGGTGCGGTCGACTCCCGGACCACCAGCTCGGTGGCGAGGTTGACCCGGGTGACCGCCGGGGTGCTCCCGGCGGCCAGCTCGAGCACCATGCGGGTCGCCGCGGCCCCCATCTCCGCCAGCGGCTGCCGCACCGTGGTCAGGGCCGGGACGGTCCACTGCGCGAGCGGGAGGTCGTCGTACCCGACCACCGAGACGTCGTCGGGGACCCTCAGGCCGAGCTCCTGCGCGGCGCGCAGCGCGCCGATGGCCTGCATGTCCGAGCCGGCGAAGATGGCCGTCGGCCGGTCCCGGCGGTCGAGCAGGCGTCGCGCGGCGTCGTAGCCGGCCTCCACGTAGAAGTTGCCGGAGTCCACGAGCGAGGGGTCGACGGCGATCCCCGCCGACTCGAGAGCGCTGCGGTAGCCGTCGATGCGGGCCCGGCTGCACAGCATGTCGGACGGCCCGGAGATCGCGGCGACCCGGCGGTGCCCGAGCTCGACGAGGTGGCGCGTCGCCGCGAGCCCCCCGTTCCAGTTGTCGGACCCCACGGTGGGCACGTCCGGCGGGGGCTCGCCGTCGGTGTCGATGACGACGAACGGGATGGACCTGCTCGTCAGCCGCCGCTGCTGCGCCGCGGTGAGCTGGGACGCCACGAGCAGCACGCCGAGCGGGGGCCGGGCCAGGGTGGTCTCCAGCCATGTGCGCGGCGGGCGGTGCCGGCCGCCGAGCTCGGACAGGATCACGCTCGTACGGCCCGCGGCGGCGGTGTCCTCGACGCCGCGGATGATCTCGAGCGACCACGTCGAGCCCAGCCGGTGGAAGACCAGGTCGATGAGCCCCGCCCCCGTCGGGGGGATGCCTGGCCGCCGGCGGCGGTAGCCGTGCCGGTCCAGCGCCTCCTCGACCCGCGCGCGCGTGGCGGAGGCGACGTCGGGCCGCCCGTTGAGCACCTTCGAGACCGTCGGGACCGAGACGCCGACCTCTCGGGCGACCTGGGCGATCGTCGGCGCGGTGCGGGAAGCGGTCATCAGGGCTCTTCTCAGGGTGCGGTTGAACGAAACTTTCGGAGCCATGGTAGCGCCGATGGACTGGCCGACGGCGACCAGAACGCCGTGTCGTGACACGAATGTGACCGCCCGCCACTTGACCGCTCTGGCTGCTCCGCCTAGTGTCACTCGCGTTGACAACGTTTTCAACACCGAAAGTTTTCGGTAGGCATAGGTGCCACAGGGCTCGACGGCCCGCCACGACGACGTGACGAACCAGGAGCAGCACATGACACAAGGGACCGAGGCGGTGCGCACAGCCCCCGCCGTGGTCGTCGACACGACGGAAGATCCGCCGTCGGGCGCAGGGGCACGCCGACGTCGCCGCGAGACCTGGGCCAGTGCGCTGCGCAAGGACTGGCGGCTCTACACGTTCCTCGTCCTGCCGATCGCGTTCCTCCTGCTGTTCCGGTACGTGCCCATGGCAGGCAACGTCATCGCGTTCCGGCGCTTCCGGCCGGGCGGGTCGATCTTCGGCGACGAGTGGGTCGGGTTCCACTACGTCGAGATGTTCCTGAACGACCCCACGTTCTGGCGGGTGTTCACCAACACGGTGATCCTCGGCGCGCTGACCCTCGTCATCGTCTTCCCACTGCCGATCGTCCTGGCGCTCATGCTCAACGAGCTCCGGTCGCGCCGCTTCAAGAAGGCCGTCCAGACGATCAGCTACCTGCCGCACTTCATGTCGATCGTGATCGTCGCCGGGTTCGTCTACGAGCTGACGGCGCTCAACGGCACGATCAACCAGATCATCACGGCCGTGGGCGGCGAGGAGATCTCGTTCATGCAGCGGGCCGACTGGTTCCGCTCCGTCTACGTGGGCTCGGAGATCTGGCAGGTCGTCGGGTTCGGCACGATCCTCTACCTCGCCGCGCTGACCACCATCGACGACCAGCTCTACGAGGCGTCGCGCATCGACGGGGCCAACCGGTGGCAGCAGATCTGGCACATCACGCTGCCCGGCATGCGCCCCACCATCGTGGTGCTGCTCATCCTCAACATCGGCACCTTCCTGGCGGTCGGGTTCGAGAAGGTACTCCTCCTCTACAACCCGCTGACCTACTCGACGGCGGACGTCATCGCCACCTACCTCTACCGCGTGGGCCTGACGAGCGGCAGCTTCTCCTACGCGGCGGCGATCGGCCTCTTCGAGGCCCTCATCGGCCTGACGCTCGTCCTGTCGGCCAACGCCATCTCGAAGCGACTGGTTGGAGCGTCCCTGTGGTGAGCACGACGCCGAGGACACCGGACATCTCGGCGGTCCGGTCGGTCCCGACGACGGTCAAGGACAGCCGTGGTTACACGATCTTCCGCGTGGTCAACGCGGTGCTGCTGGTCCTCGTCTGCCTGGTGACCCTGTACCCGTTCGTGAACCTGATCGCCCAGGCGTTCAGCTCGCAGGGGTACATCGTGGCCGGCGAGGTGAACCTCTGGCCCAAGGGGTTCAACCTGACCACCTTCGAGACGGTGTTCGGCGACGAGCGCTTCTGGACCGGCTACCGCAACACGATCATCCAGACGGTCCTGGCGACCGGGGTCGCGATGGTGCTCACCACCACGATGGCGTACGCGCTGTCGAAGCGGCACCTCAAGGGCAGGTCGTTCTTCATCGGGCTCGTCGTGGTGACGATGTTCTTCAACGGCGGCCTCATCCCGAACTACCTGCTCATCACCAACCTCGGCCTGAAGAACACCATCTGGGCGATCGTGCTGCCCAACGCGATCAGCGCGTTCAACCTGCTGGTCATGAAGTCGTTCTTCGAGAACTTCCCCCAGGACCTGGAGGAAGCGGCGTCGATCGACGGGCTGACCACCTACGGGATCTTCGGGCGCATCGTGCTGCCGCTGTCGAAGGCGGTGGTGGCCACCATGATCTTGTTCTACGCCGTCTCGTTCTGGAACGCGTGGTTCCCGGCGTTCCTCTACCTGAGCGACCCCGGGCTCCAGCCCGTGACGCTCTACCTGCGCAACCTGCTGGCCGGCGCGACCGGCAGCGGCGTGGAGGCGGGGATGGAGACGGTGCAGATCGGCGCCAACATCCAAGCCGTCGCGATGCTGCTGACGGTGCTGCCCATCATCTGCTTCTACCCGTTCATCCAGAAGTACTTCGTGTCGGGCGTGATGCTCGGCTCGGTCAAGGGCTGAGGCCCGCCCCACCGTCGCGAACAACGACGTTCACCACAGGAGGAGACCCATGAGGATCATCCGGAGCAAGATCGTCGCGGGAGGCGCCGTCGTCGCGCTGACCGTCACCCTGACCGCCTGCTCGGGCGGCAGCGAGAACCCCGAGGAGGGAGGCGAGGCCGGCGCGATCGACACGGCCTCACAGATCGGCTACATGGAGGACTTCGCGGCCGGCGACACGTTCGTGGCCACCGAGCCCGTCGAGTTCGGGCTGCTCTACCGCGACCACCCGAACTACCCCTTCAAGGAGGACTGGTCGCTGGTCCAGCACCTCGAGGAGGACAACAACGTCACGTTCGACTACGAGAACGTGCCGCTCGAGGACATGCAGCAGAAGCGCTCGGTGCTCATCGGTTCGGGCGAGGCGCCCGACATCATGCCGGCCACGTACCCGGGCGACGAGATCCAGTTCATCGGCGGTGGCGCGATCCTGCCGATCTCCGACTACGTGCAGTACATGCCCAACTTCCAGCAGAAGGTGGAGGAGTGGGGGCTGACCGAGGAGATCGAGGCGCAGCGCCAGGCCGACGGCAAGTACTACATGATCCCGGGCCTGCACGAGGTCGCCAAGCACCAGTACTCCGTGGCCATCCGCCAGGACCTCTGGGACGACGCGGGGCTCGAGCACCCGAAGACGTGGGACGAGTTCGCCCAGCAGCTCGCCGTCATCGCCGAGGAGAACCCGGACCTCGACCACGCCATGACCGACCGGTGGTCGATCAACGGCCCGATCGAGGCCACGATGAGTGCCGCCGCGCCGAACTTCGGGACCGTGGCCGGATGGGGCTACGGGCTCGGCCTGCAGTGGGACGCCGAGGCCGGCGCCTACGAGTACGCCGGCGCCTCCGACGAGTACCGGTCGCTGGTCGAGTACTTCGCCGACCTGGTGGCGGACGGCCTCCTGGACCCCGAGGCGCTGACGCAGGACGACGACCAGGCCAAGGAGAAGTTCGCCTCCGGTCAGGCCGCGGCGATCGGCTCCAACGACCAGGTGCTGCTCGAGTACCGCGACGCCTTCGCCGAGACCGGTGACGACGACGCCGAGATCAAGCAGATCGTCGTCCCCGGCGGTCCGGCCGGCGACAACATCCCGGGCGGCACGCGCCGCGAGTCCGGCCTGATGTTCTCCGCGCAGGCCGCCGAGCAGGACGACTTCCTCGCGATGCTGCAGTTCGTCGACTGGCTCTACTACTCCGACGAGGGCCTCGAGTTCGCCAAGTGGGGCGTCGAGGGCGAGACGTTCGAGCGTGAGGGTGACGAGCGCGTCCTGGTCGACGAGGTCGGCTGGGGCGAGCTGAACCCGGACGCCCCCCAGCTCCTCAACGCCGACTTCGGCTACTACAACGGCGTCTGGTCGATCGCCCACGGCTCCACCGAAGACCTCGACAAGTCGATGATGAGCGACGAGGTCATCGAGTTCATGGACGGGATGAACGCGGTCAAGGAAGAGCTGCCGATCCCGCCGACCGTCCAGTACGACGAGATGGAGCAGGAGCAGGCCGGCCTGCAGCAGACCACCCTGCAGGACGTCGTCATGCAGAACACCGCCCAGTTCATGCTCGGTGACCGCCCGATGTCCGAGTGGGACGCGTACGTCGCCGAGCTCGAGGGCGCCGGCATGACCGACTACGTCGACCGCGCCAACGCTGCCGCCGGCGTCGGCGACTGACTACCCGAAGGAGCCCCGTGCCTCGCCTCACCGTGCCCGCCGAACCCGTAGGAGAGCTCAGCGACGCCTGGCGGTCCTGCGTCGGCACGGGCCGCTTCAACCTCGCGCTGCGCCAGGACGTCCAGGAGTCCCTGGCCCTGGTGCAGCGCGAGATCGGCTTCCGGTACGTCCGGGGCCACGGCCTGCTCTCCGACGACGTCGGGGTGCACCGGCCGTACGACGTCGCCGGCCACACCGCGACACGCTACGCGTTCACCTACGTCGACCAGATCGTCGACGCCTACCTCCGGCTCGGGATCAAGCCGTTCATCGAGCTGGGTTTCATGCCGACCGGCCTGGCGTCCGGCGACCAGACGGTGTTCTGGTGGCGGGGCAACGTGACCCCGCCCCGGGACCACCGCGAGTGGGCGGCGCTGGTGCGTGCCGTCGTCGGCCACCTCGTGGACCGCTACGGGTTGGACGAGGTGCGCACCTGGCCGATCGAGGTGTGGAACGAGCCCAACCTGACGCACTTCTGGCAGGGCGCCGACCGGGACGCCTACCTGCGGCTCTACGAGGTGACGGCGCACGCCGTCAAGGACGTGGACGCCTCGCTGCAGGTGGGCGGCCCGGCCCTCTCCCCGGGTGCGGACGACTGGTGGGAGCCGTTCGCCGAGTTCGTCCTGGCGCGCGACGTGCCGTGCGACTTCGTCTCGGTGCACGCCTACACGTCCGGCCAGGCGCAGCACGTGCCGTTCGGCGTCTACCAGACCGTCCGTGAGCCGCAGCGCCTGCTGGAGCAGTTCGCCCGCCCCAAGGAGCTGCTCGCCGGGACGCCCCTGGCGGACCTGCCGATGCACGTCACCGAGTTCAACACCTCCTACCGGCCGGACAACCCGGTGCACGACACGGCGTACAACGCCGCGTACCTCGCGCCCGTGCTCGCGGCGGGCGGCGACCTGGTCGACTCGTTCTCCTACTGGACGTTCAGCGACACCTTCGAGGAGGAGGGCGTGCCGACGTCGCTGTTCCACGGCGGCTTCGGCATGGTCACCCACCGGCAGGTCCGCAAGCCGACGTTCCACGTCTACGCCTTCATGGCGCGGATGGGACGGCACGTCCTCTCGCGCGGTGCCGACCACCTGGTCACGCGCGACGACGCCGGACGCGTCACGGTGCTCGCCTGGCAGCCGGTGGGCGGCACGGACGACCCGGTCGAGCCCGAGCGCCACGAGCTGCGGCTCTCGGTCCCGGTGCCGGGGTCCCGCACGGTGTACGCGCACCGGTCGGTGGTCAACGAGACCGAGGGGAACGCCTGGGCGGCGTGGCGGGAGATGGGCCGGCCGGCATCCCCGCGTCCCCGGCAGCTCGAAGCCCTGTACGAGGCCGCCGGGCCGGCGCGCAGCCACCGGTCCCTCGAGGCGGTCGACGGGCGGGTCGCCCTCGACCTGACCCTGGGGCGCCACGAGGTCACCCTCGTGGAGCTGGACGCCGTGCACGACGAGACCCCGCCGTGGCTCGACGACTCCCGGATCCTGGGCCGGGGGCCGTACGGTACGTGATGTGACGACCTCAGACGCGCCGGTCCCCGGCGACCACGACCACGGGCCCGCCGGCCGGGCGACGTCGACGGTGTACCGGCTGCTGGTGGTCGGGCTGCTCCTGGCGATCAGCGTGTCGCCGACGGTCGTGCTGCTCTTCCTCATCGCGCCGGACCCGTCGAACGTGCCGCTGGCCGTCGGCTCGGCGGTGTTCGTCGGGCCGGCACTCTCCGCGGCGCTCTTCGCCCTCGGGGCCAAGGCCCGAGACGACGGCCTGACCCCCGGCCCGGCGTTCGTCAAGGGGTACCGGATGAACCTCGGCGACGTGCTGAAGGTGTGGGTGCCGGGACTCCTCGCGCTCGCGGTGCTGTCCTGGACGACCGTGAACATCGCCGTGGCCGGCGTGCCGGTCTGGTGGGCCGGGATCCTCATCGGCCTCGCCGTCATCCTGCTGCTCTGGATGGTCCAGGCCACCGTCATCGCGTCGTTCTTCAGCTTCCGCGGCCGTGACACCGCGCGGCTCGCGCTGTACTTCCTCGGCCGCCTGCCGCGCGTGACCCTGGCGGTGGTGTCCGCCGTCGTGCTCGCCGGTGCGGTCGTGTTCCTGACCGCACCGGCGGTGCTCGCGGCGTTCGGCGTGCTCCTCGTGGCGCTGCTGCTGCGCTGGGAGAAGCCGCTGCTCGCCGAGGTGCGACTGCGGTTCGTCGAGTCCCCGTGAGCCTCTCCCAGGACCCGCTCTGGCCGCGCGCCGGAGGCTGGCCCGCGCCCGGTCCCGGTCCCGCTGACGTCGCGCTGCTGGGGATCGGCACCTGGCGTACCTCCCTGTCCCCGACGGGTGCGCACGCGACGCCCGCCGCCGTGCGCGAGGCGCTGCGCCGGTACAGCCCGGCGCTGAGGCATCCCGACCCGCGCCGGGTGCTCGACGGCGGCGGCACGGTCGACCTGGGCGCTCTCGCCGTCGTCGACCACGGCGACGTGCCCGACCCCGACGGACCGGCAGGGGAGGAACGGGCGCGCGCCGCCGTCGCCGAGGCCGTGCGTGGTGCCCGGTTGCTGGTCGCGCTCGGCGGGGACAACGCGCTGACGGTGCCCGCGGCGCTCGGATCCTGGGGACGGGAGATCGGGACGGCCGGGCTCGTCACGCTCGACGCGCACCACGACCTGCGCGACGGCGTCTCGAACGGTTCCCCGGTGCGGCGGCTGATCGAGGCGGGCCTCGACCCGGCGCGGGTCGTGCAGATCGGGATCGCGGACTTCGCGAACTCAGCGGCGTACGGGCGGCGGGCGCACGAGCTGGGGATCCGGGTCGTGTCGCTCGACGAGCTGCGGTCCCGAGGGGTCGCGGCTGTGGTGGCCGAGGCGTTGGAGGTCGCCGGGGCCGCGAGCGGGCCCGTGCACCTGGACGTCGACGTCGACGTCTGCGACCGGTCCGTCGCCCCGGGGTGCCCGGCGAGCGTCCCGGGCGGGATCGCGGCTCACGAGCTCCGTGCGCTCGTGCGGGGGCTCGTGCAGGGCCGGGGCGTGCGCTCGGTGGACGTCGCCGAGGTGGACGCCACGGCCGACGCCCCCGACGGCCGGACGGTGCGGCTCGCCGCGCTGTGCGTGCTGGAGGCGCTCGCGGGTCTCGCGCTGCGCACCGGGTAGCCCTACCTCGACGGGTGGAGCTCGCGTCCTTCCTTCCAGACGTGGGACACCAGCGGCACGCCCGGCCGGTAGGCGAGGTAGGTCCGCGACGGCGCGTCCAGCACCACGAGATCGGCCCGCGCGCCCGGGCTGAGCCGGCCGACGTCGGAGCGCCGCAACGCTGCCGCCCCGCCCGCCGTCGCGGCCCGCACGGCCTCGGCGACGGTCATCCCCGTCTCCTGCACCGCGAGCGCCACCATGAGAGGCATCGAGCTCGTGTAGGACGAGCCGGGGTTGCAGTCGCTCGCGAGCGCTACGACGACGCCGGCGTCGAGCAGCCGGCGCGCATCCGGGTAGGGCTGCCTGGTCGAGAGCTCGACGCCCGGCAGCAGCGTCGCCACGGTTCCCGTGCCGGGGACCGCCGAGGTCCACGAGGACGCGAGTGCCGCGACGTCGTCGTCCGACAGGTACGTGCAGTGGTCCACCGAGGCTGCGCCGAGCGAGACAGCGAGCTGCACGCCGTCGCCGGGGCCGAGCTGGTTGGCGTGGACACGCACGCCCAGCCCCGCGGCGGCACCGGCCGTGAGCACCCGCCGCGCCTGGTCGGGTGTGAAGGCTCCCGTCTCGCAGAAGACGTCGACCCACCGCGCGGCCGGCGCGCACGCGGCGAGCATCTCGCCGCACACGAGTTCGACGTACTCGTCCTCGCGCCCCTGGAGCTCGGGAGGGACCACGTGCGCCCCGAGGAAGGTCACCTCGTCGGTCACCTCCCGCGCGAGCCGCACGGAGCGTTCCTCGTCGGCCACGGTCAGCCCGTAGCCGCTCTTGATCTCGAGGGTCGTCGTGCCCTGGGCGGCGGCCTCGGCGACGTGCCGCGCCAGTCCGGCGCGCAGCGCGTCGTCCGACGCCGCTCGTGTGGCGGTGACGGTGGTGCGGATCCCACCGGCCGTGTAGGGGCGACCGGCCGCGCGCGCCTCGAACTCGGCCGCGCGGTCCCCGGCGAACACCAGGTGCGTGTGCGAGTCCACGAACCCGGGGATCACGGCCCGCCGGCCGACGTCGACCGTCCGGTCGGGCGCCCGCCCGATCGCCGCCTCGACCCCGGCCGCGGCGTCGGCCTCCCGTCCCACCCACGCGACACGGTCTCCGTCGAGGAGGATCGCGGCGTCGCGCACGACGGCGGTGGGGTCGTCCGGGCCGTCGGCGCCGGCCACGCCCGGCACGTTGGTCGTCAGCTCGCCGATGCCGAACAGCAGCGTCGCCCCGTGCTCGTGGTGCTCGACCTCGTGCATCATGCCTCCCGGCCGGGCACGCGCAGCCCGCCGCGCCCGGCGGCGGCCACGGCGCCGTCGTACCCGGCGTCGACGTGCCGCAGGACGCCGAGCGCCGGGTCGTTGGACAGCACGCGCTCGAGCTTCTGCCCGGCGAGCGGCGTGCCGTCCGCGACCGAGACCTGCCCGGCGTGGATCGACCGACCCATGCCGACGCCGCCGCCCTGGTGCAGCGACACCCAGGTGGCCCCCGAGGACGCCGCGGTGAGCGCGTTGAGGAGCGGCCAGTCGGCGATCGCGTCGGAGCCGTCGGCCATGCCCTCGGTCTCGCGGTACGGCGACGCGACGGACCCGGCGTCCAGGTGGTCCCGCCCGATCACGACGGGCGCACGGACCTCGCCGGAGGCGACCAGCTCGTTGAACGCGAGCCCGGCGCGGTCGCGCTCCCCGTGCCCGAGCCAGCAGATGCGCGCCGGCAAGCCCTGGAACGCGACCCGGTCCTGTGCGGCGCGGATCCAGCGGTGCAGGTGGTCGTCGTCGGGGAAGAGCCGCAGCACGGCGTCGTCCGTGGCCGCGATGTCCCGCGGGTCACCGGACAGCGCGGCCCACCGGAACGGTCCCTTGCCCTGGGCGAAGAGCGGCCGGATGTACGCGGGGACGAAGCCGGGGACGTCGAAGGCCCGGTCGAACCCGCCGCGGCGTGCCTCGTCGCGGATCGAGTTGCCGTAGTCGAACACCTCGGCGCCCGCGTCGAGGAACCCGACCATGCCCTCGACGTGCCGGGCCATCGACTCGCGCGCCCGGTCGGTGAGCTCCTCCGGCTTCGCGGCGGCGTAGTCGACCCACTCGTCCACGCAGACCCCGAGCGGGAGGTAGGACAGCGGGTCGTGCGCCGAGGTCTGGTCGGTCACGACGTCCACCTCGATGCCGCGTCGTAGCAGCTCGGGCACCACGTGCGCGCTGTTGCCGACCACGCCGACGGACAGGGCACGGCGCTCGCGTCGGGCGGACTCGACCCGCCGGACGGCGTCGTCCAGGTCGTCCGCGACCTCGTCGAGATACCGTTCGCGCACGCGCCGCTCGAGGCGCGCGTGGTCGACGTCGACCACGAGGCACACGCCGCCGTTGAGCGTCACCGCGAGCGGCTGCGCGCCGCCCATGCCGCCGCACCCGCCCGTCAGGGTGAGGGTCCCGGCCAGCGTGCCGCCGAACCTCTTGGCCGCGACGGCCGCGAGCGTCTCGTAGGTTCCCTGCAGGATGCCCTGCGCGCCGATGTAGATCCATGATCCGGCCGTCATCTGCCCGTACATCGTCAGGCCCATGGCCTCGAGACGTCGGAACTCGGGCCACGTCGCCCAGTCGCCCACGAGGTTCGAGTTCGCGAGGAGCACGCGTGGCGCCCACTCGTGCGTGCGGAGCACCCCGACGGGCTTGCCGGACTGCACGAGCAGCGTCTCGTCGTCGCGCAGGTCGGTGAGCGTGCGCACGATCGCGTGGTAGCTCGGCCAGTCGCGTGCGGCACGGCCGGTGCCGCCGTAGACGACGAGGTCGTCCGGCCGCTCCGCCACCTCCGGGTCCAGGTTGTTCATGAGCATGCGCAGCGGCGCCTCGGTCTGCCAGCTGCGCGCGGTGAGCGTGGTCCCGCGCCGGGCGCGGACCGGGACGGGAGTGCCGCGGTCGAAAGACATCGTCGTCTCCTTCGGTGTGGGGTCAGCGGAGCGGGCCGACGGCGGCGCTCGCGGCGGCGGCCACGTCGCCGCCCACGACGAGCCGGGTCACGGCGTCGATCTCGGGGGCGAGGAAGCGGTCCGGTCCAGGTCCGGCGACAGCGGTGCGCAGCAGGTCGCGCACCGCGCCGGTGCCGGCGGCAGGCTCGAGGCCGCCGGTGCAGCGCAGGTCGAGAGCACGGGTGGCGGTGAGCAGCTCGATCGCGAGCACGCGCCCGAGCCCGTCGACGGCGCGGCGCAGCTTGCGCGCGGCGGCCCAGCCCATGGACACGTGGTCCTCCTGCATCGCCGAGGACGGGATCGAGTCCACGCTGGCGGGTGCCGCCAGCCGCTTGAGCTCGCTGACGATCCCCGCGGCCGTGTACTGGGCGATCATCAGGCCGGAGTCCACGCCGGGGTCGTCGGCGAGGAACGGCGGCAGGCCCTCGCTGCGCGCCACGTCGAGGAACCTGTCGGTGCGTCGCTCGCTCATCGACGCGACGTCGGCGACCGCGACGGCGAGGAAGTCGAGCACGTAAGCGACAGGCGCCCCGTGGAAGTTGCCGTTGGACTCGACGCGGCCGTCGACGGTGACGACCGGGTTGTCGATGGCGGAGGCCAGCTCGCGGTCGGCGACGGCGGCGGCGTGGTGGAGCGTGTCCCGTGCGGCCCCGTGCACCTGCGGCGCGCAGCGCAGCGAGTAGGCGTCCTGCACGCGCGTGCACTCCGGCCGGCCCGCCGCGTCGAGGGTGCGGTGGCTGGCGACGACGGGGGACCCGTCGAGCAGCGCCCGCAGGTTCGTCGCCGACGCTACCTGGCCGGGGTGCGGGCGCATCGCCACCAGGTCTGCGGCGTAGGCGGCGTCGGAGCCGAGCAGCGACTCGACGCTGGCGGCCGCGGCGACGTCCGCGGTGGTGAGCAGGAGGCGCAGGTCCGCGACGGCCAGGCACAGCATGCCGAGCATGCCGTCGGTGCCGTTGATGAGGGCCAGGCCCTCCTTCTCGCGCAGCACCAGGGGCTCCACGCCTGCCTCGGCGAGCGCGTCGAGCGCCGGGCGGGTGCCGCCGTCGGCGTCGTGGACGGTGCCTTCCCCGAGTGCGGCGAGCGCCACGTGGGCCAGCGGCGCGAGGTCGCCGGAACAGCCCAGGGAGCCGAACTCGTGGACGATCGGCGTGATCTGCGCCTCGAGCATGGCGGCGTACGTCTCGGCGACCACGGGGCGCGCGCCGGTGCGGCCGGTCGCCAGGGTGTTCAGCCGCAGGAGCTGCAGCGCGCGCACCACCTCGCGCTCCACCTCGGGGCCGGTCCCTGCCGCGTGGGAGCGGACCAGGCTGAGCTGGAGACGTGCACGCTGCGAGGCGGGGACGTGTCGACGGGCCAGCGCTCCGAACCCGGTGGTGACGCCGTAGTGCGGGCGGTCGTCGGCGGCGAGGTCCTCGATGACGGCGCGGCCTGCGGCCATCGCCGCCCGGGCCCGGTCGGCGACGCGGACGGGCGTGTCGTGCCGGGCGACGGCGACGACGTCGTCGACGGTCAGGGGGTCGCCGGTGATCGAGACGGCGGCCGTGCCGTCGGCGTGGCCGGCCGGTGGGGCCAGGGTGTCGGTCATACGCCCAGGACACCTCATGGGCAGCGGGCTGGACAGACGCTGCGCGGCGGTTGAGTCTGGGATCCCAGACAACGGGAGGCAAGGATGGGTGACGTCCCCGCCGCGCGCAGCGTGCTGCGTGTGCTCGGCTACCTCGCGGCGCAGGCCGGACCCTCGCCGGCGGCCGCCGTGGCGCACCACCTCGGCCTGCCCCGCTCGACCGTCTACCACCTGCTGTCCGTGCTGGCGGACGAGGGCTACGTCGTCCACCTGCCCGAGGACCACCGGTACGGGCTCGGCACGGCCACGTTGTCGCTGGGGTCGGCCTACGCCCGGCAGGCGCCGCTCGCGCGGCTCGCCCGCCCCGTGGTCGCGCACCTCGTCGAGTCCACCCGCGAGAGTGCCCACCTCGCGGTGCTCCACGGTCGCGAGGTGCTCTACCTCGTCGAGCAGCGCGCGCCGCACCGCCCCAGCCTCGTCTCCGACGTCGACGTCCGGCTGCCCGCGCACCTGACGGCCAGCGGTCGGGCCGTGCTCGCCCGGCTGCCCGCCGCGCAGGTCCGTGCCCTCTTCCCGAGCGCCTCGATCCTGACCGACCGGACCGGCGTCGGGCCGCGCACGCTGCAGGCCCTGCGCGCGGTGCTGCGCGACGCGCGCCGCCGAGGTCACGCCGTCGAGGACGGCGAGGTCACCGACGGACTGTCCTCGGTGGCGCACCCGGTGGTGGACCACACGGGGTACCCGGTCGCCGGGATCGCGCTCACGTTCCGGTCCGACGACGTCACGGGAGCCCGGCGCGAGGCGCTCGCGGCCGCCGTCGGGCGGGCGGCGGCGCAGGTCTCGCGTCGGCTCGGGGCCTCGGGCTGACGCCCGGCGGTCAGTAGATCGTCCGGCCGCGGAGGTCGCCGATCCCCGACTTGCGCAGGAAGTACGTGTTGACCTGGTCGCGCCACTCGACGGCCGAGGCGAGCTGCTCCGCCAGCCGGTCGCGCACCCGCTGCGCGACGTCGTCGGTCACCAGGGGGGCGACCTCCTCCCAGCGCTCGACCATGGCGCGCACGCGCTCGACGCCCTCGAAGTGGGTGTCGTAGACGTGCTGGACCACCGTGGTGCCGCTGTGCAGCACGTGGGTGTACGGCACGTGGTGGAAGAACAGCAGCAGCTCGTCGGGACAGGTCTCGCGCGACTCGTAGACGTCCCGCCACGGCGCGGGGTACTGGCCGGTGTACCCCGTGCCGGTCGCGCGGGTGCGGTCCACCCCGATGCCGTCGCGGTCGGCGAAGTGGTACGTGCCCCACGGCGTGTACTCGTACCCGTCCACGTCCGGGCCGTAGTGGTGGCCAGGGCGCACCATGAACCCGACGCCGAGCGGAGCGGTGTACAGCTCGTAGGTGCGCCACGACGTGTCGAGGATCGCGTGGATCGCCTCGCGCAGCTGGGTGGGCGCGTCCGGGAAGGTCAGCGTGATCCACTCGTCGAGGACGGCGGTGGCATCGAGCGTCGGGTCCCAGGTCAACCGCCCGTAGGCGTACAGGTTGGCCTGGGCCAGGGGGTGACCGGTCCAGAACCGGTCGTCGCCGACGTTCGACACGGCGGCGAACCCGCCCGAGGGCGCGACGACGTCGGCCACGGTCACGCCGCCGTCGCCCCACGGGCGCCAGCGCAGGATCTCGCTCCACGCCGGGCCGAGGTAGACCGCATGGCGCTGCTGGCCCGTGTACTCCTGGGTGACCTGCAGCTCGAGCGCGACCCGGGTGCGCGGCATCGCGGCGAGCACGGGGGAGACGGGCTCGCGCACCTGGAAGTCGAGGGGGCCGTGCTTGACCTGGACCACCACGTTCTCGGCGAACCGGCCGTCGAGCGGGGCGAAGTGGTCGTGGGCGGCGCGGGCGCGGTCCGTGGACCGGTCCCGCCAGTCCTGGGTGTGGTTGTAGACGAACGCCCGCCAGTGCACCAGACCGCCGTGCGGGGCGACCGCCTCGGCGAGCATGTTCGCACCGTCGGCGTGGTCGCGACCGTAGGCGAACGGTCCCGGCTGGCCCTCGGAGTCGGCCTTGACGACGAACCCGCCGAAGTCCGGCACCGCCGCCCAGATGCCGTCCGCGGCGTCACGCCACCAGGTCCGGACGTCCTCGTCCAGCGGGTCCGACGTCGTCAGGCCGCCCAGGGTCATCGGTGCCGCGAAGCTCACGGCCAGGTGGACGCGCACGCCGTACGGGCGCAGCGCGGCGGCGAGGCGGGCCACCTCGTCCCGGTCCTCGGTGAGCAGCCGGGCCTCGCGGGCGTGGACGTTGACGTTGTTGAGGCACACGCGGTCGATGCCGACGGCCGCAAGCAGCCGGGCGTACGCGGTGACGCGCGTCAGGTCGGTGCGGACGTGGCCGGCCTCGTAGAAGATCGAGCCGCCCGCGTACCCGCGCTCGACCTGGCCCATGACGGGATGGACGTCGACGTTGTCCCAGTGGTCGAGGACCTGCAGGGCGCTCGCGGGCGCGTGGTGCTCGACGTCCGGGTCGCCCGGCCCGCCCGTGAACGCCGGCTCGCCGAGGCGCACCACGTGGAACCAGCCGTGCAGCAGCGCGGTCGGGTCGGCCGCGGTGACGGTGACCCGGCCCGCGGTGCGCTCGCGCCGGCCCCCGGGCGCGGCCGAGGCGGACAGCCGCCCCCGGGGGGGGGGGGGGGGGGCGGGCCCGCCGACGGCACCTGCGTGGGTGGTGGTAGCCCGGTCGAGCTCGGCCCGCAGCGCGGCGAGCACCTCGGACCCGGCCGGGGTGCCGCCGTCGTCCCCCTGTGCACCGGGTGACCGGAGGGCGAGGCGACGGCTGCCGACGGGCCGGAACGCGGCGTCGGGCAACCAGGCCGGGTGGACGACGGGCCGGCCAGTGGTGGCGGGCATGGGGCTCTCCTTCGAGCGAGGGCGTCAGGCGTACCGTTGTGGGCGCGATTTCTGGGCTCGAGACCAGGACGAAACGGACGAGACGGGCCAGAGATCGCGCCCACAACCCTCAGCGGGGGGCGGGGTAGGCGGCCAGGGGGAGGCGGTAGGCGAGGTCGACGGCGGTCTGGGCCGCCTCGTCCAGCTCCAGCCGGTGCTCGGCAACGAGCCGGCCGAGGTACCCCGCGTCCACCCGGCGGGCGAGGTCGTGGCGGGCCGGGATGGAGCAGAACGCACGGGTGTCGTCCACGAACCCGCTCAGGTTGTCGAAGCCCGCCGTCTCGGTCGCCGCCTCGCGGAACCGGCGCATCGCGTCCGGGGAGTCGAGGAACCACCACGGGGCGCCGAGCCGCAGCGCGGGATAGACCCCCGCCAACGGGGCGAGCTCGCGCGAGTACACGTCCTCGTCCACCGTGAACGCGATCATCCGGAAGCCTGGGTGGTGCCCGAACGCGTCGAGCACCGGCCGCAGCGACCGCGTGAACTCCGTGACGACCGGGATGTCGTACCCCTTGTCCGGGCCGAACGCCGCGAAGGGCGCCGACGCGTGGTTGCGCAGGACGCCGGGGTGCAGCTGCATGACCAGACCGTCCTCGGCGGACATCGCCGCCATCTGGAACAGCATGTGCCCGCTGAACGCGCGGGCCTCCGCGGCCGTGACCGTCCCGGCCAGCGCGGCGTCGAACACCCGGCGCGCCTCGGCGTCGTCCAACGGGGTGGTGTCGGCGTAGAGGTGGCCGTGGTCGGTGGCCCGTGCGCCCGCCTCGATGAACTGCTGGCGCCGCGCGCGCAGGACCGTCAGGAAGTCGTCGTAGCCGTCGATCTCGTGGTCGGCGGAACGGGCCAGCAGGACGATCTCGTCGCGCCACGTGGGGCGGTCGACGTGCAGCAGCGGGTCGGGGCGGAACGTCGGGAGCACGCGCTCGCCGAAGCCGTCCTTCGCCAGGCGCCGGTGGTCCTCCAGGGGGGCCCACGCGGCGTCGGTCGTCGCGATGACCTCGATGTTGAACTCGTCGAGGAGCGCGCGCGGACGGAAGCTCGGCTCGGCGATCCGGGCGGCGACCTGGTCGTAGATCGCGTCGGCCGTCGCGGCCGAGGGGCGCTGGGTGACGCCGAAGATCTCCACGAACGCGTGCTCGAGCCAGTACCGCGTGGGGGTGCCGCGGAAGTGCTGCCAGCCGGCGCAGAACCGCCGCCAGATCTCACGAGGGTCGGTCTCCGCCGCCTCCGTGCCCGTGGAGCCGACCCCGAGCCGCGGCAGCGTCTCGCCCTGGGAGACCAGCATGCGCGTGAGGTAGTGGTCGGGGACGACGAAGAGCTGCGCGGGGTCACCGAACGACGAGTCCTGCGCGAACCACTCGACCGGGACGTGACCGTGCATCGACACGATCGGCAGGTCCCTCGTGGCCGCGTAGATCTCGCGGGCGATGCCCCGCGTGGTCGGGTCTGCGGGCAAAGCCCGGTCGGGGTGCAGGGTCCACGGGTCGCTCACGTGCGCCTCCTCGTCGAGAATGTGACAACGTTTGCATGTTACGCGGTCGAGGATCGCGACGCCACGATCGCGACGCGCTAGGGTGGCCCGGAACGGCCGCTGCAAACGTTCGCAGCGCATCGAAGGAGGCTCATGGTCACGGTGCACGATGTCGCCCGGCTGGCCGGCGTGTCCATCTCCACCGTCTCGCGGGCGATCGCCACGCCGGAGAAGGTGGCCGACGCGACCAGGGACCGGGTGCAGTCGGCCGTGCGCGAGCTCGGGTACCGGCCCAACCGGGCGGCCGCCGTCCTGCGCGCCGGCCGGTCGGGCGCCTACGGGCTCGTGGTCCCCGACTTGGCCAACCCCTACTTCGCCGCCGTCGCCAAGGGCGCCCAGGAACGTGCCCGCGAACATGGCACCGGGCTCTTCATCGTGGACACCGACGAGGACCCGGACCTCGAGGCGGAGGCGATCCGCGCCCTCGCCCCGCAGACCGACGGCGTCGTGCTGTGCTCGCCGCGTGCCGCCGCACGCGCCATCGAGGCCCTCGACGGACGCCCGGTCGTGCTCGTCAACCACGACGTCGACGGCGTCCCCGCGGTCGAGGCCGACCATCGCGGCGGCATGCGGCGTGCCCTCGAGCACCTGCGCGCCCTCGGCCACCGCCGCATCGCGTACGTCGGCGGACCCGAACGCTCCTGGAGCGACCGCCGTCGTCGGGCCGGGCTCGCAGAAGCCGCGAACCGCTACGACGACGTCGAGGTCGTGGAGCTCGGTGCCTTCCGCCCGCAGATGGAGGGCGGGCAGGCGTCGGCCGACCTCGTCGTGGCCTCCGGCGCCACCGCCGTCATCACGTTCAACGACCTGGTCGCCGTCGGGCTCGTCGACCGGCTGCGCACCCGCGGGCTCGACGTCCCGCGCGACCTGTCCGTCGTCGGCTGCGACGACTCCTACGTCGCCTCCCTCGTCACCCCGCCCCTGACCACCCTGCGCGTCGACCTGCGCCGGCTGGGCCGGACCGCCGTCGACCGCCTCGTGGCCACGGCGTCCGCGACCGCGTCCGACGTCACGCCGGACGTGCCGGTGCTCGACGTCGAGCTCGTGGTGCGGTCGTCCACCAGACCGCCCGGCGCAGACCATCTCGAAGGAGCCCCGTGAACGACCGCCTGCACCGCACCACCGCCCCCACCCACGTCGAGGCGCCGACGAGCCCCGAGTCGGTGGGCATCGTCCACCTGGGGATCGGTGCGTTCCACCGCGCCCACCAGGCCGTCTTCACCGAGCTCGCCGCCCGCTCCCGCGGCGACCTGCGGTGGGGCATCCTCGGCGTGACGCAGCGGTCCGCCACCGTGCGGGACCAGCTCCGGCCGCAGGGCGGCGTCTACTCGGTGCTCACCGCGGGGCGCGAGGAGTCCACCCTGGACCTCGTCGGGTCGGTGCTCGACGTCGCGTGGCCCGCCGAGGAGACGCCCCGCGTCCTCGCGACGATCGCCGCGCCCACCACCCACCTGATCACGCTGACCGTGACCGAGAAGGGCTACTGCCGGGACGCGGCGGGCAACCTGGACCTGGCACTCGTGCGCCCGGATCTCGACGCCCTACGCGCCGAGCAGGAGATGACCCCCGCTCAGGACGAGGACGCGCCAGCGGCGACCAGCGCCGTCGGGCTGCTGGTACGTGGCCTGGCAGCGCGCTACCGGGCGGCCTGCGACGCGGGGGAGGCGCTGCCCCTCACCGTGCTCACCTGCGACAACATGATGGACAACGGCCACGTGCTCGAAGGGCTGGTCCGCGCCGCCCTGGACGCCGCCGTGCCGGGTGACACCGGTCTGCCGGCGTGGCTCGACGCGCACGTGACCTTCCCGTGCTCGATGGTGGACCGGATCGTGCCGGCCACGACCACCGCGCAGCGCGACGACGTCGAGCGGCGGCTCGGCGTGCGCGACGAGGGCCTGGTGGTCGGCGAGCCGTTCCGTCAGTGGGTCATCGAGGACAGGTTCGCCGGCCCCCGGCCCGCCTGGGAGGACGCGGGCGCCACGCTCACCGACGACGTCGCCGTCTGGGAGCGAGCCAAGCTGCGGTTGCTCAACGGGACGCACTCGCTGCTCGCCTACGCCGGCCGGCTCGCGGGGCACACGACGATGGCTGAAGCCGTCACGGACCCCGAGATCGGCGCCCGGGCGCGCCGGCTGCTGTTCGACGACGCGTTGCCGACCCTCGTCGCCCCGGCCGGGGCCGACCTGGAGGCCTACGGCGAGTCCCTGCTGGAGCGGTTCGCGAACCCGGCGACCGGGCACACCACGCTGCAGGTCTCCATGGACGGCACGCAGAAGATCCCCTACCGCTGGGGCGGCACCATCGCCGAGCGTCTGGCCGCGGACGCGGTCCCGCACGGCGCCGCCTACGCGCTGGCCGCGTGGTCCGAGGTGGTGCGGCGCGAGGCCGTGGCCGGCCGGCTCGTCGACGACCCGCGCGCGGCGGAGCTGCGCGACGTCGTCGCGGCGGTGGGCCGGGGCTCGGTGGAGTCCGCGCGCCCTGCGGACGTCGCACGGGCGCTGACGGCGCTGCCCGGACTGCTGCCCGCCGGTGCCGGCCTGGACGTGCGGCTGCTGGACGCCGTCGCCGCCGAGGTAGCGCACCTCCCGTCGAGGTAGGGCTGGCTCCGCCGAGGTAGGGCTGGCTCCGCCGAGGTAGCGCACCTCCCGTCGAGGTAGGGCTGGCTCCGCCGAGGTAGGGCCGCACGAGGTGGTCGCCGACCGGCCCGACCGCCTACGCTGATCCATATGTGAGCGCTCACATCTGACCTGCTCGCGACTCCGCCCCTGTGCCGCAACGCGACCCGCTCGTTGCCGGATCGTGATAAAGCGCTTTCCAGGAGGGGCTGGACACGAGCGCTGAGACCTGTATTGTATCGTTTCAAGCCGGCGGGACAGGGGCGCCACAGGAGGCATCTCGGCGTCGGCGCACCTGAGCAAGGAGGCTCCGATGAGGATCACGCGCAAGGCCGCAGGTGCGGCCGCCGCGACCGCAACGGTCGCTCTCGTCCTGACCGCGTGCAGCGGCGGCGATTCGACCGACTCGGCCGACGGCGAGGGCGGGGACGTCACGCTGACCGTCGCCTGGTGGGGCAACGACGACCGTGCCGCGAAGTACGAGGAGTCGATCGACCTCTTCGAGGAGGCGAACCCGAACGTCACGGTCCAGACGCAGTTCCAGGCCTGGGACGACTACTGGACCGCCCGCAACACCGAGGCCGCGGGCCAGTCGCTGCCCGACGTGTTCCAGATGGACCTGTCCTATCTGCGTCAGTACGGCAGCACGGGCCAGCTCGCCGACCTGTCCGGCAGCAGCATCGACACCGCCGGCTTCGAGGAAGCGCTCCTCAGCTCGGGTCAGATCGAGGGAGCCCAGTACGGCATCCCGACGTCGCAGAACACGCTGGCCCTGTTCTACAACGCCGACCTGCTGGACGAGCTCGGCATCGAGCCGCCCGCCGAGGGCTACACCTGGGAGGACTACAACGCCTTCGCGGCCGAGGTCTCCGAGGCGGGCGCAGGCATGGACCCGCAGATCTACGGCACCGGCGACTACACCGGGACCTTCTGGTTCTTCCTGCAGTGGCTGATCCAGCAGGGCACCGAGCCGTTCACCGCCGACGGCCAGCTCGCCTTCGACGAGGCGCAGATGACCGAGTTCCTCAACCTGGCCTCCGACCTGCGTGACGCCGACGCCCTCTTCCCGGCGGAGCGCACCACGCAGCTCCTCCCGCTCGGTGGCTTCACCGTCAACGAGGCGGCCTCCGAGATGAGCTGGGACAACTTCCTGGCCGGCTACATCTCCGACTCGGGCACCGAGAACATCCAGATGCTGCCGATGCCCTCCGGCGACAACGGCCCCCAGCAGTTCTGGAAGCCGTCGATGCTGCTGTCCTCCGGCTCCAACTCCGAGCACCCCGAGGAGGCCGCCGAGCTGATCGACTTCCTGGTCAACGACCCGGAGGTCGGTACGATCTTCGGCACCTCGAAGGGTGTGCCGGCCGTGGCCGCCCAGCGCGACGCCATGAACGTCGAGGAGGGCTCGGTCGACGAGACCGTCCTCGCCTACGAGGAGGCCGTGGCCGCCGACGTCACCGAGGCCGCACCGCTGCCCGTCGAGGGCTTCGGCTCGATCGAGGCCGAGTACAAGCGCCTCGCGGAGGAGCTCGGCTACGGCAACATCACGGTCGACGAGTTCGTCGAGCAGTGGTTCATGTTCGCCGCCGACGCCGTCGGCCAGTCCTGACGCTCTCTATGCAGCGTGCGGCCCCCCCCCGCCCGGCGCGGGGGCCCCCCCCCCCCGGGTGCCCCCAAAGCGCCTCTAACCGGCCCCGCGCCTCCGGGCGCGGGGCCGCACGCCCGGAGGTTCCACCATCATGGCTTCTACCGATCCGGGTGTGGTCGCCGCCCCGGGACAGCCCGTCCCGGCGCAGCACCTGCAGCGCACCGACGCCGAGACGCCCCTGCTGAACGGCCCCCAGCGCAAGTACAGCCGCTCCGACACGCGGGCGGGGTTCGCCTTCCTGTCGCCGTGGATCATCGGCTTCGTGGGGCTGACGGCGTTCCCGATGCTGGCGTCGTTGTACCTGGCGTTCACGGACTACAACCTGTTCACCTCCCCGCAGTGGGTGGGGCTGGACAACTTCGTGGACCTGTTCAACGATCCGCGGTTCATCCAGTCGGCGCAGGTCACGGCGGGGTACGTGCTGCTGGGCACGCCGATCAAGCTGGCTGCGGCCCTGGCGGTCGCGATGCTGCTGAACATGAAGCACCGCGGTCAGGGCGCCTACCGGTCGATCTTCTACGCCCCGTCGTTGATCGGTGCGAGCGTCTCGATCGCGATCGTGTGGAAGGTGATGTTCACCGACGACGGGATCGTGGACCGTATCCAGCAGGTGTTCGGCATCGAGCTGGGTGGCTGGGTGGGCAACCCCACGATGAGCCTGCCCATGCTGATCCTGCTGGGGGTGTGGGGCTTCGGCGCTCCGATGGTGATCTTCCTGGCGGGGCTGAAGCAGATCCCGGGCGAGCTCTACGAGGCCGCCGAGTGCGACGGCGCGGGCCCGGTGCGCAAGTTCTTCAACATCACCCTGCCGATGCTGAGCCCGGTGCTGTTCTTCAACCTGCTGCTCGAGACCATCGCGGCGTTCCAGGTGTTCAGCTCCGCCTACATCATCTCCGGCGGTACCGGCGGACCGGCCGGCTCGACCATGTTCTACACCCTGTACCTGTACCTGCGCGGATTCCAGGACTTCAAGATGGGCTACGCCTCGGCGATGGCCTGGGTGCTGGTCATCGTGGTCGCCCTGATCACGGCGATCCTGTTCCGCACCTCCAAGGGCTGGGTCCACTACACGGGAGACGAACGATGACCACTCTCACCGCACCTGCGCCGTCCGCCCCGGTCGACGAGGCGGCCGTCGCACGACGGGCCGCCGCGAAGAACCGCCGCCGCGTCAAGTCGGTCATCTTCCACACCGTGGCCATCATCGCGACCGTCGTGGTGCTCTACCCGGCGGCGTGGATGGTCTTCGCGTCCATGAAGCCCAACTCCGACATCATCGGCAACACCCAGCTGCTGCCCGACGTCTGGACCATCGAGCACTACGTCTCGGCACTGTCCGGCATCGGTGGCGTGAGCTTCTGGACGTTCTTCGGCAACTCGCTGCTGCTGGCCGCGCTGTCCGTCGTCGGGACCGTGCTGTCCTCGACCGTGGCGGCCTACGCGTTCGCACGCATCAGCTTCCCGGGGCGCAACGTGATGTTCGCGATCATGATCGGCACGCTGCTGCTGCCGTTCCACGTGACGATCATCCCGCAGTACATCCTGTTCAACAATCTCGGGATGGTGAACACGTACATCCCGCTGCTGGCGCCGAAGTTCCTGGCCGCCGAGGCCTTCTTCATCTTCCTGATGGTCCAGTTCATCCGCGGGATCCCCCGCTCGCTGGACGAGGCGGCACGGATCGACGGCTGCGGGCACGCGCGCACCTTCTGGCAGATCATCCTGCCTCTGATGCGCCCCGCGATCGTGACCTCCAGCATCTTCACGTTCATCTGGTCCTGGAACGACTTCCTCGGCCCGCTGCTCTACCTCAAGGACCCGAGCCTCTACACGATGCCGATCGCGCTGCGTCAGTACGTCGACCAGACCTCGGTGTCCGACTACGGCGCCCAGATGGCCATGGCCGTCCTCGCCCTGCTGCCGGTCATGCTGTTCTTCGTGGTCTTCCAGCGGTTCCTGATCAACGGCGTCGCCACGCAGGGGCTCAAGGGCTGACGATGGCGCGCCGCGACGACACCTCGGGTGCCCGGCCTCGTCCCCCTCGCGGACGAGGCCCGGGCGGGGGCATGCTGCGCAGCCTGCACCTGTTCGCCGAGGTGGCGATCACCGGCGTCCTGGTCGCCGTCGGCTCGATCGCCCTGGTCACCCTCGTGCCGTCGCTGGCCGCCGGCGTGGCGCACCTGCGGCGCGAGGTCTCGGGCCGGGAGACGTCCGTCCGCCGGTTCGCCGTCGAGTGGTGGGCCGCGGCACGTGCGCTCTGGCCGCTCGGGCTGGCCACCCTGGCCCTCGCCGTGCTGCTGATCGGTGACTGGCAGCTCGCGGCCTCGGGTGTCGTCCCGGGTGCGACCGTCGTCGCCGTCGTGGTCGCGCTCTTCGCGGCCGGGGCGGTCGCGGTCGTGCTCCGCGCCGTCGGCGCCTGGTCCGACGACGACGGCGAACCCGTCCCGGGCGCGACGACGCGCGGCACGCTGTCGGTCGCCACGCAGCGGGCGGCCGACGACCTCACCGGATCTGCCCTGCTGGCGGCCGCCGTGCTCATGGCCGGCGTCCTGGTCTGGATGCTCGTGCCGCTCGTGCTCGTGGTGGGCGGGCTGCTGGCGCTGGCCGTGGTGGGCGTCGAGGTCCGCCGTCGGGCGCTGCCGAACGACTGAGACTTTCCTGCCCCGAGGGGTGGGGGAGGGCCTGCCAGAACCCGGCGGGTCTCGCGACTGCACTGATTGCAACGATGCAAGGAGGATGCGAGCGATGAGGATCAACCGCACGACGGCCTGCGCCGTCGCCGCCGCGACCGTCGGGGCCCTGGCCCTGGGGTCGTCGGCCACGGCCGCACCGGGCGGCCATCACGGCCCACCGGGGCACGGTCACGACGACGGGATCGTCCTGGAGGACCTGGACCGCGGCCTGGTCGCGGCCAGCACCAGCGAGGGAGTGTTCCTGAGCTGGCGGCTCCTCGGCGATGAGGTCACCGGAGCCACCGACAGCGGCATGGCCGGGACCGGCTTCGCCGTCTACCGCGACGGGCGCCAGGTCGGGACCGTCACCGACTCGACCAACTACGTCGACCCCGACGGCGAGGCCACCTCGCGCTACGTCGTCGCGCCCCTGCGCGACGGCCGCAAGGGCAAGGGCAAGGGCCACGGCAAGAGCCACGTGCGCTGGGGCGAGCGGAGCGAGACCGTCGTGCCGCTGGCCGGCGACCACCTCGACATCCCGCTGAACAAGCCGGACGACGGCGTCACCCCGGTGGGCGAGGAGTACACCTACTCCGCCAACGACGCGTCGGTCGCCGACCTCACCGGTGACGGCGCGTACGAGGTGATCGTCAAGTGGGACCCGTCGAACTCCAAGGACGTGTCGCAGAAGGGGTACACCGGCAACCAGTACCTCGACGCGTACACGCTGGACGGTGAGCAGCTGTGGCGCATCGACCTGGGCGTGAACATCCGCGCCGGGGCGCACTACACGCAGTTCCCCGTCTACGACTTCGACCAGGACGGCCGGGCCGAGGTCATGGTCAAGACGGCGCCGGGCACCAAGGCCACCACGTACCGGCACGGCGAGCCGGCCCGCGAGAAGCTCGTCCAGATCCCGAGGGACGACCGGGCCGCCGGTGTCACCCACGCCGACGACTACCGGTACAGCGCGGACGACTACTACGAGCACGTCGTGGAGATGTTCCGCGGCTGGGCCGACACCCCCGAGGTGGTGGACGGCGAGTGGCCCGCCACCCTCGAGGAGGCGTTCGGCATCGAGCCGCAGTACGAGTACCCGCTGTCGGACGCGGACGCGCGCGAGCTGGCCGACCACTTCATGGACGTCTACGCCCCGGAGCGCTCGGGCCGCAACGACCTGCGCACCTTCGAGGGGTTCGTCATCTCCGGCCCCGAGTACCTGACGGTGTTCGACGGCCGCAGCGGCCGCCCGATGGACACGGTCGACTACGAGCCAGCCCGGTTCGACGACGGGCTGCGCTGGGGCGACTACGCGATGAGCCGCATCGAGCCGGGCAACCGCGTCGACCGGTTCCTCGCCGGGGTCGCCTACCTGGACGGCGAGACGCCGTCGGCCGTGTTCGCCCGCGGCTACTACACCCGCTCGACGATCGCCACGTACGACTGGGACGGCAAGCGCCTGTCGCAGCGGTGGATGGCGGACTCCGGCTGGACGCCCATGTCGAACCCGTTCAACGCCGGGCCGCACGGGACGCCCGGGACCGACCCGGAGTTCGGCTCGATCACGACGCAGGGCTTCCACTCGATGTCCGCGGCCGACGTCGACGGCGACGGCAAGCAGGAGATCGTCTACGGCTCGGCGACGATCGACCACGACGGCTCGCTGCTGTACTCGTCGTTCGACGAGCTCCCCGAGGGCTCGGCGGACCCGGGTGCGCAGGCCGGCCTGGGCCACGGCGACGCCATGCACGTCACGGACATCGACCCGTCGCGTCCCGGTCTGGAGGTCTGGACCTGCCACGAGGGCGGCGCCTGGGCGCCGTACGGCACGGCGATGCGCGACGCCGCCACCGGCGAGGTGCTCTTCGGCGCCTACTCCGGCCGGGACACCGGCCGGTGCATGATCGGTGACGTCGACACCGACGTGCCGGGCATGGAGGTGTGGGGCTCGATGCCGGGCGGCTCGGACGGTTCCGGCACGCTCAGCGCGACGGGCGAGCAGCTCGCCGACTCCACGCCGGTGACGAACGCCTCCGTGCGCTGGGCGGCCGACGGCAGCACGCAGCTCGTCGACGGGTCGGGTGACGCGACCCCGCGGATCGTGGCCGGCGACGGCACCGTGGTGGAGACCCTCGACGGGACGCTGACCAACAACGGCACCAAGGGCAACCCGTCGCTGGTGGCGGACGTCCTCGGCGACTGGCGCGAGGAGGTGCTGGTGCGCACCGAGGACTCCTCGGCGCTGCGGGTGCACCTCTCCACCGAGGTCACCGACCTCAAGATGTACACGCTGATGCACGACCCGCAGTACCGGGTGGAGGTCGCGCGGCAGCAGACCTCCTACAACCAGCCGTCCTACCCGGGGTTCTACCTGGCCTCGGACACGGACTGGTCGCAGGTGCCCGTGCCGGGCGCGGCCGGGTGACCTGACCCGTCCGAGCCGACCGATCCGCCAGGACGGGCGTGGGGCCGCCCCGCGCCCGTCCTGGCTGGTCACCTGAACGACACGACTGAAAGAGTGGGACCCATGAGGGTGAGCATCCTGGGGGCGGGCGCGATCGCGCACGCCCATGCCGACGCAGTGCGATCGCTGGCGCAGCACGACGGCCTGGAGGGCGTCGAGCTCACGGGGGTGGTGGACGTCGACCCGGTCCGGGCCGAGGAGTTCGCGGCCCGGCACGGCGTCGCCCGCCACGGCACGGACCTGGCGGCGCTCCTCGCCACGGGCGAGGTGGACGTGCTGCACGTGTGCACCCCGCCGTCGCTGCACCTCGAGCAGGCTCGCGCCGCGCTGGCCGCCGGCGTGCACGTGGTCGTGGAGAAGCCGGCGGTGCTTTCCCTGGCCGAGATCGACGCCCTGGCCGAGGCCGAGCGCGCCGCGACGGGCGGTGCCCGGTTCACGCAGATCGTCCAGCACCGCTTCGGGGCGGGTGCCGTGCGCCTGCGCCGTCTCCTCGACGAGGGCGCGCTGGGCCGGCCCCTCGTCGCGCGGTGCGACACCCTCTGGTTCCGCCCGCCGTCGTACTTCGAGGTGCCGTGGCGCGGCCGTTTCGACACCGAGGGCGGTGGCCCCACCATGGGCCACGGCATCCACCAGTTCGACCTGCTGCTGTCGATCCTGGGCGAGTGGACCGAGGTCCGGGCGATGGCCGGCCGTCTTGCTCGCGACGTCGACACCGAGGACGTGTCGATGGCGATGGTCCGGTTCGCCTCGGGTGCGATGGCCACCATCACCAACTCGTTGCTGTCCCCGCGGGAGACCTCGTCCCTGCGGTTCGACACGGAGCGCGCCACCGTCGAGCTCGACCACCTCTACGGGTACGACGACGCGGCGTGGCGCGTCACGGCGGCTCCCGGCTCGGAGGACTCCGTCCAGGCGTGGGCCGACGACGTGGCCGCGGCGGGCGAGCCGGTCGACGGCGGACGCTCGGGCCACCTCGCCCAGCTCGTGCCCACCTATCGCGCGCTGGTGGGCGGCCAGGCGCCGCCGATCACGGTGGCGGACGCCCGCGGCACGCTCGAGCTGGCGGCCGCGATCTACCGTTCCGCGTTCACGGGGGAGCCCGTCGTCCGTGGGCAGATTACCGCGGGCGACCCGTTCTACGACAGCATGGGCGGCAGGGGGGCACCGTGGCCCCCGGTCAAGGACGTCCCGGCTCAGGAGGCCACCGCATGAGCGTCACTCTGAACAGCGACCGCAGCGCGATGACGGGCTCGCGCGGCGACGTCGACCTCTTCACGTACGTGTACCGGCCCGACGACGTCGCGTACGAGAGCCCGCGACCCTACCTGCACCCGTTGCGTACCCGCGACGGCGCGGTGGTCTCCGCGTACCGGCCGTGGGACCACGTGTGGCACAAGGGCATCGCCTGGTCGCTCCCGCACGTAGGGCCGTGGAACTTCTGGGGCGGCCCGAACTACGTGCACGCCGAGCAGGGCTACGTCGACCTGCACAACGACGGCTCGATGGAGCACGAGCAGTTCACCGCCGTCGGACCCTGCGGGTTCGTCGAGGAGCTGTCCTGGCGCACCCCGGCGACGACGGGACCGGACGGCAGCGCCGTCCGGGGCGACGTCGTGGTCCGTGAGGAGCGCACCGTGCAGGTCCTCCTGCCGGAGTCGACGCCCGACGCGTGGGTGCTCACGTTCACGTCCGTGATGACCAACGTCTCCGACGGCGCGCTCGACATCGGCAGCCCGACGACCAACGGCCGTGAGAACGCGGGCTACGGCGGCCTGTTCTGGCGCGGGCCGCGATCGTTCACCGGGGGGCGCGTGCTGCTGCCCGGCGAGGACGGTGCCGGCACGGTCGCGGACGCCGAGGACGCTCGCGGCCTGCGGGCGGAGTGGCTGGGGTTCGTGGGCCGGCACGACGGCGCGGCCCCCGGGGCCGTCCGGGCCGACGAGCAGCAGGGCGGTTCACGGGCCTCCACCGTGCTCATGGTCGACCCCGGTACCAACCCCGGTGGCACGCCGCAGTGGTTCGTGCGCTCCGAACCGTTCGCGTGCGTGTGCCCCGCGCCCTTCTTCAGCGAGGAGGTCCCCTTCCCCGCCGATGCCACGCTGCGCTTCACGTACGCCGTCGTGATCGCCGACGGCGAGTCCGACGGCGCCCGGGCCGTCGAGCTCGCCGCGCTCGGCCGGCAGGTGCTCGCCGGTGAGGGTGACGTGCTCGAGCCCGGGCACGTCGATCCCGCCGAGCAGCCGGCGAGCCGGGCGTGACGGCACTGCCCGTCTTCCCCGGCGGGACCTCGGTCAGCCATCTGCAGGTCTACGACTGGCCGGCGCCCGACGCCCCGCAGGGCAGCGGGTCGCCGCACCTGCACACCACGTCCACCGAGGCCTACGTGACTCTTGCCGGCAGCGGCCGGGTGGAGACGCTGGGCCCGGACGGCTTCGCCGTGCACGACCTGGCGCCGGGGCGGATCGTCTGGTTCGGCCCCGGGGTCGTGCACCGCGCGGTGAACGGGGGCGGGCTCGAGGTGCTCGTGGTGATGTCGAACGCCGGGCTGCCGGAGGCCGGGGACGCGGTCATCACGTTCCCCGCCGACGTCGTCGCCGACGCCGACCGGTACCAGCGGGCCGCGGCGCTGCCCCGCCTGGAGGACGGAGCGGCCGACGGCGACGTGGCGGCAGCCGCCCTCGCACGGCGTGACCTGGCGCTCGCGGGCTACGCGGCGCTGCGGGACGCCGTCGGGCAGCACGGTCCGGCCGCGCTGGACCCGCTGCGCGACGCCGCGGCGCGGCTCGTCGCTCCTCGCACGGCAGGGTGGCGGGAGACCTGGGAGGCGTCGGTCGGCCAGGCGGCAGGTCAGACGGACGCCGCCCTCGAAGCGCTGGCCGACGCCTCGGCGGTCACGCTGGACGAGGGCCGCGTAGCGGTCGCCGACGCGGCCGACGGTCCCCGGCGTTACGGCATGTGCGGCCGCCTGCGCACCTGGCCGCTCGCCTGACCCACGGCGCACCCGCTGCCCGTACCCTGTCGCCCGTCACTCCCGTCACGCCCGTCACGCCCGTTTTACCGATGTCGGTAGTTCGTGGGGGGGGGGGGGCGGGTGGCGGCGCCGGGCGGCACCCCAGAACACGCGCGGCGGGAGG
>NZ_JBLUNY010000002.1:0-104838 GCF_048065335.1 Isoptericola maris | reverse complement strand
CCCCCCCCCCCCCCCCGCGCCCCCCCCCCCCCCCCCCCCCCACAACCCCCCCCCCCCACCCCCCGCGCCCGGGGGTCAGGGCGCGGGTGCCTCGCGGATGACGCGGACCGCACCAGCCGGGACGACGAGCTCACCCGCGACGGCGGTCCCACCGATCAGCTCGGTGCCCGCGACGCCGGTGAGCGGGGCGTCCGCGCCGGTGTGGTTGAGCACGAAGAGCCACGAGGTGGTGCCGTCGGCGGAGCGCCGCCGCACGACCTCGACCCCGGCCGGGCCGACGACGTCGGGTGCGACGCCGGACTCGTCCACGAGGCGGCTGACCAGCGACGCCAGGCCGGCTCGGTCCAGGCGGGTGCCCACGTACCACGCGGCGCCCGTGCCGACATCGCGCCGGGTGACGGCGGGACGGCCCGCGAGCGCGCCGTCGTCGTAGGCCGCCACGACCTCCGTGCCGTCGTCCACGTGCGTCTTCTCGGTCCAGAGGTCGGCGGTGGCGTCGCCGCCGACCACCTTGCCCGTCACGCGGACGGTCTCGGTGGCCTGCAGCGGGTAGAACTCCTCCGTGCGCAGACCGAGCAGGTCGCGGAAGGCGCCGGGGTAGCCGCCGAGGCGCACGTGGTCGCAGGCGTCGACGATGCCCGAGAAGAACGTGACCGCCACCGTGGCCCCGCGCCGGGCGGCGCGCGCGACGTTCGCCGCGCCGTCGTCGTCCACGAGGTACAGGGTGGGGACGACGACGAGGTCGTAGCCGTCCAGGTCGGCGTGCGGGGTGACCGTGTCCACGGTGACGCCCTGCTCCCACAGGGCCGTGTACCAGGAGCGCACCTCGTCCATGTAGCGCAGGTCCTGGGTGGGGTGGGAGCCCAGCTCGGCCGCCCACCAGGCGGGGTAGTCCACGACGAGCGCGGCACGCGCCGCGACGCGTGAGCCGCGCACCTCACCGAGCGCGCGCAGGGTGCGGCCCAGCTCGACCGTGCCACGCCAGACGTCGGTGTCGGTGCCGGCGTGCGGCACCATCGCCGAGTGGTACTTCTCGGCGCCCGCCCGGGACTGGCGCCACTGGAAGAACATCACCGAGTCCGCGCCGCGGGCGACGTGCTGCAGCGAGTTGCGCAGCATCTCGCCGGGCGCCTTGGTGCGGTTGCGCGGTTGCCAGTTGACCGCCGACGTCGAGTGCTCCATGAGGATCCACGGGTCGCCGTGGGCGACGCCGCGGGCGAGGTCGGCCGAGAGTGCGAGCTCGACGTGCCGCTCGGCGTCCGCGGCGATCGTGTAGTGGTCGTTGGCCACCACGTCGAGGTCGTCGGACCAGGAGAAGTAGTCCATCCCCTTGGTCGCCGAGGTCGTCATGAGGTTGGTCGTGGTGGGCACGTGCGGCGTGAGCTCGCGCAGCGTGTCGCGCAGGTCGCGGTAGTAGTCGAGCATCGCGTCGGAGCTGAAGCGGTCGAAGTCGAGCTCCTGGCTGGGGTTGATGAACGCCGGCACCGTCAGCGGCGGCAGCACGTCCTCGAAGTCGGCGTAGCGCTGCGACCAGAAGCTGGTGCCCCAGGCCTCGTTGAGCCGATCGACGGTGGTGTAGCGGCGCCGCAGCCAGTCGCGGAAGGCCGCTGCGGCGGCGTCGGAGTAGTCCCGCGGCACGTGGCAGCCGATCTCGTTGTCCACGTGCCACAGGGCGAGCGCCGGGTGGTCGCCGTAGCGCTCCGCCATCCGGGTGGTCATGCGCAGCGCGTACTCGCGGTGCACCGGGTGCGTCACGGCGTAGGACTGCCGGCCGCCCTGGTGCAGCACCGTGCCGTCGGCCAGGCGCGGCAGGATCTCCGGGTGCTTGCGGGTGAGCCACGGGGGCGGCGAGGCGGTGGCCGTGGCCAGGGCGACCTGGATGCCGGCGCCGTGCAGGGAGTCCAGGGTCTCGTCGAGCCACGTCCAGTCGAGCTCGCCCTCGCGGGGCTCGAGGGTGGCCCAGGAGAAGATCGCGACGCTGAGGAGGTTCACCCCGGCCTCGCGCATGAGGCGGACGTCCTCGGCGCGGACGTCGGCCGGCCACTGCTCGGGGTTGTAGTCACCGCCGAAGCCGAGGCCGTCGAGCTGCGCGTTCCACGGCCGCACGGCGGTCGCGTCGAATGAGTCGGGGGTGGTGCGTCGTCGCATGGCCGAAGTCTGCCATAAATCGATTCAAAACCGGAATCGGGGCTCCGGCACGACGGCGCCTGGAAGGTGCGGCGGGAGCGCTCGGCTAGCGGGTCGTGCTGGTGGAGGACTCGCGCACGACCAGCTCCGGCTGGAAGACCACGTGCTCGGCCGGGGCGTCGCCGCCGCGCAGCATCAGGTCGGCCGCTCGCCTGCCCAGCTCGTGCCGCGGCTGGCGCACCGAGGTCAGAGGTGTGGCGAGCTCCGCCGCGAAGGTGACGTCGTCGTACCCGACGAGCGCGACGTCGTCGGGCACCGACACCCCGGACCGGCGCAGCGTCCGCAGCGCGCCGAGCGCGACGAGGTCGTTGACGCAGAACACGGCCGTCGGACCGGGTGCGTCCAGCAGGGTGCGGACGCCGGCCTCGCCACCGTCGGCGTCGAGGCTGACCGGTATCTCCACCAGCGCCTCGTCAGGGTCGTGCCCCGCATCGGCGAGCGCCTGGCGCACGCCCTCGAGGCGGTCGGCGCACTGGCGGATCGAGTGCGCCCCGTTGAGGAAGGCGATGCGGGTGTGCCCCTGCTCGAGCAGGTGCCGCGTCGCCATCGCGCCGCCGTCGACGTCGTCCACGGCCACCGAGGACACGGACTCCACCGGCGAGGGATGGTCCAGGAGCACGACGCCGATCCCGCGCTCCCGCACGGCGAGCAGGTGCTCGATGCTGTCCGCGGTCGGGACCACCATCACGCCGCGCACGCCGTGCTCCTCGAACAGGCGCAGATAGCGGGCCTCGCGCTCGGGGTCGCGGTCCGAGCTGGCCACCATGAGCGTGTAGTCGTCGGCGGTGAGCCGCTCCTCGATCCCGCGCGTCACGTCGGTGAAGAACGGGTTGGAGATGTCCAGCACGATCGCGCCCACGGTCGTGATGCGCCCGGCGCGGAGCTGGCGCGCGGAGCCGTTGCGGACGAACGACAGCTCGGCGATGGCCGCCTCGACGCGCTCGCGGGTGCCGGGGGAGACCCGGTCGGGCCGGTTGAGCACGTTCGACACCGTGCCGACGGAGACGCCGGCGTGCCGCGCGACGTCGGAGATCGACGTGCGCCGGTGGTGCGTGCGGGGCGGCATGGGTTCCCTCTCCTCGTCGACAGGTTCCCGGTTCCGGGCGGGCGGTCGGCCGACCGCACCCAGGGATCGTAGCCGTTCGGACGGGGGGCGACCGACCGGCTCGCGGGGCGGACGGAAACCGGTTGCCCGATATGGTTGCGGCGGCGGGTGCCGCTGCGGTCGGTACGTCCTGCTGCGGTCGGCATGTCTCGCTCGGCGTTGCTCGCTGCGGTCGGTACGTCCCGCTCCGGTCGGTCGCTCGAGTTGCCGACCGCGACTGACGTTGCCGACTGGAGCGCCGGCTCGGCGCGGACCGGGCTGGGCGGCCTTGCGCTGGTCGGGGACCACCAGGTACGTTGACGATCTTGAATCGATTCACCACCTGCGTCGAGGACGATGCGAAGGAGGACCGACGGTGGTTCGTACCGACAGCGGCACGCGCCGCGTAATGTTCCGGTTCCGGGTGCGCCCGGACCGGCTCAAGGAGTACTCGCGCCGCCACGCCGAGGTGTGGCCGCAGATGCTGCGCGCCCTGCACGAGACCGGCTGGCGCAACTACTCGATCTTCACCGCCCCGGACGGCACGGTCGTCGGCTACTTCGAGAGCGACGACCCGGACGCCGCGCGTGCGGACATGGGTCTGCACGACGTCAACGCGCGCTGGCAGGCCGAGATGGCCGAGTTCTTCGACGGCGCCGGCCCCGACGAGTCGATGACCGAGCTCACGCCGATCTTCCACCTCGAGACGCAGCTCGCGGCGAGCAGCACCACCCAGGACTGAAAGAGGACGACCATGCCCAGCTTCGACGACATCATCCCGGTCCTGGACCGCCTCGCCATCGAGGTGCCCTCCTGGGCGTACGGCAACTCCGGGACGCGCTTCAAGGTCTTCTCCACCCCGGGCACGCCGCGCAACCCCGAGGAGAAGATCGCCGACGCCGCGCAGGTCCACCGGCTCACCGGCCTGGCCCCGACGGTGGCGCTGCACATCCCGTGGGACAAGGTCGACGACTACGCGGCCCTCCAGCGCTACGCGAACGACCAGGGCGTCACCCTGGGCACGATCAACTCCAACACGTTCCAGGACGACGCCTACAAGCTCGGCTCCCTGACGCACACCGACCCGGCCGTGCGCCGCCAGGCGATCGACCACCACCTCGAGTGCATCGAGATCATGGACGCCACCGGGTCGCAGGACCTGAAGATCTGGCTGGCCGACGGTTCGAACTACCCGGGCCAGGCGGACATCCGTACCCGGCAGGACCTGCTGCACGAGGCGCTGACCGAGATCTACGCCCGGCTCGGTGACTCCCAGCGCATGGTGCTCGAGTACAAGTTCTTCGAGCCGGCGTTCTACCACACGGACGTGCCGGACTGGGGCACCTCGTACGCCCAGGTGGCGGCCCTCGGCGACAAGGCGTTCGTCTGCCTCGACACCGGCCACCACGCCCCCGGCACCAACATCGAGTTCATCGTGGCGCAGCTCCTGCGCCTCGGGAAGCTGGGCTCCTTCGACTTCAACTCGCGGTTCTACGCCGACGACGACCTCATCGTCGGCGCCGCCGACCCGTTCCAGCTCTTTCGCATCATGGCCGAGGTCATCCGCGGCGGCGGCCTCGACGAGGGTTCGCAGGTGGCGCTCATGCTCGACCAGTGCCACAACGTCGAGGACAAGGTGCCGGGCCAGATCCGCTCCGTGCTCAACGTCCAGGAGATGACGGCGCGGGCCCTGCTGCTCGACCGCGACGCCCTGGTCAAGGCCCAGGAGGCGGGCGACGTGCTGGCCGCGAACGCGATCTACATGGACGCCTTCTACACCGACGTGCGGCCCGCGCTCGCCGAGTACCGCGCCGCTCGCGGCCTGCCCGCCGACCCGATGGCCGCGTTCGCGGAGTCCGGCTACCTGCCGAGGATCGCCGCGGAGCGCGTCGGCGGTCAACAGGCCGGCTGGGGTGCATGATCGGCGCCATGACCATCACGGACCGGGTCCTCGACGGCCCCCACGGAAACCTCCCTGTCCGCCTCTATCCGGTGCCGGACGGCGTCACCTGCGTCGCAGGGCTCGTCTGGGCGCACGGCGGCGGGTTCATGCACGGTGACCTCGACATGGCGGAGGCCGACCACGTCGCGCGCACGCTCGCCGGGCGCGGTGTCGCCGTGGTGAGCGTGGACTACCGGCTGTGCCCGGAGGTCGACCGGGACGACGTCGACGCCCCCGTCGAGGCCGGCGGCGTCCGGTTCCCGGTGGCGCACGACGAGCTCGCCTTCGTGTTCCGCTGGGCGGTCGAGACGGGCCTCGGCGTACCGTCCGGCACGTGGTCCCTCGGCGGTGCCAGCGCCGGCGGCAACCTCGCCGCCGGGGTGTCCTTGCGCCTGCGCGACGACGCGACCGAGCCCGCCGGCACGACCTCCGTGCCGCCGTCGGGCACCGCGGAGCGCCCGACGCCGCGCAGCGTGGTACTGGCCTACCCGGTGCTGCACGAGGCGCTGCCGACGCCGAGCCCGGAGCTGGCGGAGAAGATCGCGGCGCTGCCCGAGGGGCGCGACTTCCCCCCGGACGTGGTGCGCACGATGAACGCCAACTACCTGGGCCACCGGCGCGGGTCGGGGTCGCCGTACGCGTTCCCCGGCGGGGCGGACCTGCGCGGGCTGCCGCCGACGATGATCGTCAACTCCGACCACGACGCCCTGCGGTCCTCCGGCGAGGCGTACGCCGCCGAGCTCGCGGCGGCCGGCACGGACGTCCACCTCGTCCGCGAGGACGGCACGTTCCACGGTCACCTCAACGACCCGGAGCATCCCGGCTGCGCGCGCAGCCTCGCCCGCATGGCCGCCTGGCTCACCGTCGACGGGCTCGTCGGCACGACCCACGAACCACCGATCCGACCCGAACCTCCCCGGAGCTCCTGATGACGAACGAGACCGCTCACCCGACCGTCGAGGCCCTCGTCGCCCGGTCGAACCGCCTGGGCGCGGACCCGAAGAACACCAACTACGCCGGCGGCAACACCTCCGCGAAGGGCACCGCGACCGACCCGGTCACCGGGCGGGACGTCGAGCTGCTGTGGGTCAAGGGTTCCGGCGGCGACCTGGGCACGCTGACGGAGAAGGGCCTGGCGGTGCTGCGCCTGGACCGCATGCGCGCCCTGGTGGACGTCTACCCGGGTGTCGAGCGCGAGGACGAGATGGTCGCCGCGTTCGACTACTGCCTCCACGGCAAGGGTGGCGCCGCCCCCAGCATCGACACCGCGATGCACGGGCTCGTCGACGCCGCGCACGTGGACCACCTGCACCCGGACTCGGGCATCGCGATCGCCACGGCGGCGGACGGCCCGAAGCTCACGCAGAAGATCTTCGACGGCAAGGTCGTGTGGGTGCCGTGGCGCCGCCCCGGGTTCCAGCTGGGTCTGGACATCGCGAAGATCAAGGCGGAGCACCCCGACGCGATCGGCACCGTCCTGGGCGGGCACGGCATCACGGCGTGGGGCGACACGGCCGAGGAGGCCGAGGCGAACTCGCTGTGGATCATCGACACCGCCGCGGCGTACATCGCCGAGCACGGTGCGCCCGAGCCGTTCGGTCCGGCGCTCGACGGCTACGGGGCGCTGCCCGCGGCCGAGCGTCGTGCCAAGGCCGCCGCCCTGGCCCCGCACCTGCGCGCCATCGCCTCGCACGACAAGCCGCAGGTCGGCCACTTCACCGACGCCGACGTGGTGCTGGACTTCCTGGCCGCCGAGCGGCACCCGGAGCTCGCCGCCCTGGGCACGTCCTGCCCGGACCACTTCCTGCGGACCAAGGTCAAGCCGCTCGTGATCGACCTGCCGGCGACGGCGAGCGTCGAAGAGATCGTCGAGCGCCTGCCGGAGCTGCACGAGGCCTACCGCGCCGACTACACCGCCTACTACGAGCGCGGCGCCGCCGAGGCCCGTGCGAAGGGTGAGGAGCCGCCGGCGATCCGTGGCGCGGATCCGCTCATCGTGCTCGTGCCGGGTGTGGGGATGTTCTCCTACGGCGGCGACAAGCAGACCGCCCGCGTGGCCGGCGAGTTCTACGTCAACGCCATCAACGTGATGCGCGGCGCCGAGGCCCTGTCCACGTACGCGCCCATCGACGAGTCCGAGAAGTTCCGCATCGAGTACTGGGCGCTGGAGGAGGCCAAGCTGCAGCGCAAGCCGAAGCCGAAGCCGCTCGCGACCCGGATCGCGTTCGTCACCGGCGCGGCGTCCGGCATCGGCAAGGCCATCGCCGAGCGGCTCGCGGCCGAGGGCGCGTGCGTGGTCGTCGCGGACCTCGACCTGGACAAGGCGCGCGCGGTGGCGAGCGAGATCGGGAGCACCGACGTCGCGATCGGGGTCGCCGCGAACGTGGCCGACGAGGCCGCTGTGCAGGCCGCGCTGAACGAGGCCGTGCTCGCGTTCGGCGGCGTCGACATCGTCGTGAACAACGCCGGCCTCTCGCTGAGCAAGTCGTTGTTCGAGACCACCGAGGCCGACTGGGACCTGCAGCACGACGTCATGGCCAAGGGCTCGTTCCTCGTCGCGAAGAACGCCGCACGCATCCTGGTGGACCAGAAGCTCGGCGGCGACGTCATCTACATCTCGAGCAAGAACTCGGTGTTCGCCGGGCCGAACAACATCGCCTACTCCGCCACGAAGGCCGACCAGGCCCACCAGGTGCGCCTGCTCGCGGCGGAGCTGGGCGAGCACGGCATCAAGGTCAACGGCATCAACCCCGACGGCGTGGTGCGCGGCTCGGGCATCTTCGCCTCCGGGTGGGGCGCCAACCGCGCCAAGACGTACGGGATCGAGGAGGAGGACCTGGGCGCGTTCTACGCCCAGCGCACCCTGCTCAAGCGCGAGGTGCTGCCGGAGAACATCGCCAACGCGGCGTTCGCGCTCTGCACGGCCGACTTCTCGCACACCACCGGCCTGCACGTGCCCGTCGACGCGGGCGTGGCGCAGGCGTTCCTCCGGTGACGGCGTTCGTCGCCGTCGACCTCGGGGCGAGCAGCGGACGGGTGATGCTCGGGGTGGTCTCCGGGGCGGCAGGCGACGAGCACGTCGACCTCACCGAGGTGGCCCGGTTCGGCAACGGGCCGGTCGAGGTCTCCGAGGCCGCGGGCACCGCGCTGCACTGGGACGTGCTCCACCTGTGGCGCGGGGTCCTGGACGGCCTGCGCGCCGCCGGGGCACTCGCCCGCGAGCAGGGCGTCGAGGTCGCCGGGATCGGCATCGACTCCTGGGCCGTCGACCACGGGCTGTTCGCCGCGGACGGCACGCTGCTCGGCAACCCGCGCCACCACCGCGACCCCCGCCTCTCCGGGGTCGCCGAGGAGGTCCTGGGCCGGCTGGGTGCCGCCGAGCACTACGCCGTCAACGGGCTGCAGACCCTGCCGTTCAACACGGAGTTCCAGCTCGTCGCCGCGCGGCACGACGCCGTGTGGCCGCTGGTCGACTCGATCCGGCTGATCCCGGACCTGCTCGGCTCCTGGCTCACCGGCGCCACCATCGCCGAGGTCACCAACGCCTCGACGACCGGCCTGCTGGACGCGACCACCCGCCGGTGGTCGCAGCCCGTGCTCGACGCCCTGGCCCGCGAGTACCCCGAGCTGGGCGACCTGCGCGCCCGGCTGGGCGACGTCGTCGAACCGGGGACCGTCGTCGGGCACCTCACCGCCGCCGTGCAGGCCGCGACCGGGCTCGGCGCGGTGCCGGTGATCGCGGTCGGGTCGCACGACACGGCCTCGGCCGTGGTCGGGGTGCCCGCCGCCGACGAGCGGTTCGCCTACGTCTCCTCGGGGACGTGGTCGTTGGTCGGCGTCGAGCTCGACGTCCCGGTCCTGACCGAGGAGAGCCGCCGGGCGAACGTCACCAACGAGCTGGGTGTCGACGGCACCGTGCGATACCTGAAGAACGTCATGGGCCTGTGGGTGCTGTCCGAGACCCTGCGCACCTGGCGTGAGGCCGGGACCGAGGTGTCGCTCGCCGAGGCGCTCGCGGCCGCGGCCGACGCGCAGCCCGGGCGCACCGTCGTCGACGTCGACGCCCCCGAGTTCCTGCCGCCCGGCGACATGCCGGAACGGATCGAGGCAGCCGCGCGGGCGTCCGGTCAGCCGGTGCCCGACGGCGTGGGGCAGGTCGTGCGGTGCATCCTCGACTCCCTCGCGGACGCCTACCGGCAGGTGCTGGAGGAGGTCACGCGGCTCTCGGGCCGCGAGGTCGAGGTGCTGCACGTCGTCGGTGGCGGGTCCCAGAACGAGCTGCTGTGCCGCCTCACGGCGGAGGCGACCGGGCTGCCCGTGGTGGCAGGGCCGGTCGAGGGTGCGGCGCTGGGGAACGTCGTCGTCCAGGCGAGGGCCGCCGGCGTGCTCGCCGGCGACCTCGCGGTGCTGCGCGCCGTCGTGCGCCGCTCGGCGCACCTGGTGCGCTACGACCCCTGACGCAGCAGCAGCAACCAGAGGTGGCAGGCCCTTACTCGCCCGACGGCGGGGTCATCGCCTGCCCCGACGGGACCGGTGCGCCGTAGACGGGCCACCCGGTCGCGTCGTAGCTAACCTTCTGCACGCGCGTCTGGCGGGTGTCACCGCAGCCGTGCGACGCAGACGTGTTGCCGTGGTAGATGGTCCAGTCCTCGGTGCCGTCCGGACTCTTGAAGAACCCGTTGTGCCCGGTCCCGTAGACGCCGTTGCCCTGCTGCATGGCAGGGACGGGCGACTTGGTCCAGTGGCCGGGGTCCATCGGGTCCGACCCGGTGAGCTCGAGCAGCCCGATCGTGTAGTCCGGGGTGTTGCACGACGACGCGGAGTACGAGACGAACGTGCGGCCACCGTGCTTCAGCACCGCGGCGCCCTCGTTGACGCGTGCGCCCTGGGTCTCCCACGAGTGCGTCGGGGTGGAGAAGGTCGCCGGCTGGCCGACGGTCGTCCACGGGTTGCTCATCTCGACGATGCGGTTCGTCTGGTCGGGGCCGATCCACTCGGAGAACAGCATGTAGAGACGGCCGCCGTGCTCCAGGTAGGAGCTGTCGATGTTCCACCGGTCCGGCATCGGAGTCCCCATGAACTCGTACGGCCCCATGGGTGTGTCGCTCTGCGAGCGCAGCACGTGGATCTTCTGGCCGTCGAGGTTCGTCTGGGAGTTCCCCGACGTGTACTTGAGGTACCAGGTGCCGTCGATGCGGTGGAACTTGGGTGCCCAGTGGCTGCAGCAGCGCGACGGGACGCCGACGTCGTCCCAGACGACCTGGTCCGGTGCGGAGGACAGGCCGGCAAGGGTGGTGGCGCGCCGCATGATCACGGTGGAGTCCCACGTGGTGGTGGACAGGTAGTAGTGGCCGTCCCAGTGCTGCAGCCACGGGTCGGCGCCGTTCGTGCGGATCGGGTTGGCCAGCGCGGCGGCGGCACCGTGGACGGGCAGGAGCTGCCACCTCTGCACGGCCGCGCCGTTGTCGGTGTGCTGGGAGATGCGCGCTCCGGGCTCGGTGGCGAAGTCGTACAGGTCGAGCGCCTTGCCGGAGAACCGGTTGAGGAACGTGACCGTCCCGTCGGAGTTCTCCCGGACCTGCCACTGCTGGTTCTCGGCGTCCAGGTCGTCCCACTGGACGATGTCGGCGCCGTTCTCGGCGTCCCAGCCGTAGACGTCGAGCACCATGCCCGAGTGCCGGACCTGGATCCGGTAGTAGCCGTCGCCCGAGTCGAGGAACCGGAACTGCTGGCTTTCGCCGTCCCAGCGGTCCCACTGCTGGAGCAGAGCTCCGTTAGCGCTCACATGCGGTGGCCCGGGAGAGCGGGCGACTACGCAGCCGGGTCGCCCTCGGACGAGCCAGGCACGACGAACCGGGCCCAGACGTGCTTCGCGCCGTCCGGCGTGCGGTACCAGCCGACGTCGTCGGCGATGCGCAGGGCCAGCTGGAGGCCGAATCCGCCCTCGCCCAGCTTGCGGTCCGGGGAGAGCACCGGTGGGCTGTCGGGGCAGCGGTCCTTGACCGAGACGGTGACGGCCACGCCGTCGGACACCACGTCGAGCCGGGCCGGGCCGTCGGTGTGCTCGAGGGCGTTGGCGGTCAGCTCGCTCGCGACGAGGACGATGTTCTGCAGCAGCGAGCGGGTCGGTTCGGTCTCGGCGCACGGCGTCGGCGTCTCTGCGCACAGGGTCTCCTGCAGCCGCGAGCGCGCGCTGGACAGCCCGTCGACGCTGACGACGGTCCAGGTGCCGACGAGCCTGGACCGCAGGGACGTGGCAGCGTCCTTGGTCATGGCATCACGGGGGTCGCGCCGCAGGTGGGGGTGAGCATCGCTACTCCTCATCACGGGCCGCACACGGGCCTCAGGTCCGCGACGACATTACCTCTGACGTCGCGGCTCTGCCCGTCGTGGCCGCCGGAGCGGCGTACCTCACCGGAAGCGCTGGACGGCCTGCGGTGCAGCCTCGGCGAGCTCCCGGACGGACGGGTGCGACGACTCGGCGAGCACGGCCGAGAGCGCCCCCGAGGCGACGAACGTGCCCTCGGCGAGGACGTGGACCGTCGGGCAGAGGCGCTCGACCAGCTCGAGGTCGTGCGAGACCAGGAGCACCGCGGTGCCGGCCTCGGCGGCGGCGTCCCCGAGACGGCGGACCACCTCGCCACGCATGGCGGGGTCGACGGCGGTGAGCGGCTCGTCGAGCAGCAGCGCGCCCGGGCGGGTGGCCAGCGCCGCGGCGAGCGCCACCCGCTGCTTCTCCCCGCCTGAGAGGGTGCCGACCTGCCGGAACGCGAAGCGTGGTTCGAGCGCGACGTCGGTGAGGACCTCCTCGACCGTGCGGCCGCTCGCGCGACCGGTCCGGCGGGCGTCGGACAGGGCCTTGGCGACCACGCGGTCGACGGTGGAGCGGGGGTCGACGTCGGCGATGCCCTCCTGGGCCACCCGGCGGACCTGTGCGCGGAACGTCTTCTTGTCCCGCAGGCCGATCCGGCTGACGGTGCGTCCGGACCAGGTGACGCGGCCGCGCGTGGGTCGCACCTGGCCGACCAGCGCGCGGACGATCGTCGACTTGCCCGCCCCGGACGGCCCGATGATGCCGACCGGGGCGTCGCCGGGGGAGAGCTCGAGGTCGATGCCGTGCACGACGTCGCCGCCCCCGTACCCGGCGGCGAGGCCGTCGGCGCGCAGGACGGGGGGCTGGCTGGAGCTCGTGCTCATCGGTGCTCTCCTGAGGGGGACGCGTGGTGGCCCGCCGGACGGGAAACGGCCGGCGGGCCGTCCTGTCTGACGAGCGAGAGGCCGACTTGGTTCCGGGGCTGACGGCGGAGTGCCGGCGGGACGTTACCCTTGGGGGTCCAAGCAATCAAGTCCGGGGGGTGCAGGTGACGAGGTCCGCCGCGGCTTCAGCCGTCCCGGTCCCGGGACCAGTCGAGGACGCGCCGGGCACCGTGACGGTGCAGCCGCGCGGCCTGCTGCTGACGGTCCGTGCCTCCGACGGCGTCGTGCTGCAGACGTCGGCCCGCACGGAGCTGGTCGGGCTGCGCCCGGCGGAGGTCCTGGGGCGCCCGCTCTCGGAGGTGCTGGGCCCGCAGGCCGCCGGCCAGGTCCTCTCGCCCGTCGTGGCGGGCACCGACCTCGCGTCCGTCAACCCGGTGGTGCTCGAGCTGCCCGAGGAGCGGGGCGGCGGCGGGTACGACGCGATCCTCCACCGGCCGCACGGCGACCCGGCGCCCGCCCAGCCCTCCGTGGTGGTGGAGATCGAGCCGGCGCAGTCCGCCACCGGGCGCGGCTCGAGCGGCTACGGACCGCTGCGCACGGCGCTCGCCGACCTGGAGCTGGCCGGCTCGATCGAGGAGCTCTACGACGTCGCGCTGGAGGCGTTGCGGGCCCGCACGGGCTTCGAACGGGCGTCGCTGTACCTGCTCGACCCGCAGGGGAACTCCGAGATCGTCGCGGAGTCGCGCGTTCGCGGGCTGGTGCCGTGGACGGGCGTCCACTTCCCGGCGTCGGACATCCCGCCGGAGGTGCGCGAGCTGCACGCTCGCGTGCGGGTGCACCTCATCGACGACGTCGATGCGGACCCCGTTCCCGTGCTCACCCACGACGACGGTGGGCCCGTGCCGGACCTCGGCGCCGCCACGCTGCGTGCCGAGCCGCGCGCGTACGTGGAGCTGCACCGCTCACGCGGCGCCCGTGCCGCCCTGGGGGTCGGCCTGTTCCACGGCGGCGAGCTGTGGGGTGTCGTCTACTGCCACCACTACGGAGGCCCGCAGCGGGTGCCGTACGAGGTTCTGGTGGAGGTCGAGCTGCTGGCGCGCAGCCTGTCGGCCCTCCGTGCCGCACAGCTCGGCACGGACAAGGACTCGGAGGCGCACCGCCAGGACCGGGTCCTGGCGCACCTCGCCGCCGACTCCCGCGACGAGTCGGTCCCCCTGGGTACCGCGATCACGCGGTCCGGCTGGACGCGTCGGCTGGTGCGGGCGGACGGCGCGATCGTCAGCGCCGAGGGGCGTGTGACGAGCGTCGGGCAGGTCCCCGACGACGCGGGCCGGCGCGCGCTCATCGCGTGGGTCGCCGAGGCGGGCGAGGAGGTCGTGACGACCGACTGCCTGGGTGAGGCCGCTCCGGACGTCGCGGCCGTCGCGCCCGACGTCGCGGGCGTCATGGGTATCGCCCTGCCCGAGGGGCAGGTGCTCATCTGGCTGCGCGACGAGGTCCAGCGCCGGGTGGAGTGGGGCAGCGACCCCACCGTGAGCCGACCGGTGCGTACCGACGACCCGATCCGCACGATGCTGCGCGCCTCGGAGGAGGGGTGGCGAGAGGTCGTCGACCGCCACAGCCTGCCGTGGCTCCCGGACCAGGTGGAGAGTGCCGCCGCGCTGCGCGGGCACCTGCTGGAGGCTCTCTACCTGCGAGGTCGCAAAGAGGTGCGTGCGACGGAGGAGCTGCAGCGCAGCCTGCTGCCGCACGAGCTCGCCGACGACGACGGATGGAGCATCGACGCGCGCTACGAGGCGGCGGGCGCCGGGCTCGTGGGCGGCGACTGGTACGACGCCCTCGTCCTGCCGACCGGGCACCTGGCGCTGGTCGTGGGCGACGTGACGGGTCACGGGCTGCAGGCGGCCGCGACGATGGGCCAGCTGCGCACCGCGATGCGGACGTCGCTGGTCGGCAGCGACTCGGCCCACGAGGCCGCGCGGCTGCTGTTCGAGGTGGTGCGCTGGACGCTGCCGGGCGAGGTCGCCACGCTGACGGTGGCGCTGGTCGACCCGGCGAACGGCACCGTGGAGAACGTCTCGCTGGGTCATCCGCCGTTGCTCGTGGTGCATCCCGACGGCAGCACGTGCTGGGCGCCGCTGGCGGGCGCCCCGCCCCTCGGGCTGGCCGGGGAGGTGCCGCCGGCGAGCCGTCTGGAGGTGCCGCCCGGCGGATCCCTGGTGCTCTACAGCGACGGGCTCATCGAGCGTCGCGACGAGTCCGTCACCGACGGCCTGGCACGGCTCGCCGACGCGTTTCGTGCCGGGCCGCGGACCGACATCGACGACGTCGTCCGGGCCACGCGCGACGAGCGGTCGGCGGACGACGCGACGCTGATGGTGGTGCAGCGGCGAGCCTGAGCCGTGCCGGGGGCGGTGAGCTCAGGCGAACCGGGCCCAGACGTGCTTGGTGCTCCGGGTGCGGAACCACCCGACGGCGGCGGCCGCGCGGGCGGCGACCACGAGCCCGAGGCCGCCGGCGCCGCTGGTGCCCTCCACGGGAGGTGCGTCGGGGCGGTGGTCCACGACGTCGACGGCGAACGTCGACCCCTGCTGGAGCAGGCGCAGGGTGACCGGCCGGCTGCCGTACCGGACGGCGTTGGTGGCCAGCTCGGAGGCCACGAGGACGATGCGGTCCAGCCCGCGGCCCTCCTGGCGACCCTCGTCGGCGTCGACCGCGGCGGTCAACCGCTGCTGCAGCTGGGCGCGGACGTCGCAGAGGTGGTCGACGTCGCGGACGGTCCACGCCGCGATCTCGGTCAGCGAGGCGCGCAGTGTGGCCTCGACCAGCGTCATCGAACGGCCCGCGCGGTCGAGGCGGACCCGGCCCCCTCCTCCTCGAACCGGAACAGCGAGACGACGCCGGAGAGCTCGAGGAGGTCGCGGGTGCTCTCCGGCACGCCGCGCAGGACGGGCGGCTCGGGGCTGCCCTCGACCGCGTGGTAGAGCAGGCGCAGGCCGCCCGAGTCCATGAACGTCACGTCGGACAGGTCGATCACGATCTGCCGGTCCGCCGCCCGGGCCACCTGCCTGAGGTAGTCCTCGTGACGCGACTGGACGGCGGCGTCGACCTCGCCGCGCATCACCCAGAGGTAGCCGTCGTCCTCCACGCGGACATCGCCGTGGGTCACGGTTCGCTCCTTGTTGCTCGGTGCGGTGCTGACGCTCGGTGCCTGCGGCGAGCGGGCAGCGGTTCAGCAGCCGACTTTACCCCCTCCCGAGCCGAAGTTCTCGGCCCGGAGCGGGTGCTCTCAGAGGTGCGGCAGGACGTGCTCCGCGTACCGTGCGCCGACGGTGGCTGCCGTCTCTCCCGGCGGGGCCGCCCAGATCTCCTCGTTGAAGATCTCCGTCTCCACGTCGCCGGTGTACCCCGCGTCGGCCACCCACCGGGAGATGGTGGCGAAGTCGATGTACCCGTCACCGACGTGGCCCCGGGAGTTCAGCGCGGTGGGCGCGAACGGCAGGTTCCAGTCGCACACCTGGTACCCCGCGATCCGGCCCTCGCGGCCGGCCCGCGCGACGGACTCCTCCAGCGCCGGGTCCCACCACACGTGGTAGGTGTCCACGACGACGCCCACGGTGCGGGCGTCGAACGGGGCGGCGAGGTCGAGCGCCTGCCCGAGGGTCGAGATCACCGCCCGGTCCGCGGCGAACATGGGGTGCAGCGCTTCGAGGACGAGCCGCACGCCGTGCTTCTCGGCGAGCGGCGCGAGGTCGGCCAGCCGGTCCGCGACCCGCCGACGCGTGGCCACGAGGTTCCGATCGGTGCCGGGCGCCGGAGCCGCCTCGGGTGCGGAGCCAGGCAGGCCGCCGACGACGAGCACGAGCTCGGACGTGCCGACCTCGGCCGCCTCGACCAGCGCCCGCTCGTTGTCGGCCATCGCCTCGCGGACACCCTCGGGCGACGTCGCGGTGAGGAAGCCGCCGCGGCACAGCGACGAGACGCGCAGACCGGCGTCCTCCACCACCTTGCGTGCGGTCTCGGCACCGGCCTCCTGCACCTGGTGGCGCCAGAGGCCGACGGCGCCGAGACCGGCCACGGCGGCGGCCTCGACGGCCTCAGTCAGGGACGCGTGCTTGACCGTCGCGGTGTTGAGCGAGCAGCGGGACAGGTCGGTCATGCGTGCCTCCTTCATGCGTGGGCGCCGTTCACGGTGAGCAGCGCCTGGAGGCGCGCGGCGGCGGTGTCGGGTGCGAGCAGCATCCCGCAGTCGTCCGCGAGGCGGGCGAGCTCGACGAGGTGCGCCAGGGACCGCCCGGAGTGCAGCCCGCCCACGAGCTGGAACCCGGGCTGGAACCCGTTCAGCCAGGACAGGAACGCCACCCCGGTCTTGTAGTAGTACGTGGGGGCGGTGAAGATGTGCCGGCCCAGCTTCTCGGTGGACGCGAGGATCGCGTGGCCCCGCACGGCCGCGGTCTCGGACACGACCCCGTCGTCCTGGAGCCCGGCGTCGAACGCCTGCAGCGCCGTCGACGCCGCGGGGTAGACCGCGGCGAAGATGCCGAGCAGGGCGTCGGAGTGTCCCTGGTCGTCCCCTGCGATGAGCTCGGGGTAGTTGAAGTCGTCGCCGGTGTAGAGCCGCACCGGGGAGCCGTCGAGGGCCGCCAGCGCGCGGCGCAGCCCGATCTCGTGCTGGGCGTCCAGCAGCGACACTTTGACGCCGTCGACCTTGTCCTGGTGGGCTTTGATGACGTCGAGGAACGTGGCGGTCGCGGTGTCCACCGCGTCGGAGCCCCAGTATCCGGCCAGTGCCGGGTCGAACATCGTGCCGAGCCAGTGCAGGATCACGGGGCGGTCGGCCTCGGCGAGCACGGCGTCGTAGACGCGGGCGTAGTCGTCGGCGGAGCGGGCGACCTTCGCCAGGGCGCGGGAGGCCATGACGATGACCTGGGCGCCGGACTCCTGCACCACGCGGACCTGCTCGCGGTAGGCGTCGGTGACGGCGGCCAGCGCCGCGGGGTCGCCCGGCTCCCAGCCCGCGACCAGCGCGGGGTCGATCTGGTCGGTGCCCGCGCCGCAGGCGATCGCGCCGCCCACCGAGGCGGCCTCGGCCGCGGAGCGGCGCACGAGCTCCTGCGTGGCGGCCCAGTCGAGCCCCATGCCGCGCTGGGCGGTGTCCATGGCGTCGGCGACGCCGAGACCGTGGCGCCAGATCTGGTGCCGGTAGGCGAGGGTCGACTCCCAGTCGACGACGGCGGGAGCGCCGGGCACGTTCTCGGCCCCGACCTGGGGGACGACGTGCGCCGCGGCGAAGGCGACCCGGGAGCGGATCGGCCCGTCGGGGACCTGCCACGGGCCGGGCGCGTTGAGCTCGCGGACCTCGGTGCCGACGAGGCGACCGCCGTCGTCGAATCGCGGCAGCCGCAGCGTGACGCCGGAGCCGGTGAGCACGGGAGCGCCGGGGAGGGTGGTCGCGGCGCTCACAGCGAGATCTCCGGGACGTCGAGGCGGCGGCCCTCGGCCGAGGACTGCAGGCCCAGCTCGGCGAGCTGGACGCCGCGAGCGGCGGAGAGCAGGTCGAAGCGGTGCGGGCGGCCGGCGACGACGTCGCGCAGGAACTCCTCCCACTGCAGCTTGAAGCCGTTGTCGAGCTCGGCGTTCGCGGGGACGTCCTGCCACTGCTCGCGGAACGGCTCGGTGGCCGGCAGGTCCGGGTTCCACACGGGCTTGGGGGTGTGCGCGCGCTGCTGGGCGACGCACTGGCGCAGGCCGGCGACGGCGGAGCCGTGCGTGCCGTCGATCTGGAACTCGACGAGCTCGTCGCGGTGGACGCGTACGGCCCAGGAGGAGTTGATCTGCGCCACGACCGGGTCGCCGCCGGGGGTCTCGATCTCGAAGATGCCGTATGCGGCGTCGTCGGCGGTGGCGTCGTACTGCTTGCCCTGCTCGTCCCAGCGGGTGGGGATGTGCGTGACCGTCTGGGCGTTGACGGTCTTCACCGAGCCGAGGATGCCCTCGAGGACGTAGTTCCAGTGGCAGAACATGTCCGTGGTCATGCCGCCGCCGTCCTCCTTGCGGTAGTTCCACGAGGGGCGCTGGGCGGGCTGGACGTCGCCCTCGAACACCCAGTAGCCGAACTCGCCGCGCAGGGACAGGATACGGCCGAAGAAGCCCTCGTCGACGAGGCGGCGGAGCTTGACCAGCCCGGGCAGGTAGAGCTTGTCGTGCACGACGCCGGCGGTCACGCCGGTCTCCTCACGGAGCCGTGCGAGGTCGATCGCCTCGGTGAGGGTCTCGGCGGTCGGCTTCTCGGTGTAGACGTGCTTGCCGGCCTTCATGGCCTTGGCGAGCGTGCCGGCGCGCAGGTTGGTCATGGCGGCGTCGAACACGACGTCGGTGTCGTCCGCGTGGATCACGCGGTCCAGGTCGGTCGTGTACTCGGCGACGTCGTGCTGCTTCGCGAGGTCGGCGAGCTTGGACTCGTTGCGGCCCACGAGGATCGGCTCGACCTGCACACGGGAGCCGTCGGGGAGCTCGACGCCGCCCTGCTCGCGGATCGGCAGGATGGAGCGCAGCAGGTGCTGGCGGTAGCCCATGCGGCCGGTCACGCCGTTCATGGCGATGCGCAGGGTGCGGGTGGTGCTCACTCGGGGACTCCTTCGTCGGTACCGGCGGGGTGCTCGGCAGGCGTGCTCGCGCTCCGGACGGAATGCGCTTTCCAGTCTCACGGTAAGGTGTCTGCGGCGGTGCGTCAAGCAGCCGCCGCCCGGCATGGTGGCTGCGCGCCCCCGCCGGGACCGCAGCGGACGAGGAGGTGCCCGTGGCCAGACCACGGCTGCAGGACGTCGCGAACCATGCCGGGGTCTCCCTGGCGACCGCCTCGCGGGTCCTCAACGGGTCCTCGCGGCAGCCCGGCCCCGAGCTCGTCGAACGGGTCCGCGCCGCCGCGGCGGACCTCGGCTACGTGGTGAACGCCCAGGCCCAGGCGTTGGCCCGCTCCCGCACCGGGCTGCTCGGGCTGGTCGTGCAGGACATCTCCGACCCGTACTTCTCCTCCATCGCCGCCGGCGCCCAGGCCGCCGCCCGCGAGCACGGCCGCATGGTGCTCCTCGCCTCCACCGAACGGGACCCTGACGCGGAACGAGACGCCGTCGCAGCGTTCGCGGCGCACCGCGTCGACGCCATCGTCGTCGCCGGGACCCGGTGGTCGCCCGAGGAGGACGCCCCCGTGGCCGCCGAGCTCGAGACGTTCGAGGCCGGCGGGGGGCGCGCCGTCGTCGTCGGGCAGCCGCTCGGGCCGGCGCGCGTCGTGCGCCCGCCGAACGCCGTCGGCGCCGCCGACCTGGCCGCCGCGCTGCACGAGCAGGGGCACCGCCGGTTCGTCCTGCTCAGCGCACCCGACCGCGTCGTCACCGCCCAGGAGCGGGCCGGGGCGTTCGCCGACGCCGTCGCCGCGGGCGGGGGAGAGGTGCTCGAGGTCATCGAGCAGCAGTTCTCGCGCGACGGTGGGTTCGCGGCCGGCGACCGCGTCGCCGAGATCGCCCGCGAGTCGGCCGGTGCCGGGCTCGACGCGCCGTGCGTGTTCGCCGTGACCGACGTCATGGCCATCGGCCTCATCGCCCGGCTGCGCGACCTCGACGTCGCGGTGCCGGACGACGTCCGGGTCGCCGGGTTCGACGACATCCCCACGCTGCGGGACCACGTGCCCTCGGTCACCACCGTGTCCATCCCGCTGGAGGAGATGGGGCGCCTGGCCGTCGCCGCAGCGGTGGCCGAGGAAGGCGCCGAGGTGGGTGCCGTCGTCGGGCACGAGGTCGTGCTGCGGGAGTCGACGGCGCGCTGAGCTCGCGTCGCCTCAGGCCGCGACGCGCAGCCCCGTGCCGCGGACGGCCTGCTCGAGCACCCGGGCGTAGCCGGACAGCATGCGCACGTGGCTGAACCGCTGCCGGGCCGCCGTCAGCGCACCGTGCAGCTCGCCGCGGCGGGCCGACGCCTCGATCCAGGTCTCGGCGATCTCGGCGGCGTCGAACCCGGTGACGAAACCGATGCCGGCCACCAGGTGTGCGCTGTCGCCGACCGGCGTCGTGACCGGGACCGCGCCGCACATCGCGCCCTCGATGAGGCACAGCGGGGCGGCCTCCCCGAACGCGGAGGTGAGCGCGACGACGTCGGCCATGGCGTAGACGTGCTCCATGTCGCGCCGCACCCCGAGCAGGTGCACCCGCGCCAGCAGGTCCGGACGCTCCCCGAACGACTCGTGCAGGTCGGCCACGAGCGCCGGGTTGTCCCCCGTCATCCCGGCGCCGCACATCATGACGTGGCCGTCGTCGTCGCGCTCGAGGAGCTCGCGGGCCGCCGCGAGGAACAGGCGGGGGTTCTTCATGGCGTCGTACCGCGCGGCGTAGGCGACCAGCGTGGCGTCGGCGGGGATGCCCGCTGCGCCCCGCAGTGCCGCGCGGCGCACGCGGCGCAGCGGGTGGAACCGGGTCAGGTCGATGCCGTTGGGCACCACGCGCAGCAGGTGCTCCGGGACGCCGGCGGCCGCGTACGCGTCGCGCGTCGACTCCGCGCAGCAGACGGCGGCCGCGAGCAGCCCGCTGTCGGCGGTGGCGCGCAGGTCGTCCAGCGCCGCGCCGGAGTGTTCGGGGTCGGAACGGTGCAGGCACGCCACCACGGGGCGCTGCGGGAAGCCCGCCTCGAGGGCCAGCCGCAACGGCTGCTCCTTGAGCGACATGACGACGTCGACGGCGGTCGCCTCCCGGGCCGCGAGCTCCATCTGCGCCTCGGTGAAGCGGCGGGGGTCGTGGTCCTCGTCCGTGGAGCGGCCCAGCGTGGTGACCCGGATCCCGGCGGCCCGCAGGGCGTGGAACCGGGGGTCGTCCTCCATGCGCTGGCGTACGGTCTCGCGGCGGACCGTGCTGTAGAGGCTCAGCGCCGAGTGCTGCTGGTGGCCGTGGGCGTGCAGCCCCGCGACCACCGTCGAGTGCAGCACCCGGGCGCCGCCGGAGAAGAAGCCCTCGTAGAGGGACAGGACACGCAGCGAGCTGTGTTCGAGCACGGTGACCACCTCCTGCGACCAGACTGGGCCCGGATGATGTGGTGCGAGTGACCTGCGTGTTACGTCTTCATGACACTTCCGGGAGGTGCGTCGCGGCACGGATGTCCCGCTCGGCCTGCGCCGGCGTGAGGGGGCGGCAGCCGAGGTCCGTCCAGCGGCGCACCAGCGCAGGCTCCGCCCGCAGGAGCCCCCAGCCGCGGCGCAGCAGGGTCGGCAAGGGCTTGCGTGCCTCGGCGACGTCGCGCAGCAGGCGGAACCAGAAGCTGACGATCCGTGGACGGGCCAGACAGATGGCGTCGGCGAGCAGCCCTTCGGCCCGGCACGCGGCGACGAGCTCGGCCGCGAAGACGCCCTCGGCGACGACCAGCGGTTCCCCGCCCGTCTCGACGACGGCGCTCCCGGTGCGCCGCGAGGTCGGGATGTCGTAGACCGGCACCTCCGCGCGTCCTGTCGTGGCGAGCGTCCGCAGGGCGTCCAGCGCGCCGTCGCGGTCCCAGCTGGCGGGATCGTCCCAGTCGACGATCCCGTAGGCGCGCGGCATCCCCGGGTGGTCGGCGTCGTGGTAGAAGTCGTCGAGCATCACCACGGGGAGGCCCAGACGACGGGTGAGCGCGGACTTGCCGCTCCCCGACGCTCCGGTGAGCAGCACGACCCTGGCCGCGGGGTGGCGCGTCTCGGGCGGGACGTCGAACAGTGCGTCGGTCACGGGAACCCATTGTGTCCCACGCTGTGGGTGCACGACGCGCCGTCAGGCCCTGGGATCCGACGGGGCGTTGGGGCGGGGGGGGGGGGGGGCGCCCCCCCCCCCCCCGCGCGGCGCCCCCCCCCCCCCCCCCCCCCCCCCCCCCCCCCCGGGGAGGGGGGTGGGTCAGGGGGCGAGGAGCACGTGCAGGGTGCGGGGGCCGTGCACTCCCTCGACGCGGTCGAGCTCGATGTCGCTGGTGGCGCTCGGGCCCGAGATCCACGTCTGCGGCCGCTCCGGGTGCGAGGCGAGCCGGCGCACCATCTCGGGGACGGTCTGGACCACCTGCTCGGCCCGCACCACGCACACGTGGACGTCGGGCACCAGCGAGATCGCGCGGCGCCCCTGGTCCGGCTCGCCGTCCAGCACGATCGTGCCCGTCTCCGAGCAGGCGACGCGCGCGGCGGTGAGCACGGCGCCGATCGCGTCCAGGTCGAGGGCGCTCAGCGGTTCGTCCCGCGTGTCGCGGTGCACGATGACGTCGCCCGCCGCGGCGAGCCACGCCTCGTCCAGCCCGGGGGGCACGACGACGGAGCCCGCCTGGGCGAGGACGTCCGCCACCGCGGCGGGCAGCTCGCCCGCCGTCACCTGCCGCACGTGCGCCCGGTAGTCGACCAGCCGGTCGACGAGCTGCTCCAGCACCGCGGGCGAGCCAGGGTCGTGGTCACCACTCTCGCGGTACCGCCGCGGCACCTCCACGGCCGCGGGCGCCGTGCCGACCTTCCCGGCCGCCGTCGTCCCGGCGCCCCGGTCGCCCAACGCGGCCCGCACGCGGCGCAGCACGTCCTCGCGCGCGCTCATCGCTCTCCCTCCCCGTCCTGGTGCCCGACGGCGGGGCGTGCGTCGCGCTCGGCCGCTCGCTCGCGGGAGGCCCACCACTGCCGGAACGTCTCGTCGGGCGGTGCGGGCAGGTCTCGTTCGCGGGTCCATGCGGACACCGGCGGCGGAGCCTTCGAGATCACCCCGTCGCGGCCGCCCAGGCCGTGCCCGAGCGTGGCCGCACGGCCTGCCAGGCCGAACCGGCCGCCGTCGGACATCACCCACGAGGCTGCCTTCATGGCGGCCTTCCACGGGTCGACCCTGTGCCGGCCGCGGTCGGCGTCGACCTCGCGGGCGCGCAGGTCCACGAGGATCGACGGGATGTCGATCTTCACCGGGCAGACGTCGTAGCAGGCGCCGCACAGCGTCGAGGCGTAGGGGAGCGAGGCGTTGACGTCGTCGGCGCCTGAGACCCCTCCGGAGGCAGCGGTGAGCTGCGGGGTGAGGATCGCGCCGATGGGGCCGGGGTAGACCGAGCCGTAGGCGTGCCCGCCGACCCGCTCGTACACCGGGCACACGTTGAGGCACGCCGAGCAGCGGATGCAGTGTAGGGCGCTGCGGCCCACCTCGTCGGCGAGCACGTCGGTGCGGCCGTTGTCGAGGAGCACCAGGTGGAACTCCTGCGGGCCGTCGCCGGGGGTGACGCCGGTCCACAGCGAGGTGTACGGGTTCATGCGCTCGCCGGTGGAGGACCGCGGCAGGAGCTGGGCGAACACCTCGAGGTCGGTGTAGGTGGGGATCAGCTTCTCGATGCCCATCACGGTCACGAGGGTCTCGGGCAGCGTGAGGCACATCCGGCCGTTGCCCTCGGACTCCACGACGGCCAGCGTGCCGGTGTCGGCGACGCCGAAGTTCGCGCCCGACACCGCGACCCGGGCCGAGAAAAACTTGCGGCGCAGGTGCGCGCGGGCGGCCATCGCGAGCTCGCGCGGCACGTCGGACAGGTCGGCCGGGACGTCACCCATGCGGGCCAGGAAGATGTCCCGGATCTCGGCGCGGTTGCGATGGATGGCGGGCACGAGGATGTGGGACGGCATGTCGTCGGCGAGCTGCACGATGAGCTCGGCCAGGTCCGTCTCGATCGCCGCGATGCCCTCCTCGGCCAGGTGCTCGTTGAGCCCGATCTCCTGGGTGGCCATCGACTTGACCTTGACGACCTCGTCGACGCCCTTGGCCTGCGCGATCTCGGTGACGATGCGGTTGGCCTCGGCCGCGTCGCGGGCCCAGTGCACGACGCCGCCGCGGGCGGTGACGTTCTCCTCGAGCTGTGCCAGCAGGTGGGGCAGCTCCGCCATGACCTGCTCCTTGACCGCGGAGCCGGCGTCGCGCAGCGCCTCCCAGTCCGGCACCTCGTCGACGACGGCGGCCCGCTTGGTCCGGATCGTCGCCGTCGCGTGGCCGAGGTTGCGGCGCAGCTGCTCGTTCTTCAGGGTCTCGCGGGCCGCCTCCGGGAAGGAGGTGCCCCAGCGCAGCGGCTCCTGGGGGTGGGGGACGGCGCCGAACGGCTCGTCGGCGCTCGCGGCCGGGACGCCGTCCGGCCCCGTGCCGCGGCGGCGCAGGCCGGGCAGGCCGAGGAACGTGCTCATCGGGCGACCTCCGTGCGGGCGTGGGGCAGCGGGGTGGGGTCCTCGCGGGTCGAGGCGAGGATCTCCGCCAGGTGCAGGGTGCCGACGCCGGTGCGCTGGCGGGAGAGGCCTCCGCCGATGTGCATGAGGCAGGAGTAGTCGCCGGCGGTGAGGACCTCGGCGTCGGTGGCGCGGACGTTCGCGGTCTTGTCGGCGAGCATCGCGGCCGACGTGTCGGCGTTCTTCAGCGCGAAGGTGCCGCCGAACCCGCAGCACGACTCGGCGCCGGGGAGCTCGACGAGGTCGATGCCCTCCACGGCGCGCAGGAGCCGCAGCGGCTTGTCGCCGACCCGCAGCATGCGCAGCGAGTGGCAGGTGGGATGGTAGGTGACGCGGTGACCGAACCACGCCCCGACGTCGGTGATCCCGAGCACGTCGACCAGCAGCTCGGAGAGCTCGAACGTCCTGGCGCTGACGGCCTCGGCGGTGGTGGCGAGGTCGTCGAGGCCGGCGCGGCGGCAGACCATCGCCTGCTGGTGGCGGATCGAACCGGTGCACGATCCGGAGGGGACGACGACGGCGTCCCACTCGCCGTCGGCGACGGGCGCGAACGTCTCCACGTGGTTGCGCACGACGGGTACGGCCTCGTCGAGGTAGCCGGTGTTGACGTGCATCTGGCCGCAGCACGCCTGGCCGCGAGGGAAGACGACCTCGTGCCCGAGGCGTTCGAGCAGACGGACGGTGGCGCGCGGTGCGCCGGGGAACATGGTGTCCGCGATGCAGGTCGCAGCGAGGGCGATGCGCACGTCCGACTCCTTCGGCGGGGCTGCGGTGGCTGGTCTGGTGTGGTCCGACCACTGTAGCCCACGGGAAGGGTGTGGTCAGACCACGGCTAGGATCGGTCCGTGCGCACCCACGAGAAGGTCCTCGCCAGCATCGAGTCCGACCTCGCCGCCGGTCGCTGGGCGCTCGGCGAGCGGCTGCCCGCCGAACGCGCGCTCGCCGAGGAGCTCGGCGTCTCCCGCCCGTCCGTGCGCGAGGCCATCCGCATCCTGGAAGCGATGGGCATCATCCGCACCGCCGTCGGGTCCGGGCCCGACGCCGGAGCCACCGTCGTCGACCGCCCCGCCGCCGGGCTCGGCGCGGCCGTCCGTCTGCACGTCGCCTCGGGCACGCTGCCCGTGCACGACGTCGTGGCGACGCGGGTGGCGCTCGAGAGCTGGGCCGTGCGGGAGGCGGCGGACGCCGCTGACGGGGCCGGGGCCGGGGACGCCGACGGCGGTGCCGCGGCCGAGGCCGACCGGCTCGTGCGCGAGATGTCGGTGCCCGGGCTCGCGGTCGACACGTTCGTCCGGCTCGACCAGGACTTCCACCTCGCGATCGCCCGGCGGGCGGGCAACCAGCTCGTCGAGGCGATCCTCACCGGCCTGCGCAGCGCGGTGCACGACTACGTGGCGCGCGGGATCGACGGGCTGCCCTCCTGGCCGGACACCGCCCACCGGTTGTGCGCCGAGCACCGGCAGATCCTCGAGGCCGTGACCGCGGGCGACGCGGACGGCGCGGAGCGGGCGACGCGCGACCACATCCTCGGGTTCTACCGCGAGACAGGGTTCGGCGCGGGCTGATCGGGCTCGCCCGGAGTCCTAGCCGAGCGGTCCTGCGCGGCGCGCCGACTCGGCGAAGGAGCCGGTCAGGGGCAGGTCTGGGACCAGCAGCGCCTGGACGGCGTGGTAGATGTCGGGCTTGCCCGCCCAGACCTCGGCGGCGGGGCGGTTCCGGGCATCGAGCTCGTGCCGCCACGACCCGCGCTCCTGGTCGACGAACCGCTGCCGGACCAGCTCCCACCAGGCCTCGGCCTGCTCGGCGTACCGGGGCGATCCGGTGACCGCGGCCAGGACCTCGGCTGCGGCGACGGCCTCGGCCGCGACCCAGTGGAACCGGCGGCTCTCCACCGGTCGGCCGGACCAGTCGACCGTGTAGACGAACCCGGTGCCGTCGAACCCGTCGGCCAGCGCGCGCTCGAAGAGCCGCTCGGCCGCCTCCGTGCGCCGTCCGGCCTGGTCGGCGGCGACGTCGAGCTGCAGCATGAGCCGAGCCCACTCGAAGCCGTGGCCCGGCGTGGAGCCGTAGGGCTTGAAGGGGTCGCGCGGCCGGTCGGCGTTGTACTCGAGCTCGGGGGACCAGTCGGTGGTGAAGTGCTCCGGGATCCGCCACGCGTTCCCCGCTGCCCAGCCCGCCGTGCGGTCGACGATCGCGGCGGCCCGCTCTCGCCACCGCGGGTCGCCGGTCGCGTCCGACGCGGCGAGCAGCGCCTCGACCCCGTGCATGTTGGCGTTGATGCCGCGGTACGGCGACACGGTGGTCCAGGCGCCGTCCTGCTCGTCGGCGAGCATCCCCGCGCCGGCCTCCCAGAACCGCCGGTCGAGCACGTCCAGCGCCTGGGCGAGCAGGGCCGACGCGCCGGGGCGTCCGGCCTGGGTCGCGGAGGCGGCCGCGAGCACCACGAACGCGTGGGCGTAGGCGGCCTTGGTGTCGTCGACGTCGTCGCCGGGGCCGCGCGAGGCGAACCAGCCGCCGTGCTCGTCGTCGTGGAGGAGCCCCGCGAACCCGGCGAGCGCCTGGTCGGAGAGCCTTCCGCAGCCCTCGACGCCGAGCAGGTCGCCGAGGGCGTAGGTGTGCGCCATGCGCGCGGTGACCCACGTGTGCACCGGCCGTGCCAGGTCCGGGCGTCCGTCGTCGTCCAGCCAGGCGGCGCCGCCGTCCGGGAGCACGGAGGGTGTGCCGAAGTCCAGGAGCCGCCGGACCTCCTCCGCGCGCCAGCCGACGGCGTCGGACGTGCTCGCGGAGCGTGCCTGGTCGTAGGGCATCGTGCATCCTCTCCCGGGACCGACGTCGTGCGTGGGCCCCTCGATCGTCCACTCTGACAGCGATGTCATGTCGGGCGGCGAGAATCTCACGCCGGCAGGCCGGGGTTCAAGCGCTGCGGGCCGGACGGCGGGTGGGGCTCCGCGCTCAGGCCGGCGGCACCTCGCCGGAGCCCCGCGGGACGAGCCGGGTCGGGACGGTCCGCCGCCGCGCGGGCAGCGTGGGGTCCGCCGTCCGCTCCAGGGCGAGGAACGCCGCCTGACGCCCGATCTCGGCCATGTCGTAGGCGACCACCGTGACGCCGAGCAGGTCGGCGAGCTCGAAGTCGTCGAACCCGACCAGCGCCGGGATGCTCGCCCCGGCCGTGCGGCGCGCGTGCAGCACGTGGAGGGCGCCCACGGTGATCCGGTTGTTCGCGGTCACCAACGCCGTGGGCGGGTCCGCGTCGTCGAGCAGCTCGGCCACCAGCCGTTGCGCGGCTGCCGCGTCGTACGCACCCTCCCGGAGCCGGCTCCCCGGCACGGCCAGACCGTGCTCGGCCATCGCGCGTAGGAAGGCGAGGCGGCGCTCCTGCGCGGTCCAGAGGCGGGCATGGTCGCCCACCAGGGCGATGCGCCGGTGCCCGTGCGCCACGAGGTGGTCCACCGCCTGGCGCGCGCCGCCCTCGTTGTCGATGACGACGGTGTCCGCCTCGATCCCGGGTGCGGGGCGGTCCACCAGGACGACGGGCGGGCCGTCGTCCACCGCTACCTCGCGCGCGAGGTAGCGGTGGTCGTCGTCCGTCGGCGCGATGACGAGTGCGGCGACCCGCCGTTCGAGGAACGCCTCGGTGAGCTGCCGTTCGCGCACCGCGTCCTCGCCGGAGCTGGCGGTCACGAGCTGGTAGCCGCTGCCCTGGAGGCCCTGCTCCATCCCGGCGCCGACCGAGGCGAAGAACCGGTTCGCGATGTCCGCCGTCACGAACCCCACGAGGGGTGCTCGGCCGCCGCGAGCCAGGTCCGCGGCGGCGGCGTTGCGGCGGAACCCGAGCTCGAGCGCGGCGGCGCGGACCCGCTCGCGCGTGCCCGGCGCCACGTGCGGTTCGTCGTTCATCACCCGCGACGCGGTCTTGAGGCTGACCCCGGCAGCGCGGGCGACGGTGGCCAGCGTGGGGCGGTGGTCGCTCGCCATCCGATCCTCCTGTGCCGTCGCCGCTCGCGGTCGCCGCTCGCGTGGGCACACGCTATCGCCCCCCGGGTCGGCGGACTCGTTCCTCTGGACACCACGCCGTGGAGCAGGCATCATAGCGACGACGCGCGATTGAATCCATTCATTAAATCCATCCAACAGGCCTCACCGACGAGGCGCGCGTCCCCGGCCCCGAGCCGGACTCAACGACGAGACGACGAGGTGAACCGTGCAGCAGCCCGACAGGCTCTCGCGTGCCGAACGTGAAAGCGCTTACCGGCACCGATCGACCACTCCACCACCGCCACGGGCCCGCTGGGTGGCCGGCGCGGCCGCCGCAGCGCTCGTGCTGCCGCTGCTGCCCAGCGCGGCCCAGGCCGATGAGGCCCCTGCGTGGGCCTTCGACTTCGGGACACCCGACAGCCCGGTCGCCGAGGGCTACGACCGCGTCGACCCCACCACGGCCTACGCCGAGGAGACCGGGTTCGGCATCACCTCCGGCGACGTCGACGCCCGGGACCGGTCGACCGACGTCGACCCCCTCGCCGGCGACTTCGTGCTCGGGGCTGACTGGGCGTTCGCCGTGGACGTGCCGGACGGCACCTACGACGTCGAGGTCTGGACCGGCGACACGCTCGCCGGCACCTCCAGCGTGCGCACCACCGTCGCCCCGGAGGGTGGCGAGGGCACGAACATCACCGCCGACGCCGAGCAGACGAACAGCGGCACGCTGACGGTCGAGGTCACCGACGGCCGCCTGGACCTCGGCATCACGGGCAAGGGCTACGGCTACGTCAACGGCATCGTGGTCACCCAGGTCGCCGACGACACGGGCGACGGCGACGACGACGGCGGCACCACCGACCCGGGCGAGGGCGACGGCACGCCCGGCCCGCAGAACCTGCGCGTCGCGGCAGCGGACGACGGCGAGCTCGTCCTGCGCTGGAACGAGGTCGACGGCGCCACCGGCTACGTCCTGACCCGCAGCGACGCCGTCGACGGCGAGTACACCGAGGTCGCCACGACCGGCGCCCGCGAGGTCTACGCCGCGGACCCGGGCGCCGACGCCTCCGCCGTGAGCTACTACCGCGTGCACGCCGTCACACCTGACGGCACCACCGACGCGTCGGCGCCCGCCGTCGGCACCCTCGCGAGCGAACCGGACTTCCCCGAGAGCGGCACGCTGCAGATCGACCTGGGCTCCGGCGCCGTGGCCGGTGACGCCGTCGGCGTCGACGCGGACACCGCCTACGACGCCGAGAACCGGCTCGGGTTCGTCGACACCTCCGTGGTGACGGCGACCGACCGCGGTGGCGACGACCTGCGGGGAGACTTCGTCACGGCCGACGGCGGCGAGCTCGTCGTCGACCTGCCGAACGGCGACTACACGGTCAGCCTGGTCGCCGGAGACACCGAGGGTGCCACCGACGTGGCGGTCACCGCCGAGCAGATGGCCAAGGTGCAGCAGACCGAGAAGGCCGCGGGCGAGCTCCTCGAGATGGAGTTCGATGTCGCGCTCGTCGACGGGCAGCTCAACCTGCAGATCGCCGGGGGTGCGGCGAACCTCAACGCGCTCACCATCACCCGCGCGGACGAGCGCGAGGCGGCCGACCGGCCGACGGTGTTCGTCACCGGCGACTCGACCGTCCAGACGTACGACCAGTACTGGGCACCGCAGGCCGGCTGGGGGCAGATGATCGAGCGCTACCTGTCCGACGACGTCCTGGTGGACAACCACGCCATCGGCGGCCGGTCCTCGAAGAACTTCATCAGCCAGGGACGTCTCGACGAGGTGCTCACCCAGATCCGCCCGGGCGACTACCTGTACGTGCAGTTCGGCCACAACGACAACAGCTACGGCGTCGACGACCGCTGGGCCGCGCCGGGCGACTACTACTGGTACCTGCAGACGTTCATCGACGGCGCCGTCCAGCGCGGCGCGCAGCCGATCGTCGTCACGCCGGTCGCGCGCCCATCCTGCGCCGCGGACACCGGGACGTTCGACGTCTCCTTCCCGGACTACGTCGACGCCGCGACCCGGGTCGCGGCCGACACCGGCACGCCGCTCGTGGACCTGTCCGCCTCGTCGCGGGCCTACCTGGACGAGATCGGACCGGAGGAGGCCAAGAGCGTGTTCCTGCACGTGCCCGCCGGCGTCTACCCGAACCGGCCGGACGGCACGACGGACGACACGCACTTCCAGGAGTACGGCGCCATCCAGATGGCGCGCCTCGTGGCCCTGGACACCGCCGCGCTGGACGTCCCGCTCGCCGACGAGGTCGCCGACGCCGAACCGCCGGCCGAGGTGCCGGGCCTGCCGGCCGGCGTCGTCGCCGGGAACGTCTCCGCGTCCAGCGTCACCCTCAGCTGGACCGAGGTGGACGGGGCGGACATCTACAAGGTGTACGCCAAGGCGTCCGCCGCGCCGGACGAAGACTTCGACCTGGTGACCACCTCCACGATCGGGGTCGCCGAGGTGACCGGGCTCGAGGAGGGCACGGCCTACGACCTGCGCGTCGTGGCCGTCAACGGGAGAGGCGACTCCGCGCCGTCGGCCACCGTGAGCGTCACCACCAAGGCGCCGCTCATGAAGTTCGACGTGCAGCTCGCCGGGAACCCGACGAAGGACGGCTACACGGCGTTCGACGAGACCACGCTGTACACCGAGGAGCTGGGCCACGGCTTCACCTCCGACGCCGGACCGGGCGGTCGCGACCGCGGCACCGGTGACGGCGCGCTGGACGACCTGCAGCGAGACTTCCTCCTGCCGGGTCCGGACCACCCGATGCGGTTCGACGTCCCGAACGGCACCTACGCCGTCGAGGTCGTCTGGGGCGACCTGATCGGCACGGCACGCCTGGGCGTGACGATCGAGGGCACGGACCACGGCTCCTCGAACGCCGGCCGCGGCGGCACGTCCAGCAAGATCGTCCAGCCCGTCGTGGTCACCGACGGCACCATCGACGTGGTCGCCGACGGCTGGCTGAACGGCCTGGAGATCACGGCCCTGCTCTACGCGCCCACGAATCTGACCTCCGGCGACGTGACGATCGACGGCTCGGACGTCTCCGTGCCGCTGGCGTGGGAGCCCGCGCAGGACGTCGCCGGCTACCGCGTCTACCGCCTCGCGGAGGGCGCCGCCGAGCCGACGGCGCTCGACGACGTGAGCGACACGTCCTACGTCGACACGACGGCGGACGTCGGCCTGCGCTACACCTACACGGTCGTCGCGCTCGACGCGGCGGGCAACGAGTCGGTCGCGTCCAACGCCGTCGAGCTCACCACGGTGGACGACGACGTCGCGACCGCGGCGACGCCGTCGGGCCTGGCCGTGGGCGAGATCGAGAAGAACTCCGTGGCGTTGAGCTGGGAGCCGGTCGACGACGCGCTGTTCTACCACGTGTACCGGGCCGACCCCGCCGGTGAGATGGTGCTGCTCGACCGCGCCGCGGACGCGCAGCACGTCGACACGGACGTGCTCACCACCGTCGGGTACACCTACGCCGTGGCGTCGGTGAACGCCGGCGGCGTCTCCGCGCTCTCCGAGCCGGTGACGTCCGAGGCTGTCACCCAGCTGGCGCGGCAGACCGAGCGCACCGGGCGTCAGCCCGTGGCGGCCGTCTCCGAGGACGGTGTCTACGTGGGCTGGCGCATGCTGGGCGACGACGCCGACGACGTCGCGTTCCACGTCTACCGGGACGGCGAGCGCCTCACCGACGAACCGGTCGCCGGGTCGACCAACCTGGTGGACGCGGACGGGGCCACGGACTCCACGTACCGGGTCTCCGCTGTCGTCGACGGCACCGAGCGGTGGGCCACCGACGAGTTCGCCGTGCGGGACGCCCAGACGCTGGACATCCCGCTGGACAAGCCGGAGGACGGCTACACCGAGGACGGCCAGCCGTACACCTACTCCGCGAACGACGCCTCCGTGGCCGACCTCGACGGCGACGGGGAGTACGAGTACGTCGTCAAGTGGTACCCGTCCAACGCGAAGGACAACTCGCAGGGCGGCTACACCGGCAACACCTACCTGGACGCCTACGAGCTCGACGGCACCCGGCTGTGGCGCATCGACCTCGGGCACAACATCCGCTCGGGCGCGCACTACACCCAGTTCCAGGTGTTCGACTACGACGGCGACGGCCAGGCCGAGGTGGCGACGAAGACCGCCGACGGCACCACCGACGCGGACGGCACGGTCATCGGGGACGAGCGGGCGGACTTCCGCACCTCGGGCGGCTACGTGCTCTCCGGTCCCGAGTACCTCACGGTGTTCGACGGCGCCACGGGCGTCGCGCTCGACACGATCGACTACGTGCCGCCACGCGGCGACGTCGGCTCGTGGGGCGACACCTACGGCAACCGCGTGGACCGGTTCCTCGCGGGCACCGCCTACCTGGACGGTGAGCGCCCGTCGATGCTGTTCGCCCGCGGCTACTACACGCGGACGGTGGTGGCGGCCTTCGACTGGGACGGCGCCGAGCTGACCCAGCGGTGGGTCTTCGACTCCGACGTCGCGGGTGACGAGCACCGCGGGCAGGGGAACCACTCCCTGGCGGTGGCCGACGTCGACGGCGACCAGAAGGACGAGGTCCTCTACGGCTCGATGACGCTCGACGACGACGGCACGGTGCTCTACAACACCGGGCTCGGGCACGGGGACGCACAGCACGTCTCGGACTTCGACCCCTCGCGCGACGGGCAGGAGGTGTTCTCCGCCCACGAGGACCTGGGGAGCTCCGGCGACGTCGGGGCGACCCTGCGCGACGCGGGGACCGGGGAGATCATCTGGTCGATCCCGGCCGAGCGGGACACGGGCCGTGCCGCCATGGGCGACATCGACCCGCGCCACGACGGCGCGGAGGGCTGGGCCGTCGGCGGGGACGCCGCGTGGGACTCGCCGGTGGGCCAGCTGAAGTCCGCGTCGGGCGAGCTCGTCGCTCAGAGCATCCCCGCGGCGAACTTCCTGACCTTCTGGGACGGGGACCTGCTGACCGAGATCGGCGACCACGACTGGGACGCCGACACCTCCACCGGGGTGCCGACGATCTCGAAGTGGGACTACGAGAACGCCGAGGAGGTCGAGATCTACCGGGCCGAGGGCACGCTCTCGAACAACGGCACCAAGGGCACGCCGGCGCTCCAGGCGGACCTCTTCGGTGACTGGCGCGAGGAGATCGTCACCCGGACCGAGGACTCGACCGCTCTGCGGGTCGCGACAACGGTGATCCCCACCGAGCATCGCCTGCGCACGCTCATGTCGGACTCGCAGTACCGGCTGGCCGTGGCCTGGCAGAACACGGGCTACAACCAGCCGCCGCACACCTCGTACTTCATCGGCGAGGGCATGGAGACGCCGGACGCCCCGCGCCTGGCGTACACCACGGACGCCGAGCCCGGCGACGTCGTCGTCGAGGTCCCGGACGCCTGGACCGCGGACGCGACCTACACGGCGGGCGACCGTGTGGAGCACGACGGTGCGCTCTTCGAGGCGCTGTGGTGGACGAAGGGCGAGGAGCCCGGATCGTCGCCGTGGGGTGCCTGGCAGGAGATCGGCCCGGCCGGCGAGCCCGCGCCGGAGTGCGGTGCGCCGTGGACGGCTACCCGCATCTTCACCGAGGGCGACCAGGCCGTGCACGACGGCACGCTCTGGCAGGCGAAGTGGTGGACCCGGAACCAGGAGCCGGGCGCGAGCCCGTGGGGCCCCTGGGAGGAGGTCGGCGAGTGCTGACCTGATCGCCTCCGCACGGCCGGCGGCCGGGTGGCACCGGGACGATGTCTGTCCCGGTGCGGCCCGGCCGCCGGTGCGTGGAATGATCGGTGGCATGCTCACGCTGCCCGCCGGTGCTGCCGGCTCCCGCATCGTCGGCCTGGGGCACCACCAGCCCGCGAAGGTCATGACGAACGACGACATCGCCCAGTTCGTCGAGACGAACGACGAGTGGATCCGGTCGCGCACCGGGATCGTCACCCGGCACGTCGCCGCCGACGACGTCACGGTCGCGGACATGGCGACCGCCGCGGCCGAGCACGCCCTCGCCGACGCCGGGGTGGCCCGCGACGACGTCGACCTCATCGTGGTCGCCACGGCCACCGCGGCCGACCGGTCGCCCAACACGGCCGGGCGGGTGGCGTACGCGCTGCGCACCGGCGTGCAGCCGGGGGCGAGCACGCCCGAGGGCGAGGAGGAGCCGGACCTGCGCGACGTCGTCGGGCCCGGCGTCATCGACGTCAACACCGCCTGCTCGGGATTCTCCTACGCGGTGGGGCTGGCCGACCAGGCGATCCGTGCCGGGACCTCGCGGACCGCCGTCGTCATCGGTGCGGAGAAGCTGACGGCCGTCACCGACTGGACCGATCGGTCCACCTGCATCCTCACGGCCGACGGCGCGGGTGCGGTGGTGCTGCAGGCGGCGGACGAACCCGCCGTCGGCCCCGTGGTGTGGGGCTCCGAGCCGGAGATCACGCCCGCCGTGCGCATCGAGGCGCCGGCCGACCGGTTCGCACAGGACGGCCGGGCGGTGTTCAAGTGGGCGATCACGCGGGCGGCGGACCGGGCGCGTCGGGTCGTCGAGGCCGCCGGGCTGGGCCTGGACGACATCGAGGTGCTGGTGGCGCACCAGGCGAACCTGCGGATCATCGAGCCGCTCGCCAAGTCGCTGGGGCTCGAGGACCGCGTGGTCGTCACCGACATCACGGAGTCGGGCAACACCTCGGCGGCGTCGATCCCGCTCGGCATGTCCAAGTGGTGGCACGCCGGGAAGCTGCCGGCCGGAGCGCCCGCGCTGCTGTTCGGGTTCGGCGGCGGGTTCACGTGGGCCGGCCAGGTCGTGCTCACCCCGCAGCGGTAGCGGCTCGGGTAGAGTGGCGGGAAACCGCTTTCTGCCCCGGAAGACACAGGAGTCCGACGTTGCCCTCCACCACCTCCGACCGCCTCCGCTACGCCGTCGTCGGGACCGGTCACCGCGCCGGGATGTACGTCTCCGCGCTCGTCGACGCCCACGCCGACACCGGCGAGATCGTCGCGTGGGTCGAGCCCAACCCGGTCCGTGCCGCCGTGCACGAGGCGCGCGTCGCCGCCGCTGTCGGCGGCGAGCGACCCGTCTACGGCCCGGAAGACCTCGAGAAGGCCATCGCCGACCAGCGGGTCGACCGCGTGATCGTTACCAGCATCGACAACACCCACGCGGACCTGGTGTCCCGCGCGCTGCGGGCGGGCGCCGACGTCGTCGTCGAGAAGCCGATCGCCGCGACCGCCGAGGAGGCGCGCCAGATCACCGACGCCGTCGCCGAGACCGGCCGCGACCTGACGATGACGTTCAACTACCGGTACTCGCCCCGGAACTCGGCCCTGCGCGAGGTCATCGCCTCGGGCGAGATCGGCACCGTCCTGTCCGTCCACTTCGACTGGGCCCTGGACACCGTCCACGGCGCGGACTACTTCCGCCGCTGGCACCGCGAGAAGGTCAACAACGGCGGCCTGCTGGTGCACAAGTCCAGCCACCACTTCGACCTGGTCAACTGGTGGATCGGCGACGTGCCCACCCGCGTCTTCGCGAGCGGCGGACGGCGGTTCTACGGCGACGACGCCGCGCACGCGCACGGCTACGAGCCGACCGGCGGGGAGCGGGTGCTCAACGAGCAGGGCGTCGACCCGTGGGCCCTCGACCTGGCCAAGGACCCGTACCTCAACGAGCTCTACGGACCCGAGGCGCAGGCCCACGACGGCTACGTGCGCAACAGGTCGGTGTTCGACGCCGGGATCACCACCGAGGACACGCTCGGCCTGGTCGTGGAGTACGCGCGGGGCGCGATGCTCACGTACTCGCTGACGGCGTCGTCCCCGTGGGAGGGGTACCGCGTGGTGGTGAACGGCTCGCGCGGACGGGCCGAGCTCGAGGTCGTCGAGCGCGGCTCGGTCGTGTTCGGCGACGACGGCAGGGCGATCCTCGACCCGAGCTTCACCGACGCGTTCGCGGACGACGCGGTGCGACCGGCCGGCGAGCGCCTGCTGGTGCAGCGGCACTGGGAGCGCGCCGAGGAGCGCGAGATCGTCGCGCTCGGCGCCGGCGGTCACGGCGGAGGTGACGCGCTGCTGCTCAGCGACGTCTTCGTGGGCCGCGGCGACGCCGACCCGCTCGGCCGGGCCGCGGGGTTCCTCGACGGGCTGCGGGCCTCCGGGGTCGGCTACGCGGGCAACCGGTCGCTGGAGTCCGGCGAGCCGGTGCGACTCGCCGACCTGGGCCTCGGCGTCGACCTCGGCTGACCTCCCGCTATGTTTTGTGGCCCCGATGCGGGGCGGGTTATGCCCGTTTTGCCGGGCTGTACGGCCCAGAAATCGCGCCCACAACGGGGTCTGCGGGTCGAGCGGAGGTGGCGAAGGGGTCTTGGCCGGGCGCTTCGGAGCAGGTAGTCTTCTTGCTAGAAAGCGCTTTCCTCGCCTCTCCGGGAGATAGACGATGACGTCCACCACCTTCGCTGCCCCCGCCCCCGCCCCCGGGCCCGCTACCTCGCCGCCCGCCGGGACGACTACCCGCCGCCGCTACGCCGTCGTCGGGGCGGGGCACCGAGCCAGGCTCTACGTCGACGCGATGACGGGCGAGCACGCCGACGTCGCCGAGCTCGTCGCGCTGTGCGACACCAACCCGCACCGGCTCGCCTTCCACGCCGACCGGGCGCGCACCGACGGCGGCACCGAGCCGGCCCGCTATGCCGCGCACGACGTCGACCGCATGCTCGACGAGACCCGGCCCGACGTCGTCGTCGTCACCTCGCCCGACCGGACGCACGCTGCGCACGTCGCCGCGGCGCTGCACCACGGCGCCGACGTCGTCGTCGAGAAGCCGCTGACGATCGACGCCGAAGGGATGTACACGATCCTCGACGCCGCACGCAGCAGCGGCCGTGACGTCACCGTGGCGCACAACTACCGGTATGCCGAGCAGAACGCCGCGATGCGTCAGGTCGTCGCGGAGGGGCGCGTGGGCGACGTCGTCTCGGTGCACTTCGAGTGGCTGGTCGACACGGCGCACGGCGCGGACTACTTCCGCCGCTGGCACCGGGACAAGGCGGCCTCCGGCGGGCTGCTCGTGCACAAGGCCAGCCACCACTTCGACCTGGTGAACTGGTGGACGCAGGACGTCCCCGAGTCGGTGTACGCCCGCGGCGGCCTGCGCTTCTACGGCGAAGCGGCCGGGGACGGCGGGTCGCGCTACGCGCTCGACCTCACCGCCGACCCGGAGCTGCGCGCCCTCTATCACGACGCCGCGCACGCTGACGGCTACCGGCGCGACCAGGATCCGTTCGGCGCCGGCGCCACGATCGAGGACACGCTCAGCGTGCTCGTCGGCTACCGCTCCGGCGCGTCGATGACCTACTCGCTCACCGCTCACAGCCCGTGGGAGGGATATCGCGTCGCGATCAACGGCACGCGGGGCCGGGCGGAGCTGGATATCGTGGAGCGGTGCCACTCCACGGCAGGGCTGCCAGCGGCCGACGGCGCAGCGGCCGACGGCGGCACTCCGGCCGACGGCGGCACGTCACGGTGCTGCGAGGTGCGGCGGACCGGAGGGCGGCTCGTCGTCCAGGAGCACTGGGGGCACGCGGTGGAGGTGCCGTTCGGCGGCCCGGCGGGGCACCGCGAGGGTGACGCCGCGATGCTGCGGGATGTGCTGCGCGGCCACCTGCCGCCGTCGGCCGGAGGTGTCGCGGGCGATCCGCTGGACCGGCGTGCCGGGGTGCGGGACGGGCTGCGGTCGGTGGCCGTGGGCGTGGCGGGCAACCGGTCGTTGGCGACCGGGCAGGTGGTGCCGGTCGCGAGCCTCGGCATCCCCCTGTAGCCGCCGACCGGGTGCCGACCGGGCGCCGAGCCGGCACGCCTCAGTGGGTCCAGGGGGCTCCGAGCTCGGTGAACGTCTGTTGCGTGCGGGCCACCTGCTCGCACCACGACTCGACGTCCTGGACCACCGGGCGCCGGGCGTCGCCCTCGCCGACCCAGGTCACGGCGCCGGCGGGCACGGCACGCGGGTCGGGCCCGGTGCGCACGGCCTCGAGCACCCGCATGAACGCACCGGTGTCCCGGACGTCGCAGAGCAGGGTGCGCTGGGGATCGCCGGAGGCGCGGACGTCCAGCAGGTCCTCCAGCAGCGGGGTGCGGCCGTACGACTTGTCCATCGTCACCCGGCCGCTGCGCAGCACGAGCCGGTCGTGCTCGTACTGGAGTTCGATCTCGCCCTCCGTGCCGATCACCAGCACGTGGGCGGTGCCCCGCTCGGACGCACACAGGGTCAGCCCGAACCCGTAGCGCGTCCCGTCCGCCGCCGTCACGCGCACCGACGACGTGTCGTCCGACTCGATCGGGTTCGCGCGGTACAGGTCGGTGTCCACCCAGGCGACGTCCTCGGCCCGCGTCACCCTGCCGATGCGCAGCGTGGTGGCCACGGCGTGCGCCAGCGGGTTGGTCACGACGCCGTCGACGACGTCGCGCCCGTCGAGGCGGCGCCGTCCGGCCCAGGACGAGCGGGCCCAGTACGCGGTGTCGCGCACCCAGGTCCCGACCGCGCCGTAGCCGACGACGTCGCCGATCTCACCGCGGGCGACCAGCTCGCCGACGGCGTCGAGCGCGTGCGAGCCGAATGTCTGGAAGCCCACCTGGCACAGCCGTCCCGTGCGGTCGCTGATCGCGACGAGCTCGGTGAGCTCGGCGAGCGACGCCGCCGTCGGCTTCTCCAGCAGCACGTCGATGCCCGCCTCCATCGCGGCCTTGGCCAGCGGCAGGTGCGTCGGGATGGGCGTGCACAGGACCACGACGTCGGGCCGGACGTCCGGGTCGGAGGAGGACAACAGGTCGCCGAGCGTGGGGAACCAGGAGGTCCCCGTGCCGTGCGCCGCGTGCCCCTCGACGGGCTCGCGCGGGTCGACGACGGCGCACAGCCGCGCTCGTCCGGTGTCCCCGAGCTCGAGCGCGTGCCGGACGTGCTTCTCGCCGTGTCCGTGTATGCCGACGACGGCGATGCGGGCGTTCGTCATGAAGGTCTCCGAGGGTGGTGGGGCGTCAGCGCAGGCCGGTGGCGAGCGTTGCCGCCTCGCCGGCGTCGAGCTCACGGTCGATGATCGCGGCGACGACGCCGGTCTCGACGGTTCCGCCGGCCGGGACGTGCAGCGGCGTGTCCCAGGCCAGCGCCGGGCAGGCGCCGGGGTACTCCTCCGACCGGAGGAACCAGTGGCGCGCGGGGGAGGTCTGGGTGAGCAGCGTCGTCGTGGTCCGTTCGCCGCCACGGGCGTCGCGGTGCCGCTGGACGAAAGCCACCCACGGCGACGTCGACCCGTGCGCCTGGTCCTGGCCCTCGCCGTCGGCCGACAGCACCCGCGTGGACGCCGCGATCGGCAGCCGCCAGAACACTCCGCCGTAGCCGGCGCCGGGGCGCCCGTTCGTGGCGGGGGAGCGGATCTCCAGCGGTCCGTGCGCGGCGTGCAGCGTGGAGCGCCACTCGAGCGCCCAGCCGTCCTCGAGGAGCCGGGCGCCGATGCGGCGACGCTCGTCGAGCTGCGGCTCGCCGTGCTCGTCGGTCCACACGACGGTGTCGAGCAGCAGGTTCGGCGACAGGGGGTCGACGACGGTGCTGGTCGACGTCTGCCGGCCGTGGTTGGGCAGGAGCGTGGGGCCGACGTCGGTCACGTACGTGCGCCCGCCCCAGTGGCTGGTGCCGTTGACGTCCGCGACGGCGATGCTCACCCCGTAGTGGTGGCGGTGGTCCACGGGGCCCGACTCGGTCAGCGGCACCCCGGCCAGCGAGTGGACCGGGTGCAGGTAGGGCCGCGGGGAGTGGATGGTGGGGAGCCCTTTGCCGGACTCGTAGCGGGAGAGCGCCACGTGGTCGGCGGCGCGGCGGAGCACCGGCACGCCGTTCTCCAGGGTCCAGGCCGGCGCCTGCTCGGCCTGCCGCTCCGGGGTCTTGTGGGGCGCCGGGGCGGACGGCGTCTCCACCGGCGTCTCGGCGTGTGCGGCGGTCCGCGGCACCGGCCCGGTGCTGGACCGCACCTCGAGCCGGACGCCGAATCGCGTCGCCTCCGCGGCGCTCGCGGTGTTGTCGATCACGGCGTGCAGTTCCCTCCAGGCATGCCGTCCCAGCTCTTCCTGGGGGACGGCGACGGTGGTCAGTCCCGGTGTGGCGTACCGGGCGAGCTCGATGTCGTCGAAGCCGCACACGGAGATGTCCGTGGGTACGGCGACGCCCGCCTCGTTGAGGGCTGCGAGCAGCCCGAACGAGACGAGGTCGTTGAACGCCACGGCCGCGGTGACGCGGCTGGCGAGGACGGCGGGCGCGGCGGCGTGGCCTGCCGCGATGTCGGAGCCGGCCGTGAGCTCGACGATCTCCAGGTCCGGGTGCCGCTCGCCGCAGACGGCGAGCCCGCGCCGTCGGGCACGGTCGGAGACGGAGGCCACGGGTCCGGCGAGGTAGGCGATCCGCCGGTGGCCCAGCTCGACGAGGTGCTCGACGACCTGGACGGCCGCGTCGACGTAGTCGACGACGAGGCTGGGCGCGCCGCCGGCGACCTCGCGGTTGATGACGACGGCCGGGGTCACCTCCGGGAGCAGGGCGTCGAGGGCGGCGTCGGGCATCCGCGGGGAGACGAGGATGAGGGCGTCGCAGCGGTGCCGGGCCTCGCGGGCGATCGCCGCCTCGGCGCTCGGGTCCTCGGCCGAGTCCGCGACGAGCACGCGGTAGCCGTCCTCGCCGGCGGCCGACGAGACGCCGCCGAGGATCTGCTGGAACACCGGGTTGCCGAGGTCGGGGACGACGAGCGCGACCGTCGTCGTGCGCCCGAGCGAGAGACTGCGCGCCACGATGCTCGGCCGGTAGCTCAGGTCGATCGCGGCCTCCTGCACGCGGGCCGAGATCGCGGGATCGACCGTGCTGCGGCCGTTCATCACGCGCGACACCGTCGCTCGGGAGACGCCGGCCGCTCTCGCGACATCGGCGATGGTCACCGCAGGACGGTGTGTCTTCGCGCCGGGCATCTTTGCCTCCGTCCTCGCATCACGCGTAGATCACGCGTGGATCACGTTCTGATCACCGCCGACGCCCTGATGCGGGGTCGGTCCAGGAGATGACGGTACACCATGGGAAACCGGTTCCTCCTGTGGTACCTTCCTCAGCAGCAACCGGTTTCCCGGCCTGGAGCGCTCGCTCCTGACCGGTCACCGCGATCGACGACGATCAGGAGGACGACGATGGTGTCCACCACGGCAGAGCACGGGGAGGTGCGACCGTGTCCGTGATGCAAGAGGTCGCCAAGACCCGCGGTGCGAGCCGCGAGACGCGCAAGGGTGACGGCAAGGCTGCCGCGATCTTCCTTGCCCCCTGGTTCGTGGGACTCGGGCTGATCACTGCGTTCCCCCTGCTCGCCTCGCTGTACCTGTCGTTCACCGACTACAGCCTGCTCGAGTCGCCGAGCTGGATCGGGATCGAGAACTACCAGCGGATGTTCGACGACCCGCGGTGGATGCAGTCCCTGAGCGTCACGCTGCGCTACGTCCTCATCTCGGTGCCGCTGCAGCTCATGGCGGCGCTCGGCCTGGCGATGGTCCTCGACCGCGGCCTGCGCGGCCTCGCGATCTACCGGTCGGTCTACTACCTTCCCTCGCTGCTCGGCAGCTCGGTGGCCATCGCGCTGCTGTGGCGCCAGGTGTTCGGCGCGGACGGCCTGGTGAACCAGGTCCTCGCGTACTTCGGCATCGAGGGGTACGGCTGGGTGTCGCACCCCGACTACGCGCTGGGCACGCTGATGGTCCTCAACGTGTGGACGTTCGGCGCACCGATGATCATCTTCCTGGCCGGTCTGCGGCAGATCCCGGCCATGTACTACGAGGCCGCGTCCATCGACGGCGCCTCGAAGCTCCGGCAGTTCTTCAACATCACGATCCCGCTGCTGAGCCCGATCATCTTCTTCAACCTGGTGCTCCAGCTCATCGGGGCGTTCCAGTCGTTCACCCAGGCGTTCATCGTCTCCGGGGGCACGGGAGGGCCCGTCGACTCGACGCTCTTCTACACGCTGTACCTGTACCAGAACGGCTTCAAGTCGTTCGACATGGGGTACGCCTCGGCGATGGCCTGGTTCCTGCTCCTCATCGTCGCCGGCATGACCGCCGTCAACTTCCTCGCCTCCAAGTTCTGGGTCTTCTACGATGACTGACACCCCGGTGCGCCCCGACGCACACACCGAGCCGACGGCGACGCGGACCCCTGTCCGGGAACGCCGGTCGCTGTCCGAGGTCGCCGCCCAGGTGCCCGACGCCCCCCACCGCCGCAAGGCCGGCCCCCGGGTCCGTCGAGTGCTCAAGCACGTCATGCTGATCGGCTTCGGGCTGATCATGCTCTACCCGTTGCTGTGGATGCTCTCGAGCTCGTTCAAGCCGAACGAGATCATCTTCCGCGAACCGGTCCTGATCCCCAGCGCGATCGACCTCTCGAACTACGGCGAGGGCTGGAACGCGCTCCTGCACCCGTTCCACCACTACCTGCTCAACTCGGCGATCATCGTGCTGGGCTCCGTGGTGGGGAACCTGATCTCGTGCTCCATGGCGGCCTACGCCTTCGCCCGGCTGAAGTTCCGCGGCCGCCCCATCTGGTTCGCCATCATGCTCATGACGATCATGCTGCCGATCCACGTGATCATCGTGCCGCAGTACATCCTGTTCTCCGAGCTGCAGTGGATCAACACGTTCCTGCCGCTCATCGTCCCCAAGCTGCTGGCCACGGACGCGTTCTTCATCTTCCTGATGGTCCAGTTCTTCCGTGGGCTGCCGAAGGAGCTGGACGAGGCCGCCCGCCTGGACGGCTGCGGGCACGGCCGGATCTTCCTGCAGATCATGCTGCCGCTGTCGTTGCCGGCGCTGGCCACCACGGCGATCTTCACCTTCATCTGGACGTGGAACGACTTCTTCAGCCAGCTGATCTTCCTGACCAGGCCCGACATGTACACGGTGCCCATCGCGCTGCGGACCTTCATCGACGCCACGAGCAACAGCTCGTGGGGCCCGCTGTTCGCGATGTCGATCGTGTCCCTGGTCCCGGTCTTCATCGTCTTCCTCTTCGGCCAGAAGTACCTGGTCAAGGGGATCGCCACGACAGGTATCAAGTAACCGCTCCCACGAGGTCCCGACGGTGGGACCTCCTGCTAGATGACAACGACGACGTTTCGTCACGCACACACAAGGAGAATCATGCGAGCAACGACCACTCGACGTGGACGGACCCGCGCCGCATTCATCGCCATGACGGCAGCCGGTGCGATGGCCCTGGGCGCCTGCGCAGGGGGATCGAGCGGCGGTCCCGGTTCCGACAGCACGCAGGCCGAGGAGGGCGGCGACGGCGACGGTGTCGAGATCCGCTTCTCCTGGTGGGGGTCGGACGACCGCCACCAGACCACGCAGGAGATCATCGACCTCTTCGAGGAGAAGAACCCGGGCATCACGGTGGTCCCGGACTACACCGACTGGGGCGGCTACTGGGACAAGCTGGCCACGTCGACGGCCGGTGGGGACACCCCGGACGTCATCACCCACGAGGAGCGCTTCATCGCCGACTACGCCAACCGTGGCGTGCTCGCCGACCTGGAGTCCCTGGACGTCGACACCTCCGAGATCCCCGAGACGATCATCGACGGCGGTCGGGTCGAAGGCACGCTCTACGGCCTGGCCACCGGCGTGAACGCCTACGCGATGATGGCCGACCCGCAGATCTTCGCCGACGCCGGCGTGGAGGTCCCGGACGACACGACGTGGACGTGGGAGGACTTCGTCAAGGTCTCGGCCGAGCTGTCCGAGGCCGCCGGTGACGGCGTCTACGGCACCCAGGACATCGGCTTCAACGAGGCCGGCCTGAGCGTCCTCGCGCGCCAGAAGGGCCAGAGCCTCTACAACGAGGACGGCTCGCTCGGTGTCGACAAGGAGACCGTCGAGGAATTCTTCCAGATCGGGCTCGACCTGCAGGAGAGCGGCGGTTCGCCGGACGGCAGCCGCACCGTGGAGATCCAGAACGCCGGCCCGGAGGGCTCGCTGCTGGGTACCAACGCCGGTGGCCTGGGCGTGTGGTGGTCGAACCAGCTCGGCGCGCTGAGCTCGGCCTCGGGCAACGACCTCGAGCTGCTGCGCATGCCGGGTGAGACGGAGCACGAGCGGACCGGCATGTACTTCAAGCCGGCCATGTTCTACTCGGTCTCCGCGACCTCCGAGCACCCGGAGGAGTCGGCCATGTTCGTCGACTTCCTGCTCAACGACCCCGAGGCCGCCGCGCTCCAGCTCACGGACCGTGGTCTGCCCTCGAACCTGTCGGTGCGCGAGTCCATCCTCGGGGACCTCGAGGCCGCGGACGCCAAGGTCGCCGACTTCATGGCCGAGATCGAGGACGAGATCCCGGACGCCCCGTCGGTGCCGCCGAACGGTGCGGGCGACGTCCAGGACATCATGATCCGTATCAACTCCGAGGTGCTCTTCGGCTCCATGACCCCGGACGAGGCCGCCGACGCGTTCCTCTCCGAGGTCGAGGCAGCCACCTCCTGAGCCACCTCGGTCCCGAGCTGATGCCTCAGCTCACCTGACCCGAAGGGTGCGGGGCCGCCGCCCGGAACCTCCGGCGGCCTCGCACCCGACGGTCTCAGCCCCGCCGCCCGGCGGGGCTGTCGCCATGTCGAGGACGGAACGACCTGATGAACGACCTGCTCGTGCTCCGCCACGGCGACGACGTCGCCGTCGCCACGCGTGACCTCACCGCCGCCGACCGCGCCGTCGCCCCCGACGGGACCGCCGTCGTCGTCCGCGAGGCCGTACCCCGCGGGCACAAGGTCGCGCTGCGGCAGGTCGCTGCCGGGGCGCCGGTGCACAAGTACGGGCAGGTCATCGGCGTCGCCACGGCGGGCATCGTCCCGGGCGACCACGTGCACTCGCACAACCTGGGGTTCGACCCGGGCGAGCGCGAGGCGCCGCTCGGCGGCACCCACACCGAGCTGACGGTGCCCGACGGCGTCCCGCGGCCCACGTTCCGCGGCTACCGTCGCGCGGACGGCCGGGTCGGTACCCGCAACTACCTGGCGATCCTGACGAGCGTGAACTGCTCGGCGACGACGGCGAAGATGATCGCGGAGCAGTTCCGCGGTGCGGCGCTGGACGAGTTCGAGAACGTGGACGGCGTCATCGCGCTGACGCACACCTCCGGGTGCGGGCTCGTACCGGACTCGGAGGGCGGCCAGATGCTGCTGCGCACCCTGCGCGGGTATGCGGCGAACCCGAACGTCGCCGGGGTGCTCGTCCTCGGTCTGGGCTGCGAGATGGTGCCCGGAGCTGCGCTGTCCGCGCGCTCCGGCTCCGTCGCCGACCTGGGCATGCCCGGCATGGGCGCGCCGGCCGGCACCGATGCGGGAGCCGGAGGGCTGCTGGCCGCGATCCCGGACGACACCGTGGTGCGGTCGATGACCATCCAGGAGACGGGTGGCGTGCGGGCCTCGGTGCAGGCGGGCGTCGAGGCGGTGCGAGCGATGCTGCCCGAGGTGGACGCGCGCCGTCGGACCGAGTGCGACGTCTCGGAGCTGGTCCTGGGCCTGGAGTGCGGCGGGTCGGACGGCTACTCCGGGATCACCGCCAACCCGGCGCTCGGCTGGGCGTCGGACCGGATCGTCGCCTACGGCGGCACGTCGGTGCTCGCCGAGACGCCCGAGGTCTACGGTGCGGAGCACCTGCTGACCGCGCGGGCCACCTCGCCGGGCGTGGCGAAGAAGCTGCTGGACCGGATCGACTGGTGGCGCGACTACGTGGCCGCCGGCCAGGGCACCCTCGACAACAACCCGTCGCCCGGCAACAAGGCGGGCGGTCTGACGACGATCCTCGAGAAGTCGCTCGGCGCGGTGGCCAAGGGCGGCACCGCCGACCTGACGGCCGTGTACGAGTACGCCGAGCAGATCACCGACCGTGGGTTCACCTTCATGGACACCCCCGGCTACGACCCGGTGTCCGTGACGGGGATGGTGGCGGGCGGGGCGAACGTCGTGGTGTTCACCACGGGGCGCGGCTCGGTGTTCGGATGCCAGCCGACGCCGTCGATCAAGGTCGCCACGAACACGCCGATGTACGACCGGATGAGCGAGGACATGGACGTCAACGCCGGCCGGATCGTGGACGGCACGGCCACGCTGGAGGAGGTCGGTGCGGAGATCCTGGCCAAGATCCTCGCGGTCGCGTCCGGGGAGCAGACCGTGAGCGAGGAGCTCGGCATCGGTGCCGAGGAGTTCATCCCCTGGCACCTCGGCGCCGTCACCTGACCCGCTCGGGTCAGTCCCGCATCGCGTCGCCGACGACGGCGCAGCGGTCGTCGGCGGGAGCGGCCCCGGACGCCGCGCGCGCCAGGAGGCCTCGCAGTGCCGTGCGTTCCGCGGGCTCGAGGGCTGCGAGCAGCTCGTCCTCGGCCCGCGCGACCTGGGCGTCGAGCCCGGCGACGATCTCGGCGCCCCGCGCGGTGGCGACGATCCGTCGTGCGCGGCGGTCCGTCGGGTCCGGCTCGCGCCGCGCCAGCCCGGCGGCGTCGAGCTCGTCGATGAGGTAGGTCATCACGGTCCGGTCGATCCCGAGGCGCGTGGCGAGCGCCGCCTGCGTCGGCGGTCGGTCGTGCACCACGGCAGAGAGCACCTCGTAGCCCCGGGAGCCCTGCGGCAGCTCGTCGCAGGTGGCGGCCACCCGGTGCTTCCACTCGCGCAGGAGGGCAGCGAGCGACCAGCCGAAGGGTGAGGGCGCAGCGGGCGTGGGCATGTCGCCATCGTACCGCGGAATGAGATGTCATCCAGATGAGTTGCCGGGTATATCATCTGCAGCACAGATCATCTCTCGTCACCTGGAGCGCCCATGACCGACTACGGCCACGACCTGGTCTTCGGCACCTTCGTCACCCCGTCCAACCGTGACCCGCAGCAGCCCGTCCGGCTGGCGCAGGCAGCCGAGGCAGCCGGCCTGGACCTCGTGACCTTCCAGGACCACCCGTACCAGCCAGGGTTCCTCGACACCTGGACGCTGATCTCCTACGCCGCGGCGGTCACCGAGCGCATCCACCTGGCGGGCAACGTGCTGAACCTGCCGCTGCGCCAGCCGGCGGTCCTCGCCCGCTCGGTGGCGAGCCTGGACCTGCTCAGCGGCGGACGTATCGACCTGGGCCTCGGCGCAGGTGGGTTCTGGGACGCCATCGAGTCCATGGGTGGCCGCCGCCTCACCCCGGGAGAGTCCGTGACGGCGCTCGCCGAGGCCGTCGACATCATCCGCGGCATCTGGGACGCCGGCGAGCGCCGCGTGCTGCGCACCGACGGCGAGCACCACCGCGTCACCGGCGCCAAGCGCGGACCTGCGCCGGCGCACGACGTGCCGATCTGGCTCGGCGCGTACAAGCCGCGCATGCTCCGCCTCGTCGCGCGCCAGGCCGACGGCTGGCTGCCGTCCCTCGCCTACATGAAGGACGGTGACCTCGCCCGCGGCAACGCGATCATCGACGAGACGGCCGAGGAGGCGGGGCGTCACCCCGCCGAGATCCGCCGCCTGCTCAACGTGCAGGGCGCGGTCACCGCCGACCGGCGGGGCTTCCTGCAGGGGCCCGTCGAGCAGTGGGTCGAGGAGCTCGCCGCGCTGGCGCTGGACGACGGCGTCGGCTCGTTCATCGTGGCCTCGGACGATCCGGGTATGTTCTCGGTGCTGGGCGAGGAGATCGCCCCGGCCGTGCGCGAGCTGGTCGCCCGCGAGCGGGCCGCGCACGGGACGGCTCCTGCCGCGACCCGCCGTGGCCGGGCCGCGATCGCGCTGCGGCGCGACGGGATCGACTACGACGGCGTGCCGCCCACGCTGGCGACCACCGCCGTCGAACCTGGCGACCGCTCCTACGACGTCGTGCGGCACAACTACCTGCGCTCGGGCGCGCCGGGCCTCGTCCTGCGGCCGCGCAGTGCCGCCGAGGTGTCCGACGCCGTCACCTACGCGCGGACGCAGGAGGTTCCCCTGGGTGTCCGGTCGGGCGGGCACGGCATCAGCGGCCGGTCCACGAACGACGGCGGGATCGTCGTCGACCTCGGGGCGCTGGACCAGATCGAGGTGGTCGACGAGGCCACTCGCCGGGTGCGTCTCGGAGCCGGGGCGACCTGGGAGAAGGTCGCCGAGGCGCTCGCGCCGCGCGGCTGGGCGATCAGCTCGGGCGACTACGGGGGCGTCGGGGTCGGAGGGCTCGCGACCGCAGGTGGTGTCGGGTTCCTCGGGCGCACGTACGGGCTGACGATCGACCACGTCGTGGCGGCCGAGGTCGTCACGGCGGACGGGCGGGTCGTGCACGCCTCCGCGGACGAGAACCCCGACCTGTTCTGGGGGCTGCGGGGCGCCGGCGGCAACCTCGGCGCGGTCACCTGGGTGGAGGTCGAGGCGATGGATCTGGGCGACGTCGTCTTCTCCCAGATGACCCTCGACGCCACCGACACCGCGGGGCTGCTCGAGCGGTGGGGTGCCGCGGTCGAGACGGCGCCGCGCGAGCTCACGAGCTTCCTCATCCTCTCGCCGCCCCGGCGGGGCCAGGGGCCGGTGGCGCAGCTCATGACCGTCTACGCCGGTGACGACACGACAGCGGCGGTCACCCAGCTGGAACGTCTCGCCGACGCAGGTCCGCTGCTCGACCACCAGGCGTACCTGCTGCCGTACGCCGGCGTCGTGCAGGCGGGGGACAAGCGCCACACGGGAGGTGGCGACCCCTCCGTGCGATCCGCGCTCGTCACGCACCTCGACACCGCGACGTCCCGCGCCTTCGAGCGCGTGGCGGCGTCGGGCTCGGCGACCTTCCTGCAGGTCCGCGCCACCGGCGGGGCCGCGCACGACCTGCCCGACGCGGCGACGGCGTACGCCCACCGGCACCAGAACTTCCTGCTCTCGGCGATGTCGGCCTCTCAGGAGGCGCTCGACACGGTGTGGGACGCCGAGATGTTGCCGCACGCCGACGGGCTGTACCTCTCCTTCGACACCGACACGCGCCCGGAGCGCCTCGCCGACGCGTTCCCCGAGCCGACCCTGACTCGGTTGCGGGAGGTCAAGCGGGACTGGGACCCGACGAACCTCTTCCGCGCCAACTTCCCGGTGCCGCCCGCCGCATAGCGCCGGCCGTCAGCCCGTGTGGACGATCCCGGCGGCCAGCGAGAAGAGCACCACGCCCAGCGCGACCACGCCGATCATCGCCCCGACGAGCCCGCGGGCCGTGCCGGGCCGACCGTCTCGCTCGGCGACGTGGATGGCGAGCGAACCGAGCGTGATCGACGCGACGGCGAGCGGGGCGGCCACCCAGTCCCCGACCACGGGGACGACGGCGCAGGCCAGCCCGGCCACACCGAGCGCCACCGACCACTCGGCCGACCGTGGCGTGCCCGGGCGCGTCGTGCCACCGTCGTCCATGTCTCGCTCCGTTCCGCCGGTCCGGCTCTCGTTCGGGTCAAGTGTGACCGGCATCAGGCAGGCCACGCGCAGATCAGCTGGTCCGGGCCGAGCACTGGGATGTCGCGGACGGTGCCGCCGGCCCGTGAGATGACGCGCTTCGTCGCCCTCTGCGGACCCGAGCCCCCTTGAATGAAGTCAGGTGCGCTCGACCCTCCCCCTTGAATGAAGTCAGGTGCGCTCGACCCTCCCCCTTGAATGAAGTCGATGCTACCTTCTTGACATGCGCGACGACTCCATCCGGCAGCACCTCGGCGAGCGAAACCCCTGGTGGAAGGCGCAGGTGCTCGGCGAAGAGGCTACCGCTTGGACCGAGCGGCACCCGGTGCTCCAGGGGTTGGCACGTTACGACATCGGGTATCGGACGGAAGTGCTCGACGACGTCGCGACGGATCCGCTCGGCGATCGGGTGATCGTCCTGTCGGGGCCGCGGCGCATCGGCAAGTCCGTCGCGATGCTGCAGCTCGCCGCGGCGCTCTGCGAGCGGGGTGATGTCGATCCCCGCCAGATCATCCACGTCCCGTGTGACACGTTGACGCTGCAGGACGTCCGCCGAGTACTCACACTGGCGCGCAGCATGACCGAGTCGGTCGATCTCGACGGGGCGCGGCCTCGGGTGTGGCTCTTCGACGAGATCACCTCGGTGCGTGGGTGGTCGTCGGTCTTCAAGGACGCGCGGGACAACACGGCGTTCGCACACGACACGGTCATCGCCACGGGGTCCCGATGGGATCCGGACGAGGATGTCGAGGGCAACCTCATGGCTGGCCGGGCAGGTTCTGAGACACGCCGCCGCCGAGTTCTCCTGCCGATGAGCTTCCGCGAGTTCATCGGCACCACGCGCGAGAACCTCCCTGCTCTGCCACGCGTTCATCCCGGTCACCTCCAGAGCGACGAGACGCGGGCCCAGCTCGCCGAGACGGGATTGTTCGTCGACGAGTTCGATCTGGCTTGGCAGCAGTTCCTGAGCGTGGGTGGGTTTCCGCGCGCCGTGGCCGAGTACGTCCGGAACGGTGCCGTCTCGGATGCATACCTGCAGGACCTTCAGGCGTGGCTGCATCGGGACGTGGACCCGGAGAGCACACCAGAATCTGTGCCTCTGCTGTTGGAGGCCCTGTCGGAGCGCGCGACGAGTCCGCTGGCGGTCAACCCGACGGCGATCATCATCGGTCGGACTCGGGCGGCCTTGGAGACACGGCTGACGCGGATGGTGTCGTCGCACGCTGTGCTGCGCTGTCCTCAGCGAGACGACTCCGGAGCGCTGGTGCCTCGAACGCAGTCCAAGCACTACCTCACCGATCCGGTCCTCTCATGGTTGCCGTCACGTCTACGTGCCGGGTCGAAGGCGCCCGCCATGACGTCGCTGACCGAACAGACCATCGGCGTGCACCTCGCGCGCGCGGTGGACGCCCACTCCGAGGGGCGATGGCTGGCTGGTGACACCATCGGATACGTACGGACGAGCAACGACCGGGAGATCGACCTGTCATCGATCTCATTGCCGTCCGACGCAGGGACCGTCATGACTGTGCCGATCGAGTCGAAGTGGGTCTCGCGCGGCTGGAAGAGCGAGGCCCGCGTGATCGTGGGCAAGTACCAGCGCGGGATCCTCGCGACGAAGTCGATCCTGGACACGAGCGGTGAGGTGTGGGCCGTCCCGGCGCCGCTGCTGGCGATGGCGCTGCTCTGACAGGATGCTCTTATGCCTCTCGCACCTCGCTATCTGGCCGACGACGCCCGCTACGACTCGATGACCTACCGTCGTACCGGCCGCTCGGGTCTCGACCTGCCGGCGCTGTCGCTGGGCCTGTGGCACAACTTCGGCCACGTGAACCCGATGGAGACGCAGCGCGCCATCCTGTGCCGCGCGTTCGACCTCGGCGTGACGCACTTCGACCTGGCGAACAACTACGGCCCGCCGTACGGCTCGGCGGAGGAGAACTTCGGGCGGCACCTCGCCAGCGACCTGCACCCGTACCGCGACGAGCTCGTCATCTCGACCAAGGCGGGCTACGACATGTGGCCCGGCCCGTACGGGGACCACGGCTCGCGCAAGTACCTGCTGTCCTCGCTCGACCAGTCGCTGGCCCGCATGGGCCTGGACTACGTCGACATCTTCTACCACCACCGCCCGGACCCCTCCACACCGTTGGAGGAGACCATGGGTGCCCTGGCGTCGGCGGTGCAGCAGGGCAAGGCCCTGTACGTGGGGGTGTCGAACTACTCCCCGGCGCGCACCCGCGAGGCGGCGCGCATCCTGGCGGACCTCGGCACGCCGATGCTCATCCATCAGCCCAGCTACTCGATGTTCAACCGGCACATCGAAGACCCGGAGCGCGAGGACCCCTACGACGGCCGCCAGAGCGAGTCCCTGCTGGACGCCGTCGGCGACCTGGGCGTGGGCACCATCGTCTTCTCCCCGCTGCAGCAAGGGCTGCTCACCGGCCGCTACCTGAGCGGTGAGGCGCCTGCGGGGTCGCGGGCGGCCCGCTCCGACTCGCCTTTCCTGTCCAGCGACGCCCTGAGCGAGACGTACCTCGAGCGTGCACGCGCGTTGAACGAGATCGCTGCCGGCCGCGGGCAGAGCCTCGCCCAGCTCGCCCTGAGCTGGGTGCTGCGCGACCAGCGGGTCACCTCGGCGCTGATCGGCGCCTCGAGCGTGGCCCAGCTCGAGGACAACCTCGCGGCGCTCGCGGCGGGGCCGCTGACGGACGACGAGGTCACTGCGATCGAGCCCTACGCCGTCGACGGCACCGGCCGCTGAGCACCTGGAGAGCGATGCGCACCTGCTGGTTCGTGGGGCTGACCACGCTCGACGTCGTGCACCGCGCGGACGGACGGCCCGGCCGCGACGAGAAGGTCACTGCCTCCCGCCAGGACGTCGCGGCGGGCGGCCCGGCGGCCAACGCCGCGGTCACGGCGGCCGCGCTGGGGGTCCGTGCCGTGCTGGTCACCGCGCTCGGCGACGGCCCTGTCGCGATGGCGGCCCGTGGCGACCTGGCCGCCCACGGCGTCGAGGTGCACGACGTCGTCGGCGGCAAGGCGTTCCCGCTCGCGGTCTCGGCGGTGCTGGTCGACGACGCCACGGGGGAGCGGTCCGTCGTCTCGGCGGACGCGGCGCTCGCCGACGCCCCCGCACCGGCGAACCTGCCGCAGCTGCCCACGCCCGACCTCGTCCTGCTCGACGGGCACCACCCGGCGATCGCCCGCGCCGTCGTCGACCACTTCGACGGCAGCACCCGGCGCCCGCCGGTGGTCCTCGACGCCGGGCGGTGGCGGCCGGTCTTCGCGGACCTGCTGCCCGCCGCCGACGTCGCCGCGCTCTCCGCGGACTTCACCGTGCCCGGGTACGACGACGGCGCGTCCGGCGCGCGGGAGCTCGGTGCGGCTTCCGTGGTGGTCACCCACGGCGGCGGGCCGGTCGAGTGGTTCAACCACTCCGGCTCGGGCACGGTCGACGTCCCGGACGTCGAGGTGCGCGACACCCTCGGCGCGGGCGACGCGTTCCACGGGGCGCTGGCCGCGGCGCTCGCCGCCGGCGAGCCCCTCCCGGAGGCCTGCACCACGGCCGCGCGCGTCGCGACCACCCGGGTGCAGCACGTGGGCCCGCGCGCCTGGCTCGCGCAGGTGCCCCGGTGAGCACGACGGCGGAGCTCGTCGAGCGTGCCCGCGGCCTGGCGGTCCCGGGTCGGCGGGCTGTCCTGGGCATCGTCGGGGCGCCCGGGTCGGGCAAGTCGACGCTGGCAGCCGAGCTGGTCGCGGCGCTCGGGCCGGAGCGGGCCGTGGGTGTCGGGATGGACGGGTTCCACCTGTCGAACGCCGTCCTGGCGGCGCACGGCTGTGCCGGGCGCAAGGGCGCGATCGACACCTTCGACGACGCCGGGTACGCCGCGCTGGTCGCGCGCCTCGCCGACGCGCGTCCTGGTGACCCGCCGGTCTATGCGCCGGCGTTCCGGCGCGAGATCGAGGAGCCGGTCGCGGCCGGGGTCGAGGTGCCCGCCGAGGTGCCGCTCGTGGTCACCGAGGGGAACTACCTGCTCGCGCAGTCGGGAGCCTGGCCGACCGCCCGGGCTCGGATGGCCGAGGTCTGGTACGTCGAGGTGCCCGACGGTGTCCGGCTCGCCCGCCTCGAGGCGCGGCACCGGGCGTTCGGCAAGAGCGTCGAGGAGGCGCGGCACTGGGCGCGCGGCTCCGACCAGGTCAACGCGGAGCTCATCGCGGCGACGCGAGGTGCGGCTGACCTGCTGGTCGGGCTCGCGGGCTGACCCTGCGTCCGCCGTCGTCCGGAACTAGTCGTGCGTGTCTCCCAAGTGGCGCGCCCAGCAGGTCCTCTTGCATCCGCCCGGATGCTCACTGCCCTCTACCCTGGATACGTGGGTAGCGAGTCAGCGAAGGGGCCATGGGTTGCGGCGCTCCCGAAGGGCGAACCCAGCAAGACCTCCCTAGGTCGCCTGGTCGAAGCGGACGGTGGGCGCGACGGCGCAGAAAGCGAGTACTACGAGTGGGCAGCAGACCCGTCCGCCGACCGCATCGAAGCCGCTCAACGGCGATTTAGGGCGCAGTTCCGTCGCCGTCAACGCCACCGAGAAGCACGAGCGCGGAGAGACAAGATCCAGAACTGCGACTAGGGCGTGTCTCCTAAATGCGCATCCAGGTGATGCAGGCTGAGAGCACGACCGCGGCGCGGTAGGTGATGGCGAGCTTGTCGTACCGGTGGCCAGCGCGCGCCACTGCTTGGCCAGGGTAAAGGTGCGTTCGACGACGTTACGGCCCTTGTCGGTCACGGTGTCCAGCTTCGGCGGGCGCCCACCGGCCGACCTCTTGCGGCGCCGGGCGGCTATCTCGTCACTCTTTTGCGGGATCACGGCCTTGATGCCACGGCCCGCGAGCATGCGGCGGGTCTTTCCGCTGGTGTAGGCCCGGTCCGCGATGACGGCGTCCGGTGTGGTGCGCGGGCGGCCGGGGCCCAGCCGCGGCACGTGGATGTCTGCCAGGACCTGCTCGAGCATCGCGCCGTCGTTGCGCTGCCCTCCGGTGACCACGATCGCGAGCGGGCGCCCGCGCCCGTCGACCGCGGCGTGGATCTTCGTACTCAGCCCACCGCGCGAACGACCGATGCCATGACCGGCCGGCTCACGCTTACCCCCGAGGGTGCTGTGGACGAACCCGACCGGCCTGGGCGTGTAGTTCGATGTCGCCCCCTGTGTCCTGCTCCGGGCGCGTCGTGTTCGTGCCGTGCTGGTGGGCGCGGTTGATCGTCGCGTCCACCGACACGTTCCAGTCGATCTGCCCGTTCGCGTCGGCCTCGGCCAGTAGGCGCGAAAGCACGCGGTCCCAGGTCCCGTCACCGGCATAGCGGCGGTACCGCTTCCAGACCGTCTTCCACGGACCGAACTCCTCGCGCGGCAGGTCACGCCACGGAATGCCGGTCCGGTACCGGTAGATGATCCCCTCGACCACCCGCCGGTTGTCCCCGAACGGGCGACCCCTGCGCCCCACGTTCGAGGGCAGCACCGGCTCGATCCGTTCCCACTGCTCGTCGGTCAAGACCCGGTACCGCGAAGACGTCACCGCGCCAGTCTGCCGCGCGCCTCACCGTCCATATAGGAGACACGCCCTAGTCGGGCGTCCGCAGCCTCAAGCGCTCAGCCGCGCCCTCGCGGTCATACCGACGGGCGAGGATGCGCCGCGCGATCTTGAGCTCCAGCCAGAAGGTCGGCGGGGCGACGATGAGCCAGGCTAATGATCCGAAGGACCAGATCACGGCATTGCCGACGACGAGGCATGCGCCGAGGTAGCACCACCACGGGCCGAGTGGTTCCGGTCGTGTTCGTTCGAGGACGCCCGGCCCCCACCACTTGTCGGCGTAGTAGACCAGCCCAGGGAGCACGCTGGTGGCGCTGGCCGCCAGGAGGGTGATCGAGCCGAACCGAGAACCAATCGCGGCGGCCATCAGTCCCATCGCCGGGACGAGCCACACGGCCGGGGCGCAGCGACCCCAGAAGGTCCAATGTTTGCTGTATCTGTTCGTCGGCCCGCTCACCGTTGGTCGAAAGGTCGAGGTCGCTGCCACCAGTCGACACTAGCAACAGCATGAAGCCGGAACGAGTGTTGGCAGGGTTCCTACGCTGGCAACGGCAAATCTGCGACCTCGCAACGGCAGCCGATCCGGACGGGCCAGGTTCCTGGGGGACCAGCCGGGCGCTGAGAACGGCGGCCGGAGCCAGCCGCGCCGGGTGCAAACCTGGCGATGGAGAGGGGCCCCCAGGTTTGACCCTGAGGCCCTCACAGCTCGCGACGCAGCTTCTCCACGAGCGGCTGGATGCGGTACGGCACGAGCTCGCCCATCGACAGCGAGGTCTCGGTGCGCTGCACCCCGTCGATGCGCAGGATGGCGGCGTCGATGCGGAACAGGTGGTCGGTGTCGCGGCAGACGACGTGCACGCGCAGGTCGGCGACGCCGCTGTGCCCGTAGGCCTGGACCACCTCGGGGATCTCGGCGAGCTCGGACACGATCCGGGCGAGGTCCTGCTGGTGCACGGTGACCTCGATGAAGGCGGTCAGCGGGTGGCCGAGCACCGCCGGGTCGATGCAGCGGTCGAACTCGCGGAAGGCGTCTGCCTGCTCCAGGCGGGCGAGGCGGGCGGCCACGGTGTTGCGGGAGATGCCCAGCCGCTGGGCCAGGGCGACCGTCGTCGCACGCGGGTCCTGCGAGAGCGCCCTCAGCAGTGCGAGGTCCACGGCGTCGATGCGGTGCACCTGCCCAGCCTATCCGGGCGCGGAGGCTGGCGATCGACCCGATCCGGGCGGGCGCGAAAAGTGCTGGCAGTGCCGGACGCAGCGGCCGATCATGGGTGGCCATGACCTCGCTGACGCGGCACCGACTGGCCAGCTCCGAGACCGGTCCGGCGCTGCGCGCGCTGTGCGGCTGGACGCCGCGGGACGTCCCGGGCGGTGGCCTGCACCCCGGTGACGTCGGGTGGTACCTGCGGTCCGACGACGCGGCCGTCCTGCTGTGGACCGACGGCGCAGCGCCGACGGCGGTCGGGTTCTTCGACGGTCCCGTCCTGCGGGTGACCGCTGCGCCTGCGGCCGACCTCGGTGCGCTCGCGGCCGACGCCGAGCTGCTCGTGCCCGGCCACGACGCCACCGACGGCCTGCCGGTGCCCGGGTGGGAACCCGACGCGGAGGCCTGGTCGGTCATGTCGTGGACGCCGCGGCCGGTGTCGAGCCGTGCCGAAGCCGTCCGAGAGGCCGACGTGGCCGCCAGGGTCGACGTCCAACGGGCGGCCTTCCCGGGATCCACGTTCACCGCGGCCAGGTGGCGCACGATGATGTCCTCGCCGGCGGGCGGTGCGGCCGTCGACGTGCTGGTACGCACACCCGAGGGGGAGCCTGCGGCCGCTGCGACGGGCTGGTTCGCGGGAGCGGGCCGTTGCGGGCTGCTGGAGCCGGTGGGCACCGCCCCGGAGCATCGCGGGCGCGGCTACGGGCGCGACGCCGTGCTGGGAGCGAGCGCGGCTCTCGTCCGCCGAGGAGCGAGCGCCGTCGCCGTCGTGACGCCGTCCTCGCTCACCGCTGCGGTGGCGCTCTACCGGTCGGCCGGGTTCGAGCTCGTGCGCGAGACCCACGACTGGGTGCGCCCGGACCGCGAGTCCTGAACGGTTCCGCACGCGAGCCTCGCGACATCGAGCACTGTGCACGGCAACACCCGGCGCCCGCTGAGCATCCTGCTCAACAGAACAGGTGCTGGTGGTGCGACCTGGATCACAGAGATATGTTCGGGAACAGGCGCTCGACGAGGAGCGCCGGCTCCGATGCGAGGTGAGGCCACCCATGCCCAGCACCACGGATCCGAGGACCCGCGACCGCCTGTCACGAGCAGGGACGTCGCACGAGGCCTCGGTGGACAGCGCCCACGGCGGCGCGCGGGACCATGTGCCCGCGCCCACCTCCCTGGGCACGACGCCCGAGGGCGTCGACCCCGGTCACGGGACCGTCCGGCTGATCGATGCCGACGGGGTCCGCCACCCGGACGCGACGTACGACCGCTGGGTCGAGGACGTCGACCACGCGGCCCTGCGCGACCTGTACGAGGACATGGTCGTCGTGCGCCGCATCGACACGGAGGCCACCGCCCTGCAACGGCAGGGACAGCTCGCGCTGTGGCCGCCGCTGCTCGGCCAGGAAGCCGCCCAGATCGGTTCCGCCCGCGCCCTGGAGTCCGACGACTTCGTGTTCTCCAGCTACCGCGAGCACGGTGTCGCCCACGTGCGCGGCATCGCCGGGGCGGACCTGCTGCGCGTGTGGCGCGGCGTCACCGGCGCCGGATGGGACCCGCACGTGGCACGCATGGCGCCCATGCAGGTCATCATCGGCGCGCAGGCGCTGCACGCCGTGGGCTATGCCGTCGGCATCCTCGCGGACCAGGGCGCCGACGCCGAGCGGGACGCACGACCCGCGCCCGACGCCGGGACCGCCGTCGGGCAGGGCCGGACCGAGGCCGTCATCTCCTACTTCGGTGACGGCGCCATGAGCCAGGGCGACGTGGCCGAGGCGTTCACGTTCGCCTCGACCTGGACGGCGCCGGTCGTGTTCTTCTGCCAGAACAACCAGTGGGCGATCTCCGAGCCGGTGTCGCTGCAGTCCAAGGTGCCGCTGGTCGAACGGGCCCGCGGCTTCGCCATGCCGGGCGTGCGGGTGGACGGCAACGACGTGCTCGCCGTGCTCGCCGTCACACGCGAGGCGCTGCACCGCGCCCGCACGGGCGGCGGACCCACCCTCATCGAGGCCGTGACCTACCGCCGCGGTCCGCACACCACCGCCGACGACCCGACGCGCTACCGCACCTCGGCCGAGAGCGAGCACTGGGAGGCTCGCGACCCGCTGAGTCGCGTCGCGGCACACCTGCGCAGCGAGGACGCCCTGGACGACGACGGCGAGGCCCGCGTCCAGGCGGCCGCCGACGCCGTGGCGGCCGAGCTGCGCGCCGGCGTCACGTCGATCGAGGACCCGTCGTGGCAGGACGTCTTCGCCGACGTGTACGCCGCGCCGCACGCCGAGCTCGCCGCCGAGCGGGACGCCTACGCCCGCTATCTCGACGGCTTCGAGGAGGGGGACCGATGACCGGCTCGACCACCCAGATGACGCTGGCGCAGGGCCTCAACGCGGGCCTGCGCCAGGCGCTGAGCGACGACGACCACGTGGTGCTGCTCGGCGAGGACATCGGCGCGCTCGGCGGGGTGTTCCGCGTGACCGACGGGCTGCAGCGCGAGTTCGGCCCGCGCCGGGTGGTGGACACGCCCCTGGCGGAGTCGGGGATCCTCGGCACGGCCATCGGGATGTCGTACCGCGGGTACCGGCCGGTGGTGGAGATCCAGTTCGACGGGTTCGTGTACGTCGCGTTCGACCAGATCGTCAGCCAGGTCGCCAAGATGCACGCCCGCACCCGCGGGAAGGTGCCCATGCCGATCACCATCCGCATCCCCGTGGCGGGCGGGATCGGCGCGGCAGAGCACCACAGCGAGTCGCCGGAGACGTACTTCGTGCACACGGCCGGGCTGCGCGTCGTGTCGATGTCGAACCCGCAGGACGCCAGCACGGTGCTGCGGCAGGCCATCGCCTGCGACGACCCGGTGATCTTCTTCGAGCCCAAGCGGCTCTACCACGTCAAGGGCGACGTCGACCCCGCCGTCGACCTCGCCGACGCCCCGCCCATGAGCTCCGCGCACGTGGTGCGCCCGGGCCGTGACGTCACGGTGGTGAGCTGGGGCTCGCACGTCGCGACCGCGATCGACGCGGCCGAGGCCATGGCCGACGACGGCGCGTCCGTCGAGGTGATCGACCTGCGGTCGCTCTCGCCCTGGGACGCCGACGCCGTCACGGAGTCGGTGCGCCGCACCGGGCGCCTCGTCGTGGTCCACGAGGGTCCGCGGCAGGTGGGGGTCGGCGCGGAGGTCTGCGCGACGGTGACCGAACGGTGCTTCGAGCATCTCGAGGCGCCGCCGGTGCGGGTCACCGGCCACGACGTGCCTTACCCGCCGGCCAAGCTGGAGGGGCACCACGTGCCGGACCTGGACCGGGTGTGCCACGGCATCGACCAGGTGCTGGGCCGGGTGCCGCTGGACGTCCTGACGGGGGTGGCCGCATGAGCGCGAGGAGCGGGGCACCGCAGCGGTCAGGCACGGAGGTGATGGCATGAGCACCCAGGAGTTCCTGCTCCCGGACCTCGGTGAAGGTCTGACCGAGTCGGAGGTGGTCGAATGGCGCGTGGGCCCGGGCGACACGGTCACCCTGAACCAGGTGATCGCGGAGGTCGAGACGGCCAAGGCGCTGGTGGAGATCCCCTCGCCGTACGCGGGGGTCGTGGCCCGGCTGCACGCCGAGGAGGGGCAGGTCGTCGAGGTCGGTGAGCCGCTGGTCACCTTCGACCTGGACGTGGCGGGCGGCGGCTCGGCCGCAGGCAACGGGACCGGCACCGGCGGCGCGTCGGCGGCCCCGGCGAGTCCCGCGCCCCGTGAGGAGCCCGCCGGATCGGCCGCGACATCGGCGGACTCGTCGGCGTCGTCGGCCTCAGCGAGCTCGTCGGCCTCGGCGGCGTCCCCCGAGGAGGAGTCCCGCCCCAACCTGGTCGGCTACGGTGCCCGGGCAGCCCGGCGCGGCCGCCCGACCCGACGCCCGCGCAAGCCGGTCGCCACACCCGGTGTCCCGCCGTCGGACGGGGTGGCGCCCCGTGCCACCGCGAACCGGCGCGCCACCCCGGGGGTCCGGGCGACGGCGAAGCGGCTGGGCGTCGACCTGGCCCAGGTGACGGGCAGCGGCCCGGACGGACGGATCACGCGCGACGACGTCACGGCGGCCACGGGGGGCAGCACCCTCGGCACCCGGCCGGTACGGGCCGAGACCCGCGAGCCGGTGCGGGGCGTGCGCAAGCACACCGCCGCGGCGATGGTCGCCAGCGCGGCGATCCCGCAGGCCACCGTGCACCTGACCTGCGACGTGACGGCGCTGAAGGAGCTGCTGACCCGGCTGCGGGAGCACCCGCGCACCGCGGGCACCCGGCTGACGGTGCTCGCCCTGGTGGCCCGCGCGGTGCTGGTGCTGCTGCCGGACCATCCGGCGCTCGTCACGCGCTGGGAGGATTCCGACGACGGCCCGCAGCTGGTGCGCCCCGCGCACGTGAACCTCGGCATCGCGGTGGCGACCGACCGCGGGCTCGTGGTGCCGCACGTGCCGCACGCCGACGAGCTGTCCCTGGTCGGCCTGGCCCGAGCGCTCGGGGAGCTCGCCACGACGGCCCGCGCCGGGCGGACCCGCCCGGAGCGGCTCGCCGGGGGCACGCTGACGCTCACGAACGTGGGCGTCTTCGGGGTCGACTCGGGCACGCCGCTGCTCAACCCTGGCGAGTCCGCCATCCTCGGCATCGGGCGGCTCGCCCGGCAGCCGTGGGAGCACCACGGCGAGATCGCGCTGCGCGAGACGCTGACGCTCAGTCTCACGTTCGACCACCGGGTGGTCGACGGCGAGCAGGGCGCCCGGTTCCTCGCGGACCTCGGCGGGCTCCTGGCCGACCCGGGGCTGGCGCTGCTGCTCGGCGGCTCCGACGGCCCGGACGACGGCAGTCCGGACGACGGCGGTCCGGACGACGGCGAAGGGCGGGGCGCATGACCGTCCTCACCTCCGCCGTCGACCCGGCGAGCGACGCCGCCCGTGCGAACGCCGAGGCGCAGGGTGCGCTCGCGGCGACCCTGCGCGAACGGACGTCCGGGGCGGCACGGGGCGGCTCGGACGCTGCCCGCGAGCGCCACGTGGGGCGCGGCAAGCTGCTGCCGCGGGACCGGGTCGAGCGGCTGCTCGACCCGGGCAGCCCGTTCCTGGAGATCTCCCCGCTGGCCGCGTACGGGGTCGACGCCGGCCCGGGCGAGGTGGGCGCGTGGCCCGGTGCGGGCGTGGTCGCGGGCGTCGGCCGGGTGCGCGGGCGGCAGGTGATGGTGGTCTGCAACGATCCGACGGTCAAGGGCGGCACGTACCACCCGCTGACGGTCAAGAAGCACCTGCGGGCGCAGGAGATCGCGCTGGAGAACCGGCTGCCGTGCGTCTACCTGGTGGACTCGGGCGGGGCGTTCCTGCCCCGGCAGGACGAGGTGTTCCCGGACCGCGACCACTTCGGTCGGATCTTCTACCACCAGGCGCGGCTGTCCGCGGAGGGGATCCCGCAGATCTCCGCCGTGCTCGGCTCCTGCACGGCCGGCGGGGCGTACGTCCCGGCGATGAGCGACGAGACGGTGATCGTGCGGGGCCAGGGCACGATCTTCCTCGGCGGCCCGCCGCTGGTGAAGGCCGCGATCGGTGAGGTCGTCACGGCCGAGGAGCTCGGCGGGGGTGAGCTGCACGCGCGGCGCTCCGGCGTCGTCGACCATCTCGCCGAGGACGACGAGCACGCCCTGGACATCGTGCGCGACATCGTCGCGACGCTCCCGCCGGACCCGGAGCCTGCGTGGACCGTCGCGGAGGCCGAGGCGCCCGCCGTCGGCCCCGACGCCCCGGACGGGTCGGGTGGCGCGGGTCTGGACGCCGTGGTGCCCGCGGACGTCCAGCAGCCGTACGACCCGCGCGAGGTGATCGCGCGCGTCGTGGACGGCAGCAGGCTGCACGAGTTCAAGGCCGGGTACGGGACCACGCTGGTCTGCGGGTTCGCGCACGTGCACGGGCACCCGGTGGGGGTCCTGGCCAACCACGGCGTGCTCCTGCGCGAGTCGGCGCTCAAGGGTGCGCACTTCATCGAGCTGTGCGACCAGCGCGGCATCCCGCTGCTGTTCCTGCAGAACATCTCGGGGTTCATGGTGGGCACCGACGCCGAGGCGGGCGGCATCGCGAAGGACGGCGCCAAGATGGTCACGGCCGTGGCCACGGCCCGGGTGCCGAAGCTGACCGTCATCGTGGGCGGGTCGTTCGGCGCCGGGAACTACGCGATGTGCGGGCGGGCCTACTCCCCGCGGTTCCTGTGGACCTGGCCGGGCGCGCGGGTCTCGGTGATGGGCGGCGAGCAGGCCTCGGCCGTGCTGGCCACCGTCAAGCGCGACCAGGCGGACGCCCGGGGCCAGGAGTGGGACGCGCAGGACGAGTCGGAGTTCCGGCGCGAGATCCGCGACTCCTACGAGGCGGCAGGCAACCCATACCACGCGACCGCCCGGCTGTGGGATGACGGCATCATCGAGCCGGGCGACACCCGCCGCGTGCTCGGCATGGCACTGGCGGTGTGCGCCCGCACGCCGCTCCCGACGACCGAGGGCCCGCGCTTCGGGCTCTTCCGGATGTGAGGACGGTGCCGACGGAGATGTTCAGCACAGTGCTGGTAGCCAACCGTGGCGAGATCGCCTGCCGCGTGATCGGCACGTTGCGCCGGCTCGGCGTCCGCTCGGTCGCGGTCCACACGGACGCCGACGGCGGGTCGCGGCACGTGCGCGAGGCCGACGTCGCGGTGTCCCTCGGCCCGGCCCGCGCGTACCTGGACGTCGAGGCGGTGGTCGCGGCCGCCGTCGGCGCCGGTGCCGAGGCGATCCACCCCGGCTACGGCTTCCTGTCGGAGAACCCGGAGCTCGCCCGCGCCTGCGAACGCGCCGGGCTGGTGTTCGTCGGTCCGCCGGCCGCGGCGATCGAGGCGATGGCCGACAAGGTCGCGGGCAAGCGGCTCGTCGCCGGCCGGGGCGTGCCCGTGCTGCCCGGCACGCTGGACGCGGGGCCCGACGACCGAGGGCTCGACGACGCGGAGCTCGTCGCGGCCGCGGCCGACGTCGGTTTCCCCCTGCTGGTCAAGCCGGTGGCCGGGGGCGGCGGCAAGGGCATGGTGGTGGTCCGGGAAGCCGACGGCCTGCCCGCGGCGCTGGCCTCCGCGCGCCGGGTGGCGACGTCGGCGTTCGGCGACGACAGGCTGCTGCTCGAGCGGTTGGTGGAACGTCCGCGGCACGTCGAGGTGCAGGTGCTCGCGGACACCCGTGGCGCCGTCGTGCACCTCGGCGAGCGGGAGTGCACGCTGCAGCGCCGCCACCAGAAGATCGTCGAGGAGGCTCCGTCGCACGCCGTCGACGACGCGACGCGCGAGCGGCTCGGCGCGGCGGCCTGCGAGGTGGCCCGGTCGGTCGGCTACGTCGGTGTCGGCACGGTGGAGTTCCTCGTGCCGGCGGACGCTCCCGACGACTTCGCGTTCATCGAGATGAACACCCGCCTGCAGGTGGAGCACCCGGTCACCGAGATGGTCACCGGTCTGGACCTCGTGGCGGCCCAGCTCCGGGTCGCCGCCGGCGAGCCGTTGTGGTTCGCCCAGCAGGACGTGCGGCTCACCGGCCACGCGGTCGAGGCCCGGGTGTACGCGGAGGCGCCCGCCCGCGGGTTCCTGCCGTCGGTGGGCCGCGTGGACGTGTTCGACGACGCGGGGGTGGGCGCCGGTCCCGACGCGTTCCCGCTCCGGCTGGACGCGGGTGTCGCGAGCGGCGACGAGGTGTCGGGGGACTACGACCCGATGCTCGCCAAGGCCGTCGCGCACGGCACGGACCGCGACCAGGCCCTGGCGCGCCTCGACGGGCTGCTCGCCCGGACGGCGGTGCTCGGTGTCGAGACGAACGTCGGGTTCCTGCGCGACCTGCTCGCCGACCCGGACGTCCGCGCGGGCAAGCTCGACACGGGCCTCGTGGACCGGTTCGTGGAGCCCGCGGAGCAGCCCGGAGCCGGTGCACAGCCAGCCGAGCCCGACGGGACCGCGCTGGTGGTCGCCGCGCTGCTCGCCGGTACATCCGCGCCCGGCACCAGCACCGGCAGCGGGACCCGCGACCCGTGGGCGCCGGACGGCTGGCGGCTCAACGCCGCGCCCGTATCCCGCCCGGTCGCCCTGCGCGACGCGGCCGGCACCGTCCTCGACCTCGAGGTCACCGGCTCCCGCGACGCCGCCACGGTGGCGGGTGGCGGCGTGGACGACGGCGGCAGCCCGGTCCGGGCGTCCCTGCGGCCGGCCGGTGGTCCGCCGCACCGGCGGCTACTCACGGCCGAGGGGCGCACGGTCCTGGTGCACGTGCTGGAACGGGACGGTGCCGTGTGGGTCGCCGTCGAGGGCCGCACCAGCGTGCTCACCGTCCTGGACCGCACCGAGCGCGCCGCGGTGCGCCGGAGCGGGAAGGCCGCCACCGCCGAGCCGGGCGCGCCCGCCACGGGTCCCACCGAGATCCGGGCGCAGATGCCCGGCACGGTGACCGCCACCCATGCCGAAGGTCCCGTCGACGCCGGCGCCGCCGTCGTCGTCGTCGAAGCCATGAAGATGGAACACCCCCTCACCGCACCCGCCGCAGGGACCCTGCGTCTCGTGGTGCACCCGGGCGACCAGGTCCGCCTCGACCAGGTGGTCGCCGTCGTCGAACCCGAAGGAGCGTCATGATCGCCGATACCGCCGCGACCGTCCTGACCGACGGGCAGCGCAAGCTCAGCCAGACGGTGCGTGAGTTCGCCGACGAGGTCGTCGCGCCGGCCGCCTACCGGTACGACACGGAGCGCCGCCTGCCGATGGAGATCATCGCGCAGATGGGTGAGCTCGGGCTGTTCGGGCTGCCGTTCCCGCGTGACGTGGGCGGCCAGGACGAGGACTACGTCTCGCTGTGCCTCGCCGTCGAAGCGCTCGCCCGGGTGGACCAGTCCATCGCGGTGACGCTCGAGGCCGGGGTCGGGCTCGGCATCATGCCGATCTTCCGGCACGGCACGCCCGAGCAGAAGGAGCGCTGGCTGCCCGACCTGGTGGCCGGCCGGGCGCTCGCGGCGTTCGGGCTCACGGAGGCCGGCGCGGGGTCCGACGCGGGGGCGACGCAGACCCGGGCGCGGCTCGAGGAGGGCCCGGACGGGGACGAGTGGGTGATCGACGGGACCAAGCAGTTCATCACCAACTCCGGCACCCCGATCACCAGCGTCATCACCGTCACGGCCGTGACGGGGGAGCGGGTCGGCAGCGACGGCGTCGTGCGCCCCGAGCTCTCCTCCATCCTGGTGCCTGCGGGGACGCGCGGCCTGACCGTGGGCGAGCCGTACGACAAGGTCGGCTGGCACACCTCCGACACCCACCCGCTGACGCTCGACGGCGTCCGCGTGCCGGCGTCGAACCTCCTCGGCGAGCGCGGCCGCGGGTACGCGAACTTCCTGCGCGTGCTCGACGAGGGACGGATCGCGTTCGCCGCGCTGGCCACCGGCGCCGCCCAGGGCTGTCTGGAGGAGGCGCTGCGGTACGCGAACGAGCGCACGGTGTTCGGCCACTCCATCGGGAGCAACCAGCACGTCGCGTTCACCCTGGCGCGGATGCAGGCCCGCGTGCACGCGGCGCGGCTCTGCTGGTTGGACGCCGCGCTGAAGCTCACGCACGGCAAGCCGTTCAAGGCCGAGGCGTCGGTCGCGAAGCTCACGGCCGGCGAGGCGGCGATGGCGAACGCGCGTGACGCGTCGCAGATCTTCGGCGGGTACGGGTTCCTCAACGAGAACCCCGTCGCCCGGCACTACCGCGACTCGAAGATCCTCGAGGTCGGCGAGGGCACCACCGAGGTGCAGCTCATGGTCATCGCCCGCGACCTGGGACTGACGGCATGAGCGCGGGAGCGAGGGGCAGCGATGCGTGACGAGATCCAGCGGGGCCTCTACCACGACGAGCTCGACGAGGGCGTGCGCTACGTGCACCGACCGGGGCGCACCCTCACCGAGGCGGACAACACGCTGTTCACGTCGGTGACGATGAACCCGCAAGGGTTGCACCTGGACGCGGCCTGGGCGGCGACCCAGCCGTTCGGCAGGCCGCTGATGAACTCGATGCTCACGCTCGCCACGCTCGTCGGGCTGAGCGTCGCCCACCTGACCCGCGGCACGATCGTGGCGAACCTGGGGTTCACGGAGATCCGCTTCCCCGCGCCGATGTTCCACGGCGACACCCTCTACGGGGCGACGACGGTGCTCGACAGGCGGCTCTCCGCCTCGCGGCCCGGCACGGGGATCGTCACGCTCGAGCACGTCGGGACCAACCAGGACGACGTCGAGGTCGCCCGGGCCGTGCGCACGGTGATGATGTGGACCCGGGCCGGGCACGAGCAGGCCGGGAAGGACGAGCCGTGACACCAGAACCCTTCACCCTCGGCCCCGCGCTGCTGTTCTGCCCGGCGGACCGGCCCGACCGGTTCGCCAAGGCGGCACAGCGGGCCGACGGCGTGATCCTCGACCTGGAGGACGGCGTCGACCCGGCCGGACGCCCGGCCGCACGCCGGGCGCTGCTCGAGCACCCGCTCGACCCGGCCTGCACCGTCGTCCGCGTCAACGCCGTCGGGACGCCCGACCACGAGGCCGACCTCGCGGCGCTCGCGGGCACCGCGTACACCACCGTGATGCTGCCGAAGGCGGACGGGAGGTTCGTCGGACCCCTGCTGCGCGCAGACGGCGCCCCCTACGCGGTGGTGGCCCTGTGCGAGACGGCGGCCGGCGTGCTCGCCGCCCCGGCGCTCGCGATGCGACCCGACGTGGTGGCCCTCGCCTGGGGCGCGGAAGACCTCGTCGCGTCCCTCGGCGGGACGTCCAGCCGGCACCCCGACGGCACCTACCGCGACGTGGCCCGGCACGCCCGGTCGACCGTGCTGCTCGCGGCGGGCGCGGTCGGCAAGGCCGCGGTCGACGCCGTGCACGTCGACCTGGACGACCTCGACGGCGTCGCGGCGGAGGCCCGGGACGCGGCGGCGTGCGGGTTCACCGCCACGATGTGCGTGCACCCGCGCCACGCGGCCGCGGTCCGGGAGGCGTACACGCCGCCGGACCAGGAGGTCGAGCGCGCCCGCAGGCTGCTCGAGGGCGCCGGGGTGCCGCCGTCGGGCGGGGCCGTGCGGGCGGAGGGGCGCATGGTCGACGAACCGGTGCTGCGGCACGCGCGCACGGTGCTCGCCCGAGCGGCGAGGGCAGCCGGGGCCGCCGCCGTCGCCGCCGAAGGAGCCGGCCCCGAGCGTTAAGGTGCTTCCGGCGGGCGCCCGGCCCGCCGCGGACCGCAGGGAGGTGCCCGGTGGAGCTGTCGCTGGTGCTCGGCCCGATGAAGTCCGGCAAGTCGCTCGACCTCATCGCGCAGGTAGCCCCGCTGGCCTACTCGCGGCTGAGCTGCGCCGTCGTGCAGTCGGCGCGCCACGTGCGCGACGCGCGGATCGTCTCGCGCACCGGTGCCTCGCTGCCGACGCTCAAGCTGGAGACGCTCGAGCCGCTGCTGCACACCACCGAGGACGTCGTCGCGATCGACGAGGTCCACATGTTCACCCCGGCGGACGTCCGGGTCGTCGAGGAGCTGGTGCTGCGCGGCACCAAGGTGCTGGCGTGCGGCATCGACCTGGACCACCGCGGCGAGCTGTTCGCGACGATCCGTGCCCTGCTGGAGCTGGGCCCCACGGACGTCCGCTACCGCCGCGCCGTGTGCGACCGCTGTCAGGACCTGCACGCCGCGTTCACCCAGGTGCTCTGCGACGGGGTGCCGTTCCTCGAGCCGCTGGGCGCGTCCGAGCCGATCCCGGACGACGGCACCTTCACCTACGAGGCGCTGTGCCGCCGCTGCTTCGTGCTGCCCGAGACCGCGATCGTCACCGGGTCGCCGGGCGTGCCGCGGGCGACCGCGCACCCGTAGGGACGGTCCTGCGACCCCTGCCGGCATCCCGGGAACGTGGCACGATCACGTCGTGACGACGACGCCCGCCGAAGAGCCCGAGAACCCGCACCGCGTCCTGGTGCTGGCCGGTCGCGGCCGGTACGAGGACCCGTGGCACGACCATGCCGCGACCAGCCACCGCCTCGCGCTCGTGCTCGCCGAGCTGGAGCACGACGGGCGCCCGACCGACGTCGTCGTCCGCTCGGTCTTCCCCGACGCCCTGGCCGACCTGGAGGACGTCGACCTGCTCGTCGTGAACGCCGGGACGTCCTGGCCCGGCTACCTGGAGGCCGGCATCGGGCCCGACGACGACGCGTGGGCGCCGTTCCACGTCGACCTCGAGGCCTGGGCGCGCGCGGGCGGGCGGATCCTCGCCCTGCACCAGTCGGCGAACACGTTCCGCGACGCGCCGGGCTGGGAGGAGATCCTCGGCGGCCGCTGGGTGCCGGAGACGTCGTACGACCCGCCGTTCGGCCCGACCACCGTGACCCTGGCGACCGGCGGGCACGCCATCGTCGCCGGGGCCGCCGCGACCGTCGAGCTCCTCGACGAGAGGTACTGCGCCCTGCGCGTCGCGCCGTCGTCGGAGGTGCTCGGCTGGGTGCCCGACGAGGACGGCGAGCCGCAGCCGGTCGTGTGGGCCACCGAGGCGCACGGCGGCCGCACCGTGTACTGCGGACCGGGTCACGACGTGCGCGCCTACGACTCCGCGGGCTATCGACACCTGCTCCTGCGGGCCGTCACCTGGCTGCTGGCCGGGGCCTCGATCAGTCGGTCTTGACCGGCGGGTGGCCCTCCGAGGCCTGCACGACGACGAACCCCTGACCGCTGAGCCCCAGCTGGTACGCCTCGCCGGAGCCGCGCCCGATGACGGCGCCGAGCTTGGCCGTCTTGCGGACCGAGCTGGACAGCGTGGTCGACCAGAGCACGACGGACTGCATGTCCACGAAGGTCGGCTCGTCGACGTTCAGCACCACCGGGGTGCCGTACGCCGTGACGGCGAGCGCCCCGGTGCCGGTGAACGTGGTGTTGAAGAGCCCGCCGGTGAGCATCGAGGCACCCTGGACCCGGTTGATGTCCCAGGTCAGCGTGCTCTCGAAGGCCAGGATGTTGGCACCGCTGACGGTGACGCTCTCGTTCTCCAGGTAGAGGACGAACACCTCGTCGGCGTCCTGCGCGAGGAACACGTCGCCGCGCCCCGAGACCTTCATCAGCGACATGCCCTCGCCGGTGAAGGCCTTCTTGAACAGCTTGGTCACGGACCCGCTGCCCTCGTAGTCGAAGCCGACGTCGCCCTGGTAGGCCACCATCGAGCCCTGCTTGGCGTAGAAGAACCCGCCAGAGCCGGTCAGGTCGACCTTGAGCATGTGCTTGTTCGCGAGCTGGAAGCTGCCGGGCTCGCCCTCGGGTTCGGTGTGCTGGAACAGGTGTGAGCGCATGGACCCATCCTGCGGCATCCCGGTCAACATCGTGCGGCGATCGATCAACTTCTCCCGCTCGCGTCGGCACAGCATGGGCAGGTGACCACCTCGACACGCACCCCCACCCCGACCACGACGGCACGAGCGACCTGGACGCCCGTCCTCACGCTCACCTTCGGCATCGCGATGCTGGTCTCCAGCGAGTTCCTGCCGGCCGGGGTGCTGCCCGGCCTGGCCGCGGACCTCGGCATCACCGAGGGGACGGCGGGCCTGGCGGTGGCGGCCACCGCCGTCGCCGGCTTCCTCACCGCCCCGACGATCGCCGTCGTCCTGCCCCGGACGGACCGGCGCACCGTGCTGGTCGCGCTGCTGGCGATCGGCGCGGTGGCCAACCTGATCGTCGCCGTCGCTCCCGTGTTCGCCGTGCTGCTGGTCGGCCGGCTGTTGCTGGGCGTGGCGGTCGCCGGCTACTGGGCGTTCGCGTTCGCCGCCGGCATCCGCGCGGTGCCGGGCCGGGCCGCCACGGTCTCGACCACGCTGGCCCTGGGGGTCAGCGTCGCCACCATCGCCGGGGTGCCGCTGGGCTCGCTGCTCGGCGACCAGCTCGGCTGGCGGGTGGTGTTCGGCCTCGCCGCGGCGCTCACCGCGGTCAGCGCCGCCGGCGTCTGGTTCGCGATGCCGAGCGTGCCCGCGCAGCCGGGCGCCGGTCTGGCGATGCTGCGGCAGGCGCTCACGCACCGGCGGCTCATGCTCGGCATCACGTTCCTGTTCGTGGCGGTGCTGGGCAACTTCGCCGCGTACCCGTTCATCCGCCTCGCGATCGAGCGGGTCGACGTCGCGATGGTCGCCCTGCTGCTGCTCCTGTGGGGGCTGGGCGGGCTCGCCGGCAACCTCGCCGCGGGGTCGTTGTCGCGCCGGCTGCGGCTCGCGACGACTCTCGGGCCGGCGTTGTTCGGCGTGGCGCTGGCGGCGCTGGCCGGCGCCTCCTCGCTGTGGGTCGTCGTGCCGGCCGTGGTCCTGTGGGGCTTCGGGATGAACATGGTCCCGGTAGCGACCCAGCTCTGGGTCACGACGGCGGAGCCCCGGCGTACCGAGTCGGCGCTCGCTCTGCAGGTGACCGCCTTCCAGGCCGCGATCACGCTGGGCTCCGTGCTAGGCGGCCGGCTGCTCGACGGTGCAGGCCTGACGCCGGTGCTCCTGACCGGCGCCGTCCTCGCGCTGGTCGGCGCCGCCGGCTTCGCCACCCTCCGCGGTCGACCGGCATGACCCGGCCCGCCAGCACCGCGGCGTCATGCCGTGCACGGCGGTGAAGGCCCGGCTGAACGCGGCGACGGACCCGTAGCCCACGGCGAACGCGACGTGGGTGACCGAGTGGTCGGCGTCGGCGAGGAGCTCGCGGGCACGGCGCATGCGGACCTCACGGACGAAATGCAGAGGGCTGGTGGCCAGCGCCTCGCGGAACCGTTCGCCGAGGCTGGACCGGCTCAGGTGCGCCAGGCGCGCGAGCTCTTCGAGCGTCCACGGGTGAGCCGGGTCGCGCAGGACGGCGGCCACGACCCGGCCGACCTCGGGCGCGAGGCCCGCCGGGACGATCGGGTCGCCGGCCCGCTCCAGCCGGTGCTTGCGCATCGCCGCGGCGATGAGCTCGCCGTAGCTCGCGGCGAAGTGGTTCAGGTGCTGCGCCGTGGACACGGGGCAGAGCTCGACCAGGGCCGTGACCCCACGGTTCGCGGTGCCGAACCCGCGGGCGACGTAGTGCTCCGGCAGGGGCGGTTCGCCGCCCGCCTGGCGCACCGAGGCCAGGACGAGCCGCGCGGTGGTCGTCGCGGCGACGCGGTAGGCGTGCGCGCGGCCGAGGAAGGCGGCGTCGTGCGGGCCGAGCACCTCGGTGGACTGCCACGACTCGACCGCGAGCTCGCCGTCGAGGACCAGGAGCCATGCGGACGGCCCGGGCAGATGGACCGTGGCACCGGCCTCCACGGTGCGGACGCTCGATCCGGTGAGCTCCCAGCGGGCGGTCGGTGCGCCGTCGTCGACGACGGCGTGGAGCTCTCCGGCGCGGGCGGCGGGCGGTGCGGGCTCCAGGGCGACCATGACCGGGTCAGCGCGGTCCGGGGCAGGTCTATTCCGAGAGCCTGCGTCCGGGCCGGACGCCGGGGCCGGTCCTGGCGGGACTCACGCGCCGACGAACCCTGTCTGGCGCCAGGCCTCGTAGACGGCGATCGAGGCGGCGTTCGTGAGGTTGAGCGAGCGTCGCCCGGCCAGCATCGGGATCCGCACCTGGTCGGTGATCCGTGGGTGGGCCAGCACGTCGTCGGGCAGCCCGGTGGGCTCGGGACCGAAGAGCAGCACGTCGCCCGGTGCGTACTCGACGGAGGTGAACGGCGTCGTCGCCTGGGTGGTGAACGCGAAGACGCGCGCACCGGGGAGCGTGTCGAGGACGGCGTCGAGGCTCGGGTGCACGTCCATGACCGCCAGGTCGTGGTAGTCGAGCCCGGCGCGCTTCAGCTTCGCCTCGGAGAGGTCGAACCCGAGCGGCTCCACGAGGTGCAGGCGCGCCCCGGTCACGGCGGCGAGCCGGATCGCGGACCCGGTGTTGCCGGGGATGCACGGCTCGAAGTACACGACGTGGGCGAACGGGGACGACGGCTGGTCTGGCTGGGGCACGACGCCGATTCTCCCACCCCGGCGAATCCGATCGGCGCTTCGCGGAGCGGACGCCAGGGGGCGCCCCTAGTGTCGAAAGATGGAACCGATACCGGACCTGATGAAGGCGGTGCAGCTCGTCGGTCACGGCGGGCTCGACCAACTGGTGTATCGCGACGACGTGCCCACCCCCGCGCCCGACGCGGGTGAGGTGCTGATCGACGTCCATGCCTGCGGCATGAACAACACGGACGTCTGGGTGCGCGAAGGCGCCTACGGCTCCGAGACCGACGCCGCGGAGGTGTCCACGTGGCGGCGTGGCCGGTCCACCCTCGAGTTCCCGCGCATCCAGGGCACGGACACCGTCGGGGAGATCGTCGCTGTCGGTGACGGCGTCCCGCCCGAGCGGGTCGGGACACGCGTCATGGTCGACTTCTCGATCTACAACCGGCCCGAGGGTGACGACTCGCTGGCCGACATCGACTACATCGGCCACGGCCGTGACGGCGGGTACGCCGAGTACGTGGCCGTGCCGGCCGAGAACGCCTACGAGATCACGGCCGACATCTCCGACGCCGAGCTGGCGACGTTCTGCTGCGCCTACCTGACCGCCGAGCAGATGCTCGACCGTTCGCGGCTGGCCGACGGCGAACGCGTCCTGGTGACGGGTGCTTCGGGAGGAGTGGGCTCGGCGATCGTCCAGCTCGCGCGGGTCCGGGGCGCGATCCCGTACGCCGTGACCAGCGCCGGCAAGGAGGAGGCCCTGCGGGAGATCGGCGCCGAGGGCACGATCCTGCGCGACGTCGAGGACCTCGTTGCCGAGGTGGAGCGCGTGGTCGACGGGCCGGTGGACGTGGTCGCGGACCTCGTGGCCGGGCCGATGTTCAACGACCTGCTGCGCATCCTGCGCCCCGAGGGCCGCTACAGCACGGCGGGCGCCATCGGCGGGCCCGTGGTCGACCTCGACCTGCGGACCATGTACCTCAAGCAGCTCGAGCTGCACGGCTCCTCCCAGGGCACGCGGACCGCGTTCCGCCGCCTGGTCCGCTACATCTCCGACGGCGAGATCAAGCCGCTGCTCGACCGCACGTTCCGGCTCTCCGACTTCCACGAGGCGCAACGCACCTTCATGAGCAAGACGTACATCGGCAAGCTGGTCGTGGTCCCCGACCGGCACTGGGACACCGTGGGAGCGCCGCATGCCGCACCGTGAACGCTCCCTGCACCTCATCGACACCCAGTCCGGGGGTGACGTCAGCCGGATCGTCACCGAGGGCGTCGAGCTCATCCCGGGCACGAGCGTGCTCGAGAAGGCGCGCTACCTGGAACGTGAGGGCGACGGCCTGCGACGGCTGCTGCTGTCCGAACCGTACGGCGACCCCGCGATGTCCGTGGACCTGATCGTCGAGCCGAGCCACCCCGAGGCCCAGGCCGGCTACATCATCATGGAGGCGATGGGCTACCCGCTGTACTCCGGGTCCAACACCATCTGCACCGCCACGGCGCTGCTGTCCAGCGGGATGATCCCGATGCGCTCCGACGACGGCCTGCAGAGCGTGGTGCTGGAGTCGCCCGCCGGGCTCGCGCGGATCACGGCCCGGATCACCGACGGCCGCGTCGCCTCGATCACCACCCAGGGCGAGCCCGCGTACGTGGCCGAGGAAGGGCTGCGCGTCGAGGTGCCGCACTACGGCGAGGTGAGCTTCGACCTGGTGTGGAGCGGTGCCTACTACGCGCTGATCGACGCGGCCGCGTACGGGTTCCGCATCAACGCGGAGGAACAGATCGCGCTGACGGCGTTCGGCGACGCGTTCGTCCGGGCCGCCAGGCCAGGTCTGCTGCAGGAGCATCCCGAGCTGGGCGACGTCGGCCCGCTGCCGTTCGCCCACTTCATGGGGGAGGTCCGCGGTGCGGGACCGGGTCGTCTCGAGTCGCCGTCGGCCACGTACGTCCACCCGGGAGTAATCTGCCGGAGCCCGACCGGGACCGGGACGTCCGCACGGTTGGCCCTCATGGTGCAGCGCGGAGAGATCGCGGAGGGCGACGCGCTGGAGACGATCTCACCGCGCGGCAGCAGGTTCGTCGGCACGGTGCTGGGCGAGGCTCACGTGGGTGCGTACCGTGCGCTGCACTCCACGATCACCGGGTCGGCGCGGCTCATGGCGCACTCGCAGATCACGGTCGACCTGGACGACCCGCTGGTGGACGCCTCCGACCTGGAGCACGTGCTCGCGGTGCAGCCCGCCCATCCCGCCCCCTGACGGTCGACGGATCCCCTCGCCGGTCGGCGTTCCATGGCAGCATGCGGTGGCATGGCCAGCACGGGGACCGGCGATGCCGTCCTGCACGACCTGACCGACCGCGCCGCCGCGATGCTCGGCGTCCCGCTGACCCTGACCGGCACGCTCGGAGGCTCGCTGCGGTCCACCGTGGTGCGGTGCGCCGGCCCGGACGGGAGCACCGTCGTCGTCAAGCGCGTGCACGACGACGGCGCGGAAGCCCGTGAGCGCTTCGTGCGGGAGGCGGTGGGCCTCGACGTGCTCGACGGCGTGCCCCGGCCCGCGGCGCGCGACGACGAGGCGATGACCCTCGTCCTGGAGGACCTCGGAGACGGGCCCACTCTTGCCGACCTGTTGCTCGGTGACGACCGCGCCGCTGCCTGGGAGGGCGCGCACGACTGGGCGCGGGCGCTGGGCGCGATGCTCGGCCGGTCCGCCGGGCGGCTCGGGGACGCGCGCGAGCGGTTCGCCGCCGCGGGCGTGGGCGACCGCTGGTCGGCCCGCCACGTCGTGGTCGACGGCCTGGGTGTGCTCACCGGTCGCGACCCGCACGACGTCCTCGCGGGTGACGCGGGACTCGCCGCGGAGCTGGCCCGCTTCGAGGTGGTCCTGCAGCCCGGCGACTGCGACGTCATCTCGCCGACCGACACCTGCCCCGACAACGCGGTCCTGACTCCCAGCGGCTGGCGGTTCCTCGACCTCGAGGGCACCTCGGTCCAGCACGTCGCCCTGGACGCCGCGTACACGCTCCTGCCGTTCGCGACCTGCTGGTGCGTGTACGACCCGCCGCCAGGGCTCACCGCCGACCTGCTCGCCGCGTTCCGGGTCGGGCTCGGCGAGTCGGCACCGGCGCTCGCGGAGTCGCCCACGTGGGACGACGACATCGACGCCGCGTGCGCGGCCTGGATCCTGGCGGCGAGCGGCTGGATGGACCGCGGTGCCCGGGCAGGTGACCAGCACGTCGGGTTCACCGACCAGGCACCGCCGTACCGCGAGCTGCTGGTGAACCGGTGGCGGTGGGGCGCCACGCACCTGGAGCGGTCGTTCCCCCGGCTGGCCGAGCTCTTCGGCGAGTCCGCCGACCGCGCCGACGCCGCGTGGGACGCACCCCGGCTGGCCGGGTACCCGGCGTTCTCCGCTAACCTGACCTCATGACGAGGCGCACGGACTGGTGGCGGCTGCAGCAGCAGCCGTGACCTGACGCGCCCCGAGCCTACGAGTCCCGAGCTGCCCGCCGCAGCCCGGGACTCGTCGCGAACGCGGCGACGTCGGGCACCGGTGGGCGGCACCACCGAAGGAGCCGACCGATGACCAGCACGACCAGCCCCGCCGCCGACCCCGCCGCCGACGGCGAGACCGCCTCCGTGCGCGCCGCCCGCACCCGCAGCGCCGAGATCGAGCGGCGCATCGCCCGCGACCCCAGCATGTTCCGCGTGCTCACCGGGGACCGCCCGACGGGCGCCCTGCACCTGGGCCACTACCTCGGCACGCTCGCCAACCGCGTGCGGCTGCAGGACGCCGGCGTGGACGTGATCCTCGTCGTCGCCGACTACCAGGTCATCACCGACCGCGACGAGACGGGCGACCTGCCCGCCGTCGTCCGCGAGGTGGTGCTTGACTACCTGGCGGCCGGCATCGATCCCCGCCGCACCACGGTGTTCGCGCACTCGGCGGTGGCGGCCCTGCACCAGCTGATGCTGCCGTTCCTGTCCCTGGTCACGGTGGCCGAGCTGGAGCGGAACCCCACCGTGAAGGCCGAGTCCGTGGACGCCGCGAGCCGGCAGGGCCGCGGCATGTCGGGCCTCCTGCTGACGTATCCGGTCCACCAGGCCGCCGACATCCTGGCGGTGCACGGCAACCTGGTGCCCGTCGGCACGGACCAGCTGCCGCACCTGGAGACCTCGCGCACGGTCGCCCGGCGGTTCAACCAGCGCTTCACCGCCGCGCAGCCGTACTTCGCCGAGCCGGAGGCGCTGCTCGCCGACATGCCGACCGTCCTCGGCAACGACGGCGAGAAGATGTCGAAGTCGCGGGGCAACGTGCTCGAGCTCCGCGCGGACGAGGACGAGACGGCCGCCTACCTGCGGCGCGCCCGGACCGACTCCCAGCGGCACATCACCTTCGAGCCGGACGCCCGCCCCGAGGTCGCGAGCCTGCTGCGCCTGGGCGCGCACTTCGCGGGGACGACGCCGGAGTCTCTCGCCGCGTCGGTGGGCTCGGCGGGCGCGGGACGCCTCAAGGAGGTCGTCACCGAGGCGGTGGTCGAGGGTCTGCGGCCGATCCGGGCCCGACGGCGGGACCTCGCCGCGGACGGTCGCGCCGTCGTCGGCGAGGTCCTCGCGCGGGGAGCGGCGCGGGCCACGGTGCTCGCCGAGGGCACGCTGGCCGACGTCCGCGAGCTCATGGGCACGGTCTACTCCTGACCGGCGCCCACCGGCCGGGACGGGTCAGCGGAGCCGGTCGCCGAGCCGCGCCAGCTGGTCCCGCAGCGCAGCCGGCATGCGGTCACCGAAGGTGTCGAAGAACTCGGACGTCAGCTCGGCCTCGGCGAGCCAGGCCTCCGCGGGCACGTCGAACAGAGCCTCCAGGTCGCTGTCGGAGACGTCGAGGCCGTCGACGTCGAGCGCCCCGGGCGCGGGGAGCAGCCCGACGGCGGACGGGACGGCTCCGGCGTCGGTGCGCACGCCGCGCGATCGGTCGATCTGCTCGGCGATCCACTTGACCACTCGCGAGTTCTCACCGAACCCGGGCCAGATGAACTTCCCGTCGGCGTCCTTGCGGAACCAGTTGACCTGGAAGATCTTCGGTCGCTTCTCGGAGTCCAGGCCGGCGCCCACCTCGAGCCAGTGCGACCAGTGGTCGGCCATGTTGTAGCCGCAGAACGGCAGCATCGCGAACGGGTCACGCCGCAGCTCGCCGACGGCACCCTCGGCCGCGGCCGTGCGCTCGGAGCTGATCGTGGCCCCCATGAACACGCCGTGCTCCCAGCTCGTCGCCTGGGCGACCAGCGGCACGTTGGTCGCCCGCCGCCCGCCGAAGACGATCGCGTCCACGGGCACGCCCGCCGGGTCCTCCCAGACGTCCGCGATCGACGGGCACTGCGCCGCCGCCACCGTGAAGCGCGAGTTCGGGTGCGCGGCGGGCCGGCCGGCCTCCCCGTCGGTGGGCGTCCAGTCGTCGCCCCGCCAGTCCACCAGGTGCTCGGGCGGCTCCGGGGTGAGCCCTTCCCACCAGACGTCGCCGTCGTCCGTGAGTGCGACGTTGGTGAAGATGACGTCGTGGGTGAGCGTCTCGATGGCGGTCGGGTTCGTCTCGACGCCGGTGCCCGGTGCGACCCCGAAGAACCCGGCCTCCGGGTTGATGGCACGCAGCGTGCCGTCGGGGCCGGGGCGCATCCAGACGATGTCGTCGCCGATCGTCTCGACGGTCCACCCGGGGACCGTCGGCTGCAGCATGGCGAGGTTCGTCTTGCCGCAGGCGCTGGGGAACGCGGCAGCCAGGTGGTACTGGCGCTGCTCGGGCGAGGTGATGCGGATGAGCAGCATGTGCTCGGCCAGCCAGCCCTCGTCACGGGCCATCGCCGAGGCGATGCGCAGCGCGAAGCACTTCTTGCCGAGCAGCGCGTTGCCGCCGTAGCCGGAACCGTAGGACCAGATCTCTCGCGCCTCGGGGTAGTGGACGATGTACTTGGTCTCGTTGCACGGCCACGCGACGTCCTGGTCCCCGTCGGAGAGTGGTGCGCCTACCGAGTGCACGGCGGGGACCCACTGCTGCCCGCCCTCGATGAGGTCGAGGACCTCGCTCGAGACCCGCGTCATCACGTGCATGGAGACGACGACGTAGGGGGAGTCGGTGATCTCGATGCCCACCTGGGAGATCGGCCCACCCACGGGGCCCATCGAGAAGGGCACCACGTACATCGTGCGGCCCTTCATGGAGCCGGCGAAGACCTCGTCCAGCTCGGAGCGCATCTCGGCAGGTGCGCACCAGTTGTTCGTCGGGCCGGCGTCGACCTCGCGCTCCGAGCAGATGAACGTGCGCGACTCGACGCGGGCGACGTCGGACGGGTCGGAGCGCGCGAGGTAGGAGCCGGGGCGCTTCTCCTCGTTCAGCTTGAGGAGCGTGCCCGCCGCGACCATCTGGTCGATCAGCCGCTGCTTCTCCTCGGCAGAACCGTCGCACCACACGACCTCGTCCGGCTGGGTGAGCTCGGCGATCTCGGCCACCCAGGCGAAGGGGTCGCGGACGGGCACGGCGGCCGACGGCGCACCGAACGTGTCCGGGAAGCCGGCGGCATCGGTGCGGCCCAGCGTGTCCGGCGCGAGCTCCGCGACCGCGAGCCGGGTCCGTCGAGGATTGGCGGTGAAGTGCATGGCGGCTCCGTCCGTGATGGTTCTCCCGTCGCGGCGGACGGGCTTCCTGCTTCCACTCTGCGCCTCGGTGGCGGCGGGTTTCCATCCGGACGGCCGTGAAGATTCGCAGATCTTCACGTAGCGTGAAGCCATGACCACCACGGCGGCGTCGGAGACCCCGGACCTCATCACCCTGGGGCGGCGCATCCGGCACGCGCGCACCTCCCGCGGACTGACGCTGGACGCGCTCGGCAGGGCCGTCGACGCCGCACCGAGCCTCCTCTCGCTCGTCGAGAACGGCCGCCGCGAGCCCCGGCTCTCCCTCCTGCGCGCCATCGCCGAGGCGCTCGACGTGGGGCTCGCCGACCTCCTGGCCGACGAGCCGCCGTCGCGCCGCGCCGCCCTCGAGATCGCCCTCGAGCGCGCGCAGCGCGGCCCGCTGTTCGCCACGCTCGGGCTGCCGGGGATCAAGCCGAGCCAGAAGCTGCCCGTGCCCGTCCTTGAACAGCTCGTGGGCCTGCACGCCGAGCTCTCCCGGCGCGAGGAGGAGGCGATCGCGACGCCGGAGGAGGCGCGGCGAGCCAACACGGTGCTGCGGCACGAGCGGCAGGAGCGCGGCAACCACATGCCGCACATCGAGGAGATCGGCGAGGACATGGCGCGCCGCGCCGGGTACACCGGCGGTGCGCTGACGCACCGCACAGTGGCGAGGATCGCCGAGGACCTCGGGCTGACGATCCTGCACGTGGACGACCTGCCGCGCTCCGCCCGCTCGGTCACCGACTGGAAGAACGGCCGGATCTACCTGCCGCCGGCCTCGATCCCCGGCGGGCACGGCCTGCGCTCGCTGGCGCTGCAAGCCATCGCCCACCGCGTGCTCGGTCACGAGCGGCCCCGCTCCTACGCCGAGTTCCTGCGGCAGCGTGTCGAGATCACGTACTTCGCGGCGGCGTGCCTCATCCCGGAGTCGGCCGCCGTCGAGTTCCTGTCGCAGCGCAAGCGCGAGAAGGACCTCGCGGTGGAGGACTTCCGGGACGCCTTCGGCGTCACCCACGAGGCGGCCGCCATGCGGCTCACGAACCTCGCCACGGTGCACCTCGGCATCCCGTTGCACTTCTTGCGGGTCGGCGACGACGGCGCGCTGTTCCGCGGGTACGCCAACGACGGTCTGCCGCTGCCGCAGGACGTCACCGGCGCCATCGAAGGCCAGCTCGTGTGCCGCCGGTGGCCCGCGCGCGAGGCCTTCACCCGCCGGGACCGGGCGTCGGAGTCGTACCAGTACACGGACACACCGGCCGGTACCTTCTGGGACTCCGTGCAGACGGGCACGGCCGCCGACGGGCGGCAGTTCTCGATCACCGTCGGGGTGCCGTACGCGCACGCCAAGTGGTTCCGGGGTCGCGACACCCAGGTGCGCCGGACCTCGACCTGCCCGGACCCCGCCTGCTGCCAGCGGCCGCCGTCGCACCTCACCGAGCGGTGGCAGGCGCACTCGTGGCCGAGCGCGCGCATGCACCAGCAGGTGCTCGCCGCGCTGCCGCGGGGAGTGTTCCCGGGGGTCGACGACACCGACGTCTACCGCTTCCTGGAGCGCCACGCGCCGCCCGCCGAGGACGGCGCGAGGTAGCGCACGACGGCGCGAGGTAGCGCACGCTGACGGCTCAGCTGGCGAGTCGGTGCTCCCAGGCCTCGAGCCGCACGGTCCACGGCCAGGGCAGAGCCGCCCGGAGAGCGTCGCGCAGGCGCTCACCCTCGCCGCGGTGCTCGTCCGCCACCGCGGCATCGTCCCAGCCGTCGAACGGGTCGAAGTGCTCCTGGAAGACGTCCGCCCACGCGCGGAGCCTCGCCCGCAAGGCGTCGTCGAGCGCGTCCTCGATGCGTGCCGGCAGGTCCGACCAGAGGGGCCAGTCGCAGGAGTAGTCGTTCGCCAGCCGGACCTCGTACGCGGTCCGCGGCGACGGCGGGTCGACCGGGCTGTCGGCCGAGACCTCGGCGGCGTCGCCGGTCGCGTCCGCGTCGTCCGACCGCATGTCGTCGGGCCGGAACACCTCGCCGGACTCGGGGGCGTATGCGAACCAGCCGAAGGACCGGACGTCCTCCGGTTCGCGCAGCGGGCCGCCGCGGGCGTCGAGGCGGTCGAGCAGCGTCGTGAACACGTCGCCGGCGCGCAGGCCGTCGTGCTCGAACTCGTTGGTGACCCACGCACGGGCGTTGCCGACGCGGGCGGCGGTGTCCAGGGACAGGTCGGCGTCGACGAACATGTCGTCGTGGTAGACCGCCGCCTCGAGCGGCACCTCGTTCGCCGCGAGCACGTCGAGGTCGTAGAGGTCGCGCCAGCCGTCGCGTGCGGCGAGCGCCTCCGCGGCCGCGCGGAACGGACGCAGGGCGGCGACCTGGTCGAACATCCAGGGGTAGATCATCTCGCCGGTGAACAGCAGCGGCCGGGCGTCCGCGGCGAAGGTGGGATCGCCGTCGCGCACGCGCTGCGCGGCCCACGCCGTCGGACCGGTGCCCGCCTGGGCGTAGATCGACTCGTGCAGCACCGCGTAGAGCGGGTTGGTGGCGAACCCGGTGGCGGACTCCACCTCGGCGAGGAACGTGTCGGTGAGGGTGTCGGCGGCGCCCGGTGCGGACAGGTCGTCGAACGCCTCGTCGACGATCCAGTGGACGCGCTCGAAACCGGGCCCCATCCCGAACGCCATGCCGAGGGACTGGAAGCGCTCGACGGTCAGCAGGTCTCCGCCCGGCAGGCGCACGTCGCCGGCGGCGATCCGGTCCGCGATCCGGCCGATCCGTTCGACGTCCTGCGGGTACCGCTCCCGGAAGAGCGCGTTCTTGGCGACGACGCGCGGTTGTGTGCGTCCGTAGACGTCGTCCGCGCTCGCGGTCAGCCCGGCGAGCCCGCCGGTGACGTACGACGCCGCCACGCCCTCGGGTGCGAGGGACAGGTAGGTGAGGGTGAGGAACCCGCCGTAGGACTGGCCGAGCGTGGACCAGCGTCGTCCGTCGTAGACCTCGCGGCGCACGTGCTCCGCGTCCAGCACGATCGAGTCCGCGCGGAAGTGGCTCAGGTGTTCGGCCTGCGCCTCGGGGGAGCCGAGCGCCTGCAGCGCCGCGGCACGCACCGCCGTCGACCGTCCGGTGCCGCGCTGGTCCAGCAGGACGACGCGGAACCGTTCGAGGGCCTTGCCGAGCCAGCCGTCGGGGCCGGTGGGGCGTGGCCCCTTGCCGCCGGGGCCGCCCTGGAGGAAGACCAGCAGCGGCAGGTCGTCCCCACGGCGCTGCGGGGCGACCACCTCGCGCACGAACAGCGAGAGGGTGCGGTCGTCGTCGGGGTCCGCCCAGTCGAGCGGGACCGTGAGGGTGCGGTCGGTGACGTGGGCGCCGGGGATGGTGTACTCGGAGGTCGAGGTGATGCTCACCTCGCCACCCTAGGCCGGTTGCGTTCGTAGAGTGCTTGCTCCAATAATTGCGGCATGACCCCCACCGAGGTGCGCATGCCGCGCGTCGCGCCCATTCTCATCGCCTTGAGCGTCCTGGTGCTGGCCGTCGGGCTGGGCGTCGCGCTGCCACCGTTCGCCCGCTGGCTCCAGGACGCGCTCGACGGCACGCCGCTGCCGGTCCACGGCGCGATCAACCTCGTCGCCGGCCTGCCGCTCGGCTGGTCGGTGCCGATCCTGACGGGTCTCGGCCTGGTCGCCGGTGCCTGGCTCGCGCTCGTCGCCGTCGCCGAGGCGCTGCGGCTGACCGTCGCCGACGACCATCTCGAGCACCGCACCGACGAGCACGAGGGCTGGATCGAGCGGAGCGACGTCTCCGCCGTCTTCCGCGACGGCCGGCACCTCGTCCTCGTCACCGCGGAGGGCCGGGTGCGCGCCCGCCTCGACGCCGACGACCTGCGGTCGGCCGAGCTGCGCGACGCGCTCGTCGGCCACGGCTGGCCGTGGCGTGACGAGGACCCGTACGAGGGCGACTATGTCGGCTGGGTCGACGGCCGGCCCGGGTTCACGGAGACGGAGCGGGCGCTGCTGCGCCGTCGACTCCGCGAGCGCAAGGACGCTGCGGCCGTCGCGGAGCTCGACACCGAGCTCGGTGCGCACGACCTCGCGGTCCGGGTGCGCGACGACCGTCTGCAGGTGCGCCGCACGACGGCCGGTGCCGAGGGCGGTGCCCGTGGCTCGTCCCGTTGACCCCGAACGGCGCGCGGCTCGACGCCTGCAGATCGTCGACGCCGGCCTGACGGTCTTCGCGGAGCGCGGGTACGACGGCGCCACGACCGCTCGCATCTGCCGGCGGGCCGGCATCGGGTCCGGCACGTTCTTCTACTACTTCGCGACGAAGGCCGACCTGCTGCTGGCCATCCTCGAGCTCGGGACGGCCGAGACGAGGGAACGGGCGGCGGGCCTCGAAGGGCGGACCGACCCGCTCGGCGTCCTCCTCGAGCTCGTTGCCTCGACAGCGGACGACGCCGCCGACGCGCGCGTCCCCGGGTTCGTCCGGGCGGTCGCCGGCGTCATGCACGAGCCGGCCGTCGCCGAGGCGCTCGCCGCCGACGACGCGGCGCAGCGCGACGTGCTGCGGGGGTGGGTCGAGCGAGGTCAGGCGAACGGCGAGGTCCGCACCGACCTGCCCGCCGCCCGGATCGTGTCCTGGCTGGCGCTGCTCACCGACGGGTTCCTGGAACGGGTGGCCGTCGACGAGGGGTTCACCGCCGAGGGCGAGCGAGAGCTCCTGGTCGCCACCGCCCGCAGCTTCCTGCGCGGCGGCTGACAGGCCATCCGCAGGAGGTCACGCCGGCGGTTGCCAGCCCAGGATGCCGTCGAGCCGCCGAGCGGCGCGGGGCAGTGCCCAGCGACCGGCCGCGCGCATGCCCACCTCCCGGAGGCGGACCGCCGTCGGGGAGCGCCAGGTCGTCATCCTGCCGATGCGCGCCGAGGTCCGCGCGATCCGTCGGGTGCGGTCGCGCCGACGGTCCGTGTAGGAGGCCAGGGCCGCCGGGAGCTGCTCGGTCCCGGCATCGGCCACCACGGAGGCCAGCACCACGGCATCTTCGATCGCCTGGGCGCCGCCCTGCCCCAGGTTCGGCGGCATGGCGTGGGCCGCGTCCCCGACGAGCGCCACCCGCTCGACGTGGTAGTGGGCCAGCGGGGTGCGCAACCATCGCAGGTCGTGATGCAGGACCTGGTCGGGCCGGAGGGCCGCGAGCAGCGCGGGCAGCGGATCGTGCCAGTCGGCGAACCGCCGTCGCAGCTCGCCGAGCTCGTCGTCGAAGCGTGTCCGTTCGGGCAGCGTCGCGGTGAGGTAGCCGTAGACCCGGCCGTCGGCGAGCGGCGTGAGGCCGACGACGGCGCCGCGCCCCCAGGTCTCCGCCGGCTGGACGATGACCGGTCGGTCAGTGACGAACCTCCAGGCGGTGGCGCCCGAATACACCGGTCCAGGGTGGTCCGGGAACAGCGCGGCCCGTGCAGGGGAGTCGATCCCGTCGGCGGCGACGACCAGGTCCGCCGACCAGGTCTCGGCACCGGTCGTCACGGTCGCCGGCTTGTCCGGCCCGCCGGGGTCCACGCCGACGACCTCGACGCCGAGCCGGAGCGACGCGTCGGGAAGCTCGTCGGTGAGCAACGACACGAGCCGGGCGCGGTGCAGGAGCACGGTGGCAGCCTCGCCGGCCATGGCCGCGTCACCGCGGACCAGCCAGTCGCCGTCGGGCCGCCGGATACCGACGGGGCCCTGCAGGGCAGCCAGCTCGTGCACCCGGTCGCCGACGCCCGTCGTCGCCAGGGCGCGCACAGCGTTGGGAGCCAGCGCGATCCCGGCACCGACGGGTTCGAGCGACGGGGCGCGTTCGAGCACGGTCACGTCCCAGCCGCGTCGTCGCAGGGCGACGGCAGTGGTGAGACCGCCGATGCCGGCACCGACCACCACGGCGTTCCTCGTCGTCGTCATGCTCCGATGATGGGGCACGGACGGTCACGGCCGACAGCAGCGAGCGCTCACGACGAAGGCCGCCGTCGTCCTGGGCGGCGGCCTTCGTCGATCGGCGGGGCGAGCGGGACTACTCGCCCGAGTCCTCGTCCACCCAGTCGAAGGTCTTGGTGACGGCCTTCTTCCACTGCCGGTAGAGACGCTCGCGCTCGTCCTCCGCCATCGACGGCGTCCAGCGCTTGCCCTCCACCCAGTTCTCGGTGACGTCGGACTCGCCCTGCCAGAACCCGACGGCGATGCCGGCCGCGTACGCGGCACCGAGCGCCGTCGTCTCGGCGACCTCGGGACGGACGACGTCGACACCGAGCTGGTCGGCCTGGAACTGCATGAGCAGCTCGTTCGCCACCATGCCGCCGTCGACCTTCAGCTCGGTGAGCTCCACGCCGGAGTCCGCCTTCATCGCGTCCATGACCTCACGGGTCTGGAACGCGGTCGCCTCGAGGGCGGCGCGCGCGATGTGGTTGCGGTCGACGAACCGGGTCAGGCCGACGAGCGCACCGCGGGCGTCGGGACGCCAGTACGGGGCGAAGAGGCCGGAGAAGGCCGGGACGAAGTACGCGCCACCGTTGTTCTCGACCTTGCCGGCCAGGTACTCGATGTCCGGGGCGTCCGCGAACAGGCCGAGGTTGTCGCGCAGCCACTGGACCAGGGACCCGGTGACGGCGATGGACCCCTCGAGGGCGTAGACGGGGTCGGCGTCACCGATCTTGTAGCAGACCGTGGTGAGCAGGCCGTTCTCCGAGGGCACCTTCTCGGTACCGGTGTTGAGCAGCATGAAGTTGCCGGTGCCGTAGGTGTTCTTGGCGGTGCCGACCTCGAAGCACGCCTGGCCGAAGGTCGCGGCCTGCTGGTCGCCGAGGATGCCGGCGATCGGCACGCCGGGGACCATCCCGCGCGGACGGCCGCGGCCGTAGACCTCGGACGAGGAGCGGATCTCGGGCAGCATCGACATCGGGATGCCCATGTCGGCCGCGATGTCCTCGCGCCAGCTCAGGGTGTCGAGGTCCATGAGCATGGTGCGCGAGGCGTTGGTGACGTCGGTGACGTGGACGCCGCCCTCGGGGCCGCCGGTCATGTTCCACACGACCCACGTGTCGGTGTTGCCGAACAGCAGGTCGCCCTTCTCCGCGGCCTCGCGGGCGCCGTCGACGTTGTCGAGGATCCACTTGATCTTCGGGCCGGAGAAGTACGTCGCCAGGGGCAGGCCGACGATCGACTTGTACTTGTCGGGACCCTCGTCGCCGCCGAGCTCCTCGGCGATCGCCTGGGTACGGGTGTCCTGCCAGACGATCGCGTTGTAGACCGGCTTGCCGGTGTTCTTGTCCCACACCACGGCGGTCTCACGCTGGTTGGTGATACCGACCGCAGCGAGGTCCTCGTGCGAGATGTTGCCGCGGGTCAGCGCCAGGCCGACCACCTCGCGGACGTTGTTCCAGATCTGCTCGGCGTTGTGCTCGACCCAGCCGGCCCGGGGAAAGATCTGGTCGTGCTCGATCTGGCCGGTCGAGACGCTGCGTCCCGAGTGGTCGAAGACGATGGCACGCGAGCTCGTCGTGCCCTGGTCGATGGCGAGGACGTAGTCCGCCATGGTGTGCTCCTTTGCGTCGTGGGGTTCGGTGGTGGTCGCAGGGACGAGGGGTGGTCAGAAGATGACGACGGTGGCGAGCAGGCCGGCGAGCGCACCACCCAGGAGCGGGCCGACGACCGGCACCCACGCGTAGGACCAGTCGCTGGGACCCTTGCCCCGGATGGGCAGCAGTGCGTGGGCGATGCGCGGTCCGAGGTCACGCGCCGGGTTGATGGCGTACCCGGTCGGGCCACCGAGGCTCGCGCCGATACCGACCACGAGCAGGGCGACGGCCAGGGGCCCCATGTCGCCGGGCCAGTTGGCGAAGGACAGCACACCGAAGACGAGCACGAAGGTCGCGAGGATCTCGGTGACCAGGTTCCAGCCGTAGGACCGGATCTCCGGCCCGGTGGAGAAGACGCCGAGCTTGACCGCCGGGTCCGCGTCCTGGTCGAAGTGCTTCTTGTAGGCGAGGTACGTCAGGACGGCACCGAGGAAGGCACCGACCATCTGGGCGCTGATGTAGATCATCGCGTTGGCGAAGGTCGCGGGGATGCCGGGGCCGAACTCTTCGGCACCGTTGGCCATCAGCCCGACCGTGACCGCCGGGTTGATGTGCGCGCCGGTGGAGAAGGCCACGAACACACCGGTGAACACGCCGAGGCCCCAACCGAAGTTGATGAGCAGCCATCCGCCGTTGAAACCCTTGGTCTTCGGCAGGATGGCGTTCGCCACCACGCCGCCACCGAGGAGGAGCAGCACCATGGTGCCCATCATCTCGGTGACGAAGATCTGGCCTGTTGACATCGTCGTCTCGCTCTCTGGTCTGACTTGGAGGTCCGTCCCGGACATCGGTGTCGGGACGGTCCGGCGCCGGGGCGCCGGGGTCTGTGGTGGTTCGGGTCAGGCGGTCCGCAGCGGCTGCATCGGCGCCACGTCGGGGGCCTGGGAGCGGGCCTCCCCGGCCGAGGCGTCGTCCGGCTGTCGGGCTGCGGCGTCCTCGGCGTCGGCGCGGGCGCGGTAGGCCTCGATCTCGGCCTGCTTCGCCTCCTCGTCCCAGCCGAGCAGCGGCGCCACGATCTCGGCGATCTCGTCGAGCGCCGCCCGGCCCTTGTCCGCCACCTCGTAGACGAGGCGGGTGCGGCGCAGGAGCAGGTCCTCCAGGTGGAGGGCGCCCTCGTGGCTGACGGCGTAGTAGATCTCCGCGCGCAGGTAGGCCGGCGCGTGCTCCAGCGGCCTGGCGAGCGACAGGTCCTCCTCGCAGAGGGTGACGAGCTCGCGCAGCGCCGAGCCGTAACGGTGCAGCAGGTGGTCGAGCATCGCAGGGCTCCAGCGGTACCGCTGCGACCAGGCGCGCGCCTGGCGACGGACGGCGGAGAGGCCGACGGCGCCGACGAGCGGGATCTGGTGCGTCACCGACGGCAGGGCGTGCGCGCGCTGGCCGATCGCGAAGTCGACGGCGTCCTTGGCCATCACCCGGTAGGTGGTCAGCTTGCCGCCCGCGATGACGGTCAGGCCGGGAGCGGGGGAGGCGACGGTGTGCTCGCGGGAGACCTTGGAGGAGCCGGTGCCCTCCTTGGTGCCGGGCTGCAGCAGGGGGCGCAGGCCGGCATAGGTGCCGATGATGTCCTCGCGCGTCAGCGGGTGGGCCAGCACGGCGTTCGCGTGGTCCAGCACGTAGTCGATGTCGGCGGCGGTGGCCACCGGGTGCACTGGGTCCTGCTCCCACGGTGTGTCCGTGGTGCCGATGATCCAGTAGCGCGACCACGGGATGATGAACAGCACCGACTTCTCGGTCTGCAGGATCAGGCCGACCTTGCCCTTGACGCGCTCGCGGGGCACGACGATGTGGATGCCTTTGGAGGCGAGGACCCGCAGGCCGCCCTCGTCGCCGGCGAGCGCCTCGGTGTCCTCGGTCCACACGCCGGTCGCGTTGATGACGTGGCGCGCACGGACGGGGATCTCGCGCCCCGTCTCGAGGTCGACGACGACGGCGCCGTTGACCGCGCCGGTCGCGAACTTCGTGAGGCTCACCACCTGCGTGCGCGACGCGGCGTGCGCGCCGTAGTCGACGGCGGTACGCACCAACGTGCTGACGAGGCGCGAGTCGTCGACGGAGGCGTCCCAGTACTGGATGGCGCCGATGGCGGCCTCGTGCGCCAGGTCGGGGAACTTCTGCGCGATCTGGCGGCGGCTGACGTGCCGGTGGATGGGCATCGCGCGCCGGCCCGGCGCGATCGCGGCCAGGGTGTCGTACAGGGCGATGCCCGCGCCGACGTAGGCCCGCTCCCACACGCGGTGCTCGAGCGGGTAGAGGAACGGCACGGGCTTGACCAGGTGCGGCGCGATCTCCTTCAGGAGCAGGTCGCGCTCGGTCAGCGCCTCGTGCACCAGCGAGAAGTCGAGCATCTGCAGGTAGCGCAGGCCGCCGTGGACAAGCTTGCTGGACCAGCTCGAGGTTCCTGCCGACCAGTCCTGGGCCTCGACGATCGCGGTGGACAGCCCGCGGGTGACGGCGTCGAGCGCGATGCCGGCACCGGTGACCCCACCGCCGATGACGAGGACGTCGAGCTCGGTGGCGGGCTCCTGGGAGCTCTCCAGGGCGGTCAGGGCCCGGGTGCGGGACTCTGCGGTGAGGCGGGAGGCCATCGGTGGTGCTCCTCTCGGTGGGGACGACACCAGGGCAACACTGCGGGAACGTTCTCGCAACCTAGGTGCACGAACGTGCAAGAAGCGGTGTCATGCGGCACGCTGGCGTCGTGACGATCACCCGGGAGCGCGACATGGTCATGGCCGCGACCATGTACTACCTGCAGGACATGAAGATGGAGTCGATCGCGCGTCACCTGCGCACGTCGCGGTCCACCGTCTCGCGGCTCCTCAAGCGCGCGCGGGACACCGGCGTAGTGGAGATCACGCTGCGCCCGGCCCACTCCCGCGCGCCCGGGCTGGGCCGCGAGCTGGTCTCGCGGTACGGCATCGAGGTCTACGTGGTGCCCGTGGCCGACTCGGCCGACGACGCCGAGCGCCTCGGTCAGGTGGCGCGCACCGCCGCCCGCCTCGTCTCGCGCTGGTTCGACTCCGACATGGTGCTCGGCGTGGCGTGGGGGACGACGCTGGGAGCAGTGGCCGAGCACCTGACGCACAAGGCGACCCGTGGTTCGTCCGTGGTCCAGCTCAACGGGGCGGCCAACACCCGGACCTCCGGCGTGAGCTATGCGGGCGGCCTGATCGACCAGATCGGCTCGGCCTTCGAGGCCAGCGTGCACCACTTCCCGGTGCCGGCCTTCTTCGACTACGCCGAGACCCGCGCCGCGATGTGGCGCGAACGGTCGGTGCGCCGCGTCCTGGACTACCAGTCCCGCACCGACCTGGCGGTCTTCTCCGTCGGGGCGCTCACGGGAGTGCCCTCCCACGTGTACTCGGCCGGCTACCTGGACCCCGAGGACGTCGCCACGCTCGACCGCGCCGGGGTGGCCGGGGACGTCTGCACCGTGTTCCTGCGGCCCGACGGCACCTACCGCGACATCGCGATCAACGCGCGGGCGACCGGGCCGACGCCGGACCAGCTGCGCCGCATCCCGCGCCGGCTCTGCGTCGTCGCCGGCGACAACAAGGTGGTGCCGCTGCGCGCGGCGCTCGCGGCGGGCGTCGTGACCGACCTGGTGATCGACGAGATGACGGCAGTGCTGCTCGCCGACGCCGAGGCTATGCCCTGAACATTCGTGCGTGGCGGCCATAAGGTGGGCGGGTGCCCGAGCGCTTCACCGTCCGTCCCGCACTGCCCGCCGACGTCCGCGTCGTGCGCCGGCTGGTCGAGCCGTACGCCAACGAGCGGATCCTGCTGGCCAAGGAGATGGTCGGCTACTACGAGGCCGTCCAGGAGTTCGTCGTGGCCGACGGCGGACCCGACCACGGGGTGATCGGCTGCGGCGCGCTGCACGTCATGTGGGAGGACGTCGCCGAGATCCGGACGCTCGCGGTCGACCGGTCCTGGACCGGGCGCGGCGTCGGGCACGCGCTGGTCACCGAGCTCGTCGGCCGGGCGCGGGCGATGGGGTTGCGCCGGCTGTTCTGCCTCACGTTCGAGGTGAACTTCTTCGCCGCGCACGGCTTCCAGGAGATCCAGGGCACCCCGGTCTCGCACGAGGTGTACGCCGAGCTGTTGCGCTCCCACGACGACGGCGTCGCGGAGTTCCTCGACCTGGCCCGGGTCAAGCCGAACACCCTGGGCAACACGCGGATGCTGCTCGAGCTCTGAGGCTCAGACCGGCAGGAGGTAGCGCCCCGCGTCGTCGGTCTCCGCCAGGCCGTCCTCGACGAGCCCGGCAAGGCAGCGGTCGAGCTGCCCGGCCGGCCCGGCGTCGGCGAGCAGCGCCCGCGGCACGGGAGCGTCGGCGCCCCGCAGTGCCGCCATGACGCGGCCCCGCACCTGCCGGTCGGTGCCCTCCCAGGCCTGGGTCCGCCGTCGGGCCGCGTGCTCGTCCGCCGGGTACCCGGCGAGCCGCCAGGCGCACGCCGCCCGCAGCGGGCACGCGTCGCAGCGCGGGGACCTCGCGGTGCAGACGAGCGCGCCGAGCTCCATCGACGCGGCGGCCCACGCGGCGGCGGTCGCGTCGTCGGCGGGCACCAGGGAGGCCGCGAGCGCGCGCTCGGCCGCCGTGTACGACGGCGCGGGCAGCGCGACACCGGTGACGGCCCGGGCCTGTACCCGCCGCACGTTCGTGTCCACGACGACGGAGCGCCGTCCGTACGCGAACGCCCGCACCGCGCCGGCGGTGTACTCGCCGACCCCCGGCAGCGCGCGCAGCGACTCCTCGTCGGCGGGGACCACGCCGTCGTGCCGCTCGACGACCGTGCGGGCGCAGTCCGCGAGACGCAGCGCCCGGCGGGGGTAGCCCAGCCGGCCCCACGCGCGCAGCACGTCGGACGTCGGTGCGGCGGCGAGGTCCGCGGGCGTCGGCCAGCGTCGCATCCACGCACGCCACACCGGCTCGACCCGGACGACGGGCGTCTGCTGCAGCATCACCTCGGAGACGAGCACGCCCCACGGCGTCCGGTCGGTCGCGCGCCACGGCAGGTCTCGGGCGGCGCCTTCGTACCACGCGGTGACCCGCTCGACCAGATCGTGCACGGCAGCCATTGTGCCTGGTCCGCGAGCGTGCCGGGCACGCCCGCAGCGCGGCGCGGCTGCGTGTCCCGGCGCACCGGACGCCGTAGCGTGGCGCCGGAAGGGAACTGTCCAGGAGGCGGGGGCGCAGTGGCGGCAGCGAAGGACCGGGGTCGAGGCGACCCCGCTCGCAGAGGACGGCCGACGTCCTCGTCGAGGGCGTCGGGCGGTTCGCGCTCGTCGTCGCGTTCCTCGTCGCAGCGCACGACGGCGGCCCGCGGGTCGTCCGGTGCGGCCTCGGGCGGGCGCCAGCCTGCCGCGAAGAAGCCCGCCGCCAGGAAGCCGGCCCCCAAGGCCGCTCCCAAGGCCTCGACGGCCAAGAAGCCGGCGGCCAAGAAGCCCGCCGCGAGAAAGCCTGCCGCGAAGAAGCCCGCCGCGAGGTCGTCGGCCGGTCAGCGGTCGGGCCCGCAGCAGCCGAGGTCGTCGGGGAGCTCGGGCGCGCGAGGATCCACCTCGACCCGGACGGCCCCGCAAGGCTCGGGCACGCGCAGGGCCGCTCCGCAGGGCGGCGCGCGGCGGTCGACCGGCCGGGCGGACGGAGGCTCGTCCGCACGCAAGGTGACGACGAACGGCCTCGTCGCGCCCGGGTCCACGCCCCGGCCCCGCGCGCGGCCCGCACCCCGCAAGGCACCGCAGCGCCGGCCGAGGAAGCCGTCGGCGGCCGAGCTCCGCCGTCGTCGGTCGCGGCGCAACCGAGCGCTCGTGGTGCTGCTCTGCGCCGGGCTCCTCGTCGGGCTCGGGACCGCCGCCGGCTACGGCGTCGGGCGGGCGGTCGACGGCGTGCGCGATCTGTGGCCCGAGCCTCGCCCGGACCTCACCGCCGAGAAAGCGGCCCCCCCAGAGCCTCTGGACCTGTCCGGGCCTGCCGACACCTGCACCGCGGGCGCCGTCGCCCTGGACCTGTCCGCGGGCGCGACCACGCTGGCCGCGGGGGACGTCGTGCCGTTCACCCTGCGCGTCACCAACGAGGGGCGGATGCCCTGCCTGCTCGACGGCCGCGGCTCCAGCATGCAGGTGGTGGTGACCGACGCCGAGGGGGAGCGGGTGTGGTCCTCCGCCGACTGCGGCGGTGGCGGCGGGGCGGACCTCCTGCTGGGCGTCGACTCGCCCTGGGACATGACGGTCCGCTGGAGCGGTTCGACGTCCGCTCCCGACTGCGAGGGGAAGCGCGAGCGCGTCCCGGCCGGGGACTACACGGCCGAGATCGTCCTGGGCGACGTCCCCGACGCGAGCGGTGAGTCAGTGACGGTGGCGGTGGCGGAGCCGCCCTCCCAGGAGCCCGAGCCCGACGACGAGAAGAAGGCCGACGAGAAGGCCGACGACGAGAAGAAGGACTGAGCCTCAGACGTACCGCTCGAGGATGCTGGACTCGGCGAGGCGGGACAGGCCCTCGCGCACCGCGCGGGCACGCTGGTCCCCGACGCCCTCGACGCCCATGAGGTCCTCGGCGCTGGCGGCCAGCAGCTTCTGCAGCCCGCCGAAGTGGGCGACCAGCCGGTCGATGATCGACGTCGGCAGGCGCGGCACCTTGGACAGCAGCCGGTAGCCGTGCGGTGCGACGGCAGCGTCCAGGGCGACCCCGCCGCCCGGCAGCTCGAGCACGCGGCCGATCTGGGACAGGTCCAGGAGCTGGGCGGAGTCGAGCGCGGCGAGGTCGGCGTGGACGTCCTTGGTGGTGCGTCCCGAGCGGTCCACGTCCACGTAGTCGCGCACCACGAAGTCGCGGTCGGCGCCGATACCGCCGAGCAGCTCGTCGAGCTGCAGGGCGAGGAGCCGGCCGTCCGTCCCGAGCTCGACGACGTAGCCGTCGATCTCGTCGGAGATCCGCCGGACCATCTCCAGGCGCTGCACCACGGCGCAGACGTCCCGGATGGTCACCAGATCCTCGATCTCCAGGGCGGACAGCGTGCCGGAGACCTCGTCCAGCCGGGAGCGGTACCGCTCCAGCGTGGCCAGTGCCTGGTTCGCGCGGCCCAGGATCGTGTCCGAGTCCTCCAGGACGTGCCGCATGCCACCGATGTAGATGGCGACGATCCGCATCGACTGGCTCACCGAGACGATCGGCAGGCCGGTCTGCTTCGCCACCCGCTCGGCAGTGCGGTGGCGGGTACCGGACTCGCTCGTCTCGATCGTCGGGTCAGGCAGGAGCTGGACGGCGGCGCGGCGGATGCGCGTGGCGTCGCGGTCGAGCACGCAGGCGCCGTCCATCTTCGACAGCTCGCGCAGGCGCGTCGCGGAGAACTCGACGTCGAGCTCGAACCCGCCGGAGCAGATCCCCTCGACCGTCTTGTCCAACCCGAGCACGATCAGCGCACCGGTGCGCCCTCGCAGGATGCGTTCCAGACCGTCGCGCAGCTCCGTGCCGGGGGCGACGGCGGCGAGGGTCTCCCGCAGCAGGGCGTCGGGGTGCGCGTTGGAGGGAGCCACCTGGGCATTCTACGACGGATGGTCCCGACGGCGAGGGGGCGTCCGCGCCGCGTCGTCCTGGGCGGCGAGCTCCACGGCCTCGGCGATGTGCCGAGCCTCGGCCAACCGGAGCCCGGCCGGTGCTTTGACGGCCGTCCCGGCGGGGACGACGGCGCGGGTGAACCCGAGCCGGGCCGCCTCGGTCAGGCGACGCTCGAGCCCCGTGACCGGGCGGATGTCCCCGGCCAGGCCCACCTCGCCGAGCGCCACGGTGCCGGCCGGCAGTGCGTCGCCCGTGCGGGCCGAGACGATGGCCAGCGCGGTGGCGAGGTCCGCGGCGGGCTCGGTGACCCGGGCACCGCCGATGGTCGAGGCGTACACGTCGGAGTCCGCCAGGCGCAGGCCGGCGTGCCGGTGCAGCACCGCGAGGATCATGGCGAGCCGCTGGGACTCCACGCCGCTGGTCGCCCGGCGCGGGTTGGCCAGGGGGGAGGGTGCCACGAGCGACTGGATCTCCAGGGCCAGCGGCCGGCGTCCCTCCAGCGTCACGGTGACGCAGGTGCCCGGGACCCCCGCGCCCAGGTGGGACAGGAACAGGCCGCTCGGGTCGCTCAGGCCCACGATCCCGGACTCCGAGAGGTCGAAGCACCCGACCTCGTCCGTGGGGCCGAACCGGTTCTTGACCGCGCGGACCATCCGGAGCCGCGAGTGCCGGTCACCCTCGAACTGGCACACCACGTCGACCAGGTGCTCCAGGGTGCGCGGCCCGGCGACCGTGCCGTCCTTCGTGACGTGCCCGACCAGGAGGACCGGCACCTGACGCGCCTTCGCGGCCGCGATGAGCGCGCCCGCCACCTCGCGCACCTGGCTGACGCCGCCCGGCGCCCCGTCGACCTCCGCCGAGGCGATCGTCTGCACCGAGTCGACGACCAGCAGCGCCGGGTCCGCGGCCTCCAGGTGCCCGAGCACCGTGGCGAGGTCCGTCTCGGCAGCCAGCAGCAGGGTGTCCGCCAGGGCGCCGATCCGCTCGGCGCGCAGCCGGACCTGCCCGGCCGACTCCTCGCCCGTGACGTAGAGCACCGGGCGCGCCACGCCGTCGGCCCCCCGCGCCGCGTTCGAGGCGACCGAGAGCAGCAGCGTCGACTTGCCCACCCCCGGCTCCCCGGCGAGCAGCACGACCGCCCCGGGCACGAGCCCGCCACCGAGGACCCGGTCCAGCTCCTCCACGCCGGTGGGGGTGGCGCGGGCCGCGTCGACGTCGATCTCCGCGATCGGCCGGGCGGCCGAGCGCACCGGGTTGACCGCCGTCGTGCGCGGACCTGCCGAGGCCGGCCCCTCCTCGGCGACCGTGCCCCACTCCTGGCACTCGCCGCAGCGGCCCACCCACTTCGCGGTGGTCCACCCGCACGCGTTGCAGCGGAAGGCCGGACGGGAGGACTTGGCGCGCGAGCGCGCGGAGGTCGTGGAGCTCACGGACGTCACGCTAGGCGCTGCTACCGACACCGGGAGGCGCCAGGCCGTAGGCTTCTGCGCGACGCCGCCGTCGGCAGCGCCGGCAGGCGGCGAGAGCAACCAGGAGGACGTCGATGGCCGACCAGAGACCGGGGTACATGTCTCCGGGATTCCGGACCCCGGGAGACAAGGTGCACCAGAACAAGTCGCGGGCCGCCGCCGTCCGCCGCCGCAGGGTCGGGCTCGCCGTCGCACTCGTCGTGATCGCCGTCGTCGCCGTCGTGACCGCCTTCGTGTGGCCCGGGTTCGCGCGCCAGCCGGCGGACCCGCTGCCGGACGTCACCGTCACCGCCGCCCCGCCCACCCCGACGGCCGACCCCGTCGACCTGCCCGAGGACGCCACCGAGCTCCTGTCCTCCATGCCGGGCTCCGTGCTGCAGCTCGTGCGCCTCGACGCCGCCGCGGACTCGGAGCTCGAGGAGGAGACCGAGGCCGTCGAGGCGTGGGGCCTCACCTACGGCGACGGGTCCGACGGCGGCGCGGAGGTCGCGCTGCAGGCCGGTCAGTGGGCGGACGCGGACGCCGCCGAGGAGGTGCACGCCGCCCTGCTGCAGGCAGCGGGCGACCCTGTGGCCGAGGGGGACGTCACCGTCGGCGACGAGACCGTCGGCACCTACGTCGTGACCCCGGGCGCGCAGAGCGGCACGTCCGTCGTCACCTGGCGCAACGGCACCGTCGTCCTCCAGGCCGAAGGCCCAGACCAGCTCGTGCAGGACTTCTACCAGGCCTTCCCGCTGTAGGCCGTCCCGCCGCCACCCATCCCGCCGTCACAGGAGAGCACAGATGACCACGCAGATCGCCGGGACGCGGGTCGCGTTCCTCGGCACCGGCACCATGGCCGAGGCCGTCCTCGTGGGCGCGCTGCGCTCCGGGCTGGCGCCGTCCGACGTCGTGGCCACCGCCCGGCGGCCCGAGCGGGGCGCCGAGCTCGCCGAGCGGTACGGGATCAGCACGACCGCCGACAACGCCGCGGCCGCCACCGGGGCGCGCGTCGTCGTGATCGGCGTCAAGCCGAAGGACGTCGGCGGGATGCTCGACTCCGTCGTGGGGGCGCTGGAGCCGGACACCGTCGTGGTGAGCGTCGCCGTCGGCCTGCCGCTGGCCTTCTACGCCCGCCACCTGCCCGCGGCGCAGCCGGTCGTGCGGACCATGCCGAACACGCCGGCGCAGGTCGGTGCCGGGGTGACCGCCGTCGTCCCCGGCCCCACGGCGGCGGAGGCGGACGTCGCGCTCGTCGAGGCGCTGCTCGCCGGCACCGGGGAGACGGTGCGGATCACCGAGAAGGAGATCGACGCCTTCGGGGCGCTCGCCGGCTCCGGGCCCGCATACGTCTTCTACGTCGTCGACGCGATGGCCGAGGCGGGCGTCCTGCTGGGGCTGACCCGCGACGTCGCGCGGCGGCTCGCCGTCCAGACCGTGCTCGGCTCCGGCCGGCTGCTCGCCGAGACGGGAGAGCACCCGGCGATCCTGCGCGAGAAGGTCTCCTCGCCGGGCGGCACCACCATCCAGGCGCTCAAGCGGCTGGACGACGGCGGGGTGCGGGCCGCGTTCCTCACCGCCGTCGAGGCGGCGCGCGACCGTTCCCGCGAGCTCGCCGCCGAGCTGGGCTGACCGGACCGGCCCATGGACGAGACCTGGTCGGGACCGGCCGTGCGGACGCGCGGGCTGGTCGTGGAGCGCGGCGGGCGCCAGGTCGTCGACGGCCTCGACCTGGAGGTGCCCGCCGGGCAGGTCGTCGGTCTGCTGGGTCCCTCCGGCTCCGGCAAGACCACACTCATGCGAGCCCTCGTCGGTGTCCAGGACCACGTCACCGGCGACGCGACCGTGCTGGGCGAGCCCGCCGGCACCGCGGCGCTGCGACGGCGCGTCGGGTACGTGACGCAGGCCTCGTCCGTCTACACCGACCTCACCGTCACCCAGAACCTGCGCTACTTCGCGCGCCTGTCCGGGCTGCCGCCGTCAGGCACCGCGGCCGCCGTGGCCCGGGCGGTGGCGACCGTGGACCTGGACGGGCACGAGAAACAGCTCGTCGGCACGCTCTCCGGCGGGGAACGGTCCCGCGTCTCCCTCGCCGCCGCCCTCGTGGGCGACCCCGAGCTGCTCGTCCTCGACGAGCCGACCGTCGGGCTCGACCCCGTGCTCCGCCGCGACCTGTGGGCGACGTTCCGCGAGCTCGCCGCGCAGGGACGCACGCTCCTCGTCTCCAGCCACGTCATGGACGAGGCCGTGCAGTGCGACCGCCTGCTGCTCCTGCGCGACGGCAGGCTCGTCGCCGACACCACGCCGGACGAGCTGCTCGCCACCACCGGCGCGCCCGACGCCGAACGGGCGTTCCTCGTGCTCATCGACCGCGCGGACGAGGAGCCCCGATGATGCTCACCACCGCCGCCAGGGTGCTCGACCAGCTCGGGCCGCAGCTCGTCGGGATCTTCCCGCTCATCGTCATGTTCCTCGTCACCAGCGTCGCCACGCTGCGCGAGCGCCAGTCCGGCACCCTGGAACGGCTCATGACCACCCCCGCGCGCAAGGGCGACCTCGTGGGCGGCTACGCGCTCGCCTTCGCCGCACTCGCCCTGCTGCAGGCGTTCGTGGTGGTCGCCTTCGCCGTCGCCGTCGGCATGGACGTCTCCGGACCGCTCTGGCTGGTCGTCCTGGTCGCGCTGCTCAACGCGGTCCTGGGGTCGTGCCTCGGCCTCGCCGCGTCCGCGCTCGCCCGCACCGAGTTCCAGGCCGTGCAGCTCATGCCGGCGACGATCTTCCCCCAGCTCATCGTCTGCGGGCTGATCATGCCGCGAGACCAGATGCCCGAGATCCTCGAGTGGGTCTCACGAGCCTTCCCCCTGACCTACGCCGTCGACGCCATGCAGCAGATCGCCGCCGGCGCCGAGTGGGCCGACGTCGCAGGCTCCGCGGGCGTGACGGCCGCGTTCATCGTCGGCGCGGTCGGCCTCGGCGTCGTCACGCTGCGCCGGCGCACCCCGTGAGCCCGTGCGCCGGGGCGCCCGCACCTCGACGCCCCGTGGACGACGGCGTCAGGAACGCGCCGAGAAGCGCTCCAGCAGGTCGGCGTGCCCCGAGCACACCAGCAGGTCGTTGGCGCTGACGCGCGTCTCCGGCGTCGCGTAGGCGAACTCCACGCCCGGGGACTTCACGCCGATGACCGTGATGCCGTACTTCTTGCGGACGTCCGACTGCGCGAGCGTGAAGCCCTGCATCTCGCGGGGAGGGCGCATCTTGACGATCGTGAACCCGTCCTCGACCTCGATGTAGTCCAACATCTGGCCGCTCACCAGGTGCGCCACCCGCGAACCCGCGTCCGACTCCGGGAAGACGACGTGGTGCGCGCCGATGCGCGTCAGGATGCGGCCGTGCTCCGCCGAGACCGCCTTGGCCCAGATCTGCGGCGTTCCCAGGTCGACGAGGTTGCCGGTGATGAGCACCGACGCCTCGAGCTGGGTCCCCACCCCGACGACCACCACGCCGAAGTCCCGCGCCCCGAGCTGCTCGAGAGCCTCCGGGTTCGAGGCGTCCGCCTGCACCACGGGAAGCCGCCCGGACCAGTACGCGACCAGGCGGTCGTCGGACTCGACGGCCAGCACGTCCTGGCCGAGCCGGTCGAGCGTCGTCGCGAGGGACGAGCCGAAGCGGCCGAGCCCGACGACCAGCACCCCGGCATCGCGAGCGGGAGCCTTCTTGTCTGCCACGAGATCTGTCCTCCGGTTCTGCTCCGCCTGACCCGGTATCCGTGTCGGGTGAGCCTGCGGTTCCGTTGCGGGCGGTGACCTTGCTTCGCTGCGGTCCCCACCCTGCACTGCACCTCCGTCTCACCCGATCACCGGGCGCTCCTCGGGGAAGCGTATGACGCGCCGACGGTCCCGCAGCGCGATCGCGCCCAGCACCGAGATCGTGCCCACGCGGCCGAGGTACATCAGCGCGCAGAGCACGTACTTGCCGCCGTCGGGCAGGCCGCTCGTGATGCCGGTCGTCAGGCCCACCGTCGCGAACGCCGAGATCACCTCGAACAAGATCTCCGACAGCGAGAAGTCGGTGATCCGGAGCAGCGCGATGCAGGAGGCCAGCACCATCGTGGCGCCGATGAACACCACCGCGATGGACAGCCGGAGCGTGTCGCGCGGGATGCGCCGTCCGAAGACGTCGATGTCCCGGTCTCCGCGGGCCTCGGCGACGATCGCGAGGATCATGACTGCCAGGGTGGTGACCTTGATGCCGCCCGCCGTCGACGCCGAGCCGCCGCCCACGAACATCAGGGCGTCGGTGACCAGCCACGTCTCCGGGTTCATGGCTCCCGTGTCGACGGTGCTGAACCCACCGGAACGCGGCATCACCGAGGCGAAGGACGCGGACAGCAGCTTGGTCGCCAGGTCCTGCCCGCCCAGGGTCCGCGGGTTCGCCCACTCCATCGCGCCGATGATCACGAACCCCGCCACGAACAGCGCGACGCTCGTCGTCACGGTGAGCTTGGTGTGCAGCGTCAGGTGGCGGTACCAGCGCCGGCCGAACCGGCGGGCCTGCAGGACGTTCGCCATCACCGGGAAGCCGAGCGCGCCGACGAACACGCCCAGCCCGATAGGCACGACGACGAGCCAGTCGGAGGCGTACCCCGCCAGCCCGTCCGAGGTCGGCACGAACCCGGCATTGTTGAACGCCGAGACGCCGTAGAAGACGGCGTGCCACAGCGCCGAGCCGAAGCTCTCGCCCAGCGCGAGGAACCGGGGCAGCAGGATCAGTGCCACGGTCGCCTCGATCGTCACCGACACGACGACGATGAGGCGGATGAGGTAACCGACCTCGCCGAGGCTGCTGGTGCGCACCTTCGCCTCGGAGGCCGTGAGCAGCTTCTGGGTGAGACCGATGCGTCGTGAGACCGCCATGCCGAGCAGCGAGGCGAGCGTCATGACGCCGAGCCCGCCGATCTTGATGCCCACGAGGATGACGGCATGCCCGTACTCGGACCAGTAGTCGGCCGTGTCCACCACGACCAGCCCGGTGACGCAGACCGCTGACACCGCCGTGAACAGGGCGTCGACGAACCTCGCACCCTCTCCGGACGCCGTCGCCCACGGGGGCAGCAGCAGCACGGTGAAGAGCGCGATGACGGCGCCGAAGACGGTCATCGCGAGGCGCGCCGGGTACTCCCGGGCGGTGTGGTCCACCCACTCGCGCACCAACGCACCGCGATCGCGCCACCTCGTCGCCACCGACCGGGCCCTCCGTCGTCTCATCCGCCAGCCGTCGGGCCCAGCCTGCCACGGGTTCCGCTACCGTGACGGGATGTCCGTCGCCCGGCTGCTGTGGAGTCCTGAGCTCCTGACCTACGACTTCGGTCCCGGGCACCCCATGGCGCCCGCACGGCTCGACCTGACCATGCGGCTCGTCGAGGCCTTCGGCCTGCCCGACGAGCCCACGCTCGAGGTGGTGCGCATCCCGCCGAGCAGCGACGAGCTCGTGCGCACGGTGCACGACGGCGACTACGTGACGGCGGTGCAGTCCGCGGACCGCACCGGAGAGCCCGACCTGGCGCGAGGGCTCGGCACCGAGGACGACCCGATCTTCTCCGGGATGCACGAGGCGGCCTCGCGGCTCGTCAGTGCGTCCGTCGACGCCGCCGAGGCGATCTGGACCGGCGCGGCGGAGCACGGCCTCAACATCGCCGGCGGGATGCACCACGCGCGGCGCGGGGCCGCCTCGGGCTTCTGCATCTACAACGACGCCGCCGCCGCGGTGCAGCGGCTGCTCGACCTCGGCGCGCAGCGGGTCGCCTACGTGGACCTCGACGCCCATCACGGCGACGGCGTCGAGTCGATCTTCTGGGACGACCCGCGCGTCCTGACGGTCTCCGTGCACCAGGACGGCCACTCGCTGTTCCCCGGGACCGGCAACCCTGCGGACACCGGCGGCAAGCGCGCTGACTGCACGGCGGTGAACGTCGCCCTGCCGCCCCGGACCGACTCGGCGCGCTGGCTGCGTGCCGTGGATGCCGTCCTGCCGCTCGTGCTCCGGGAGTTCCGACCCGACGTGATCGTGTCCCAGCACGGCACCGACGCGCACGGGAACGACCCGATGGCAGACCTGAACGTGGGGATCGACGCACAGCTCATGGCCGCCTCGTGGGTGCACGGGCTTGCGCACGAGCTCTGCGAGGGCCGGTGGGTCGCGCTCGGCGGCGGCGGGTACGCCGTCGTCGACGTGGTGCCGCTCGTGTGGACCGCGCTGGTGGCCGAGGCCGCGCACGTGCCGATCGCCCCTGCCGCGCCCCTGCCCGCGGCGTGGCAGACGGCGGTCGAGGAGATGTCGGGACTCTCGCCCGCGACGATGCTCGGCCGGGGCGCGGTGGAGTGGCGGCCGTGGAGCGAGGGGTACGACCCGTCCGACGCCGTGGACCGCGCCGTTCTCGCGACCCGTCGGCACGTGTTCCCCGGCCTCGGCCTGGACCCGTTCCTCGACTGAGCCGGAGGCGCGGGCGCAGGGCCGCGATTCGGGGCAGCCGTCCGTGTCGGGTACTCTGGGAGACGGACTTTTTCGCGTTGGTCGGCACTGCTTGGTCTCAGGACTCTTCCGGGGAACAGGATCGTCGGGACCAACCGGCCTCCACCACCGATCAGCATTGTGAGGACCTCATGGGCTCCGTCATCAAGAAGCGCCGCAAGCGTATGGCGAAGAAGAAGCACCGCAAGCTGCTTCGCAAGACGCGTCACCAGCGTCGCAACAAGAAGTGACGCACGGCCCGCCCGACGGCGGGCCGCACGCACCGAGCCCGGACCTCACCAGAGGTGCCGGGCTCTTTGCGTCCTGGGCGCGGCGGCGGGCGCCCGCGCCCTCGCGCCGCGTCAGCGCCCGTGGAGCCGCTTGCGCACGCTGCGCTGGGCCGCGCGCAGCACGAGGCCGAGCACCCAGGCCGCACCGGCCCACGACGCCGTCCGCACCCCGCGCCCGGCAGCCCGCTGGCCGCGGCCCCGGAACTCGCGGATCGGCCAGCCGACCTCCTTCGCGTGGCGCCGCAGCCGTGCGTCCGGGTTGATCGGGCACGGATGCCCCACGGACCGCATCATCGGCAGGTCGTTGAGCGAGTCGCCGTACGCGTACGACGACTCGAGGTCGAGCCCTTCGCGCTCGGCGAGCTCCCGCACGGCCGCTCCTTTGGCCTCTCCGTGCATGAGGTCGCCCACCAGCGCACCGGTGTAGTAGCCGTCGGCGTGCTCGGCGATGGTGCCCAGGCAGCCCGTGGCCCCGAGCCGGCGTGCGATGAGGCCGCCGATCTCCACGGGCGTCGCCGTGACGAGCCAGACCTCGTTCCCGGCCGCGAGGTGCTCGTCCAGCAGGCGCTTGGTCCCGGGAAAGATGCGCAGCTCCAGGACCGTGTCGTAGACCTCCTCGCCGACGGCGGTGATCTCGGCGACCGAGCGTCCGGCGATGAGCGACAGCGCCCGGGACCTGACCGTCTCGATCTGGGACCGCGACTCGCCGAAGACCAGGTACTTCGCCTGGATCCAGCCGAAGCGCAGCAGGTCCGCCGTGCCGAAGAACTTCCGTTGGTACAACGCTCTGGCCAGGTGGAACGCGCTGGCTCCGCGGATGATGGTGTTGTCGACGTCGAAGAACGCTGCTGCTGTCGGTCCGACCGGGGGCGCAGCATGAGACGACATGCTGCCCACTGTAGTAGCGCCGATACGCTGTGCTCGTGAGCAGGCCCACGATGCGACCAGACGTGACGTCCCGGGTCGTCGTGTACAGCAGGGCGGACTGCCACCTGTGTGACGACGCACGGGCGGTGGTCGCAGCGGTGTGCGCGGAGGCGGGGGAGACCTGGCAGGAGATCGACATCGATGCCGAGCCCGCTCTGGTGGAGCGGTACGGCGAGTACGTGCCCGTCGTCGAGGTGGACGGCGTGCAGCAGGGGTTCTGGCGGGTCGACGCGGCACGGCTGGCGCGGCGGCTCGCACGGCCCCCGGGAGGGAAGAAGAAGACGTGATCGAGATCGGTGAGGTGACGGTGCCCGCGGCGACGGTGGCGCGGCTTCCGTTCTACCTGCGCGCGTTGCGTGACCTGACGCGCGAAGGTGTGGCGACGACGTCGTCGTCCGACCTGGCAGTGCGTTCCGGCGTCGGGTCCGCGCAGCTGCGCAAGGACTTGTCCTACCTGGGATCGTTCGGCACCCGCGGCGTCGGGTACGACGTCGAGTCGCTGTCGTCGTACATCGCCGCCGCGCTGGGCCTCGGCTCCGAGCACCGGCTGGCGATCGTAGGCGTCGGCAACCTCGGCCACGCGCTGGCCAACTACTCGGGCTACGCGGCCCGCGGGTTCCAGATGGTGGCGCTGCTCGACGCGGACCCTGCCGTGGTCGGCGGGCAGGCGGCCGGGATCGAGGTCGAGCACGTCGACCGCCTGGAGGAGATCATCGTCGAGCGCAGCGTCTCGATGGTGATGCTCGCGACCCCGGGACCGCCCGCGCAGGAGGTCGCCGAGCGGGTCGTGTCGGCGGGCGTGCGGGAGATCCTGTCCTTCGCTCCGGTGGCTCTGCACCTGCCCGACGACGTCGTCGTGCGCAGCGTGGACGTGGCGGGAGAGCTGCAGATCCTGGCGTTCCACGCGGCGGCCCGTCATGCCAACGGCGTCGCGGCGTCGGACGCCGACGTCCCGGCGCCGTGAGGTGGTACCGCTTGCGGCGAGGTAGTGCGGGTGGTGGTGCCGCGGGG
>NZ_JBLUNY010000001.1:806356-841906 GCF_048065335.1 Isoptericola maris | reverse complement strand
ACAGGACCAACGACTGTCGCAGCTGACCGGTACTAATAAGCCAACAACTTCAACACAACACACTTGCATGCACGCGTCCACTGTGCGGTTCCCGAGAAACGGGCACCACCCCACCCACCCCCACCACAGGGCAGGTCGGGCACCCACACAACTCGACAACGTTACGGCGGTCACAGCGAAGGGGAAACGCCCGGTCCCATACCGAACCCGGAAGCTCAGCCCTTCAGCGCCGATGGTACTGCCCTGGAGACGGGGTGGGAGAGTAGGACGCCGCCGGACACCCTTCACAGCCAGGCCCCCCACACCACACGGTGCGGGGGGCCTCGCTGCATACCCCCGACAACGTGCTCGGCGCGCATGGCACTGTTCACAAGGATGTGACGCCACGGCGCCCGGAAGAGCACCCGGGGACCATTAGACTTGCGGTCATGTCCACCATCTCCCGTGACGAGGTCGCGCGTGTCGCCGCGCTGGCGCGGATCGAGCTGCGCCCGGACGAGCTCGACCGGCTCGCCGGCGAGCTCGACGTGATCGTCGATTCCATCGCCAAGGTGAGCGAGGTCGCGACCCCCGAGGTCCCTGCCACGAGCCATCCGCTCCCGTTGTCCAACGTCTTCCGGGCGGACGAGCCCGTCCCCTCGCTGCCCGTCGCCGACGTGCTGGCGGGTGCGCCGGAGGCAGAAGACGGTCGGTTCGCCGTGCCGCAGATCCTGGGGGAGGAGTGACATGACCGACCTGACCAGACTGTCGGCGTCCGCGATCGCCGAGAGGCTCCGCGCCGGCGAGGTGACGAGCGTCGAGGTGACGCAGGCGTACCTCGACCGCATCGCCGCCGTCGAGCCCGCGGTGCACGCCTACCTGCACGTCTCCGCCGAGGATGCGCTCGCCACCGCGCGCAACGTCGATGCGCGCCGGGCTGCGGGCGAGACGCTGCACCCGCTGGCCGGTGTCCCGATCGCTGTGAAGGACGTCGTGGTGACCCAGGGCATGCCGTCGACGGCGGGCTCGAAGATCCTCGAGGGATGGGTCCCGCCGTACGACGCGACGCTCGTCGAGCGCATCCGTGCCGCCGGCATGCCGATCCTCGGCAAGACCAACATGGACGAGTTCGCCATGGGCTCGTCGACGGAGCACTCGGCCTACGGCAACACGCACAACCCGTGGGACCTGGAGCGTATCCCCGGTGGCTCCGGCGGCGGGTCGGCGGCTGCCGTGGCGGCCTTCGCCGCTCCGCTGGCCGTCGGGACGGACACCGGTGGTTCGATCCGCCAGCCGGGCGCCGTGACCGGCACGGTCGGCGTGAAGCCGACCTACGGGAGCGTCTCGCGGTACGGGCTGATCGCCCTGGCCTCGAGCCTCGACCAGGCCGGGCCCGTGACCCGCACGGTCCTGGACTCCGCGCTGCTGCACGAGCTGATCGGTGGGCACGACCCCCGCGACTCGACCTCCATCCCCGAGCCCTTGCCGGACCTCGTCGAAGCTGCCCGCCAGGGCTCGCTCGGCGACCTGACCGGCCTCCGCGTCGGCGTCGTCGAGCAGCTCCAGGGCGAGGGCTACCAGCCCGGTGTCCAGGCACGCTTCGAGGAGTCGCTCGAGCTGCTCGAGGAGGCCGGGGCGGAGATCGTCCAGGTCTCCTGCCCGCACTTCGAGTACGCGCTGGCCGCCTACTACCTCATCCTGCCGGCCGAGGCGTCGAGCAACCTCGCCAAGTTCGACGGCATGCGGTTCGGCCTGCGCGTCGAGCCCGAGGAAGGCCCGGTCACCGCCGAACGCGTCATGGCCGCGACCCGTGGGGCGGGGTTCGGCGACGAGGTCAAGCGCCGCATCATCCTGGGCACGTATGCCTTGAGCGCCGGCTACTACGACGCGTACTACGGCAGCGCGCAGAAGGTGCGGACGCTGATCCAGCGCGACTTCGACGCGGCGTTCGAGCAGGCCGACGTGCTCGTCTCCCCGACGGCGCCCACGACGGCGTTCAAGCTCGGCGAGAAGCTCGACGACCCGCTGGCCATGTACCTCAACGACGTCGCCACGATCCCGGCGAACCTCGCGGGCGTACCGGGCATCTCGGTGCCGAACGGCCTGTCGGTCCCGCCGGAGGGTGGCCCCGGCCTGCCGACCGGGTTCCAGGTGCTCGCCCCGGCGAAGGCGGACGACCGCCTCTACCGCGTCGGCGCCGCGCTCGAGGCCGCCCTCGAGGCGCGCTGGGGCGGCCCGCTGCTCGATCGCGCACCCGAGCTCGGCTGACCCACGAAGGAGATGACTGTGACCCAGATGGTCGACTACGCCGACGCGGTCCGCCGGTACGACCCGGTGCTCGGCATCGAGGTGCACGTCGAGCTCGGCACCCGCACCAAGATGTTCTGCGCGGCCGAGGCCTCGTTCGGCGCGGAGCCCAACACCCAGACGACGCCGGTGAGCCTCGGGCTGCCCGGTGCGCTCCCGGTCGTCAACGGCACGGCGGTGGAGTACGCGATCCGGATCGGCCTGGCGCTGAACTGCCAGATCGCGGAGTCGTGCCGGTTCGCCCGGAAGAACTACTTCTACCCGGACGTGCCGAAGAACTTCCAGACCTCCCAGTACGACGAGCCGATCGCGTTCGACGGCTGGCTCGACGTCGAGCTCGAGGACGGCACGATCCACCGCGTCGAGATCGAGCGCGCGCACATGGAGGAGGACGCCGGCAAGAACACGCACGTCGGTGGCTCCACGGGCCGTATCCACGGCGCGGAGTACTCGCTCGTGGACTACAACCGGGCGGGGATCCCGCTGGTGGAGATCGTCACCAAGCCGATCACCGGCGTGGGGGACCGCGCACCAGAGGTCGCGCGTGCCTACGTGCAGGCCTTGCGCGACATCTTCCGCGTGCTCGACGTGTCCGAGGCCAAGATGGAGCGGGGCAACGTTCGCGCCGACGTCAACGTGTCGCTGCGGCCCACGCCGGGGTCCCCGCTCGGCACCCGCACGGAGACCAAGAACGTGAACTCGTTCCGGTCGGTGGAGCGGGTGGTCCGGCACGAGATCTCCCGCCAGGCGGGGGCGCTCGACGCCGGCGAGACGATCGTCCAGGAGACGCGGCACTGGCACGAGGACACGGGCACCACCACCTCGGGTCGTGTGAAGTCCGACGCCGAGGACTACCGATACTTCCCCGAGCCGGACCTGGTCCCCGTCGAGCCGTCGCGGGCCTGGGTCGAGGAGATCCGCACGACCCTTCCCGAGCTGCCGCAGGCGCGTCGCCGCCGGCTGCAGACGGAGTGGGGGTACGCCGACGCCGAGATGCGGGACGTCGTCAACGCCGGAGCGATCGAGCTCATCGAGGCGACCATCGCCGCGGGGTCCAGCCCGGCCGCCGCCCGCAAGTGGTGGATGGGCGAGCTGGCCCGGCGCGCGAAGCAGGACGAGCGGGAGCTGGCGGACCTGCCGATCACCCCCGCGCAGATCGGCGAGCTCCAGGGACTCGTCGACTCCGGCCGGATCAACGACAAGATCGCCCGGCAGGTGCTCGACGGCGTGCTCGCCGGGGAAGGCGACCCGGAGGCGGTCGTCGTGTCGCGGAACCTCGAGATCGTGTCGGACGACGGCGCCCTGCTGGCTGCCATCGACGAGGCCCTCGCCGCCCAGCCCGACGTCGTGGAGAAGGTCCGCGGGGGCAACCAGGGGCCTGTCGGCGCCATCATCGGCGCCGTGATGAAGGCCACCAAGGGCCAGGCCGACGCGAAGCGGGTGCGTGAGCTCGTCCTGGAGAGGATCGGGACGTGAGACCACCGCTGCTGCACGGGGAGATGATGCGGCTCCGACCGATGGTGGCGGGGGACGCGGACAGGCTCTGGGAGTCGCTGCACGATCCGGAAGGCATGCGCCTGTCCGGGACGACGGCGAGGTTCACGCGGACGCAGATCGATGAGTGGGCGGCCACCGTCGGCGACCGCGAGGGCCGCTACGACTGGGCGATCACCCCCGGTGCGGTGCGCGACGGCGAGCTGGTCAGCGACGAGATGATCGGCGAGATCGTCCTGAACGAGCTGGACGACGTCTCGCGCAGCGCGAACCTGCGCCTGCAGATGCTGCCCGACTACCGCGGTCGTGGGTACGGTCGCGAGGCGATCGAGCAGGTGCTGACGTTCGCCTTCCTCGGCGTGCCGGACGACCCTGGCCCGCGGCTGCACCGGGTGGGCCTCGACGTGCTGAGCATCAACCCTCGGGCCAAGGCGCTGTACGCGTCGCTGGGCTTCGTCGAGGAGGGTCGCCTGCGAGAGGTCTACCGCGACGGCGGCACCTGGGCGGACGCGATCGTGATGAGCGTCCTGGAGGACGAGTTCCGCGACCACCAGGGCCGTGCGGGCTAGCAGCAGCGTGGTGGAAGGGTCTCAGGACCGTCCGCGCTGGAGGTCGTCGAGCGCGACACGTCGCTCGACGGCGTGGTCGACGATCGGCGCCGGGTAGTCCGAGGGCGGTTCGTCCAGTCGCCACGGCTCCTGCACCCGGTCCGCCGGGACGTCCCGCAGCTCCGGGACCCAGCGCCGGACGTACACGCCGTCGGGGTCGAACTTCTTGCCCTGGGTCACCGGGTTGAAGATGCGGAAGTAGGGCGCCGCGTCGTGCCCGGTACCGGCGACCCACTGCCAGTTGAGCTGGTTCTGGGACACGTCGCCGTCGACGAGGTGCGCCATGAAGTGCGCCGCACCCTGCTGCCAGCGCACGTGCAGGTCCTTGACCAGGAACGACGCCACGACCATCCTGACCCGGTTGTGCATCCACCCCGTGGCCAGGAGCTGGCGCATGCCGGCGTCCACGAACGGGTAGCCCGTGCGGCCTGCCGCCCAGGCCGTGAGCCGCTCCTGCTCCGCGTCGCCCCGGGCCCAGGTGTCCTCGGCGACGACGGTGCGCAGCGAACGCGTGCGGGCGAGCGGCTGATGGTGCAGCACGTCGGCGTGGAACTCCCGCCAGGACAGCTCTGAGCGGAACGTCGCGACGTCGTCGGCGGGAACGCCGTCCGACCGGGCGGCCGCGAGGTCGGCGAGCATCGTGCGGGGGTGGATCTCACCCCAGCGCAGGTGCACCGACATCGCCGAGGTGCCGGCGAGGTCGGGGCGGTCACGGTTCTCGGCGTAGCCTCGCAGCTTTTCCCGCAGGAACTCCCGCCATCGCCGGTGTGCGGCGGCCTCCCCGGCGCGGGGGAGCCGCGCGGTGGGCGCCGGGGCAGCGGGCAGCGGTTCCGCGGCGAGCTGGTGCCAGGGGACGCTGTGCGGGCGGTGAGCCGGTGCGCGCCAGCCGTGCTCGAGCCAGGCCCGACGGAAGGGCGTGAAGACCCGGTAGGGGGTGCCGCCGCCGGTGCGGAGCCGGCCGGGCGAGACGGCGTAGGCGGAGCCCGTCGCCACGAGACGTCGGCCGGCGGCCGCGAGCGCGGTGCCGACGGCGTCGTCGCGCCGCCGCCCGTACGGCTCGTGGCTCGCGGCGACGTGGACCTCGTCGGCGCCCACGTCCTGCGCGAGGTGCGGGACGACGACGCGCGGGTCCCCGTGCCGCACGACCAGCATTCCCGCGCAGGCCGCGTCCAGCGCTCGCAACGAGTCGAGCAGGTAGGCGAGCCGGTTGCTGCTCGCCCGCGACCACAGGGCGTCGTCGAGCACGTAGAGGGCGACGACGCCGGCATCGTCGGCGTGGGCCTGCTCGACGGCGGCGAGCAGGGCCGGGTTGTCGGCGAGCCGTAGGTCGCGACGGAACCACATCACGGTCGAGGGCACCGGACCACGGTAGTCCGGGTCCCGCGTCGCGGCCCGCGGTCGGCGGTCAGCGCAGCAGGGTGCGGGCGCCGGGTACCGGGGAGGCGGCCCAGGCGCGTCCGAGCCCCCAGGTGTCCCCGGCACGTGTCAGTGCCAGCGCCACCAGCAGCGCGGTGTACACGACGTGCTCGTCGACGAGCGGGTTGTGGGATCCGGCCGCGAACGGCCATGTCGACAGCCACAGGGACAGCATGAGCAGGCCGCCGGCGGCCGCGGCGACCCGCATCCCCACTCCGAGGAGCAGCGCCAGGCCCGTGCCGAGCATGCCGAGCATGTACAGCGCGTCGACGACCGGGCCCGAGACGGCTGCCAGGGACTGCGACAGCGGTCCGCTGGCGTGCTCCAGGTAGCCGGCCGTCGGCGACGTCCCGGTGGTCAGCCAGGCGGCCTCGGGCGGCGTGGCGTAGCCCAGGCCGAACGCCTTGTCGGCTACGGGCCACAGGAAGACGACGGAGAGCAGGAGGCGACAGCAGGCGAGCGCACGGCGGGCCGCGACGCTGGTCGCGGACGCTCCGGTGTCGTCGGCGACGGAGCGGGTGCTGGTCGGTGCGGAGATCGTGGCCATGGTGTCTCGTCCTCGTTCGTCGGATAACGGGCCTCCGCATCGTGAGCACCGGTGAGAGGCGGTGACCAGCGTCCGGCGCGAGGTGAAGCGTTTATGCGTACGGATCCGTCCACCTGGTGAAACGGTGAGGGACAATCCCGTACGCCCACGTCGCGGGACGGGTGTGCCGGTGCGGCGTACGACGGCGTACGCTGCGCGAGCGTGCCGCCTGCGGCACGCCGACGCACCGAAGGAGCAGTGACATGAGCCGCCCCCTGCGCTCCCGCACGTCCACCCACGGCCGCAACATGTCGGGCGCCCGCGCGCTGTGGCGCGCCACCGGTATGGGATCGGAGGACTTCGGGAAGCCGATCGTCGCGATCGCGAACTCCTACACCCAGTTCGTCCCCGGGCACGTCCACCTCAAGGACATGGGCGACCTCGTCGCCGGGGCGATCCAGGAGGCCGGCGGTGTGGCCAAGGAGTTCAACACGATCGCCGTCGACGACGGCATCGCGATGGGGCACGGCGGCATGCTCTACTCCCTGCCGAGCCGCGACCTCATCGCGGACTCGGTGGAGTACATGGTCAACGCGCACTGCGCGGACGCCCTGGTGTGCATCTCGAACTGCGACAAGATCACCCCGGGCATGCTGAACGCGGCGCTGCGGCTCAACATCCCGGTCATCTTCGTCTCGGGCGGGCCCATGGAGGCCGGCAAGGCGATCGTGGCCGACGGTGTCGCCAAGACCAGCCTCAACCTCATCAACGCGATCAACTACTCGGCGGACGACAACGTCTCCGACGATGCGCTGGCCAAGGTGGAGGAGGCGGCCTGCCCCACCTGCGGGTCCTGCTCCGGCATGTTCACCGCCAACTCCATGAACTGCCTCACCGAGGCGCTCGGCCTGTCGCTGCCGGGCAACGGCTCCACGCTGGCCACGCACGCCGCGCGCAAGGAGCTGTTCCTCGAGGCGGGCCGCACGATCGTGGACCTGGCCAAGCGGTACTACGACGACGAGGACGACTCCGCGGCGCCGCGGGGCATCGCCACGAAGGCGGCGTTCCACAACGCGATGGCGCTCGACGTCGCGATGGGCGGCTCGACCAACACGGTGCTGCACGTGCTCGCCGCCGCGCAGGAGGGCGAGATCGACTTCACCCTCGCGGACATCGAGGACATCAGCCGCCGCGTGCCGTGCCTGAGCAAGGTGGCCCCCAACCACCCGGACTACCACATGGAGGACGTGCACCGGGCGGGCGGCATCCCCGCCCTGCTGGGCGAGCTCCGCCGAGCCGGCCTCCTCGAGACCGACGTGACCAGCGTGCACACCCCGACGCTCGAGGCATGGCTGGACGACTGGGACATCCGCTCCGGCCGGCCGACGAGCCAAGCCCTGGAGCTGTTCCACGCCGCTCCGGGCGGTGTGCGCACCACCCAGGCGTTCTCGACGTCCAACCGGTGGGAGTCGCTCGACACCGACGCCGCCGAGGGCTGCATCCGCGACCTCGAGCACGCCTACACCGTCGAGGGCGGGCTCGCGGTGCTCCGCGGGAACCTTGCCGAGGACGGTGCCGTGTTCAAGACCGCGGGCGTGGATCCGGACGTCTTCCACTTCGTCGGCAAGGCCCTCGTGTGCGAGTCGCAGGAGGACGCGGTCGACAAGATCCTCACCAAGCAGGTCGAGCCGGGCCACGTCGTCGTCGTGCGCTACGAGGGCCCCGCCGGCGGACCGGGCATGCAGGAGATGCTCTACCCGACCTCCTTCATCAAGGGCCGAGGCCTGGGCAAGGTCTGCGCGCTGATCACCGACGGCCGGTTCTCCGGCGGGTCGAGCGGCATCTCGATCGGGCACGTCTCTCCCGAGGCGGCGGCGGGCGGTCTCATCGGCCTGGTCGAGGACGGCGACGAGATCGAGATCGACGTCGACTCGCGTGCCATCAGGCTCAATGTGCCCGACGCGGTGCTCGCCGAGCGCCGCGCCAAGATGGAGTCCTCGGAGAACCCGTGGCAGCCCGTGGACCGCGACAGGTACGTCTCGCCCGCGCTGCAGGCCTACGCCGCGATGGCGACGTCGGCCGACCGCGGTGCCGTGCGCGACGTCTCGCTGGTCACGCGACGCTGACCCCTCGCCCCGTGCCGCCGCCCGCCCTACGCTCGGGGCATGACGACGCCTGACATCAAGCCCCGCTCCCGCCAGGTCACCGACGGTCTGGAGGCCACCGCCGCGCGCGGGATGCTGCGCGCCGTCGGGCTCGGTGACGACGACTTCGCCAAGCCGCAGATCGGGGTGGCGAGCTCGTGGAACGAGATCACGCCGTGCAACCTGTCGCTCGACCGGCTCGCCGGCGCGGTGAAGAACGGCGTGCACGCGGGCGGCGGGTTCCCGCTGGAGTTCGGCACCATCTCCGTCTCGGACGGCATCTCGATGGGGCACGAGGGGATGCACTTCTCGCTCGTGAGCCGCGACGTCATCGCCGACTCGGTCGAGACGGTGATGCAGGCAGAGCGGCTGGACGGATCGGTGCTGCTCGCCGGTTGTGACAAGTCGTTGCCCGGCATGCTCATGGCGGCCGCCCGGCTCGACCTCGCCAGCGTCTTCCTCTACGCGGGCTCGATCATGCCGGGCTGGGTGAAGCTCTCGGACGGCACGGAGAAGGACGTCACGATCATCGACGCCTTCGAGGCGGTCGGTGCGTGCTCGCGCGGGCTCATGAGCCGCGAGGACGTGGACCGCATCGAACGGGCGATCTGTCCCGGGGAGGGCGCCTGCGGCGGGATGTACACCGCGAACACGATGGCCTCGGCCGCCGAGGCGCTCGGCATGTCGCTGCCCGGGTCGGCGGCCCCGCCGTCGGCCGACCGCCGCCGCGACACGTTCGCGCACGCCTCCGGCGAGGCGGTCGTGGAGATGCTGCGCCACGGCATCACCGCGCGGGACATCCTCACCAAGGAGGCGTTCGAGAACGCGATCGCCGTCGTCATGGCGTTCGGCGGGTCGACCAACGCCGTGCTGCACCTGCTCGCCATCGCGCACGAGGCGGAGGTCGACCTGACGCTCGGCGACTTCGACCGGGTCGCGAGCCGCGTGCCTCACCTGGGCGACCTCAAGCCGTTCGGGCGCTACGTCATGAACGACGTCGACCGCATCGGCGGCGTGCCGGTCATCATGAAGGCGCTGCTCGACGCCGGCCTGCTGCACGGTGACTGCCTGACGGTCACCGGCCGCACCGTGGCCGAGAACCTGGCGGAGATCGACCCGCCGGACCCGGACGGCAAGATCCTGCGGGCGCTCGCCGAGCCGATCCACCCGACCGGCGGCATCACGATCCTGCACGGGTCGCTCGCCCCGGACGGCGCGGTCGTCAAGAGCGCGGGCTTCGACTCGGACGTCTTCGAGGGCACCGCCCGGGTGTTCGAGCGCGAACGGTCGGCGCTCGACGCTCTGGAGGACGGCACGATCCAGGCCGGCGACGTGGTCGTCATCCGGTACGAGGGGCCGAAGGGCGGGCCCGGCATGCGCGAGATGCTGGCGATCACCGGGGCGATCAAGGGTGCCGGCCTGGGCAAGGACGTCCTGCTCATCACCGACGGCCGGTTCTCCGGCGGGACGACGGGGCTGTGCGTCGGGCACATCGCGCCCGAGGCGGTCGACGGCGGACCGATCGCGTTCGTGCGCGACGGCGACCGGATCCGCCTCGATGTCGCGGCCAAGACGCTCGACGTCCTCGTCGGCGACGCGGAGCTCGCCGCTCGTCGCGCCGCGGGCTGGGAGCCCGTGCCGCACGGCTACACCCGGGGCGTGCTCGCCAAGTACACGAAGCTGGTGCAGTCGGCGTCGCGCGGCGCGGTGCTGGGCTGAGACCGGCCGCGGGGGGACGTCCACCCGGAGCCGGTCGAGGTGCGGCACGCCGCAGTGAGGCCGCCGGGCGTCCGGTCGGCGGGCCGGCGGCTCGCGTCATAGCGTGGACCGCGGAGGTGTCACTCATGAGCGATGCGATCAGCGCGGCGGACTTCCGTGCGGCCGCCGGGACCGACGACTGGCGGGTGCTCGACCAGCGGGCCACCGCGACCTTCCGGACGGGCAGCTTCACCACCGGGGTGCAGCTCGTCGAGGCGATCGGTGAGCTGGCCGAGGCGGCGAACCATCACCCCGACGTCGACCTGCGCTACGGCACCGTCGTCGTGCGGCTGACGTCGCACGACGTCGGCGGGCTGAGCGAGCGGGACGTGGCGCTCGCGGTGCAGGTCTCGCAGGCCGCCCGCGAGCTCGACGTGCCGGCCGACGCGACGGCGGCGGCCGGGCTCACCATCGCGATCGACGTGCTCGACGGTGCGGCCGTGCAGCCGTTCTGGCGCGCCGTCCTCGGCTACGAGGAGATGACCGGGAGCGATCCCGACGACGCCGCCCCCGCGCTCGTCGACCCTGCGGGGTCGCGGCCGACCGTGTGGTTCCAACAGATGGACGCCCCTCGCGAGCAGCGCAACCGGATCCACCTCGACGTCTACGTCGGCACCGACGTCGCGGAGCAGCGGGTGGCCGACGCGGTGGCCGCGGGCGGACGGCTCGTGACGGACCGCTACGCACCGGCCTGGTGGGTGCTCGCCGACGCCGAGGGCAACGAGGCGTGCGTGTGCACGTGGCAGGAGCCCGCGGACCGCTGACCTGTGGACGGCCGGACGCCGGCCGGCCGTCGTCGCTACTCTGTCGCGGGTGCCCGTCAACGTCCAGCCGTCCCACCGGACCGCACCCTCACCGACGTCCACGACGGCGGTGATCGCCGGCATCGGCGTCCACCTGCCCGAACGCACCGTCGACGTCCGTGCCGCCGAGCTCGAGCTCGCCCGCCGCAACCCCGGTGCCGTCCCGCGGGTGCCGATGGTGTCCCGGCTGACCGGGGTGCGCCAGGTGCACGTCCTGCCCGACTCCTGGGACGCGTCCGACCTCGCCGTCGCCGCCGCCGAGAAGCTGCTCGCCGCGGAGGGCGTCGCGGCCGAGGAGATCGACCTGCTGCTGTTCGCCTCGGCGACCCAGGACATGATCGAACCGGCGACGAGCCACATCGTCGCGGCGAAGCTGGGCATCCGTGCGCCGGTGATGGACGTCAAGAACGCGTGCAACTCGGTGCTGAACGGGATCGAGGTCGCCGAGGCGCTCATCGGGGCCGGGCGGTACGCCACGGTGCTCGTCGCCTGCGGCGAGGCGCCCACGCGGGGCGTCCGTCACGACGTGCCGGACCGGGCCACCTACCTGCTCTCCGCGCCCGGCTACACGATGTCCGACGCCGGAGCAGCGGTCCTCGTGCGCAGGGCCACCCCCGAGGAGGCGGGCGCACGGGACGAGCAGGGCCGGCCGGCACCGCGCGGGATCCTCGCGAGCGCCTTCGGCGCGGACTCGACGCGCTGGGACGTCGGCATGCTCCCGGGCGGCGGCACGGCCCACCCGCGGGACCCGGAGCGGACCTATTTCGAGATCGACGGATCGCGCCTGCGCGAGGCGTTCCTCGCGCTCGGGCCGGACGTCGTCCTGCGGGCGCTGGCGCAGGCCGGGGTCACCTGGGACGACGTCGCCCTCGTCGCGGTCCACCAGGTGGCGGTCGGCTACCTCGAGGACGTCCGGGTCGCGCTCGGGCTGCCCCCGGGGCGCACCGTCGTCACGGTCGCCCAGCATGGCAACGTGGCGTCCGCCTCCTTGCCGCTGCAGGTCCGCACCGCCCTCGACGCGGGCCGGGTCGGGCCCGGGGACCTGGTGGTCCTGGTGGGGCTCGCCGGGGGCATCAGCATCGGCGCGACGGTCGTGCGGCTGTGAGCGGCGACCGGCACACCCTGGTGCCCCCGGGCCTGCAGCGGCTGGCCGTGATCGTCCCGGCTCGCGACGAGGTGCACGGCATCGGTGCGACCCTGGCCGCACTGCGCGACCAGGAGGACGCGGACTTCGACCTCGTGGTGGTGGACAACGACTCGTCCGACGGGACCGGCGAGCTCGTGCGCGCCACGGCGAAGGACTGGGGGATGACGCGCTGGCGCGTGGTCGACGAGCTCCAGAAGGGCACCGGCGCGGCCGCGGACACGGGGATGCGTGCCGCGATCGCCGCCGGAGCGACGCATCTCGCGCGCACCGACGCGGACTGTCTGCCCCCGCCGGACTGGACCCGCCGCGTCCGGGAGGCGTTCGCCGTCGGACACGACCTCGTCGCCGGACGCCTGGTGCCGCGCACCGACGACCTCCCCGTCTCGCGCGTCCAGCAGGGCGTCCTGGCGACGGCGGTCGTCGTCGCGAGCACGTTCGGTCGGTTCCGGCCGGGCAACCAGGACCCGGCGTACCAAGGCCCGTACGTGATGGCCCCTGGCTGCAACATGGCGATCACCGCCGCCCTGTACGAGGCAGCCGGAGGCTTCCCGCGGACGGCGATCGAGGACGTCCACGAGGACCGTGCCCTCGTCAACGCCGTCCGCCGCCTCACGACGCGCTACGGCGCGCACCGCGAGGTCGTCGTGCGCGCCTCGACGCGCCGCGCGCACGCCTGGGGCCTGGTCCGCACGCTCGGCTGGTACGCCGACCACCGGTACCGGCCCGAGGTGGTGGACATCCGATGACGGCCGTGCGCTGGGAGGATCGGGTCCAGCGGGCGGCTCATCCGCTGGCCTACCCGGCGATCCGTGGGCTGCGGCGGCTCGGACCGGTCGTCCGGGTGCCCGGGATCGGGGTCGTCGTCTCCGACGCCGCGACGGCGCGCGAGGTGCTGCTCGACACGGACCGGTTCTCCAAGGTCGGCCCGGGTGCGCCGTCCGACCTGTGGACCCCTGTGCTGGGACCCTCGGTGCTGCTCAACATGGAGGGTGCCGACCACGCCCGCCTGCGCCGGACCCTCGCGGGGCTGTTCACCCCGCGCGCCGTGCGCGAGCTCGTCGCGGTGAGCGTGCCGGCCGCCCTGGCGGCGTTGCCGGAGCGGCTGCTGGCGGGCACGCGGGTCGACCTCGTCGACGAGACCGCAGCCATCGCCGGCACGGTGATCTGTGCGATGACCGGGCTGCCGCCCACGGACACCGCGGTGCGCGAGGCGATGTCGGCCGCCCAGTCCGTCGTGGGCATGGTGCGCCTGCACCGGCACAGCCTGACGCCCGCGCAGGTGCGCCACGCCCGTGCCGTGCTCGCACGGCTGTCGGAACCGGCGCGCGACGCCTACCGGGCCGGCGACCCTGCCACCGTCCCGGGGCGGATGCGCGAGCTGGGCCTCTCGGAGGCCGAGGCCCTCGGCGCCGTGGGGGCCTTCGTGCTCACCGGCACCGAGACGGTCCAGTCCTTCGTCCCGCGCCTGGTGGCGCTCGCGGCGGACACCGGCTGGCTCGACCGGCTGCTGGCCGCCGACCCGGCGACCTCGGAGGGCGCGACCCTGCGTGGTCGCGTGGTCGAGGAGGCGCTGCGCATCACGGCACCCACGCCCGCGATGCTGCGATCGGTGCGCGCGGAGGCGACCGTGGACCGGGTGCGCGTGCGGCCCGGCGACCGCGTCGTCATCGCGACGATCTCGTGCTGTCGCGACGCCGGACCGTTCGACCCGGGTGTCCCGGCCGACGCCGCTGTCCGGCACCTGTGGTTCGGCGCGGGGCCGCACTTCTGCCTCGGGATGCCCCTGGCCCTGGCCCAGGTCGACGCGGTGCTCGACGCCCTGCGGCCCGTCGCCGAGGCGCGACGCACCGTCACCGTCGTGGACCGGGCGGTCGCCCGCGGCGTCCTCATCCCCGCGTACCGCTCGTTGACGGTGGAGGCAGCATGACCGGATCGACCGACGCCCACCTGCTGGGCCCGGTCCTCGACCGTGGCGCTCCCGGGCACCTCGGCGCCGACGACGTCGCGCTGCGGCGATGGACCCGGGGCGGGCGGCGCGGGCCACGGGTGCGGGAGGAGGTCACCTACGGCGAGCTCGCGCAGCGGATCACCGCGACGGCGACGGCGCTCGGTGCTGACGGGCTCGAGGCGGGCGACCGCGCGCTGTTCTCGGTCCGTCCTCGTCCCGAGGGCGTCGTGCTGGCCCTGGGCGTCGTCCGTGCCGGGGGGACGGTCGTGTTCGTCGACCCGGGATCGACGCCGGAGCTGTTCGCCGCGCGCGTGGCCGCCGCCCGGCCGACGCTCGCGATCACCGAGTCGCTGCTCTACGCCGTCTCGCGGGGTCCGCTGCGTCGGCTCGCCCGCGCCCGGGGCACCCTGCTGCCGGACTACGCCACGCTGCCCGTGCGGCACGTGCACGCCGGGCTGTGGCTGCCGGGGGTCCCTCACCGCTCGCGCTCGGCCGGGTCCCTGGCCCGCGGTGTCCAGGACGGCGGCGCGCTGCCGAGCCTCGACCCGCAGCGCGACGCCCTGGTCGTGTTCACCTCGGGCACGACGGCGCAGCCGCGTGCCGTGGTGCACAGCGCAGGGTCGCTGCTGGCCGGGTGCGACCTGCTGCGGGAGGTGTTCGACCTCGCCCCGGGGGACGTCGTGCACACCGACCAGATGCTCCTGGGCATGCCCGCGCTGCTCGCCGGCGCGACCTGGTCGATCCCCGCGGACCCGCCGGGTCGGGACGTGGTGGCCTTCGGGCGGTGCCTGGCCGACGCCGCGGGGACCTACCTCGTGCCCGCGGACGTCACCGCCCTGCTCGACGCCGTCGAGGCCGGCCGGCTGCCCGCTCGCGGGCCCCGGGTCGCGCTCGTCGGGGGAGCGCCGGTCACGCGCGCGCTGCTCGACCGGGCGGCCAGGGTGCTGCCCGGCACGCGGTGGGTCGGTGTCTACGGGATGACCGAGATCTTGCCGGTCGCCGTCGTCGAGGCGGGCGACAAGCTCGCGTTCGAGGGCGACGGGGACCTGGTGGGTCGCCCGCTGCCCCGGGTGGTCGCGCGGCTGGAACCCGTCGAGGGCACGCAGGACGACGGCGTCGGTGAGCTGGTGCTCGGCGGACCCTCGCTCATGGCCGGCTACCTGCACGACCTCGACGGTGCGGGGGCCGCGGTGCGGGCGACCGAGCACCGCACCGGTGATCTCGCCCGGTTCGAGCCCGACGGGCGGGTCGTGCTCGTGGGACGCACGCGCGACATGATCATCCGTGGCACGACGAACATCTACCCCGGGCTGTACGAGCCGCGGATCGCGGCCCTCGACGGGGTCGGCGAGGCGGTGCTCGTCGGCGTGCCCCGCACCGACGGGGACGAGGTGGTCGTGCTCGTCGTCACATCGGCGCAGTCATCCGCCGACGCCGCGACGCAGCTGGCTCTCGACCCCGGCCACCCGCTCGTCGCGCGGGTGCGCGCCGCCCTGCCGGGCGTGGTCGACCACGACGCGCTGCCCGACGTCGTGCTGCACGCCACGCACGTCCCGACGGCCGGCCGCAGCCGCAAGCCCGACCGGCAGGCGCTCGTGCGCGCGGCGGCCCGCCGACCGGCCGGCCGGCCGGCCGCGGAGGTCCCGTGAGGATCGCCGTGACCGGGGCGTCCGGGTTCGTCGGGGGCGCGGTCGCCCGGGACGCCGTCGCGCGCGGCCACGAGGTGTGGACCTACTCTCGTCGGCCGGACGGGATCCACGGTGCCCGGCATCGCCGGTGGGACCTCACCGACGGGCCGCTGGGGGACGCCCCCGCCGTCGACGTGGTCGTGCATGCCGGTGCGGTGGTCTCGGACTGGTCCGACCTCGGCGTGGCGCGCGCCGTCAACGTCGCCGGCACCCGCGCGGTGCGCGAGACGTTCGGCGACGCCCGGTTTGTCCACGTCTCCTCCGGGAGCGTCTACGACCCCTTCACGCCCAGCGTGCGGGCCGAGGAGTCCGAGGCGCCGGTCGACCACTACCTCGAGCCGTACGGTCGCACGAAGGCCGAGGCCGAGCAGTACCTGTTCGACGACGTGCGCCGCGACGTCCGGGGCGGCGTCGTGATCCTGCGACCGCACGCCGTCTACGGCCCTGGTGACGGCACGCTCCTGCCGCGGATCGAGGCGGCCGTGCGCGGCGGGTTCCTGGTCCTGCCCGGCGGTGGGCGGGTGCGCCAGTCGTTGACCCACGTCGAGACCCTGCTCGCGGCGGTGCGGTCTGCTGCCACGATCGAGGACGGGGCCCTCGCGGCGGCCTGCCCGGCCACCGACGGCGGCGCGGTACCGCTGGTGGTCAACGTGGCCGACGCCGAACCGGTCGTGCTGCGCGACGCCGTCGTCGACGTGCTCCGGCGCCGTGGGGTGCGGGTCCGCGTGGTCGCCGTGCCGACCCGCGCCGCGGCTGACGCGGTACGCACTGAGCCATCTCGCCACGGAGCGGACCTACCACCTGAGGGTGCTGCGGGAGGTGCTGGGCGTCATCCCCGCTCCCACGTCGTTCGCCGGTGCCGAGCACTGGTGATCTGGCAGGGTGTGCCCCATGGGAAAGGTTCACGAGCGCATCGACGACCGGCTCCGATCGTTCGTCGAGGCGCAGCACGTCTTCTTCGTCGGCACGGCGCCGTTGTCCGGCGAGGGTCGCGTCAACGTGTCTCCCAAGGGCGTCGACGGGTCCTTCGTGGTGCTCGACGACCACACCGTCGCCTACCTGGACATCACTGCGTCGGGCGCCGAGACCATCGCGCACCTGCGCGAGAACGGGCGCGTCACGCTGATGTTCTGCGCCTTCGCCGGGCCGCCGAACGTCGTGCGCCTGCACGGCCGCGGCCGGGTGGTGAGCCTGTACGACGCCGGGTTCGACGAGCTCGTCGAGCACTTCTCGGAGCGGCGCGGGGCGCGTGCCGTCATCGTGGTCGACGTGGACCGGGTCTCCGACTCCTGCGGGTACGGCGTCCCGCTGTACGACCACGCGGGGGAGCGGGACCTGCTGCCCGGCTACATGGACCGCAAGGGGCCCGACGGGCAGGCGGAGTACCGCCGACGCAAGAACCGCACGAGCATCGACGGTCTGCCGGCGTTCGACGACGATCCGGACACCACGGTGTCCACGATGCGGGACGGTCGGACCACGGCGTGACATCCATCGTCCGACGGCGTAACGTGCGTCACGTGCAGACGATTCTCCTTGTAGTACTTCCTGAGCGCGCCGGCTGAGCCCACGCACAGGCTTCGTCAGCGCGCTCACCCCTCGTCAGTCCCCAGGCACCGGGACCGGGGGGTTTTTCATTGCACAGATTCCTTGGATCCACCCGATCGAGCGGCAGGAGAGACCCCATGGGCCAGCCGAACCCGACACCAGCCCAGGTGGCTGCACGCACCGCGCCGCGCGGCGTCGACCGCGCGGTAGGCGAGCAGGTCACGGGCGCGCAGTCGATCGTCCGGTCGCTCGAGGCCGTCGGGGTCGAGAACGTCTTCGGGATCCCTGGTGGCGCGGTCCTGCCGCTGTACGACCCGCTGATGGACTCGCAGAAGGTGCGCCACATCCTGGTGCGTCACGAGCAGGGCGGCGGCCACGCAGCCTCCGGCTACGCGCACGCCACCGGCAAGGTCGGCGTCACCATGGCGACGTCGGGCCCCGGTGCGACCAACCTGGTCACGCCGCTCGCTGACGCCAACATGGACTCCATCCCGATGGTCGCGATCACCGGTCAGGTCGCCGAGTCGCTGATCGGCACCGACGGTTTCCAGGAGGCGGACATCGTCGGCATCACGATGCCGGTCACGAAGCACTCGTACCTGGTGACGGACCCGGACGAGATCCCGCGCACCATCGCCGAGGCGTTCCACATCGCCTCGACCGGGCGCCCCGGGCCCGTCCTCGTCGACATCGCGAAGTCCGCCATGCAGGAGCGCACCACCTTCTCGTGGCCGCAGGAGCTCGCGCTGCCCGGCTACCACCCGGTCACCAAGCCGCACGCCAAGCAGATCCGCGAGGCCGCGAAGCTGCTCGCCACCGCCCGGCGCCCGGTGCTGTACGTGGGCGGCGGTGTCATCCGGTCGGGCGCCTCGGCGGCGCTGCGGCGCCTGGTCGACACCTCCGGCGCCGCGGTCGTCACCACGCTCATGGCCCGCGGCTCGGTGCCGGACTCGCATCCGCAGCACCTGGGCATGCCCGGCATGCACGGCACGGTGCCCGCCGTGGCGGCCCTGCAGAAGGCGGACCTCGTGGTGGCGCTCGGCGCCCGGTTCGACGACCGTGTCACCGGCAAGCTGTCGAGCTTCGCGCCCCACGCCGCCGTCGTCCACGCGGACATCGACCCGGCCGAGATCGGCAAGAACCGCGCCGTGGACGTCCCCATCGTCGGAGACCTGCGGGAGGTGATCGAGGACCTGGTGCCCGCCCTGCAGGCCGAGCACGAGCGGACGGGCAAGCCCGACGTCGAGGCGTGGTGGCACCAGATCGACACCTGGCGCGAGACCTATCCGCTGGGCTTCTCCGCGACGGCGGACGGTCATCTCGCCCCGCAGCACGTGATCTCTCGGCTCGGCGAGATCGTCGGGCCGGACGGCATCTACGTCGCCGGCGTGGGCCAGCACCAGATGTGGGCGGCGCAGTTCATCCGGTACGAGCGCCCGAACACGTGGATCAACTCCGGCGGGCTGGGCACCATGGGCTACTCCGTGCCCGCGGCCATGGGGGCCAAGGTCGGCGAGCCCGACCGGGACGTGTGGGCGATCGACGGCGACGGCTGCTTCCAGATGACCAACCAGGAGCTGGCCACCTGTGCGATCAACGACATCCCGATCAAGGTCGCGCTGATCAACAACAGCTCGCTCGGCATGGTGCGGCAGTGGCAGACGCTGTTCTACGACGAGCGCTACTCCAACACCGACCTGCACACGGGCCACGACACGGTGCGGATCCCGGACTTCGTCAAGCTGGCCGAGGCGTACGGCTGCGTCGGCATCCGGGTCGAGCACGAGTCCGAGGTGGACGACGCCATCAAGAGGGCGAACGAGATCGACGACCGGCCCGTCGTCGTCGACTTCAACGTCTCGCGCGACGCGATGGTGTGGCCCATGGTCGCGGCCGGCGTGAGCAACGACGACATCCAGTACGCGCGCGGCATCTCGCCCGCCTGGGAACGCGAAGACTGAGTGAGGACGGAACCATGACGCGACACACGCTCTCCGTGCTGGTGGAGGACAAGCCCGGCGTCCTGACGCGCGTCGCGGGACTGTTCGCCCGCCGCGCCTTCAACATCCACTCGTTGGCCGTGGGCCCCACCGAGCACGAGGAGATCTCCCGGATCACCGTCGTGGTCGACGTGGAGGAGCACCCGCTCGAGCAGGTCACCAAGCAGCTGAACAAGCTCGTGCACGTCATCAAGATCGTCGAGCTCGACGCCGAGGTGTCCGTGCAGCGCGAGCTGCTCCTGGTCAAGGTCAAGGCGGACGCCGCGACCCGTTCCGGGGTGCTCGAGGTCGTCGAGCTGTTCCGCGCGCACGTCGTCGACGTGGTCCCGGAGACGGTCGTCATCGAGGCGACCGGGACGAGCGCCAAGCTCGACGCGCTGCTGGCGGCGCTCGCCCCGTTCGGGGTCCGCGAGATCGTCAAGTCCGGGACCCTCGCCGTCGGGCGCGGGTCACGATCCATCACCGACCGGGCCCTGGAACGGGTGCGCAGCGCCTGAGACGCTGGCGCCACCTTCCCCCGACGCCTGGCACCATCGACCCCGACACCACCCCGACGCGAACCACCCGAGAAAGAGGAGCACCACCGTGGCTGAGATGTTCTACGAGGACGCCGCCGACCTGTCCATCATCCAGCAGCGCAAGGTCGCGGTCATCGGCTACGGCAGCCAGGGCCACGCCCACGCGCTCAACCTGCGCGACTCCGGCGTCGACGTCCGGGTCGGCCTGCGCGCCGGCTCGTCGTCGCAGCAGAAGGCCGAGAACGAGGGGCTCAAGGTCCTGCCGGTCGCCGACGCGGTCAAGGAGGCCGACGTCGTCGTGATCCTCGCCCCGGACCAGGTCCAGCGGGACCTGTACCGCGACGAGATCGCCCCGAACCTGACCGAGGGCAGCGCGCTGGTCTTCGGTCACGGCTTCAACATCCGCTTCGGCTACATCAAGCCCGAGGCCGGCCACGACGTGCTCATGGTCGCGCCCAAGGGGCCGGGCCACCTCGTGCGTCGCGAGTACGTCGACGGCCGTGGCGTGCCGGTGATCGTCGCCGTCGAGCAGGACGCCTCCGGCTCGGCCTGGGACCTCGCGCTGTCGTACGCGGCCGGCATCGGCGGCCTGCGCGCCGGTGGCATCAAGACCACGTTCACCGAGGAGACCGAGACCGACCTGTTCGGTGAGCAGGCCGTGCTCTGCGGCGGGACGTCGCAGCTCGTCCAGTACGGCTTCGAGACCCTCACCGAGGCGGGCTACCAGCCCGAGGTCGCCTACTTCGAGGTGCTGCACGAGCTCAAGCTCATCGTCGACCTCATGGTCGAGGGTGGCCTGGCCAAGCAGCGCTGGTCGATCTCCGACACCGCGGAGTACGGCGACTACGTCTCCGGGCCCCGGGTCATCTCGCCCGAGGTGAAGGAGAACATGAAGGCCGTGCTCGCCGACATCCAGTCGGGTGCCTTCGCCGAGCGCTTCATCGCCGACCAGGACAACGGCGGCCAGGAGTTCAAGGAGCTGCGCGCCAAGGGCGAGGCGCACCCCATCGAGACGACCGGTCGCGAGCTGCGCAAGATGTTCGCGTGGATCAAGCCCGCTGACTCCGACTACCAGGAGGGCAGCGCCGCTCGCTGACACCACCCCTGTCACGAGCGACGCGTGCGGCCGCCACCCCGACCCCGGGGTGGCGGCCGCGCGTGCTCCCGGCCCCCGGCGGGGCCCGGCCCGGCGGGGGAGCGCCGTGGTGCCTGGCCTGGCAGGATGGCCGCATGACGGACGACGACGTGACGAGCGGCCACACCCCGCCGACCGGAGGGCAGCCGAGCGACGATCCCGGCAGCGGGCTGCCGCCGCTCGACGACACGGTGCAGGCCGAGGAGATCACCCGGTTCTGGGACACCGCCCGGCCGAGCGCCGGCCGGACCAGCCACGGTGGTTCGGTGGGCGAACGGGCCGAGAACGTCGTCCCGCCACCGGCGTGGGCCTTCGGGGACTCGCCGGCGTTGGCGAACGAGCTGCTGGAGCTCGTGCTCGAGGGCACGAAGACGGCGACGGCCTCGCTGGTCGTCGAGTACGAGAACGTCTCCGAGCAGCTTCCGCGCCGTGGCGATCTCTCGATCCTCCTCGACGGCGGGGGCGTGCCCCGGGCGCTGATCCGCACCACGGAGGTCGAGACGTTGCCGTTCGCCGAGGTCACGGCGGAGCATGCGTGGGCGGAGGGTGAGGACGACCGGTCGCTGGAGACGTGGCGCGAGCAGCACGAGCGCTACTGGCGGCGCACCCTCGCCGGCACCGACCACGAGTTCGACACGTCCGTCCCGGTGGTGTGCGAGCAGTTCGAGGTGCTGTACTCGGAGTGAGGCCCGCGCCCGCGGGCGTCGGGAGGGACGAGGATGTCGCTGCGCTGGTACTCGACGGTCGTGGAGACGACCGACCCACGGCGTCTGGCCGGTTGGTGGGCCGAGGCGCTCGGCTGGCAGCTCAACCACGAGTCCGACGAGGAGTGCGTCCTGGTGCCGCCGTGGGCGGCTGAGCTCGTGGAGCGCCTCGAGTTCCACCAGGTGCCGCCCGGGATGGTCTTCCTCCGGGTCGAGCACGAGAAGTCGGGCAAGAACCGGTTGCACTGGGACTTCGCGCCGCACACGAGCGACGACCGGGATGCCGAGATCGAGCGGCTGGTCGGGCTGGGCGCCGCCGTGATCGACGTCGGCCAGCCCGACGACGCGACGTGGACGGTCCTGGCGGACCCGGACGGCAACGAGTTCTGCGTGCTGTCGGCCCGGGAGGTCTAGCGTCCGTATCGCGAGACGAGCGTCCGCATCATGGCCGTCGGCGGCGTAGGCTCGGCCCATGACGCGCAACATCGACCTGGCAGTGGTGGCAGGAGACGGCATCGGGACCGAGGTCGTCGAGCAGGGCCTCGCGGTCCTGGACGCCGCCGTCGCTGGATCCGACCTCAAGGTCTCGACCACAGAGTTCGACCTCGGGGCGCGTCGTTGGCACGCCACGGGTGAGACCCTCACCGACACCGACCTGCAGCGGATCCGCGAGCACCACGCGATCCTGCTCGGCGCCATCGGCGACCCGACGGTCCCGTCCGGAGTCCTCGAGCGAGGCCTGCTGCTCAAGCTCCGTTTCGCGCTCGACCACTACGTGAACCTGCGCCCCGGCAAGCTCTACGAGGGTGTGACCAGCCCGCTCGCGCACCCTGGCGACGTCGACTTCGTGGTCGTCCGCGAGGGCACCGAAGGGCCGTACGTCGGCAACGGGGGATCGGTCCGCACGGGCACACCGCACGAGATCGCCACCGAGGTGTCGGTCAACACCGCGTTCGGTGTGGAGCGTGTCGTCCGGGACGCCTTCGCCCGCGCCCAGGCACGGCCCCGCAAGCACCTGACGCTCGTGCACAAGCACAACGTCCTGGTGCACGCCGGCCATCTGTGGCGCCGCACGGTCGAGGCCGTGAACGCCGAGTTCCCCGACGTCACCACCGACTACCTGCACGTGGACGCGGCGACGATCTTCCTCACGACGAACCCGTCGCGGTTCGACGTCATCGTCACCGACAACCTCTTCGGCGACATCCTCACCGACCAGGCGGCCGCGATCACCGGTGGCATCGGCCTGGCAGCGTCCGCGAACATCAACCCCGACCGCACCGCGCCGTCGATGTTCGAGCCGGTGCACGGCTCGGCCCCGGACATCGCCGGTCAGGGCAAGGCCGACCCGACGGCCACGGTGCTCTCGGTCTCGCTCCTGCTCGAGCACCTGGGCCTCGGCGACGAGGCGCGGCGGGTCGAGGCGGCCGTGGCGGCGGACCTCGCGGATCGCGGCGACACGGTGCGTACGACGGCGGAGGTCGGTCGCGATCTCGCCGCACGAGTAGCGGGCTGAGCCCGGTCGTCGGCGCCGGGAAGGGGGCGCACGGCCATTCTTCCCGGATCGGACCGGTGCTCGCGTAGGTCACGGCGGTGAAGCCGTGGAACACTACACAGGTCCGCACGCGAAAGGGTCCGCAGACATGACCAGCACCGACAGTTCCGCCATCCTCCCCGCCGAGCTCGAGGACCTCGTCGCCCTGTTCGACGTCGAGCAGTCCGACGCGCCGACTCCCGACGCCGAACGGGAGGCAGCGCTCGCCGAACCACGCTTCGGCACGGTCTTCACCGACCACATGGCGCGCATCACCTGGCGTCAGGACACCGGCTGGCTGGACCGACGGATCGAGAAGTACGGCCCGCTCCAGCTCGACCCGGCCACCGCCGTCCTGCACTACGCGCAGGAGATCTTCGAGGGAATGAAGGCGTACAAGCACGCCGACGGTTCTGTCTGGACCTTCCGTCCGGACGCGAACGCGGCGCGGTTCGCCCGGTCCGCGCACCGGCTCGCGCTGCCCGCCCTCTCGGTCGACGACTTCATCGGCTCCATCGCGGCGCTCGTCCGCACCGACCGGGCGTGGGTGCCCGGCGGTGAGGACTCGAGCCTGTACCTGCGACCCTTCATGTTCGCCTCCGAGGCGTTCCTCGGGGTGCGGCCCGCGGCCGAGGTCGAGTACCTGTGCATCGCCTCACCCGTCGGCCCGTACTTCGCGGGAGGTGTCAGGCCGGTCTCCATCTGGGTCGCCGAGGACTACCACCGGTCCGGTCCCGGGGGCACGGGCGACGCCAAGTGCGGGGGCAACTACGCCGCGAGCCTGCTGCCGCAGACGCAGGCGCAGGAGAACGGCTGCGACCAGGTGTGCTTCCTCGACGCCGTCACGAACTCCTTTCTCGAGGAGCTCGGCGGGATGAACGTCTTCGTGGTGATGGCGGACGGCAGCGTCCACACGCCCGAGCTCACCGGGTCGATCCTCGAGGGGGTCACGCGCTCGTCGATCCTGCAGCTCGTCTCGGACCGCGGGCGCGACGTCGTCGAACGCCGCATCCCGTTGGCCGAGGTGGTCGCAGGGCTGGCGGACGGCACCGTGCGAGAGGTCTTCGCCTGTGGCACCGCCGCCGTCATCACACCGGTCGGGCGCTTGGCCAGCGGGACGTTCGACCACACCGTCGGCACCGGTGAGCCCGGTGAGCTGACGATGCAGATCCGCACCGAGCTCACGGACATCCAGTACGGTCGCGCCGCGGACCGGCACGGTTGGATGCGCCGCCTGGCCTGAGACCGAGGGCCGCCGAGTGGCCGTGACGACGCGGGTCACGGTCGCCGTCGTATGTCGACGGGGCGGCCTGGTGCGCGGTGGAGGCGGAGGCCGTGGCGCTGCTCGCACACCTCACCGGCGACGCCGCCGAGAGGTCGGTCAGGTGGTCGTGACGGGCATCGACAGGGTGCGGCTCAGCACCGACCCGAGCATGGACGACACGGCCAGGCCGAGGATGACCCACACCAGACCCGTCATGGCCCCCGGGAGAGGATCAGGGTTCCCGGTGAACGGCAGCACGGCGAGGATGACGGTGGTCAGCCCGACGAGCCACCCGAAGAACATCCGAGGGCGCGGGGCGATGACGACCAGCAGGTGCAGCACCACGGCGGCCAGCAGTGCGAACACGGCCCCGGCGCCTGCCCATGACGCGTCGTTGCCGGCGCCGATCGCGTCGGGCGGCGCGTAGAGACCGATGTCGAACACCTCGTCGAAGATCACCGAGGCGGCGAGCCCGAGGAGCGTGCAGACCAGGACGGTCGCGGCGGCGCCGGCCCAGTACCGGCCGACGTCGAGCTGCGGCCGCTGGGGTGGCAGCGGCTCGGCCGGTGCCCAGGCCGGCTGGCCGGCCGGTGGGACGACGCCGGGTGGCTCCTGGCCGGAAGGCACCCGTCCCATGCTCCGGGTGGGGTCATCCGAGCCGTAGGGCCGCTGGGGATCGCTCACTGTCGTCCTCCTCGTGTCGTCGACGCCCCTAGCCGACCACACCTGCGTCCCGCCCACCCGGTGGACACACGGGTGATCTTCCACAAGCCCTGTGGCATTATGTGACCCATGACTCGTGCTTTCCGGCGCCACACGCGCTGCCGCCTCATTAGCTAGCGCGTCCGGTTCACCTGACCGGACGCGCAGACCTTCCGTACCCGGAGGGTCTTTTTTGTTGTCCAGAGCTGTAGCCCTATCGACCTACGGGAGCCACCGATGGCCGCCGCCCCGTTCCACGTGTACGACACCACCCTGCGCGACGGCGCACAGCAGGAGGGGATGAACCTCTCCGTCGCGGACAAGCTCGCGATCGCGCCGCTCCTCGACGAGCTCGGGGTGGGCTTCATCGAGGGCGGCTGGCCCGGCGCCATCCCGAAGGACACGGAGTTCTTCCGGCGCGTGGCCAAGGAGGTCGATCTGCGGAACGCGGTGCTCGCCGCGTTCGGCTCGACGCGCAAGGCGAGCACCCGGGCGTGGGACGACCCGCAGGTGCGTGCGCTGCTCGACTCGGAGGCCCCGGTGGTGACGCTGGTCGCCAAGTCCGACGTCCGCCACGTCGAGCGTGCGCTGCGCACGACGCCGGACGAGGGCATCGCGATGATCCGCGACACCGTGGAGTTCCTGGTCGGCGAGGGCCGCCGTGTCGTGGTCGACGCGGAGCACTTCTTCGACGGATACCGGTACGACGCCGGCTACACCCGTTCCGCGGTCGCGGCGGCCTTCGAGGCGGGCGCGGAGGTCGTGGCGCTCTGCGACACGAACGGCGGCATGCTTCCGTCCTGGGTCGGGGAGGTGGTCACCGAGCTGCGCGAGTCCCTCGGGATGCCGCACGGCCGCGACGCCCTGCCGGGGGACGCGCTGCTCGGGATGCATGCCCACAACGACTCGGGCTGCGCCGTCGCGAACACGCTGGCGGCCGTCGAGGCCGGCTGCGCGCACGTCCAGGGCACCGTGAACGGTTACGGCGAGCGCACCGGCAACGTCGACCTCCTGGCCGTCGTGGCGAACCTCGCCCTCAAGAGCGGCATCTCGACGCTGCCCGGCGACGGGCTCGCCGAGTCGACGCGGATCGCGCACGCCGTCGCGGAGATCACCAACATCGCGCCCTACGCGCGCCAGCCCTACGTCGGGGCGAGCGCCTTCGCCCACAAGGCGGGTCTGCACGCCAGCGCCATCAAGGTGGACCCGGACCTGTACCAGCACATCGATCCGACCGCCGTGGGCAACGACATGCGCATGCTGGTCTCCGACATGGCCGGGCGCGCGTCGATCGAGCTCAAGGGCCGCGAGCTCGGCTTCGACCTGGCGGGCCAGAGCGAGCTGCTCACGCGGGTCACCACACGGGTCAAGGAGGCCGAGGCGCAGGGCTACACGTTCGACGCGGCGGACGCCTCGTTCGAGCTGATCCTGCGCGAGGAGCTCACCGGGGACCGGCCGCACTACTTCCGGATCGAGTCGTGGCGGGCGATCGTCGAGACCTCGGGCGGCCGGAAGGGCGGGGTCGCGAACGCCGACCGGCGCGACGCCGAGGCGCTGGCCGAGGCCACCGTGAAGCTGCACGCGGGAGGCGAGCGCATCGTCGTCACCGGTGAGGGCAACGGACCCGTCAACGCGCTCGACCAGGCGCTGCGCCACGCGTTGACGCGCGTCTACCCGCAGATCGAGAAGTTCGACCTGGTCGACTTCAAGGTGCGCATCCTGGATGCCGAGCACGGCACGGACGCGACGACGCGTGTCCTGGTGGAGACCACGGACGGGCACCACACGTGGTCGACCGTCGGCGTCGGCCCGAACATCATCGAGGCGGCCTGGGAGGCGCTGATCGACGCGCACGTCTACGGGCTGGTGCACGCCGGCGCCGAGCCGCACTGAGGTCCCGGCCGCGCCGACCTCACCGCGGGCGAGGGTCCGTGCGGTGCTGCTGGACGGCGTCGTAGGTGACCGCCAACGCGGCGGTCGTGGACTCGTACCGACGCTGCGCGACGCGCACGAACAGGAAGTCGACGACGGCGAGCTGTGCGATCCGGCTCGACAGCGCGCCGGAGCGGAACTGGGTCTCGCGTGCGGCGGTCGTCAGCACGACGTCGGCCGCCTCGGCCAGCGGTGAGGTGGGGGAGTTGGTCACGGCGATCGTCACGGCGCCGCGCTCCCGGGCCAGGGTGAGCGCCTGGACCGGCTCGACCGTACGGCCGGTGTGGGAGACCGCCACGGCCACGGAGCCGGCGCCGTGCAGCGCGGCCGACTGCAGCTGCTGGTGCGAGTCCACGGGTGCGAGGCACACGAGGCCGATCCGGGACAGCTTCTGCGCGAGGTCCTGGGCGGTCAGCCCGGACGAGCCGACGCCGTACACGTCGATGCGGTCGGCGCGGGCGACGGCGGCCACCGCCCTCTCCAGCGCGTCGAGGTCGAGGAGCCGCGCGGTCTCCTCGATCGCGCGCGCCTCGTGGAAGGCGATCTTGGAGACGACGTCGGTGGCGTCGTCGGTCCGGTTGATCTCTCCCTGGGCGACGCCCGAGCGCTCCAGCTCGACCGCCCGGCGGCTGGTGGCTTGCGCGAGGTCGATGCGGAACCCGGCGTAGCCGGTGTAGCCGACGGCCCGGCAGAAGCGCACCACGGTCGCCTGGGAGGCGCCGGCCCGGGCCGCCAGCTCGGAGATCGTGGCGCCGACGGCGGCGGTGGGGGCCGCGAGGACGGCCTCGGCGACGCGCTTCTCGGCGGGTGGAAGTGTCGGCTGTACCTGCCTGAGCCGGACGAGCACGTCACCGTCCGTCGTCGTTCCCGAGGGTCGGTGTCGTGCGCGGGGTGCACCGTTCGAGGTCACAGGCACAGGGTCTCATCCGTGGCACCGGGCGAGCGTGTCGAGGGCTACCGTGGACCCGTGCGAGGAGAGTACAAGGTTCCCGGTGGCAAGTTCGTGGCGGTCGACGTCGATGTCGTGGACGGTCGGCTGGTCGACGTCCGCCTGAGCGGCGACTTCTTCCTGGAGCCGGACGAGGCGCTGGACGTCATCGATGCGGCGCTGACCGGTCTGCCCGAGCAGACCTCGGCCCGCGACCTGGCCGCCGCCGTCGAGGAAGGGCTCCGTGCCGCGGAGGCCGAGGGTTCGCTGGCCGGTCCCGTCGCGCTCGTCGGGTTCGACCCGTGGGCGGTCGCGCTGGCCGTGCGCCGGGCCCTCGGGCGTGCCACCTCCTGGGACGACCACACGTTCGAGGTGCTGCGTCCTGGACCGCTGCCGCCGCGGACGCTCGCGGCCCTGGACCAGGTGCTGACCGAGGAGCTGGCGGAGGGCCGACGCGGCCCCACGCTGCGGTTCTGGGAGTGGGACGAGCGGGCGGTGTTCATCGGGTCCTTCCAGTCCTACCGCAACGAGATCGACGACGACGGGGTGGACGAGCACGGCGTCACGGTGGTGCGGCGCATCAGCGGTGGCGGTGCGATGTTCATGGAGGCGGGCAACTGCGTGACGTTCTCGCTCGTGGTGCCGGCCTCCCTCGTGGACGGGATGAGCTTCGAGCGGTCGTACGCGTTCCTGGACGACTGGGTGCTCGGTGCGCTCGCGGACGTCGGGGTCGAGGCGCACTTCTCCGGTATGAACGACGTCGCGTCCGCGGTGGGCAAGCTGGCGGGGTCGGCACAGAAGCGGCTCGCCGGGGGAGCGGTGCTGCACCACATGACGATGGCCTACGACATCGACCAGGACAAGATGCTCGAGGTGCTGCGCATCGGCCGCGAGAAGCTGTCGGACAAGGGCACCCGCAGCGCGAACAAGCGGGTGGACCCGTTGCGCTCGCAGACGGGCCTGTCGCGCGAGGCGATCCTCGACGCGTTCGAGAAGCACTTCCGCAGCCGCTACCGCACGGCCGACTCGGCGCTGCGTCCCGACGAGCTCGAGCGTGCGGAGGACCTGGTGCGCACCAAGTTCGCGACGCAGGAGTGGATCCACCGGGTCCCGTGAGGTCACCGTCCGGTCACGAAGTCGGGACCGGACTTTCCCTGGTCGCCCGAGGACCCTATGGTTCAGGGCAAGCGGCGCGAGGGAAACTATTCTCCACGTTTGTTATCTATCCGAACAGCGCCGCCACGGACAACGAGGTCTTGGCCGGGACGCAGAGGTCCCACGGCCCGGCCTCGCGCCGCCGTCGTGCTCGCCTGCGGGACGGGCCGGGTCAACGCGGAGGCCGCCGTCGACCTCCTCGCCCGCGGGGCGGGACACCGCGAGCCGGGTTCGCCTACGCCGGGGTAGGCCGCACACCGAAGACGCCGGTGCCCACGCGCACGATCGTCGCGCCCTCGGCGACGGCCGGCGCCAGGTCGCCGGACATCCCCATCGACAGGTCGTGCGCCGCAGCGGTCCCGGGCGCGCCGCTGGCCAGGATCTCGTCGCGCAGCGTCCGCAACCGGGCGTACCCGCCCCGCACCACGCCGTCGTCGTCGGAGCGCGCGCCGATGGTCATGAGGCCGGTGAGCCGCAGGCCGTCCAGCCCGGCCACGTGGTGGGCCAGCGCGACGGCGCCCGACGGCGCCACCCCGGACTTGCTCTCCTCGCCGGAGACGTTGACCTGCACCATGACGTCGAGCGTGCGGCCGGCGCGCACCGCACGCCCGGCCAGGGCGTCGGCCAGCGCGGCCCGGTCGATCGTCTCCAGGCCGGTGACCGTCGGCAGCATCTGGTTGATCTTGTTGCGCTGCAGGTTGCCGATCATGTGCACCTCGACCCGGCCCGCCGCGACGAGACCGGCGAGGTCGGGCGCCTTCGCGACCAGCTCCTGGACGCGGTTCTCGCCGAGCAGCACCGGGCCGTCGTCGCCGCGGGAGGACGCCAGGTCGGTCGCGGCCGCGACCGCGGCGAGGACCGTCCCGGCGTCCTGGGTCTTGGTCGCGAGCAGCACGCGCACCGCGGAGGGGTCGCGTCCCGCGGCGGTCGCGGCGTCGTCGACCCGCGCGCGCACCGCGGCGAGCCGGTCGTGGAGGGAAGGCATGGAGCCAGTCTACGAACGCCGGGGTGCGCTCAGGGTGCCCCCGGATCCCGCACCCCCGTCGGAGGTGGGATCATGGGAGACGTGAAGGCACTGCTCAACATCATCTGGCTCGTCTTCGGGGGACTGGTGCTCGCGCTCGGCTATGCCGCCGCGGGCATCATCTGCTGCATCCTCGTCGTCACGATCCCGTGGGGCATCGCGTCGTTCCGGATCGCCGGGTACGCGCTGTGGCCGTTCGGGCCGCACGGTGGTGGACAAGCCGCAGGCGGGCGCCTGGTCGGTGCTGGGCAACATCATCTGGATCGTCGTCGCGGGGATCTGGCTCGCCATCAGCCACGTGCTGACGGCGATCGCCCAGGCGGTCACGATCATCGGCATCCCGCTCGCGATCGCGAACCTCAAGATGATCCCGGTGTCCCTGCTGCCGCTCGGCAAGGACATCGTGCCCAGCGACGCGCGCTACCCGACCTACCAGCGCGCCTGAACCGGGACGTCCGGTGGGGCCGCGGGGTGCGGAGCCTCCACCGGCTCAGCGGCCGATCGTCGCGAGGGTCGCGCCGGTGAGCCGCACCAGGTCGTGCGGTGCCAGCGAGACGTCCAGCCCGCGGCGGCCCGCGGAGACGTAGACGACGTCGAAGGCCTCGGCCGAGGCGTCCAGGACGGTGCGGTGCCGGGTCCGTTGCCCCAGGGGTGAGATGCCGCCCGCGACGTACCCGGTGGCCCGCTGGGCTCGGGCCACCTCCGCCATCCCGGCCCGCTTGCCGCCCGCGGCGCGAGCGAGCGCCTTGAGGTCCAGCGAGCCGGCGACGGGGACGACGGCGACGACCAGCTCGCCGTCGACGTCCGCCATCAGCGTCTTGAGCACCTGCTCGGCCGGGACTCCGATCGCCGCCGCGGCCTCCGCGCCGTAGCTCAGCCCGCTCGTCGGGTCGTGGCTGTACGGGTGCAGGGCGTACGCGGCCCCGGCGTTCTCCAGCGCGAGCAGCGCGGGCGTCCCGCCGCTCGCCGTCCTCTTGCTGACCACGGCACCCAGTGTGCCCGACGTCGCGGTCCTCGTGCCGCCGGCCGGTCTGCGCACCGTCGTGGCGCGGGCGCGGCGTACCGTGGGGCCGTGCTGACCCTCCTCGTGCTCGCCGTCCTCGTCGGCGGGATCCTGCAACGGGTGACGGGCATGGGCTTCGGGCTGGTGGCGGGGCCGTTCATCGTGCTGATCGTGGGGCCGCTGGAAGGGGTGCTCTTCGTCAACCTCTCGGGCGCCATCGCCTCGACGATCATCCTCGGGCGGGTGGTGCGCGACGTCGAGTGGCGCAAGTTCGCCTGGCTGACGCTCACGTCGCTGGTGGTCACGGTGCCGGCGGCGCTGCTGCTGCGGGGCGTCAGCGCGCCCGCCCTCGAGGCGACCGTGGGTGTCGTCGTCATCCTCGCGATGACGCTCGCCGTGCTGACGACCCGCCTACGGCGCGAGGGCGCGCACCCGCTCGGTGCCGGGTCCCGCTGGCCCCTGGCCGTGACGGGAGTGGCGAGCGGGTTCGGGTCGGTGGCGGCCGGGATCGGAGGGCCGCCGGTGGCGGTGTACTCCGTGCTCAGCGGCTGGGACCCGAAGCGGTTCGCCGCGACGGCGCAGCCCTTCTTCGCGGTGAACGCCCTGGCGGCGCTGACCGCGAAGCTCGTGCTGGCGGACGCCTCGTTCCCCACCATGGACCCGTGGCAGTGGGTGCTGCTGATGGTGGCGATCGTCGGTGGTCTCGCGCTGGGTGAGGCGCTCGCCCCGCGGGTGTCGGCGAGCGCCACGCGCCGGGTGCTCATCGTGCTCGCCTACGTGGGCGGGGTCGCCACGCTCACCCGGGGTGTCGCGGGTCTGTGACGGCAGGCGCCGCTCAGGTGTGGTGGCGGCCCTCGCGGTCGGCCGTCCCGCGGTGAGTGTCCGGCGGCGCGTCGGCGCGGTGCTCCGGCTGGTGCCCCTCGCCGGTGTCGTGGATGTTCACGGTGCCGGTGGTGGCCCGGTGGTCGGGGTCGAGCTCGTCGGCACGGCGCAGCCGCTCCTCGACTCCGGCCCGACTCTCGCCGACCTCGGCGTTGCGGTCCTGCGCCTCCTGCTGGAGCCGTGCCGCCTCGGCCGCCTTGCGGTCGGCGTCGGCCTGCTGCAGGCGGGCCTCGGCGTCGAGCTTCTCGGCGGACGCCTCACGCTCCTGCACCGCGATGCGCTCGCTCTCGGCGTCGCGGCGCAGCTCCGCGGCCTTCGCCTGCTCCGCCTCGCGCCGCTTCGCCGTGGCCGTGCGTGACCGTCGCACCAGGAACCACACCAGCAGGGCGAGGAGGATCACGACGACGACCGCGATGACGATCCACATGATGGTCGAGCTGTCCATGGCAGCCTCCCGACTCGTCGAGGCGAGGGAGTGTTCCCTCTGAGCCGATTGCACCGCCGCCCGGGTTGACCCGCAACTTCTCCCGGGACGATCCGGGCGGCGCCGGACGTTCTACGCGAACCGGCCCACGTGCAGGATGCTCACCACCGGTGCGCCCGCCTCGTCGCTCGCGGCGAGGTCGACGAGGGCGGTGATCGCGCGGTCGCGGTCACCGTCGACGTCGTCGAGCACCTGGCGCACCCACCACGTGCCGGCCGGCACGGTCCGGGTGTCCGACGGCGGAGCGCCGGCGGGGAGCTCGGCGCCCGGCTCGAGCATGGTCAGCAGGGCCGTGGAGCGGGCGTCCGCGCCGAACCCGATCGCGTCGTCGCCCTGGGCCTCGAAGAGCTCCTCCAGGGCGTCGGCCCAGGTGTCGCCGTCCCAGCCGGAGGCCTTGTCGAGCGCCTCGAGGGCGTCGTAGTCCTCGCGCGCGGCCAGCTCGACGCGGCGGAACATGGCGTTGCGCACCAGGCGGCGGAAGGAGCGAGGGTTGCCGGTGACCGGCCGGGCGGGCGCCTCGGCGCCGGCCTCGGCGAGCTCGCCCTCGACGACGGTGTCGGCGTCGTCGTCCACCGGGTTCTGCAGCCGCTCCCACTCGTCGAGCAGGGACGAGTCGACGCCCCGCACGAGCTCACCGAGCCACTCGATGACCTCGTGCACGTCCTCGGTGCGGTGCTCGTCGGGGACCACCTGGCGGACCGCTCGGAACGCGTCGGCGAGGTAGCGCAGGACCACGCCCTCGGTGCGCTCCAAGCCGTAGATGCTGACCATCTCGGCGAAGGTCATGGCCTGCTCGAGCATGTCCCGCACGACGGACTTGGGCGCGAGCTCGGCGCCGGCGACCCACGGGTTCGTCTGCTTGTACTGCGCGAACGCGGGTTCCAGCAGCTCGGCGAGCGGCCGGGGCCAGGTGACGTCCTCGAGCAGCTCCATGCGCTCCTCGTACTCGATGCCCTCGGCCTTCATCTCCGCGACGGCGACGCCGCGCGCCTTGCGCTGCTGGCCGTAGAGGATCTGGCGAGGGTCGTCCAGCGTCGCCTCGATGACGGAGACGACGTCGAGGGCGTGCGTGGGGGAGTCCACGTCGAGCAGGTCCATCGCGGCCAGGGCGAACGGCGACAGCGGGGCGTTGAGGGCGAAGTCCCGGGGGAGGTCCACCTCGAGCCGGACGCTGGGACGGTAGCCCGCCGGGCGCGTCGGGTCCGGGACGCGGACACGCTCGACCACGCCGGCGACCCGCAGGGAGCGGTAGATGCGCAGCGCCTGGCGCACGTGCGCGGCCTGCTGCGCGGCGGTGTCGTGGTTCGCGGTCAGCAGGTGGCGCATCGCCTCGACCGGGTCGACGGCCCCGGCCTCGTCCGCGGCGCGCTCGTCCCGCGTGCGGGCGAGGACGTTGAGCACCATGGCGTGGTTGACGTGGAACTGGCTGGTCAGCGGCTCCGGCGGAGCGTCGCGGAGGCGTTCGAAGGTCGAGTCCGTCCAGTTCACGGAGCCCGACGGGGCCTTCTTGCGGACCAGCTTCTTGAGCTTCTTCGGGTCGTCGCCCGCCTTGGCGACGGCCTTGCGGTTCTCGATGACGTGCTCGGGGGCCATGACGATGACCTCGCCGAGGGTGTCGTAGCCCGCGCGCCCGGCGCGTCCGGAGATTTGGTGGAACTCACGGGCGGTGAGGTGCCGCATCCGTTCGCCGTCGAACTTCACCAGGGACGTCAGCAGGACGGTGCGGATGGGCACGTTGATGCCGACGCCCAGCGTGTCGGTGCCGCACACGACCTTGAGCAGCCCGCGCTGGGTGAGGCGCTCCACGAGGCGGCGGTACTTGGGCAGCATCCCGGCGTGGTGGACGCCGACCCCGGCGCGAAGGTACTTGCTCAGGACCTTGCCGAACCCGGTGCCGAACCGGAACGCGCCGATCTCCGCCGCGATCGCGGCCTTCTCCTCCTTGGAGGCGAGCTTCGAGCTGAGCAGCGCCTGGGCGCGGTCGACGGCGTCCTTCTGCGTGAAGTGCACCACGTAGACGGGCGCCCGGTGGGTGGTGACCAGCTCCTCGATCACCTCGGGCAGCGGGTCCTGGACGTAGGAGAACGTCAGCGGGACGGGCCGCTCGGCGTCGGCGACCTCGGCCACAGGGCGGTCGGACCGTTCCTCGAGGTCCTCGCGCAGCCGGGTGGTGTCGCCGAGCGTCGCGGACATCAGCACGAACTGGGTGTGCGGCAGCTCGAGCAGGGGCACCTGCCAGGCCCAGCCGCGCTGCGGGTCGCCGTAGTAGTGGAACTCGTCCATGACGACCTGGGAGATGAAGTCGTCGTCGCCCGGTCTGCCGGCCCCTCGCCGCAGTGCGAGGTTGGCGAGGATCTCGGCGGTGCAGCAGATGATCGGCGCGTCCGCGTTGACCGCCGAGTCGCCCGTCATCATCCCCACGTTGCGCGAGCCGAACGCCGCGACCAGGTCGAAGAACTTCTCGCTGACCAGGGCCTTGAGCGGCGCGGTGTAGTAGGTCCGCCCGCCGAGCCCGGACCGCCGGGCTGCCAGGGCCGCGAACTGGGCGCCCATCGCCACCATGGACTTGCCCGACCCGGTCGGCGTCGCCAGTACCACGTGCGAGCCCGTCATGAGCTCGAGCAGCGCCTCCTCCTGGTGCGGGTAGAGGGACCGGCCCGTGGACGCCGCCCACTCGCCGAAGCCCTCGAAGAGCACGTCCGCGTCCGGTGCCTTGCCCGTCGGGGCGGGCAGGTAGGGCAGCAGGGTGCCGGCCGGGCGCGGGGTCGTGGTCGAGGCGGTGGCGGCAGTGTCGGTGGCAGTCATCGGGACCATTCTCCCAGCCTGTCCCGGCGGCGTCGTCTGTTCGGCAGTTCGTCGTCTGGTCGGCAGCTCGAACTGCCCCACCCAACTCCAAACGCCCACCACAGATTGAGCGGA
>NZ_JBLUNY010000001.1:557726-806346 GCF_048065335.1 Isoptericola maris | reverse complement strand
GCTGACCCCCCGCCTGGCCGGGGGGGTTGGTGTGGTGGGATGTGGTTGGTGTGGTCGGCAGCTCGAACTGCCGACCAGAAGACGAACTGCCGACCAGATCTGCTCAGCAGGCCCGGATCAGCAGGCGCCGAGGTCGCTCCACACACCCCACTGGCCGGCGGAGGACGGGTCCTCACCGCGGGTCCACCACTTGGCCTGGTAGGTGCGGCCGTCGTGGGAGACCTGGTCGCCCCCGAGGTACACGGCGCCCGGCTCCCAGGCCGCGGCCTCACAGTCACCCGGCTCGGGGTCCGGCGTGGGGTCCGGGTCCGGGTCGCCGCCGCCGTTGCCGCCGACCGTCACGTCGACGCAGGCGTAGAAGGCCATGGCGGTGTCCGCGACGTTCCAGCGGGCGAGGATCGTGTGGTCACCGGCGGGGAGGCTGTCGAGCGTGTGCTCGACGACGGCGCCAGGTTGCGCGCCGCCGTCGTCGATGGTGCGGTGCAGCACCCCGTCCACGAAGTACTCCCAGGTGCTGGTGGAGTGCATCGCTTTGATCTGCCACCGCATCGTCACCGAGGAGTCCACGGTGGTCCGGGGCCACGGCTTGCTCTCGTCGTCGAGGATCTCGAACCCGCCGCCGCCGGAGCACTGCATCGACCCCTTCGGGGCTTCGACGCTCTGGGGCTCGTACTGCAGAGCTCCGCAGTCGAACGACAACGTCCCGTTGCTGCAGTGGTCCTGGCGGCTGGGTGGGTTGGTGACCCAGCCGTGGGCGGCGGCCGTGGGGGCCAGCGCCAGGGGTGCGAGCAGTGCCACCAGGCCGGTCACGGCCGCTACCAGTGCTGTGCGCCATCGCATCGTTGCGTCTCCTGTTCGTCAGGTTTCTGGACAAATTCGACGCTAGGCCGCAGCAATAGTCTGCGCATCGGGTGAAACCCGTCAACGTCGCGCCCGCGGCGGGTGCTCGCTACGGGTTCTCCCGTACGGTGCGCGTGATCAGCCCAGGTTCCACAGGTGCCGGTAGAAGGCGATCCGCTCCGCGTCGGGTGCGATGCCGTACGCCGCGAAGAAGGCGGCCTCGTGGTCGCCGGCGTAGTTCCAGCCCAGACTCATGCTCGCCGTCGCCAGATCCGCCCAGCGATCGCCCACCCCGAGCGTGCCGAGGTCGACGTGCCCGGCCGGTGCGCCGTCGTCGGCCACCAGGGTGTTCGGTGCGCAGGCGTCCCCGTGGCAGACGACGAGGCGGTCCACGGCGGGGATCGGGCCGAGCCTCTCGCGCGCGGCGGCGTCCAGCCGGTCGGCGCGCTCCTGAGCGCTCCAGGAGAACGGGCACGCGTCCACCGGCAGGGAGTCGTGCAGGGCCCGCAGTCCGGCCCCGATCGCGCGGGCGGCCTCGTCGGGCCGCGCCTTCCAGGCCGGGTCGACGGCGGATCGCCCCGGCAGCGCGGCGGTGACGAGCCACGCACCGTCCTCGTCGCGACCGCTGCCGAGCACGCGGGGCACGACGGCGTAGCGCGCCGCCCAGGCGAGGCGTGCGGTCTCGGCGGCGAGGTCGAGCTCGGGCGTGCCGTGCGCGACCCATTTGACGTACCGCGTCCCGGCCGCGCCGACGAGGCGGAAGGTGAGCCCGCCGAGCTGGTTGCGCCACACGGGGGTGACGTCGTCGTCGGTGGCGAGCGCCCGGACGGCGGCCGGGACGGCGACAGGTTCCCGGGGAGCGGAGGCGAGGGGGAGGGCCATGCCGGCCATCCTCGCCGAGGTCAGGCGCTCGTGGCGAGGGCTCCCGCGCGGCGGGCCGTCGCGGCCTCGCCCTGCTGGACCACGACGACGCCGGCGAGCACGAGCGCTCCGCCCACCAGCTGGACGGCGCTCGGCAGCTCGCCGAGCAGCGCCCAGGCGAGCAGCACCGCGCTGAGCACCTCGAGCAGGCCCATGAACGCGGCCACGCGTGCACCGAGCCGACGTCCGGCCGCGATGCCGGTCACGTAGGCGACACCGGCCGTCACGAGACCGAGGACGGCGAGCACCTGCCACCAGGGCACCGCCGCCGTGCCGAGCGTGGCAGGTGCCGTCGACGCGGTCACGGGCAGCAGCCCGACGGCGGCGAGCGCCCCGAGCGCGACCGCTCCGACCGTGAGCCCGCCGGCGGCGAGGCTGAGCGGCGGCAGCCCGGTGTCCGCCCGGGCGTTGATGAGGAAGTAGGCCGAGGCCCCCACCATCGCGCCGAGCGCCCAGGCCGTGCCGACGAGGGAGACACGCGCGCCGGTGAGGTCGAGAACCAGGACGAGGCCGGCCAGCGCGAGCGCGATGCCGCCGAAGGTCGCCGGCGCGGGTTGCTGGCCGTGGCGCAGCCAGAGCCAGACGACGACGGCCACCGGTGCCGAGTACTCGACCAGCAGGGCCGGGCCGACCTGCATGTGCTGCACGGCGGCGAAGTAGCAGAACTGGGTCGCGGCGACGCCGAGCAGCCCGTAGAGAGTGACGAGCCGGACGTTGCGGCGGACGGCGTCCCAGTCGCCGCGCAGCGCCGCGATGCCGAACGGCAGCAGCACCAGGGCGCCGATCGTGATCCTCACGAGGACGACGGCACCGGGGCTCCAGCCGGTGTCGAACAGGGCGCCGGCGAGCGGTCCGGAGAGGCTGAAGCTGATCGCCGAGACGACGGCGAGAGCGAGCCCCGCGCTGGTCCGCGGACGGCGCGCGGCGGAGACGTCAGGCGTCATTTGCTTCATGGCTCATGACACTACGGTCGCTCTTGATAACGTGTCAACATGTCTTTCACTCCTGACGCCGTGGAGGCGCTGCAGTCTGCGACGGAGCTCGTCAACGCTGCCGAGCCGCCGGCCACCCTCACCACGGTGGCGGAGCTCGACGCGTTCTTCCGGCGCCACCGCTACACCGGGCGCCTCGACGGCACCGAGGGTGAGCTGGACGCCGTGCTGGCCCTCGCGCCACGGCTGCGGGAGCTGCTGCTCGCCGACCGTGACGACGTCGCACCGCTCGTCAACGCGATGCTCGCCGAGGTCGGCGCCGTGCCGCGCCTCGTCCGCCACGAGCACGAGGACTGGCACCTGCACGCCGTCGAGGACGACGCCCCGCTGGCCGACCGCATCCTCGCCGAGACCGCGATGGCCATGGTCGACGTCGTCCGTGCCGACGAGCACTCCCGGCTGGACGTCTGCGCCGACGCGGACTGCTCCGGCGTCGTGCTCGACCTCTCGCGCAACCGGTCGCGACGCTACTGCTCGGTCACCTGCACCAACCGCAACGCCCAGGCGGCGCACCGCGCGCGCCGGGCCGGAACCGCCTGACGCCGGTCAGTCGGCCAGCAGCCGGTCGCACACCTCGACGATCCGGAGCCGCAGGGCGTTCGCGCGATCGGCGAAACCGCGCTGGCGGCGCACGTACTCGGCCTTGCCCTCGGGCGTCTCGACCGACACCGCCTCGACCCCGTACGAGGACACGTCGTACGGCGAGGCCGCCATGTCGGTGTAGCGGATGTCGCGGGCCAGCTCGAAGGAGTCCAGCAGGAGGTCACCGGGCACGGCGGGCCCCAGCTTGGACACCCACTTGTACAGGTCCATGTTGGCGTGCAGGCAGCCCGGCTGCTCCATCGCGACCTGGCGCTCGCGGGTGGGGCGCAGCCCGTTGGCCTCGCGGGCCTCCGGCGTGAAGAACCGATAGGCGTCGAAGTGGGAGCAGTCGATGCGGTGGGACTCCACCACGGCGTCGGTCCCGTCATGGCCGAGCCGCAAGGGGAGCGGGTGCCGGTGGTCGCGGCCGGCGGCGGCGTCCCGGTACACCATGGCCCACTCGTGCAGCCCGAAGCAGCCGAACGTCCCCGGCCGTGCCGCCGTCGCCCCGACGAGCGAGCGGACGTAGCGCACCGCCTCGCCCCGGTCGGCGAGGAACGCGGACACGTCCAGCGTGGCGCCGTCCGCGCCGTCGGGCAGCGTCGTGCCACGGTACCAGCGCCACCCGTACCGCTCGTCGCCGTCGGGTACGGGGACGACGGCGCCCGCCCCGGCGTGCCACCGCCGCAGGTGGCTCACCCGCGTCGGGTAGTAGGTGAAGAGGAAGTCCTCGACGGCGTGCTTCTCGCCCCGGTCGCGGGCGTCGCGCCAGACGGCCGTCAGTGCGTCCGCACGGTCGGCGTGCTCGGCGGCCCGGGTGCGCCAGTCGCGTACGACGGCGGTACGCGGCAGGCGCTCGGGGGCCTCGGCGGGTGCGGGGACCGGTGGCGTCACCCTGCCAGAGTAGGTCGGTCCGGCGTATGATCGAAGGGACGGGAGGTGGTGATGATGGCCACCATCGGAACGCAGTCGGACCTCGACGCGGAGCAGGACGGCATCAAGCCCACGCCACACGTGCCCCAGGACTCCTGGATCCAGCAGCACGGCCCCGCCGTGGGACTGCTCGTCGGCCTCACGGCTCTGCTCTGGACGCTGTTGCGCTACGCCGGCTGACGGTGCCCGGCGGCTCCTCAGGCCGCCGGACGGTCCGTCGTCGGGGGTGGTGCCGTCCGCCGCGCCACGCCGGTGATCGCCCGTTCGAGCGGTCCGCGCCCGAGGAGCGCCCGCCAGGCGCTCGCCGCCACGAGGGTCACGAGGACCAGCGCCGTCAGCGGCCCGTTGGTCGTCGCCTCCACCAGGTCCCACCGCCAGATCGCGACGATCTGCAACGAGTAGACCGTCAGCGCCATCGACCCGACGGCGGCCAGCGGCGCGAGCACGACCGACCCGATGCGTCCGGCGTACAGGCACAGACCGAGCACCGTCAGCGCGAACCCGCCCGATCCCACCACCTCGAAGAACGTGTCGTCGTGCGGCCCGGACCGGACGAGGTACCCGGCGGCGGACCCCGGATCGAACTCCACCGCCAGCGACGAGGAGGCGAGATATCCGACCGCGGTCGCCGCGAGCCCGCCGGTCACCATCCGGCCGCGCAGCCGCGCGGAGCGCAGGTCGCACCGACCGATCGCCATCCCGGTGAAGACGTACGCCATCCACACCACGGCGGGGTAGTGGCCGGTGACCAGGAAGTCCGTCAGTGCGCCGGAGCCGTCCCGCGGCACCCGCAGCCCGGCCCGGCCCAGGTGCTCCGGCACCCAGTAGGCGAGCAGCGGGCCGACGACGGTGACCGCCGCGGCGGCGAGGGCCAGCCGGCGCGGACCCCAGCGCAGGAACGGCAGCGCGAGCACGAAGTAGGCGGCGTAGAACCCGAGGATGAGCAGCACGCGCGTCCCGAGCAGGTCGAGGAGACCCACGAGGGCGAGCAGCAGCACGGCCCGGACCAGGAGCCGGGCGCGCGCGTGCACCAGGGCGTCACCGGTCAGGGGGCGGGGCCCGCCGGTGACGACGGCGAGCGAGACGCCCGCGACGAGCGCGAACAGGATCGACGAGCGCCCGTCCGCGACGGTGAGCCACACCGTCGGACCCTCGACGACGCCGACGTGCGCCGTGAACATGCCGAGGACCGCCAGGCCGCGGGCGACGTCGAGGCCGGGCACCCGGCCGGGACCACCGCGCAGACGCGTGCCGGCCCGGCGCAGGGCCGGGACGAACCTGCGGGACGCGGCCGGTGCGTCCGGGGCCGGTGCGCCTTCGTCGGAGACCATGCGCCGATGATCCCGCAGCGTCCGTCTCGTGAGAACAGGGTGTCTCGGCGCGGCGCGTTCACTAGGTTGGGCACATGAGCGATCTGCCGATGGAGTCCGAACCCGAGTTCCCGGAAGCGCCGAGCTTCGGCAGCCCGTCCGACGGACCGAGCGGGAGCGCCTCCGACGAGCCGCACGGCGCCGCACTCTCCGACGCGATCGAAGCCCCGAGCACCCACCAGACGGTGCCGAGCCAGGAGTCCGAGTCGTACACGCACGGGCACCACGAGTCGGTGCTGCGCGCGCACCGGGCGCGCACCGCGCAGAACTCTGCCGGGTTCCTGCTGCCCCACCTGCGCGACGACATGCACGTGCTCGACGTCGGCTGCGGGCCGGGCACCGTCACCACCGACCTCGGCCGCATCGTCGCGGGTGGCGACGTGGTGGGCGTGGACGCCTCCGAGACGGTGCTCGACGCCGCCCGCTCGCACGCGGAGGCGATCGGTGCCCACAACGTCCGCTTCCAGCAGGCCAACGCCTACGAGCTGCCTTTCGACGACGACACCTTCGACGTCGTCTACGCCCACCAGCTCTTGCAGCACCTGTCGAACCCGGTCGCGGCGCTGCGCGAGATGAAGCGGGTCGCCAAGCCGGGCGGTCTCCTCGCGGTGCGCGACGCCGACTACGCCGCCATGGCCTGGTACCCGGAGTCCGCCGGCCTGCGCGAGTGGAACACGCTCTACCACGAGGTCACGCACGCCTACGGGTTCGAGCCCGACGCCGGCCGCCGCCTCTTCTCCTGGGTGCTGGACGCCGGCTTCGACGTCTCCGGGACCGTGCCGAGCGCGTCGTCGTGGTGCTACGCGACGCCCACCGACCGTGAGTGGTGGGGTCAGCTCTGGGCCGAGCGGTGCGTCGAGTCGAACTTCGCGCGGCAGGCCGTCGAGTCCAACCTGGCCGACGACGTCGCGCTCGAGCAGCTCGCGCAGGACTGGCTGACCTGGGCGCACTCGCCGGACGGCTGGTTCGCCATCCTGCACGGCGAGGTGCTGGCCCGGGCCTGAGGTCCCCCGCACGCGCACGCCCGCCCCCGTCGAGCACCTCGGCGGGGGCGGGCGTCGTCACCGGGCGAGATCGGCTCAGCTGGTGACGGTGAGCGTCTCGTACTCCAGGAAGCCCGGCTCCAGGTCGACCTGGACGTCGCCCGTGTCCGCGACCATGTACGCGACCGAGAAGGTCAGCGACTTGCCCGGCTGGATCTTCGAGCTCGGCATCATGTCGATGCCGTCGTCGTACACGGCCATGGACTCCGACCCGCCCGAGGCGACGATCGGGTACATCAGGACCGGGTCGAAGACCTCGTCCGTGTCGTTCGCGATCGTGACCTCGAAGACGACCGGGGTGCCCTCGCCCTCGGCGCCGACGGCGTACTCACCGGGCGTGAACTCCTCCGGGGCGGTCACGGTGACGGCCAGGCCGTCGGCGTAGGTGTACGTCTCGTCGAAGCCGACGACACCACCGGCGTTGGTGGCCTCTCCCGACGTGATGGCGTCGACGTCCTCGGAGTCGATGCCGGCGTCCTCGAGGGACTGCTCGATCAGGCTGGTCTGCTCCTCGACGGTGCTGCTGACGAACGCCGCGGTCACCATCGAGATGACGATGGACAGCGCGATCGCCACGACGGAGAGCGCCGTACCGATGATCGCCATGACCTTGCCGCCGCCCGTGCCCCGTGCCGCCTTGACGATGGCGATGATGCCGAGCACGACGCCGACCACGCCGATGACGGCCGAGCCGATGTTGAGGAACGGGATCCAGCAGCCCAGCAGCGCCACGATGCCCAGCACGAGCGCCGTGATGGCCAGCCCGCTGCGCTCCGACGCCGGCCGCGGCTGCGGCGGCCCGTAGGGACCCGGTGCCGGAGGCTGCCCGCTCGGCGGTGCCGGGGCAGCCGGCTGGTTCCCGTACGGCGTCGGCGCGCCGTGGTCGGTGTAAGGGCTGGGCGGTGCGGCGGGCTGGCCCGTCGGGCCCTGCGCGTCGTAGGAGGGCGTGCTCATGCGTCGTCCTTCGTCGGGGGATGGAGGACGTGACGATACCGAGCGTGCGCGGCGTCCGGCCGGAGCGCCGCGGGTGAAATGTCGCGGCTGTCCCGTCGGGTCAGCTGTTCTCCATCTCCATCTCCATGTCCTGCTCGAGCTCCTGCAGGATCTCGGGGTTCTCGTCGATGAACGTGGAGCCGGCGTTGAACGCGATCACGTTGACGACGATCGAGAGCACGATCGCCAGGACGCTGAGCGCCGCACCGACCATCGCCATGACCTTGCCGCCGGCCTCGCCCTTGGAGGCCTTCGCGATCGCGACGATGCCGAGGATCAGCCCGACGAGACCCATGATGATCGAGCCGATGTTGAGGACCGGTATCCAGCAGCCGAGCAGCGCCAGGATGCCCAGCACGAGCGCGGCGATGGCCAGCCCGCGCTTCTCGGTGGGAGGCTGCTGACCGTAGGAAGGCCCGCCGGACGAAGGCTGACCGGGGGCGGGCTGACCGTACGGCTGCTCGCCGTAGGGCTGCTGGGCCGGCTGTCGACCGGGCTCCTGGCCGTAGGGCTGCTGGCCGTAGGGCTGCTGGCCGGGCTGCTCGGGAGGAGGCGTACTCATGGGTCTCCTTCGTGGAGGGTCGTCTGGAACGGCCGCCCGGCGTCGCCCGCGACCGCACTGTGCATGGTGACATTACCCCGGACCGTTAGCCTTGACCTGTGCGCATCGCGAGATTCACCACCGGCGACGACCCCCGCTTCGCCTTCGTCCAGTCCGAGGGGGACACCACCTATCTGGCCGTGCTGAGCGGTGATCCGCTCTACATGCCGGCCATGCCGACGGGGGAGCGGGTCGAGCTCGGCGACGGCGTCCGGCTCCTCGCACCGGTCATCCCGCGCTCGAAGGTGGTGGCCGTGGGCCGCAACTACCTGGACCACGTCCGGGAGATGGGCAGCGAGCCGCCCACCGCGCCGCTGCTGTTCCTCAAGCCGAACACCTCCGTCGTCGGCCCGGACGACCCGGTCGTGCTGCCCGACTGGACGCAGGAGGTCTCCTACGAGGCCGAGCTCGCCGTCGTGATCTCCAAGCTCTGCAAGGACGTCGAGCCGGAGAACGCCCGCGCCTACGTGCTCGGGTACACGGTCGCGAACGACGTCACCGCCCGGGACGCCCAGCGGACCGACGACCAGTGGGCGCGCGCCAAGGGCTTCGACTCGTCCTGCCCGCTCGGTCCCTGGATCGAGACCGACCTGGACCCGGAGGACGTCGCGGTCCGCTCGCGCGTCAACGGTGCGCCGAAGCAGGACGGCCGTACCTCGCAGATGATCTTCGACGTCGAGTATCTGGTGTCCTACGCCTCGAAGGCGATGACGCTGCTGCCGGGCGACGTGCTGCTCACCGGCACCCCGGCCGGTGTCGGCCCGATCGAGGCCGGGGACCGCGTGGAGTGCGAGGTCGAGGGCATCGGGGTGCTCGCCAACCCCGTGGTGCGGCGCGAGGTCTGAGCGGCGCCGCGTCCGGCGCCCGCGTGCGATGCGTCGCGTCGTCGCCAACTAGGCTGTGCCCGTGACCCCCGCAGCTGGTAGTTCCGACGTCCGTGTCCGCTTCGCCCCGTCGCCGACGGGCATGTTCCACGTGGGCGGCGCGCGCTCCGCGCTGTTCAACTGGGCTGTCGCCAAGCAGACGGGCGGGACGTTCGTGCTGCGCATCGAGGACACCGACACCTCCCGCAACAAGCCCGAGTGGGTGGACGGCATCCTCGCCGCCCACGCGGCGCTCGGCATGCACGCGGACGACCCGACCTTCGAGGGGCCGTACTTCCAGTCGGCCAACGTCCAGAAGCACGGTGAAGCACTCAGCAGCCTCCGTGAGGCCGGCCGCGCCTACTACTGCGACTGCACGCGCGACGACGTGGCCGCGCGCACGGGCAACAAGCAGTCGGGCTACGACGGCTTCTGCCGCGACCGGGGCCTCGAGGAGGCGCCCGGCCGCGCGCTGCGCTTCCGGACGCCGGACGACGGCGAGACCCGCGTGGTGGACCTCATCCGTGGCAACCCGGTCTTCCCGAACGACGCGATGGAGGACTTCGTCGTGGCGCGCGGCGACGGGTCGCCGGTGTTCCTGCTGGCGAACGTCGTCGACGACCTGGACGAGGGCATCACCCACGTGATCAGGGGCGAGGAGCACCTGTCGAACACGCCCAAGCAGCAGCTGCTGTGGGCCGCGCTCGGTGCCGAGCCGCCGGTCTGGGCGCACCTGCCGGTCATCGTCAACGAGAAGCGGCAGAAGCTCTCCAAGCGCCGCGACAAGGTGGCGCTCGAGGACTACCTCGCCGAGGGCTACCTGCCCGCCGCGATGGTCAACTACCTCATGCTGCTCGGCTGGGCGCCGGGCAACGACGAGGAGATCCTGCCGTTCGACGAGATGATCTCCCGGTTCCGCATCGAGGACGTGAACAGCGCCTCGGCGTTCTTCGACCTCAAGAAGCTCGCCGCGTTCAACGGCGAGTACATCCGCGCGCTGTCCGTGGACGAGTTCGTCGCCGCCGTCGGGCCGTGGCTGCGCGCCCCGCACGCCCCCTGGGCCGAGGAGCGGTTCGACGCCGCCGCCTTCGCCGCCGTCGCACCGCTCGCCCAGTCCCGGGTGGCGCTGCTCAGCGACATCACCGACAACGTCGACTTCCTGTTCCTCGACACGCCGGTCGAGGACGAGAAGTCGTGGAACAAGGCCATGAAGCCGGGCGCCGTCGAGCTGCTGACGGACGTGCGCGCCGTGCTCGCGCAGCTCGAGCCGTGGGAGGCGGAGCCCTTGAAGGACGCCGTCGCGTCCACGGGCGAGAAGCACGGGCTCAAGCTCGGCAAGGCGCAGGCGCCGGTGCGCGTCGCCGTGACCGGCCGCACGATCGGCCTGCCGCTGTTCGAGTCGCTCGAGGTGCTCGGCCGCGAGCGCACCCTCGGCCGGATCGACGCCGCCCTGGCCCGCCTCGCGGAGAACCCGCCGCAGGCTCCCGCCCGGTGACGGCGTTCGGGGCCGTCGGCGGGCGGGTCGACGCCGTCCTGCTGGACGTGGACGACACCCTGGTCGACACCAAGGGTGCGTTCGCGACGGCGCTCGCGGCCGTGGCGCAGGCGCACCTGCCCGGCGACGTCGACCATGCCTCGGTGCTCGACCACTGGCGGGCCGACCCGGCGGGTCACTACCGCGCCTACACGCGCGGCGAGACGGACCACCGCACCCAGCGCCGGCTCCGGGCCGACCTGCTGCACCGCACCTTCGGGGGAGCTCCGGTGGGCGAGGACTCGTTCGACGCCTGGGACGAGCTGTTCTGGGGCACGTTCGAGCGGTCGTGGCAGCCGTTCGACGACGCCGTGCCGTGCGTGGACGCTCTGCGCTCCGCGGGCGTCCGCGTCGGGGTGGTGACGAACGCCGCGGTCGCCCTGCAGGAGCGCAAGCTCGCCGCCGTCGGGATCGATCTGCCGGTGCTGGTCGGGCTCGACACGCTGGGCTACGGCAAGCCGCACCCGGACGTGTTCGTCGAGGGTGCCCGGCGCCTGGGCTCCGCGCCCGAGCGCACCGCCTACGTGGGCGACGAGCCCACGATCGACGCGCGGGCGGCGCACGACGCCGGTCTGGTCGGCGTGTGGGTCGACCGCCCCGGCGCCCGCCGGGCCGACGAGCACGCGGTGGACGCCGACGCGCTGCGCTCGGCCGGGATGGTGGTCGTGACGGGCCTCGGCGAGGTGCCGCCCGCCCTCGGCCTCTGAGGTGTCGCGGCCCGGCGGGCGCCGGGAACCGGTCAGGGCACCAGCAGCAGGACGGCGCCCAGCGCGGTGCCGGTGACGACGACGGCGGAGCACGCGCCGAGCAGCAGCGCCCGCCCGCCGGTGCGCACCAGCCGCGGCACGTCGACGCCCAGTCCGAGCGCGAACATCGCGGCGACGAACAGGGTGGTCGTGACGAGAGCGGCCGCGTCGAGCATCGGGTCCGGGACGGCGCCGAGGCTGCGCAGCACCACGGCGCCGAAGAACCCGAGCACGAACCCGGGGACGAGCGGCGGGCGACGTCCGCCGTCGTGCCGTGCCGCTCGTGCGGTGAGCGCCGCACGGCGCGACCGGAGGGCGCCCGTGCCGGCCACGAGCGGCGCGAGGAGCACGACCCGCGCCAGCTTGGCCACCGTGGCGGTGGTGAGCGCCGTGGCGCCCGCCAGGCCGCCCGCCGCGGCGACGACCTGGGCGACCTCCTGCACGCTCGCGCCGATCCACACGCCGGCCTGCGTGCCCGTGAGGCCGAGGAGCCCGGCCAGCCGGGGGAGCACGACCACGGCTGCCGTCCCGTAGAGCGCGACGAGTGCGAGGGCGACGGCTGCGGCGTCCTGCGGGGCCTCGTCGTCGCGGCGCCGGGGGAGGCGGTCGAGTATCCCTGCCATGGCGGACACGGCGGCGGCGCCGCAGACGGAGAACCCGGTCGCGACCAGGAGCGTCGTGTCGCGCGGCACGCCGAGCCGGGGGCCGAGCGCGACGGTGGCGCCGAAGGTCGCCGTGAGGGTGAGCGCCACGACCGCCAGGCCCCGCCACCCGAGCCCGAGGACGTCGCTCAGCGCGAGCTGCAGGCCGAGGAGCACGACCCCGGCGCGCAGCACGTGCCGCGCCACCCAGCCGGTGCCCGGCTCGACGGCGCGGGCGAGCCGGGCGGCGTGCCGTCGGCCGGGAGTGCGGTCCTGCCGACCGCGTGCGCCGAGCGCCGAGCCGCACGCGGCGCCCAGCAGCAGCGCCAGGACGAGCGGCGACACGGAGGGAGCCGCCCGGGCCAGCAGGGGAGCGAGCCCGAGCAGGGTCGCGGTCGCGCCGGCGGTCAGGGCGAGGCCGGGCGCGAGTCGGGGCATGCGACCACCCTCGTCGCGTCCGGAGCCGGCCGGTAGGGCGAGGTCGTGATCCATCCATAGACTCGCCCTATGGTGGATCGGACGTCGCTGGCCTCGCTGGAGCTGCTCGTCGCCCTGGACACGCACGGTTCGATCAGCGCCGCCGCGCGAGCGCTCGCGATCGCCCAGCCGACGGCGTCCGCGGGCCTGCGCCGGCTGGAGCGGCGCCTGGGTCTGGAGCTCGTGACGCGCGGCTCGCGTGGCACCGCCCTCACCCCGACCGGTCAGGCGGCCGCCGGCTGGGCGCGCGAGGTCGTCGAGGCGTCCCAGCGCTTCGAGACGGCGGCCGCGGGGTTGCGCGCGGGGCCGACGACGGCGCTGCGGGTCGCCGCGAGCCTGACGGTCGCGGAGTACCTCGTGCCCCGGTGGCTGGCCCAGCTGGCCGTGCAGGGGAGCGGCGAGGACGTGGAGCTGCTGGTGCGCAACTCGCACGACGTCATGGAGCTCGTGCTGGAGGGCGGCGCCCAGCTCGGCTTCGTCGAGAGCCTCGGGGTGCGGCGCGGGCTGCGCAGCCGGACCGTGGCCCACGACGAGCTCGTCGCCGTCGTGGCGCCGGGGGATCGCTGGGCGCGGCGTCGGTCGGTGGGGCCGGGGGAGCTGCTCGCCGGCCGGCTGGTCCTGCGCGAGACCGGCTCGGGCACCCGGGAGATCCTGGAACGGGCACTCGCCGCCGTCGGCGAGAGCCTGCCCGCCCACCTGCCGACCCTGGGCTCGACGTCGGCGCTCAAGGCGGCCGTGCAGCACGGCGGCCAGGTCGCGGTGCTGTCCGGGCTCACGGTGGCCGACGACGTCGCGGCGGGCAGGCTCGTCGCGCTCGGGGTCGACGGCCTCGACCTGACGCGACGGCTGCGGGTCGTGTGGCGCGACGGGGCGGCGCCGTCGGCTGCGGCCCGCCGGCTCAGCGCCGTCGCGCGCGGTACGCCGTCGTGACGTAGGGCATGGCGATCTCCTGCGTCCCCGCGAGGTCGGGGTGGGTGACGACGAGGTCGTCGACCCGCTGCAGCAGCTGGTCGCGCTCGGGTTCCGGCAGGGTGAGCAGGTAGCTGCGGGAACCGGCGAGCGCGCGCAGGTCGGCGGTCGGCAGGTGGTGCAGCCAGCGGAACTCGGCGACCTCGATCTCGCCGAACGAGTCGTCGAGGGTCGGGGCGCCGCTGCTCTGGTCGCTGTCCGGCTGGAGCTGGTCGCCGGTGTGCAGGATCTCGCCGAAGCGGCCGACCCAGTCGATGCGCTCGTCGCGGTCGTTCCAGACGACGGCGAGCGTGCCGCCCGGCCGCAGGACGCGGGCGATCTCGGCCGACGCGCGAGCCTCGTCGAACCAGTGCCAGGCCTGCCCGACCACTGCGGCGTCGATCGAGGCGTCCGGCAGCGGGAGGTTCTCGGCGGTGCCCACGTGCGCGGTGACGTCCGGCAGGGTGGCGACCAGCTCGTCCAGCATCGCCGGGGAGGCGTCGACGGCGACGACGTCCAGGCCGCGATCGACGAGCCGCCGCGTGAGCAGACCCGTGCCGGCCCCCAGGTCGAGGACGTGGGCGGCCTCCGGCGGGACCATCCAGTCGACGGCGTCGGCCGGGTAGGTGGGGCGCACCCTGGCGTACACGTCCGCGCCGGTCGAGAAGGAGGCGGCGCGGTCGGAGGGTGATTGCGGGTCGGGAGTCGACGGCATGCCAGCAGCGTCCCACGTCCGGGCCCGGCCGTCAGCCGGTCCGCCCGGGTGCGGGCGGCGGGGACCCGGTGGGACGTGACGAAGGGCACCGAGGATCGAGTTTGGATCCAAGCGGCCGGTCCGGTAATGTTTCGGGTCGTTGGGCCGTACGGAAACCGGCGTTGAAGTCGGATATGTCCGGGTAGGTCCGAACACCATGGGGTATGGTGTAATTGGCAGCACGAGTGGTTCTGGTCCACTTAGTCTAGGTTCGAGTCCTGGTACCCCAGCGCAGTGTTCTTCCGCGCCTCTCCTCGGGATCCTTGGTCCTGCACGGTGCGCTAGAGTACTCACGGCAAATCGGCCCTCGCGGTCGAGGAACCATAGGCCCCCATCGTCTAGCGGCCTAGGACGCCGCCCTCTCACGGCGGTAACGCGGGTTCAAATCCCGCTGGGGGTACGCATCGGTCCGTTCGAGGATCGTCGCACCGGCTCCGGCGACGGAGTCACGTCCGGCCCCCATCGTCTAGCGGCCTAGGACGCCGCCCTCTCACGGCGGTAACGCGGGTTCAAATCCCGCTGGGGGTACAGAGCACGAGGCCCGGTCCTGACGGACCGGGCCTTCGTCGTTCCCGCACGTTCGTGCGTGCGGCGGGCTCAGAGGAAGGGCTCGGGGACCGTGGGGCCGGCGCCGCTGCTGGTCGGCGGCTCGTACAGGTCCTGCTTCCGCTTCACCGGGAACAGGCCGCGGCGGCGGGTCCGTGAGCGGGGCCCTTCCTGGGCAGGCGGCGCTTCCGGATCGAACGGTGCGACGTCGACGTGGTGGTCGGCGCCCTGCGCGGGGCCGGTGCTCTGCGGGTGGTCGATGCCCTGCGCAGAGCTGTCGGGGCCCGGCTCGCGATACTCTGCCGGCCCGGCCTGCCCGACCGTCGGGAGCTCCGCCGTCGTCGGTCGGGGTTCGCGCTTGCCCACGGGGACGATGGCCGGGGGAGTCGGTGCCGGGCGAGCCTCGGGCGTGCCGGATTTGTTGGGGAAGAAGATGGTGTCCGTCAGCTTGCGGTAGGTGACGTCCGGATCCGGGACGTAGTTGACGCGGCTCAGCGCCTGGTCCTGGCCGGCGGACTCCATCACGAACCGGCCGTAACCCAGCACCTGCCCCATCGGGGTACGGGTGTAGCTCATGTCCGTGACCTTCAACATCGGCATCATGGCCACCTTGTGGACCACGAACCCGTAGGTGAGCAGCAGACGCTTGTCCGTCGCGACGAACCACTGGTAGTTCCACTCGGCCCACCTCAGGGCGAGTCGGCCCGCCGGCAGCAGCCACAGGACCCAGACCCCACCCATGCCGGTCGCCTGGTGCAGCAGCGCGACGACGACGGTCGCGGCCACGGTCGTCAGGATCGGCTCGAGCAGTGTGGCCCAGTGCAGGCGCGACGCGAACACCGCCCGCTCGTGGGCCAGCACGTAGCGGCGCAGGTGGCGGTGCGCGCGCACCGCTCGGTCTGGTGCGTTGTCCACGGCTACGACGTCAGGTTGGCGAGAAACTCCCCGAAGCTGCCGAACGCGTTGGCGATCACGTCCCAGATCGCCTTGATGATGTCCGCAGCGCGGTCCGGGCTCGTCACGATCGCGTAGATCAGAAAGATCACGACGAGCCAGATCAGGAGGGTCTTGGCCTTGGCCGGCATCGGGTCCTCACGCCTCTCGGTCGGCGGGGCAGGGTCGCCCCGCTGGTCGGGAGCCTACTGACCTGCGGGGCGACCCCGCGACAATCAGTTCGGCGCGCCGTCACTCGCCGGCGCGCTGCAGCACCTCAGTGAGGCGGTTGGCCGCCGCGACCACGGACGCCGAGTGCAACCGGCCCGGTTGACGGGTGAGCCGCTCGACCGGTCCGGAGACCGAGACGGCTGCGACGATCCGCCCGGACGGCCCGCGGACCGGTGCCGACACCGAGGCGACGCCCAGCTCGCGCTCCGAGACCGACTGCGCCCAGCCGCGCCGTCGGACGCCGGAGAGGATCGTCGCGGTGAAGACCGCCTCGCGCAGACCGCGGTGCAGGCGGTCGGGCTCCTCCCAGGCGAGCAGGATCTGGGCCGCGGAACCGGCGTGCATCGTCAGCGTGGCGCCGACCGGGATCGAGTCGCGCAAACCGACGGGACGCTCGGCGGCGGCCACGCAGACGCGATGGTCGCCCTGGCGGCGGTAGAGCTGCGCGGACTCGCCGGTGTGGTCGCGCAGGGCCGTGAGCACCGGGTTCGCGGCGGCGAGCAGGCGGTCCTCGCCGGCGGCCGTCGCGAGCTCGTTGAGGCGCGGGCCCAGCACGAACCGGCCCTGCATGTCACGGGCCACGAACCGGTGATGCTCGAGCGCGACCGCGAGGCGGTGCGCCGTCGGGCGGGCGAGGCCGGTCGAGGAGACCAGCTGCGCCAGGGTGGCGGGACCGGCCTCGAGTGCTCCGAGTACGGACGCGGCCTTGTCCAGTACGCCGACTCCGCTAGTATCGTCCATAGGTCGATACTGACGTCTCGCTTGGTGAGATTGCAAGTTCTACACAAACTTCGGTTCGTGGACAGGGCGTCGGATCGCGTACCCACACGTCGACGACAGCCACCCACAGGTGGCAGAACGAGGAGCTCGAGATGGCCGGCACGCTGGCAGAGAAGGTCTGGGAGGCGCACCTGGTGCGCCAGGGCGCCGAGGGGGCACCGGATCTGCTCTACATCGACCTCCACCTCGTGCACGAGGTGACGAGCCCGCAGGCGTTCGAGGGTCTCCGCCTCGCCGGCCGCCCCGTGCGGCGCCCGGACCTCACCATCGCCACCGAGGACCACAACACGCCCACGCTCGACATCGACCTGCCGATCGCGGACCTCACCAGCCGCACGCAGATCGACACGCTGCGCAACAACGCGGCCGAGTTCGGCGTGCGGATCCACTCCCTCGGCGACGCCGACCAGGGGATCGTCCACCAGGTGGGCCCCCAGCTCGGGCTGACCATGCCGGGGCTGACGGTCGTGTGCGGCGACTCGCACACCTCCACGCACGGTGCCTTCGGTGCACTCGCCTTCGGCATCGGCACCTCCGAGGTCGAGCACGTGCTCGCCACGCAGACGCTGCCGCTCGCACCGTTCAAGACCATGGCGATCACGGTCGACGGCGAGCTGCCCCCGGGCGCCACATCCAAGGACATCATCCTGGCGATCATCGCGAAGATCGGCACCGGCGGCGGGCAGGGCTACGTGCTCGAGTACCGCGGCGAGGCCATCCGCAAGCTCTCGATGGAGGCGCGGATGACCATCTGCAACATGTCCATCGAGGCGGGTGCTCGCGCGGGCATGATCGCTCCCGACGAGACCACGTTCGAGTACCTCCGGGGCCGCCCGCACGCGCCCGAGGGGGAGGACTGGGACGCCGCCGTCGAGTACTGGAAGACGCTGCGCAGCGACGACGACGCCACGTTCGACGAGGAGGTCGTGCTGCGCGCCTCCGACCTCGAGCCGTTCGTCACCTGGGGGACCAACCCGGGCCAGGGCCTGCCCCTCTCGGCGAACGTGCCCGTCCCGGCCGACATCGCCGACGAGGGCGAGCGCGTCAGCGCCGAACGGGCGCTGGAGTACATGGGCCTCGACGCCGGCATGCCGCTGCGCGACGTCAAGGTCGACACCGTCTTCATCGGTTCCTGCACCAACGGACGCATCGAAGACCTCCGGTCCGTCGCGAAGGTCCTCCGCGGCCGCGCGAAGGCCGAGGACGTGCGTGTGCTCGTCGTGCCGGCGTCGGCCCGCGTGCGCCTGCAGGCCGAGGCCGAGGGGCTGGACGTCATCTTCAAGGAGTTCGGCGCCGAGTGGCGCAACGCCGGGTGCTCGATGTGTCTCGGCATGAACCCCGACCAGCTCGCGCCGGGCGAGCGCGCGGCGTCCACGTCGAACCGCAACTTCGAGGGCCGGCAGGGCAAGGGCGGTCGGACGCACCTCGTCTCGCCGCTGGTCGCCGCCGCGACCGCCATCCGCGGCACGCTGTCCTCGCTGTCCGACCTCGACCTGGAGGGCGACGTCGACCTGACCACGTTCGACGGCACCCCGCTGGCACCGCTGACCGCCCCGTCGTTCGTCTGAGCCCCCCGCGCTTTCTACAGGAGTCACCATGGAGAAGATCACCACCCACACCGGCGTCGGGGTGCCGCTGCGCCGCAGCAACGTCGACACCGACCAGATCATCCCGGCCGTCTACCTCAAGCGGGTGACGCGCACCGGGTTCGAGGACGCGCTCTTCGCGGCGTGGCGCAGCGACCCGTCGTTCGTGCTGAACCAGGAGGCGTACTCCTCCGGCTCCGTGCTCGTGGCCGGCCCCGACTTCGGCACCGGGTCGTCGCGCGAGCACGCCGTCTGGGCGCTCAAGGACTACGGGTTCCGCGTCGTGCTCGCCTCCCGGTTCGCCGACATCTTCCGCGGCAACTCCGGCAAGCAGGGTCTCGTGGCCGGCATGGTCGCCCAGGAGGACATCGAGCTGCTCTGGAAGATCCTCGAGGCCAAGCCCGGCACCGAGGTGACCGTGGACCTCGAGTCGCGCACCGTGCACGCCGACGACGTCACCGTGCCGTTCCAGATCGACGAGTACACGCGCTGGCGGCTCATGGAGGGCCTGGACGACATCGGCCTGACGCTGCAGAACGAGCCCGACATCACCGCCTTCGAGGAGACGCGCGCCGCGTGGCGCCCGAAGACCCTCCCGGCCAAGCACCTGCCGAAGGTCGACATCGAGCCGGCGCGGCCTGTCTCCTGACTCTCGTGTCCGGCTTGCGTCCACGGGCGGGCTGACGATGCCGCGCGCGGTCGCGCTCACGGGCGCTGCGCGCCCTGCGCTTCCCGTCTGACGACCGCGCGCGGCATCGTCAGCCCGCCCGTTCGTGCGTCGGTGTCGTGGAGCGGTGCCCGGCAGCGGGGGTCGTCAGAGGCTCGGCGGGCCTTGGCGCACCCGCTCGAGAAGGCTCTCGGGCGTCGTCGTGGTGGGGTCCCACCAGGACTCGACCCACCAGGTGGCGCCGGCCTCGGCCGCCGTGCGCGCCTGCACCTGCGCGACGGCGGGGTCGGCGTCGAGCCGACCCTGCATGACGACGTCGTAGGTTCCGGCGCCGCCGTCCCGGTGCTCGGCGATCCAGTCGACCAGCTCGCGGATCTGCTCCGGGCCGGCCTCGGCGTCCTCAGGGGAGTCGCCGCGCACCTGCGGCACCATGCCGTCCCACCGCAGGGCACGGTCGAGGCTGCGCCGAGGCGGGCGTTCCGCGTCCCAGACTGCCACCGGCCAGACGGGGACCCGCCCGTGGACCGGTGGGACGGGGAACTGGAACGTGCCCGTGGTGACGTGCTCGCCCGACTGCTCGAACGAATCGCCGGACCAGGAGCGCTCGAGCCACGCCAGCACCTCGTCGAGGGCGTGCGCGCGCTCGCGCAGCGTCGACGGCTGGCCCGGCACGGAGGTGAACGCGCGGTCCATCGGGACGCCCACACCCACGGGGAGCACGAGCCGCCCACCGGAGAGGTGGTCGACCGTCAGGATCTGCTGGGCCAGCTCCCAGGGACGGCGGCGGGGGAACGCGAAGACCATCGCGCCGAGGATGATCCGCTCGGTCACCGCGGCCGCGGCCGCGAGCATCCCGAACGGGTCGAACGTCGGCTGGGCGTCGAAGCCCTCGACGTCCAGGCTCACACCGTCCCAGGTGAAGAACCCGTCCCAGCCGTGAGCCTCGCACTCCTGGGCGAGCCGCACCTGCTGCGTGGGGCTCCCGTAGCTGCCGATGAAACCGAACTTCATGACGTGGCCTCCCGCCGTCGTCCCTGGTTCGTGTCGATGTCGGGACGCTACGCCCGCCCACCGACACACCGGTCCCGGCGGGTCACGGTGGGACATAGGGTGACCGCGTGAGTGACATGCCGATCGTGGAGATGTGGACCGACGGGGCCTGCAAGGGCAACCCGGGGCTCGGGGGATGGGGTGCTCTGCTGAAGTCCGGCGAGCACGCCAAGGAGCTGTTCGGGGGAGAGAAGCTCACCACCAACAACCGCATGGAGCTCACCGCGGTGGTCGAGGCGCTGCGCACGCTCAAGCAGCCGAGCGCCGTCACGGTCCACACCGACTCGTCGTACGTGATGAACGGGATGAAGACGTGGATCGCCGGCTGGAAGCGCAACGGCTGGACGACGTCGGCCAAGAAGCCCGTCAAGAACGTCGACCTGTGGCAGGCGCTCGACGCCGAGGTGGCGCGCCACCAGGTCAGCTGGGTGTGGGTCAAGGGGCACGCGGGGGACCCGGGCAACGAGCGGGCCGACCAGCTCGCCAACGACGGCGTCGACTCGGTGCGCTGAGGCGCCGTCGGGCGCGGTGCGACACAGATCACGCCGCGCCGGTCACCGAGACCTCATAGGGTGGCCTCATGGCTTCCCACTACGACGTCGTCCTCCTCGGAGCTGGCCCCGGCGGCTATGTCGCCGCGATCCGTGCGGCACAGCTCGGCAAGTCCGTCGCCATCATCGAGGAGAAGTACTGGGGTGGTGTCTGCCTCAACGTGGGCTGCATCCCCTCCAAGGCGCTGCTGCGCAACGCGGAGCTCGCCCACCTCTTCAACCACCAGGCCGACTTCTTCGGCATTTCCGGTGATGTGACGTTCGACTTCGGCAAGGCGTTCGACCGGTCCCGCGACGTCGCGGACGGCCGGGTCAAGGGCGTCCACTTCCTCATGAAGAAGAACAAGATCACCGAGTACGACGGTCGCGGCGCGTTCCGCGACGCCAACACGATCGAGGTGACCCTGAACAAGGGCGGCACCGAGACCGTGACGTTCGACAACGCGATCATCGCGACCGGATCGAAGGTCCGCCTGCTCCCGGGCGTCGAGCTCTCCGAGAACGTCGTGACCTACGAGAAGCAGATCATGACCCGTGAGCTGCCGAAGTCGATCGCCATCGTCGGCGCCGGCGCCATCGGCATGGAGTTCGCCTACGTCATGAAGAACTATGGCGTGGACGTCACCATCATCGAGTACCTCGACCGCGCCCTGCCCAACGAGGACGCCGACGTCTCGAAGGAGATCGCCAAGCAGTACAAGAAGCTGGGCGTCAAGATCCTCACCTCGACGGCCGTGCAGACCGTCGAGGACAAGGGCTCGTCCGTCACCGTCTCCTACCAGGGCGTCAAGGACGACAAGCCCGGCTCGCTCGAGGTCGACAAGGTCCTCATGGCGGTCGGGTTCGCGCCCAACGTCGAGAACTTCGGGCTGGAGAACACCGGCGTGCAGCTCACCGAGCGCGGCGCCATCGCCATCGACGACCACATGCGCACCAACGTGCCGCACCTGTACGCCATCGGCGACGTCACCGCGAAGCTCATGCTCGCCCACGTCGCCGAGGCGCAGGGTGTCGTCGCCGCCGAGACGATCGGCGACGCCGAGACGATGACGCTGGGCGACTACCGCATGATGCCGCGCGCCACGTTCTGCCAGCCGCAGGTGGCCTCCTTCGGCCTCACCGAGGCGCAGGCCAAGGACGAGGGCTACGACGTCAAGGTGTCCACCTTCCCGTTCATGGCGAACGGCAAGGCGCACGGCCTCGGCGACCCGGTCGGGTTCGTCAAGCTCGTCGCCGACGCGAAGTACAACGAGCTGCTCGGCGGCCACCTCATCGGGCCCGACGTCTCCGAGCTGCTGCCCGAGCTCACGCTCGCCCAGAAGTGGGACCTCACGGCCGACGAGGTGGCGCGCAACGTGCACACCCACCCGACGCTGTCGGAGTCCGTCCAGGAGGCCATTCACGGCCTCGCGGGGCACATGATCAACTTCTGATCGCCCGCCCGACGGCGGTAGCGCCGTCGCGCTGAGAGGCCCGGCCCCGCTCGTCGAGAGCGGGCCCGGGCCTCCGTCCTCCCCGCCTCCGTCATCCCCGCTGCCCCCGGACCCCGCCGTGGGGGGGGGCGCCCCCCCCCCGCGGGCGGGGCGCGCCGGCGGGGGGGCACGACACGCCGCGGTTCCCTGGGAGCAGGCGGCGTGTCGTGCACCCACAGCGGTGAGGAGGACTCGTCGTCACCTCGGACGGCGCGTGCTCCCGCGCTCCACCAGGGCGACGTCGCCCACGACGTGCTCCGGCCCGGCGCCCCGGTCCTCGAGCTGACGTCGCAGGAGGCGCAGCGCGTGAGCCACCATCGCGTCGTGCCCCGGGTCGACGCTCGTCAGGCCGGGCCAGACGTGCTCCGAGATCCGCAGGTTGTCGAACCCGACGACCTGGACGTCGTCGGGCACGCGCCGGTCCACGTCGCGCAGGCCGGACATGGCGCCGATCGCGATCTCGTCGGTGACGCCGAGGACGCCGTCGACGGCGAGCCCGCCCGCGATCCGATCGGCGATCGCGGAGCGCGCCTCGGCGATCGAGAAGAACTCCAGGGGGATCACGAGCTGCGGATCCGGGTCCAGCCCGGCGGCGTCCAGCGCGTCGGCCCAGCCCTGCGCCCGCGACGACGCCATGTCGAGGTGGGGTGCGTCGAGCCGGCCGCCGAGCACCGCGATGCGCTGAGCCCCGCCCGCCAGCAGATGCTCGGTCGCGAGCCGAGCTCCGGCCACGTTGCCCATCTTGATGCTGTGGTAGCGGTCGGGCACGTCCTGCTCGCCGAGGAGCACGATCGGGACGTCGGGGTGGATGCGGTCGAGGTCGCGGAAGTCGAGGCCGACGGCGCTCAGCAGGACGCCGTCGTACTGCTGGAGGCGGGCGAGCGAGAGGGCGGAGAGCTCACGTTCGCGGTTGGCGCCGGACTGCTCCACCACCAGGTGCAGGCCCTCGGGGGCGAGCGCGTCGGATATCCGGGCCGCCAGCTCGCTGTAGTACTGGTGGTCGAACCGCGGCACGATGAGGCCCACCGTGCCGGTCCGCCCGGTGCGCAGCCGCCGCGCGGTCAGGTTGATCTCGTAGCCGAGCTCGTCGACGACCTCCAGCACGCGCAGCCGCGTCTCGGCGCCGACGTTGGGGCGCCCGTTGAGCACGTTCGACACGGTCATCAGGGAGACCCCGGCAACCCGGGCCACGTCGCTCATCTGGGTCGTCCGTTTCTTTCCCACGACGGGTCACTCTGCCAGGCCCGCTCAGGTCCGCACATCTTGGTCTCGCGCCCGGTCACGGAACGGTGACGATCAGTGGCCTCTCTTGACGGCCTGGGAGTCGTGGTGGTGAACTCTCGATCGCGAGGTTTAACGTTATACCCCGCCGGCAAACAAAGGAGATTGTCAACGATGACCCCCAACAACCGCCGTAAGGCCGCAGGCGCTGCGGCCGGCATCCTCGCGGGAGCGCTCGTGCTCTCGGCATGTTCCGGCACCCCCGATCCCGGCGGCACCGAAATCGCCGAGGGCGAGCCGTACACCCTCACCGTGTGGACCAACTACACGACCGGGCCCGGCAAGGCGTGGTTCGACGACGTGGCCGCCCAGTACGAGGCAGCGCACGAGAACATCACCGTCGAGGCGCAGCACATCCAGAACGAAGAGGTCGACGGCAAGCTGCAGACCGCGCTGAACTCGGGCGACGCGCCCGACGTCTTCATGCAGCGCGGTGGCGGCAAGATGAAGGACATGGCCGCCGCCGGCCAGCTCGCGGACCTCACCGGGACCGCCGTCGACGCCCCGGAGCTGCGCGAGCAGCTCGGCGACGCTGCGTACGAGGCGCTCACGGTCGACGGCGAGCTCGTCGCGGGCCCGCAGCTCATCCAGCCGGGCGGCATCTGGTACAGCCAGGACCTGTTCGCCGAGGCTGGCATCACCGAGACGCCCGAGACGATGGACGACCTGTACGACGCCGTCGATAAGCTCAAGGCGGCGGGCATTACGCCGATCGCCCTGGGCGGCAAGGACGCCTGGCCCGCGGCCCACTGGTTCTACTTCTTCGCCCTGCGCGAGTGCTCGCAGGAGACGCTGACCGCGACGAACGAGTCGCTGGACTTCTCGGACGAGTGCTACCTCCAGGCCGGTCAGGACCTCGCGGATCTCGCGGCGGTCGAGCCGTTCAACGAGGGCTTCCTGTCGACCTCGGCCCAGCAGGGTGCCAGCAGCTCCGCCGGGCTCCTCGCCAACCACCAGGCCGCGATGGAGCTCATGGGCGCCTGGCAGCCCGGCGTCGTCACCTCGCTCACGCCCGACGAGGAGCCGCTGCCGGACCTCGGCTGGTTCCCGTTCCCGCAGCTGCCTGACGGCGGCGGCGACCCCGGCGCGTTCATGGGCGGCGGCGGTGGCTACTCGTGCTCCGTGAGCGCCCCCAAGGACCTCTGCGCGGACTTCATCGCCCTGATGAACTCCCCGGAGAACCAGGAGACCTTCTACGCGGCGTTCGGGACGATCCCGCTGAACAAGGAGGCGAAGGACGCTGTCACCGAGCCGTACAACATCCAGATGATGGAGGCGCTGAACAACGCCACCTACGTCTCCGACTGGCTCGACACCAACTACGGCCAGAACGTCGGCACCGCCCTCAACCAGGCCGTCGTCGAGCTCCTGGCCGGCAACACCGACGCGGAGGGCCTCGTCCAGGCGATCACGGACGCTGCGGCCAAGGGCTGACCGACATGAACCACGCTCCGACCGCCGTCGTCGACGTGCCTCCGGAGCCCCGTCCGGCCGGTGAGGGTGCCACTCGCGCACCCTCACCGGCTGGACGGCCGCGGAAGGCCCGGCGCCTCCCGTGGGGCAAGTGGGCGGAGATCGCCCTGCTCGCCGGCCCCGGCATCGTCGTCTTCGTCGCCTTCGTGATCTTCCCCGTCGTCATGGCGGCGTACTACGGGTTCTTCCGCTGGAAGGGCTACGGGCCGCCGACAGACTTCGTGGGGCTCCAGAACTACCGACTGATCCTCACCGATCCCGCGTTCCAGGACGCCCTGGCGCACAACGGGTTCATCCTCGTCATGTCCCTGGTGCTGCAGGGGCCGGCCGCCATCGGCGTCGCGCTGCTGCTGAACAAGCGGATGCGGGGCCGTGCGCTGATCCGCGTGCTCATCTTCGTCCCGTACGTGCTCTCTGAGGTCATCGTCGGCATCGGGTGGGGCCTGATGCTGCACACCACCGGTGCGGCCAACGACCTGCTGGCGCGCATCGGCCTGGACGGGCTGACCCGTGACTGGCTCGCCGACCCGGACGTGGCGATCTGGTCCCTCATGGCCGTCCTGGTCTGGAAGTACATCGGCTTCGCGGTGATCCTCATGCTCGCGGGGCTGCAGAGCATCCCCGAGGAGCTGCACGACGCGGCAGCGATCGACGGCGCCTCCTACTGGAAGGCGCAGCGGTACATCACGCTGCCGCTGCTGGGCCCGACCATCCGGATCTGGGCGTTCCTGTCGATCATCGGCTCGCTGCAGCTCTTCGACCTCGTGTACGTGATGTGGGGGCAGTACGTGGCCTCGACCGCGGGTACCTCGACGATGGCGACGTACATGGTCGTCAACGGCCGGATCTCCGGCAGCTACGGCTACGGCAACGCGGTCGCCGTCGTGATCTTCCTGATCTCTCTGACCATCGCGCTGGTCTACCAGCGCTTCGTCCTGCGCCGCGACACCGAGGGCGCGCTGACCGGAGGTGCCTCGTGACGGCCACGACGACGACGCCGCAGCCGACGACGCCACAGACGCTCAGGAAGTCGCACGAGAGCGGCGGATGGGGCAGCCCGACGGCGTACCTCGTCGCGTTCGGGCTGGTCGGGGTGTGCCTGGCACCGGTGCTGTACATCGTGCTCGGCGGGTTCCGGACGAACTCGCAGATCATCCAGTCACCGGCGGGCCTGCCCGCACCGTGGCAGATCGACAACTACGTCGGCGTGCTCACGGGCTCGATGTTCTGGCAGCAGATGTTCAACTCGCTCGTCGCCGGTATCGGCACGACCGTCGGCGTCGTGGTGCTGGGCCTCGGAGCGAGCTACGTCATCGCGCGCTACCCGTTCAAGGCCAAGGAGGCGATGTACTCGCTCTTCGCGGCCGGGCTGATGTTCCCCATGACGGTGGCCATCACGCCGCTGTACATCCTGGTACGGAACCTCGGCCTGACGAACACGCTCGCGGGCATCATCCTGCCGCAGGTCGCGTTCGCTCTTCCGGTCACGGTGATCATCCTCGTGCCGTTCCTGCGGGCGATCCCCCGGGACATCGAGGAGGCGGCGTCCATCGACGGCGCGAGCCGGCTGGGGTTCTTCGCCCGCATGGTGATCCCGCTCTCGATGCCGGGCGTCGTGACCGTCGGCATCCTGGCGTTCGTGGCCAGCTGGAACAGCTACATGCTGCCGCTGTTCCTCCTGAGCGACGACGCGCTCTACACGCTTCCGCTCGGCGTGCAGGCGTTCGCGTCGCAGTACTCGACCGACACGGCGCGGGTGCTCGCCTTCGTGTCCTTGTCGGCGATCCCGGCCCTGATCTTCTTCTCCCTCTTCCAGCGCCGCATCGTCGGCGGGCTCACAGGAGCGGTCAAGGGCTGACGTGCACGGGCACGGACGACGGCGGCCCTGCCGTACCGCTCGAGCGGTACCGCAGGGGCCGTCGTCGTCGACGACATCCCCCGGAGGAGCTACCCCGGTTGCTCACCCGCGGGCGATTCGCCCGGACGTGCACGCTCGTAGCGTCGTTGCTGGTCGCGGGTCCGCGGCCGCACACCGACGGAGGCCCACATGAGCAGCACGAGCAGCATGAGCACCACACATCGCCACGGCACGCGTGACGACGCCGGAGGCGCGGTCGGCCGCGTCGTCCGATATCCGCTCGTCTGGATGCTGATCGGCCTGGTCGGTGTCGGCGCCGTCGGGGGCCTGACGGCGCAGAGCGAACCGTTCACGCCGCTCCCGGTGCTGGGCGCAGTCCTCGCGATCGTCCTCTACCGGGCCGTCATGCGCTTCGTCGCCGGGCGTCGCACGCCGGAGATCGCCGGTCACCGCGCCGTGCCCGAGGCGTTGTCGGGTGCCGCCATCGGGCTGGGCTTCGTCCTGGTCTCCGCGGTCGTCATCACGGCCCTCGGTGGCTACTCGTTCACCTGGGCCGACGTCGACGTCCTCGCCGTCATGGCCCCGGTGGCCGCCGTCGCGTGCGGGGCGGCCGTCACCGAGGAGCTGATGTTCCGCGGCCTCGGGATCCAGGCCGTCGAGCGCCTGCTCGGGAGCTGGACCGCCCTGGCGGTCACCGCCCTGCTCTTCGGGCTGATGCACATGCTCAACCCGGGCGCCACGCTCTGGACCGGGCTGGCGATCAGCATCGAGGCCGGCGCGATGCTCGGCGCCGCGTTCCTGTGGCGCCGCAACCTCTGGTTCGTCATCGGTCTCCACCTCGCCTGGAACACCGCCGTCGGGCTGCTCGGCATCGCGGTCTCCGGGCACGTGTCCCCGGGCCTCCTGGTCGCCCACGTCTCGGGCCCGGCCCTGCTCACGGGTGGCGCCTTCGGCATCGAGGGATCGCTGGTGACCGTGACGCTCGGCGTGCTCCTCGCCGGCCTGATGATCGTGCTCGCCCGGCGCCGCGGAACGCTGGTCCCGGCGCGCGGCCCTCGCCCGTAGGCTCAGGTCGTGCCCGTCAACTCCCTCACCAGCCGGTTCACCCGTGCCGGCTCACCGCTCCAGGCGTGGCGCGCACTGCGACCGGCCGTCCGGGACGGCCTGTTCGCGGTGCTCCTCGCGGGGCTCGGCTTCGTCCCGACGTTGTCCACCATCGCGGTCGAGCTGGGCGACCTGCCCGAGCGAGCGACGGACCCGCTGGCCGTGGTGCTCGTCCTCGCGCAGTCCCTCCCGCTCGTGGCGCGACGTCGATGGCCGGCGGCCAGCCTCGCGGCGGTCGGCACGGCGCTCGCCCTCAACCAGGCCCTCGCCTACCCGCCGACGTTCGCGAGCGTCGGGCTCTACGTCGCGCTGTACTCGGCGGGGGCACACCTCGCGCGGCGTCGCCGTGTCGTCGCCGTCCTGGCGACCGTCGGCTTTGCCGCCCTCGCGGCGGTGCTGTCGGGCCTCGGCTCACCCAACCGGATGCTGGACTTCCTCACCTTCTACCTCGCCCTGGTGGTGATCTGGACGGCCGGCTCGGTGGTGCGCCGTCGGCGGGCGGAGGAGGCCGAGCGCCGACGGCTGGCCGCCGCCGTGGCGACGTCCGACGAACGAGCCCGGATCGCTCGGGAGCTGCACGACGTCGTGACCCACCACGTGACGGCCATGGTCGTCCAGGCCGACGCGGCCCAGTACCACCTGCCCGCGACGCCCGAGCGGGCGGGGGAGGCGCTCGCGGCCATCGGCAGCACGGGCCGCCGAGCCCTGACCGACCTGCGGGACCTGCTGGGCGTCCTCGAGGCGACCGGGGAGTCGGAGCCTGCGCGGCGGGCGCCGGCTCTCGGCCAGGTCGGTGACCTCGTCGAGCAGGCTCGGCAGGCGGCTCAGCCGATCGAGTGGGTGCAGGACGGCGACCCGCGGCCCTTGCCGGACGCCGTCGAGCTCGCGGCGTACCGGGTGGTGCAGGAGTCGCTCACCAACGCGCTCAAGCACGCTGCCGGGCGACCGACCGCCGTGCGCCTGCGGCACGGGGACGAGCGCCTCGAGATCGAGGTGATCACGCACGGGTCCGGCGCGCCGGGTGGCGCGCCGGCCGTAATACCCAGCACCACGTCGCCTGCCGGCCCGGTGTCGTCGACCGGCGGCCGCGGCCTCGCCGGGCTCCGCGAACGTGTCCGGGTGGTCGGCGGAGACCTGCAGGCCGGCCCGTTGCCGCACGGCGGGTTCCGTGTGCACGCCCTGATCCCGTCGGCCTCGACCAGGAGGAGCTCATGACCGTCGCACCGGCGGAAGGCAACCCGATCCGCGTGCTCGTCTGCGAGGACCAGGAGCTGGTCCGGGTCGGCTACGTGACCATCTTCTCCGCACAGCCCGACATGGAGGTCGTGGGCGAGGCGCGAGACGGCCGTGCGGCCGTCGAGGCGGCGCTGCGGCTGCGCCCTGACGTCGTCGTGATGGACATCCGGATGCCCGTGCTGGACGGCATCGAGGCGACGCGCCGGATCGCGGGGCCGGACGCCGAGACGCCGGCCAAGGTGCTGGTGGTCACCACGTTCAACGTCGACGAGTACGTGTACGAGGCGCTCCGTGCGGGGGCCAGCGGGTTCCTGCTCAAGGACTCCTCCCCGGCCGAGCTGATCGACGGCCTCCGGACGATCGCCCGCGGCGACTCGCTGCTCGCGCCCACCGTGACGCGCACGCTGATCGGCCGGTACGCCGAGCGGTTGCGCCCGGCGGACACGGCGCGGCCCGAGCGGGACGACGTCGTGGCCCGTCTGACCGCCCGGGAGCTGGAGGTGCTCGAGCAGCTCGCCGCCGGGCTGTCGAACGCGGAGATCGCCGGCGAGCTGGTCATCACTCCGGAGACGGTCAAGACCTATGTCTCACGGATCCTCGCCAAGCTCGGCCTGCGCGACAGGGTGCAGGCGGTGGTGCTCGCCTACCGGGTGGGCCTGGTCTCGCCGACGGGCTGATCCCCGGCCCCGACGCGCGGAGCCCGTCAGGCCGGGGTGGTCAGGGCGTGCGGGTAGGCGGCGTCCCGACCCTGGAAGCTCAGGATGCTCGGGTTCTTGATCGTCCCGTCGTGGATCTCGATCGCCCGCGAGACGGTGAGGCTCGCCGCCCACGAGGCCGGTCCTTCCAGGATCGTGCGCAGGAAGGGCAGGATCGCCTCGCTGATCTCCCAGGTCGCGGAGTTCCACAGGTAGGACGGGGTGTGGTCGACGGCGTAGTAGCTCACGCCGTCGCCGACGGTGAGCATCGGGTCGTCGAACGTGGTGGGCACGGCCCACTCGAACCCCATGCCCTGGTCGCACGAGACGTCGACGATCAGGCTTCCCGTGGCGAAGCCCGCCAGGTCCTCTGTGCGCAGGTAGGTCAGCGGTGCGGCGACGTCCTGGAGCGTGCAGTTGACGACGATGTCGTGCGAGGCGAGGAACTCCGGGAGCGGGACCTCGCCGTCCTGCGTCGTCACCTCGCTGAGGTAGGCGGCCCCCTCGCTGGTGTGGAGCTGGGTGATGTGCGCGCTGTGGATCGGGGACCCGACCGCTGCGGCGCCTCGCTGCGTGAGCACCTGGATGTCGTGGATCCCGTGCGCTTTGAGCGCGGTGACGGCGCCTCGTGCCGTCGCACCGAACCCGATGACGACAGCGCTGAGCCGCGGGCCGTAGTCGCCGGTCGAGCCGGTCAGGCTCAGGGCGTGCAGGACGGAGCAGTAGCCGGCGAGCTCGTTGTTCTTGTGGAACACGTGCAAGCCGAAGTCACCCCGGGACGTCCAGTGGTTCATCGCCTCGAAGGCGATCAGGGTGAGCCGGCGGTCGATCGCCGTCTGCGTCATCCCGGCGTCCTGCACGCAGTGCGGCCACCCCCACAGCACGCGGCCCTCAGGGATCGCGGCGACGTCCGCCGCCTGCGGCTTGGGCAGGAGCAGCACGTCGGCGGACTCGATCACCTCGGAGCGTTCCGCGACTCGGCCCACCCGGGACTCGACGTAGCCGCGCTCCAGCCGGAAGTCGGCCGCGTAGCCGCGCTCGACGATCATGCGCGCGCGGACGTCCTCGTCGATCCGGTCCAGGTGGTGTGGATGGATCGGCAGCCGCCGCTCGTTCTCCATCGACGAACCGGCGAGCAGCCCGAGGCTGAGCAGCGTGTCGGCAGGGACGGCAGGGGACGGGGGTGTGGCGCCGGGCATCCGGACTCCCATGATCGGGGAACCAGGGTCAGCTCCTCCCGGGAGTGTACGCCGGGCCTCTCGAGGCGCGGACCAGGACCTCAGCGGACATCCAGGTCGACCGCGTATTCTCAGCGGTCCCCGACGTCCCAGCCCGCCCGCGGAGGCCCCGTGACCCTGCTCGACCTGGTGCTCGTCGTCGTCCTGCTGTTCGCCCTGATGGCGGGGCTGAGCCGCGGGCTGCTCGCCACGCTCGGCGGGCTCGTCGGTCTCGTCGTCGGGGGAGTGGCCGCCTTCCTCGTCGTCCCGCTGGTGGTCGACGCGCTGCCGGAACCGCAGTGGCGCGGTCCGGCGACGGTGCTCCTGGCCGTCGCGCTGCCGCTGCTCGGGGCGTCGATGGGTGCCGGCGTAGGACACAGCCTGCGCCAGCAGGTGGACCGCTCGGGGCTGCGGCCGCTCGACCGGCTCCTCGGCGGCGTCGCCAGCCTGGTGGTGGCGGCTCTCGCACTGTCGTTCGTCGGAACAGCCGTGAAGGCGACCGGCACGCCGGGCGTCGCGTCCGCCGTCTCGTCGTCCGCGGTGCTGCGCACCATCGAGGACCTCACGCCGACGCCGGTCAGTCGGTCCCTGGCCGAGGTCCGCGGCGCGGTGCTGGACGACGGCCTGCCGCGTCTGGACGGCCTGCTGGATCCGCGCCGGACGACGACGGCACCCACGGTCGACCTGGACGACCCGGCACTCGAGGCGTCTGCCCAGTCGGTCGCGCGGATCTGGGGCACGGCGTACGCCTGCGGGACCGGGATCACCGGGTCGGGTTTCGTCAGCTCCCCGGACCGCGTGGTGACGAACGCGCACGTGGTGGCGGGCGTGGACCGGCCGCTGGTCGAGCTCCCGGGACGACCGGCGCAGGAGGGGCGGGTCGTGTACTACGACCCCGGGGCGGACCTCGCCGTCGTCGCCGTCGACGGGTTGGACGCCGACCCCCTGAGCGTCGCGCCGACGCTCGAGACCGGCGACCCGGCCGCCGTCCAGGGGTATCCGCACGGCGGTCCGTTCACCTCGACGGGCGCCGAGGTGCTCGACGTCGGCCCGGTGCGGATCCCCGGGTCCGGTGGCACGGGAGGTGGCGAGCGCGACATCTATGCGCTCGCCGCCAGCGTGCATCCCGGCAGCTCCGGTGGTCCGGTGCTGTCCACCGACGGTGACGTCGTCGGCGTGATCTTCGGGCGGTCCAGCGGAGGTGACGCCCTCGCGTACGGCGTGACCACCACCGAGCTGATGCCCGTGGTCGCGCAGGCCCCCGACCTGGACGCCGCGGTCACGCCCGGAAGCTGTGCCCGCTGACGTATCGCCAGCACACCCCTGATGACTACACCCGAGTTGTGCCCGGATCGCCGCGCAAAACTTGTCGCATCTCACAGTCTTGGGTGACGTTTTGCGCGGTCAGCACCGGTCCGGCCGTTTTGCCCGCCCTGCGGTGCCCGCCGTACCGCTACGGTCGCGGGCCATGGGCATTCACTGCGAGTACGCGCGGCTCGCGGCCGCGGACATGGACAGGGCGCAGTCGGACGCGGCGTGGGCCGCGGAACGTCTCGACGCGCTCGCCGAGGAGTGGGTCGAGCTCGACCTGGAGCCCGAGGAGGCGCGCTACTTCAGCGTCGGCCGGGCGTGGGGCCCGCTGGACGCCCTGCTCCGTGCGCGGGAGCCGGCGGTCGACGTCGTCCACGGCGGCACGCCGCTGGGGATCGACGGCGGGCTGGGCCCGGTGCGCTCGCTCACTCCCGACGAGGTACGTCACGCCGCCGCGTTCCTCAGCGCGACGCCCTTCGCGGCGCTGGCCGACGGGTATGACGTCACGCGCCTCTGCGACGGCGACGGGTGCCCCGACCCCGCCGAGCACCTGGCCGAGGAACGACCCCAGGTGCTCGGCGAGCGGTACGACGAGCTGCGGCGCTTCTGCTCCGCGGCAGCCGCCGCGGGTGACGGCGTCGTGCTGATGCTGAACTGACACCAACCCGTCGTCACCGCAGCGAGTCGAGCACCTCGTCGTAATGGGCGTTCTCCATCACCCCGAGCAGGTTGCCGAAAGGGTCGACGACGGTCGCGGTGACGAACCCCGGGCCGCGCTCGGTCGGCTCGTCGTGGCCGACGGCGCCCAGGGCGAGCAGCCGCTCGTACGTCGCCGCGACGTCGTCCACCGCCCAGTAGGCGACCGCGCCGGTCGGCTCTTCGGTACGGGCGACCGACGCGAACCGTCGGTCGATGATCCCGAGCTCGTGCTGGTAGTCGCCGATGCGGAACTCGGCGTACGCCAGGGTGCCCTCGACCTCGCGGGCGAAGTAGGCCTCGGCGCCGAGGACCTCGGCGTACCAGTCGCGGGCCGCGGCGACGTCGTCGGCGAAGTACGTGATGGTGGTGAGTCCGCGCAGCATGGTCATCCTCCCGGTGGTGCGGCGCCTCGGTGACACCGTCGAGATCCATCCTGCGCGGCAAAGTGCTCACCTTCTGACTACTTTCTGTGGCAGTCTCGAGATGTGCGAGCCGATCGCCTCATCCAGGTGCTCCTGCACCTGCAGTCCCGGCCGCGGGTGACCGCCGGCGAGCTCGCCGACGCCCTGGAGGTCTCGGTGGCCACCGCACGCCGCGACCTGGAGGCGCTGTCGGCCGCCGGGGTCCCCGTGTACCCGCAGCGCGGCCGGGGCGGCGGATGGTCGCTGCTCGGCGGCGCCCGGACCGACCTCAGCGGTCTCACCGCGCCGGAGGCCCGCGCGCTGTTCCTCCGTGCGGGACCGGCCATCGCCGCGGACGACGACGCGAGCGCGGCGTTGCGCAAGCTCGTCCGGGCGCTGCCCACGCCGTTCCGGGCCGAGGCCGAGGCGGCGGCCGTCGCCACCGTCGTCGACCGCGAGCGATGGGGCGCTGCCGCCCGGGAACAGGCGCCGCACCTCGAGGCGCTGCAGGACGCCGTCGTCCGACGGCGGCGCGTCCGGCTGCGGTACACCGGCGCCACCGGGCGGTCGTCGGACCGTGTCGTCGACCCGTGGGGCGCGGTGGACAAGGACGGCACCTGGTACCTCGTGGCCGGGACGGACCGCGGACCGCGCACCTACCGGGTCGACCGCGTCGTCGCGGCGGAGGTCACCGATGACGCTGCCGAGGTGCCGGCGGACCTGGACCTCGGCGCCGTGTGGGCGCAGGTGGTCGACGAGGTCGAGACGTTGCGCTCGACGACCTGGGCCACGGTCCGCGTCCCGGAGCGGCACGTCGGGGTCCTGCGAGCCCAGTTCGGCCGGCACGTGAGCGTCGAGGGCGCGGCGGACGACGGCGTGGTCCGGGTGCGCGTCGGCGCACCGACGCCGCTCGACATCGCGAGGCACCTCGCCGGCTGGGGCGACGGAGCCGTGGTGGAGGATCCGCCCGAGGTGCGTGCGGAGCTCGCCCGCCTCGGCGCCGAGCTGGTCGCCCGATACGTCACGATCCCGTGAAGACCGGCACGCCGTCGCGCGAGTCCGCGTCCGCGGCGTGAAGGTGTGGTGAACGTGAATACTGCGGGCGTGCCGGATGTTGGCACCATCGGGCCTGCGAGGGCAGGATCGAACGCGCTGCGCACACCCGCGCGCCGCGAGCCCTCACGGCCCGCTCCAGGGCAGCACCATCGTGCTGCTGCACCCCGTGACGACAGGATGTACGACGAGCTATGACTGATCTGCTGTACGTGAACGGTGGGACGCCGTTGCAGGGCACCATCTCGGTGCGGGGTGCGAAGAACTTCGTGTCCAAGGCGATGGTGGCGTCGTTGCTGGGTGAGTCCGCGAGCGTGTTGCGCAACGTGCCGCAGATCCGGGACGTGGGTGTGGTCTCGGGGTTGTTGGACCTGCACGGGGTGAACGTGAAGTACGACCCGGACGCGGGGATCTTGGACCTGGATCCGTCGAACGTGGAGTCGGCGCACGTGGCGGACATCGATGCGCATGCGGGGGCGAGCCGGATCCCGATCTTGTTCTGTGGTCCGTTGTTGCACCGGTTGGGTGAGGCGTTCATCCCGGATCTGGGTGGTTGCCGGATCGGGGATCGGCCGATCGACTACCACCTGGACATCTTGCGGCAGTTCGGTGCGGTGGTGGACAAGCGTCCGAACGGGATCCATCTGCGGGCGCCGCGGCGGTTGCAGGGCACGAAGATCACGTTGCCGTACCCGTCGGTGGGGGCGACGGAGCAGCTGTTGCTGACGGCGGTGCGTGCTGAGGGGATCACGGAGCTGTCGGGTGCGGCCACGGAGCCGGAGATCATGGATCTGATCGCGGTGCTGCAGAAGATGGGCGCGATCATCTCGGTGGACACCGATCGGGTGATCCGGATCGAGGGTGTGGATCGTCTCGAGGGGTACAACCACACGGCGTTGGGGGACCGGATCGAGGCGGCGTCCTGGGCCTCGGCAGCCTTGGCCACCGGTGGGGACGTGACGATCAAGGGCGCTTCGCAGCCGGAGATGATGACGTTCTTGAACACGTTCCGCAAGGTGGGTGGGCAGTTCGACGTCCAGGACGACGGGATCCGGTTCTGGCACCCCGGCGGTGATCTGCGCCCGATCGTGCTGGAGACGGATGTGCATCCGGGCTTCATGACGGACTGGCAGCAGCCGTTGGTGGTGGCGTTGACGCAGGCCACGGGGCTGTCGATCGTGCACGAGACGGTGTATGAGAACCGTTTCGGGTTCACCGAGGCGTTGCGGCAGATGGGTGCCACGATCCAGGTGTACAAGGAGTGCTTGGGTGGGGGCGACTGCCGGTTCGGGCAGCGCAACTTCCATCACTCGGCGGTGGTCTCGGGGCCGACGCCGTTGGCGGCGGCGGACATCGAGGTGCCGGACCTGCGCGGCGGGTTCTCCCACCTGATCGCTGCGTTGGCGGCCAAGGGCACCTCGACGGTGCGGGGTATCTCGTTGATCGACCGGGGTTATGAGTCCTTCCAGGACAAGCTCGTCGCCCTGGGCGCCGACGTCACCCGCGGCTGACGCGCCGAGGTCCATCTGCTCGCCGGGGCCGGGCCCACTGGGCACCGTGCCCCCGTCGGGCAGGTAGGCTCTGTGGCCGTGCCCCCCGCCAGACCCGAGTCGCGTCTCTATCGCGTCATCGCGAAGATCGTCCGGTCGACGATGTTCTCGATGTGCCGCTACGAGTGGAGCGGCAGCGAGAACTTCCCGACCGAGGGCGGCTTCATCGCCGCGGCGAACCACGTCACCGAGCTCGACGCCCTGACGTTCGTGCACTACCTGTTCGACCAGGGCTTCGAGCCGCGCGTGCTGGCCAAGCGCAGCCTGTTCACGGCTCCCGTCGTGGGTTCCGCGCTGCGGGCCACCAACATGATCCCGGTGGACCGGGGGAGCGCGGCCGCGGCACGTTCGTTGCAGCGTGCCGGTGAGGAGCTCGGCGACGGCGCCTGCGTGGCGGTCTTCCCCGAGGGGACGCTCACGCGCGACCCGGACTGCTGGCCGATGGAACCCAAGACCGGTCTCGCGCGCATCGCGCTGACCACCCGGCTGCCGGTGGTGCCGATCGCGCAGTGGGGAGCCGTCGACATCCTGCCGCGCTACGGCAAGCTGCCCAAGCCGTTCCCGCGCAAGCGGGTGCAGGTCGTCGCTGGACCGCCCGTGGACCTGTCCGACCTGTACGACCGCCCGCAGGACGCCGCCACGCTGCGCGAGGTGATGAACCGCGTGATGGACGCGATCACCGTGCTGCTCGCCGACCTTCGCGACGAGCAGCCGCCGGAGCAGCGGTTCGACCTGCGCAAGCACCCTGACTACGAGGTGAAGAAGATGCACTACCCACCGGTGGAGCGCCCGTGAGCGGCGTCCTGAAGACCGCCGTCCTCGGTTCCGGATCCTGGGGGACCACCTTCGCCATGGTCATGGCCGACGCCGGCTGCGACGTCACGCTGTGGGGTCGCGACGAGGCCGTGGCGCGAGAGGTCGCGGAGGACCGCCGCAACGCCAAGTACCTTCCGGACGTCGAGCTGCCCGCCATGCGCGCGACGACGGACGCCGCCGCCGCGCTCTCCGACGCCCGGGTCGTCGTGGTCGCCATCCCGTCCCAGGTGGCGCGCACGACTCTCGAAGGGCTGCGCGAGCACCTGGAGCCGGACGCCGTGGTGGTGTCCCTCATGAAGGGCATCGAGCTCAGCACCGACAAGCGCATGAGCCAGGTCATCGCCGAGGCGCTGGACATCTCGCTCGACCGCGTCGTCGTCGTCTCGGGCCCGAACCTCGCCAAGGAGATCGCGACACGTCAGCCCACGGCGACGGTCGTCGCGTGCCCGGACGAGGCCAACGCGCGCCTCGCGGCCGAGGCGTGCTCCAACGCGTACTTCCGCCCGTACACGAACTCGGACGTCGTCGGCGTCGAGCTGTGCGGCGCGGTGAAGAACGTCATCGCGCTGGCGATCGGCATGGCCCAGGGCCGCGGCTTCGGCTGGAACACCACCGCGACGGTCATCACCCGCGGTCTGGTCGAGATCACCCGGCTCGGCCGGGCGCTCGGCGCGCAGGCCGAGACGTTCGCCGGCCTGGCAGGGATGGGTGACCTGGTGGCGACGTGCGCCTCACCGCTGTCTCGCAACCACACCCTCGGCAAGTACGTCGGCCAGGGGATGTCGCTCGAGGACGCCCTCGTCGCCACCGGCACCACGGCCGAGGGCGTGAAGTCCTCCCGATCGGTGCTGGAGCTGGCGCAGAAGCACGGCGTGGACATGCCGATCACCGCGGGAGTCGTCGCGGTGCTGCACGAGGGGATGTCGGTGGACGACATGGCCCGTGCTCTTCTCTCGCGCCCGCAGAAGGCCGAGCGGCTGACGGACTGAGCCGTCCCGCCTCAGTGGCCGACGTCGACCACGAGGCGCGTCGGGTCCTCCTCGACCGACACGGCGAACGGCCTGGCCTCGCCGTCGACCCCGACGAAGGCCGTGCTCTGCCCCTCGAAGACGAAGCGGTAGACGACCTCCTCGACGGACGTCGCGCCGTCGGGCTCGACCGGTGCGCCGTCGTACTCCTCGACGCCCGAGTCCATCGGCATCGCGGTGCCGAGGACGACGACCTGCAGCACCGCGTCGCCGGCGACGTCCACGGCGTCGCCCTTGCCGGGATCGAGGGCCTGGTCGACGTACTCGACCCGCCAGCCCGGCGTCCCGCTGCCGTCCAGCGTGAAGGTCACCCGGTCGAACCCGTCCTGCGGCTCGACGGCGACGTCGGTGACGGTGAGCAGCTGGTCGCCGCCGGGCTCCCCGCTGGCGGCGTCCGTGCTGCCCTCGAACGTGCCGCCGTCGGGCGATGCCGTGGCGTCAGGCGAAGCAGCGTCCTCCGGCGACGCCGTGTCCTCGGGTGGTGAGGTGATCTCCGTGGCGCCGCCGCCGTCTCCGTAACCCGGCAGGTCGGCCCCGCCGCCGCAGCCCGCGGAGAGCAGGAGCGCGACGGCCGCGGCCGTGGTGGCAGCCCTCCGTCCGGACCGGCTGTGACGGGTCGCACGCATGAGGCCTCCCGGGTCGCACGGGAGCGCGGTGCGGCCCCTCGTCCCACCCTAGACGGGCAGGCCGTCGAGCGCGCGGGACAGGTCCGCCCAGAGGTCCTCGACGTCCTCGACGCCGACCGACATGCGCACCAGGTCCTCGGGCACCGTCAGGGACTCGGTGGTGAAGCGGCGGCGGCGCTCCAGCGTGGACTCCACCCCGCCGAGCGACGTGGCGGGCACCCAGAGCTCCACCGCGGCGACGACGGCGTCGGCTGCCTCGATGCCCCCGACGGGCCGCATGCCGATGATCGCGCCGAACGACGCCATCTGCGCCGCGGCCCGCTCGTGCCCGGGGTCGGACGGCAGGGACGGGTGCCGCACCTCGGCGACGCGAGGGTGGTCAGCCAGCCGCCGCGCGATCTCGGCGGCGTTGGCGTTCGCGCGTTCGACGCGCAGGTGGAGCGTGCGCAGGCCTCGCAGTGCGAGGAAGACCTCCATCGGCCCGGCGATCGCGCCGTGCAGCGTGCGGTAGGCGCAGACCCGAGCGGCGGCGTCGTCGTCGTTCGTCACGACGGCGCCGAGGACGACGTCGGAGTGGCCGGCCAGATACTTGGTGACCGAGTGGACGACGACGTCGGCCCCGAGGTTGAGCGGTCGTTGCCCGAGCGGCGTGGCGAACGTGTTGTCGACGACGGACGGCACGCCGCGCTCCCGGGCTGCGGCGAGGATCGCGGGCAGGTCGGCGACCTCCAGCATCGGGTTCGTGGGGGACTCGGCCACGAGCAGGTCGGCGCCGTCCAGCGCCGCGACCACCGCGTCGGTGTCCGCGACGTCGACGCGCCGCACCTCGAGGCCGTGGCGCCGAGCGAGGTCGTCGAGGTAGCCGAGCGTCACCTGGTAGGCGTGCCGCGGCACGACGACCACGCCCGACGGCGGCACGTCGCCCAGGGCTGCGGCGATGGCCGCCATGCCGGAACCGAACACGATGCCGTGCGCGCCGCCCTCGAGCGCCGCGAGCGCGGTCTCGAACGGCTCCCACGTCTCCGCGCCGCCGCGGGTGTAGAGCTGCTCGCTCCCGGGGACCCCCTGGGACACGTAGGTGGAGCTGAGGACGACCGGCGCGTTGACCGGCCCACCCTGGACCCGTGGGGGCCGGCCGGCCGTCACCGCGACGGTGGCGGGGGAGTGCGGGGAAACGGTGTCGGCGTGCTCGTGCGTCATGGCGTCAGGGTACGTCGGCGTGGTCAGGGGATGGTCGTCGGAATCAGCCGGGCGTCGGTGAGCGCCGCGGTGCGGTGGCGCGACAGCGCCTGGTACTCCGGTGAGGTGACCATCGCGACGAATGCCGCGGGCGAGGGGTAGCGGACCAGCAGGACGGCGTCCCAGTCCTCGCCGTCCGGCCCGATCACGGTGGGCCCGCACGGGCCGTGGTGAAGCACCTCGACCCCGGCCCGCTGCATGTGGGCCTGCGCCTCCTTGCCGTACCGGGCGTAGGCGTGCGAGCCGGAGATCGTCTCGGCGGGCGCGAGGTCGGGGGCGTGCGAGTAGTCCGCCGTCTCACGGAACCGCATCAGGTTCAGCATGGTGACCGGCTCGTCGGCAGGCAGCGCGGCAAGCCGTGCGAGCTGGTCGGGGCCGGCCTCGACGGTGAGGCGGTCGGCGGGCGGGGTCGGTCGAGTCGTCATACCGGGGAGCATACCGATCGGTATGTTCCCGGGTGGTCGGCGAACAGCCGCTCAGCGCGGTTCGGCCAGCCGTCCGAGCAGCTCGGTGAGCAGACGCTCGGCGACCGGCGCGGGCAGAGCCTCGACGGCGGCGAGCAGGGGGGCCATCGGCCCGAGGCCTGCACCGGTCTCGCCGATCCGCGACGTGTCCAGCCCGAGTCCGCGGAGCAGGGCGGCGGCGGTGTCGGAGTCCGGGACCGTCGCCGGTCCGCCGTCCACCAGCGGCGAGGCCTCAGGGCGCGGCGTACCGCGCACCGCGTCGGCCGCGGCCGCGAGTGCGGGAACCAGCTCGTCGAGCACCCGGGCGGTGACCGGAGTGACCGTCAGGTGGGTGGTGTGCGGTAGGACCGTGCCGTCCGCCTGCCGGAGCGCGGGCTGAGGCTGGAGGACCCAGCCGTGGTTGGCCACGGTGTCGGCCCACACGTGCGGGTCCACCCGACGCGCCGTGGGGACGGACTCGTCGGTGGCGACGGCGAACAGCGGCCCGGTCGGCTCCCCGACGACCCGGAGACCGTCGATCTGACCGACGGCGGCACGCAGCGCGTCCGTGGCCTGGCGGGCCTGTTCGGCGAGCTCGGCGAACCCGTCTCGCCCGAGGGCCTGGGCGATCGCCCACGCCGCGGCCAGCGGCCCTCCCGAGCGGGACCCCAGGAGGGTCGGGCTGACCACCGGGTAGCCGGGCCAGCGGGTCGTGGCGAAGTGCTGCCCGCGCTGCCGGTCGCGGCCCCGGTGCAGCAGCATCGAGACGCCCTTGGGTGCGTACCCGTACTTGTGCAGGTCCACGCTCAGGCTCGTCACACCGGGCACACGCAGGTCCCACGGCGGCAGGCCGGGCCAGAACGGCAGCGCCATGCCCCCGATGCACGCGTCGACGTGCACGGGCACCCCGCGGGCGGCGGCGACCGTGGCGACCTCGGCGACCGGGTCCAGTGCGGCGTGCGGGTAGGACGGCGCCGAGACGACGACGAGCGCGACGTCGTCCGGGCGGTCGGCGAGGCGTTCCGCGACTGCGTCGGCCGCCACGGCGCCGCCCGGCCGGACCGGGACGAGGTCCAGCGCCAGCCCGAAGTAGTGCGCGGCCTTCTGGAACGCGGCGTGCGCGGTGACGGGCGCCACCAGTCGCGGCCGTGCGGCGCCCGGCTCCGCGCCGTGAGCCGCCAGCCACGCGCCCCGGGCCGCCTTGACGGCGAGCAGGCAGCTCTCCGTACCTCCGGACGTCACCGTCCCGACGACCGGCTCGCCACCGTCGTCCCCGCCCAGCAGGTCGCGTGTGAACGCCACGAGGTCCCGCTCCAGCGCGGCCACGGAGCCGAACGTGGTGGGGTCGAGACCGTTGACCGGCTGCATGGCGCGGACCGCGGCGGCGGCGAGCTCGTCGAGCTCCGGCTCGCCCGAGTCGTACACGTAGCTCAGCACACGGCCCCCGTGCGTCGGGGCGTCGCGCTCCCGGAGGGCCGTCAGCCGGGCCAGGACGTCGTCGGGCGGTACGGCGAACCTCATGCGGGCTCCTCGTGGACGGCCGCGGGTCCCGCGGCGTGGATGTCGGCCCGACGCAGCGGGTAGCGGCGCAGGGTCGCCAGGCTGGCCGCCACCAGGGCTGCGGGCAGCACGGAGAACGCGAGCACGATACCCAGGACCGCGCTTTCCGGCTGCACCACGAGCTGCTCGGCCCGTGACTCGACGTATCCCGTCACGGCGAGAGTCAGAGCCAGCACGGCGGTCCCGAGCGCGAAGCCGGTCGTCTCCCCGGCGGTCCACACCCCGGAGAACGTCCCGGCCCGGCCCGGCCCGCGGGTGCGGGCGTCGTGCGCGACGACGTCGGGCAGCATCGCCATCGGCAGCGACTGCAGGCCCGCGTAGGCGGCGCCGGCGACCGCGACGACGGCGTACACCCACGCTCCGGGCGACCACGCCATGCCCACCAGGGCGAGCGCCGCGAGCGCGAACACCGACGAGGCCATCCGGAAGGCACGCTCCTTGCCGACCCGGCGCGCGACGGCGCCCCACACCGGCGCGAAGACGACGGCCGGACCGACCAGTGCCGCGAACAGGAACGTCACGGCCGCCTCGTCGCCGAGCACCCAGCGTGCGACGTACTGGGCACCGGCCAGCATGGTCCCCGTCGCGAGCGCCTGCAGGACGAACGTGGCGAGCAGCATACGGAACGGCTGGCTCGTGCTGAGCGCGGCCAGCCCGTCGCGGTACGAGCCGGCGACGCCGTGCCACCGGGACGACGACGGCGCGGCACCGGGTGCGGTGCTCGCGGACCGAGGGCTGGCGGGCAGCCGGGCGTCTCGCCGTCCGGCACCGTGCTCCACACCGGCCGACACCAGCAGCGAGAGGCCGAGGACGAGCCCGGCGACGGCGGCCATGACCAGGTAGCCGGCGTGCTCGTCCGGCACCACCGAGCGGAGCGCCGGCGCACCGCCGCCGAACGCGAGGATCGCGACCGTCAGGACGACGACGCGTGCCGTGAGCAGGCGGGTGCGCTCGTCGTAGTCGTCGGTCAGCTCGGCCGGCAGCGCGATGTAGGGGACCTGGAAGAGCGAGAACGCGGTCGCCGCGCAGAGGAACGCCAGCAGCACCCAGGCGGCGCCGGCCGTCGGGCTCCACGACTCGGGCACGGCGAAGGTGAGCACGAAGAATACGGGGAGCAGGAGCCCGCCCGCGGCCATGAGCCGGCGCCGGGAGCCGTGGTGGACGCGGTCGTGGTTGCTGGCGGCGCCGATGACCGGGTCGATGGTCACATCCCACACCTTGGCGAGCGTGACGATGAGACCGGCCATCAGGGCGGCCACACCGACCGTGTCCGTGAGGTAGTAGACCAGGACGAGGCCGGGCAGGGTGCCGAAGCCACCCGTCCCGACCGACCCGACGGCGTACCGGGCGACAGTGCCCGCGCGCAGACTCATGCGGGGATCCTACGAGACGCGGCGTGACGGGTGTCACCCTCAGGACGTGATGGTGCTTCCTGCCGCGGGCGGCCGGCGGGTTGGTCGGCTCGGTCGCGGCGGAGGTCGCCGAGGGGTCGCCGGTGCACCGGTGCCGGACGGCGGCTGGGTCGAGGAGGTCCGGACGTGCTGCCCAGCCGCCTGTGGGGTGGCGCTCCGGCATCCGTGGGCTGCCCGGGTTGCTCGCGTCATGGGCGTCGATCCGGCCCGGCGTCTTCCGGCTCCACGGCCCGAGTTCGAGTTCACGCTCGACCTGCTGCTCGACGGGCTGGAGCGGGCCGCCTCGCCGCGAAGTAGAGCCCCGTGTGCTGCTGAAGTGCCCTGGACGCACTTCAGCAGCACGCAAGGCTCTACTCCGCGAGCGGGCCGAGCAGCGACTGGGCCACCTGGGCGTGGGCCGACTCGTCGTCGCTGGGGTGGAAGATCCCGGCCAGCACGTCGCGGTACAGCCGGCCGAGCTCCGAGCGGTTGAAGTACGTCGAGCCGCCCGAGCACCGGATCGCCTCGTCCACCACGTACCGCGCCGTCTCCGTGGCGCGCACCTTGAGCCCCGACGTCGCGCGGAAGTATCCGGCGCCCCGGTCGACCTGGCCGTCGATCTCGCCCGCCACCTGGTCGAGCTGCGGCCAGATGCCGTCGAGGGCCAGCGCGGCCGACGCGATGCGCCAGCGGATGTCCGGGTCCTGCGAGTACGCCTTGCCGGACTTCATGGAGGTGCGCCGGCCGGAGGTCTCGACGGCGAGCTCGAGCGCACGGTCCGCGATACCCGTGTACACACCGGCGAGCAGCAGCTCGAAGCTGGTGAAGATGCCCAGCACGTACGGGTCGAGGCTCGGGCCGGGCGGGAGCCGGCGCATGATCCGGTCGGCCGGGGCGCGGGCGCCGTCGAGCACCGTGGTGCACGACTGCGAGGCGCGCATGCCGAGCGTGTCCCAGTCGTCGAGGATCTCGAAGCCGCCCCCGACGCGGGTGACGAAGGCGTGCACGATCCGCGGGTCCTCGGGGTCGGTCGAGTCCAGGCCCATCAGGCCCAGGCGGGTCCAGCCGGGGGAGTTGGAGGTGAAGATCTTCCGGCCGTGGAAGCTGTAGCCGCCCTCGTCGTCGGGCCGGGCCTCGGTGCGTGAGCCGAGCAGCACGAGGTCGTTGCCGGCCTCGGAGTAGCCGAACCCGAAGACCTCGCCGCGGACGGCCTCGGCGAGCAGCCAGTCGAGCGAGTCGTCGCCGCGCTCGTGGAGGTAGCGCGCGACCCCCACCCAGACGTGGTGCATGTTGACGGCGAGCGCGGTGGCGGGCGCCGCGCCGGCGAGGCGGGCCTGCTCGCGGATCGTCTCGCGCAGGGTCAGGCCGCCGCCGCCCAGTTCGGTCGGGACCATGGCGCGCAGGTAGCCGGCGCCGGCCAGGTCGGCCAGATCCTCCGTGAAGAACGAGTTCTCGCGGTCGTGGATCGCGGCGCGCCCGCGGATCGTCGCGAGCAGGTCGTCCGAGAGGAGCTGGCGGTGGGTGAAGGAGGCAGGGTCGACGGCCATCCGTCGATTCAACCACCACCCGGCGAGGATGTGTCGCTCGAGGGCATACCGTCCGGTCGGTCTTTTCCGCTAGGCTGCACCCAGAGCGGTCGACGACGACCGCAACGACGAGAGGAGCCACCGTTGGTCATCCGTAGCCCTCAGGCAGACGTGGAGATTCCTGACGTCAGCCTGTACGACTTCCTGTTCGCCGACCTGACCGGTGCGGACCTCGACAGAGTCGCCCTCATCGACGGCCCGAGCGGCGACAAGACCACCTATGGCACGTTGCGCGCCCACGTCGACGCCGTCGCCGGCGCGATCGCGGCCCGCGGGCTCGAGCCCGGCGACGTCGTGGCGCTGCACAGCCCGAACGTGCCCGCCTTCGTCAGCGTGTTCCACGGACTGCTGCGCGCCGGCGTCACGGTCACCACCGTCAACGCCCTCGCCTCCGGGGCGGAGGTCGGCAAGCAGCTGATCGCCTCCGGCGCGAAGGCGCTGATCACGGTCTCCCCCCTGCTGGCCCAGGCCACCGCGGGCGCCGAGGCTGCCGGCCTCGGCGCCGCCCCCCGCGGCGGGCGCGACGGCGCGCCGGGGCCCCCGCCCCGGGGGGGGCCGCGGCCCCGGGGGGGGGGGGGGCGGCGGGCGCGGGCCCCGACGACGTCGTCGTGCTCGACGGCGCGCAGGGGCACGCGAACCTGCGGGACCTGCTGACCTCCGGGGCGCCGGCGCCCGACGTGACGTTCGACCCGGCCACCCACCTGGCCGTGCTGCCGTACTCCTCGGGGACGACCGGTCTGCCCAAGGGCGTCATGCTCACCCACCGCAACCTCGTGGCCAACGTGCTGCAGGCCGAGCCCTACATCCCGCTGACGAACGACGACGTGATCCCAGCCGTCCTGCCGTTCTTCCACATCTACGGCATCACGGCACTCATGAACGGCGGTCTGTACCAGCGGTCGGCCCTGCTGACCATGCCCCGGTTCGACCTCGAGGAGTACCTCGGCATCATCACGAAGCACCGGGCCACGGTGCTGTTCGTCGCGCCCCCCATCGCGCTGGCGCTGGCCAAGCACCCGCTGGCGCTCCAGGCCGACCTGTCGAGCGTGCGGCTGCTCAACTCCGGGGCCGCACCGTTCGACGCCCAGCTCGCCGCAGCCGTCGTGCAGCGGATGCCGCACGCCCACGTCGGCCAGGGATACGGCATGAGCGAGCTGTCCCCGATCTCCCACATCATCCCGACCGGGCGGTCCGACATCTCGCCCGGCTCCATCGGGCTGCTGGTGCCGAACATGCAGGCCAAGATCGTCGACCCCGCCACCGGCGAGGAGATCGAGCAGCCGACCGAGGGCACGAGCGCACCCGGCGAGCTGATGTGTGCCGGTCCCAACGTCATGGTCGGCTACCTCGACAACGAGCAGGAGACGCGAGACACCATCACCGCGGACGGGTTCCTGCACACCGGTGACATCGTCACGGTCGACGCGGACGGCGTGTTCACGGTGGTGGACCGGCTCAAGGAGCTCATCAAGTACAAGGGCTACCAGGTGCCTCCCGCGGAGCTCGAGGCGCTCCTGGTGGCACACCCGCAGATCGCCGACGCCGCGGTGGTCGGGGTACCGGACGGGGCGGGCGAGGAGCTGCCCAAGGCGTTCGTCGTCCTCGCAGACGGCGCCGAGCTGTCCGCCGACGACGTCATGGAGTACGTGGCCGCCAAGGTGGCCCCGTACAAGAAGATCCGGCTGGTGGAGTTCACGCACGCCATCCCCAAGTCCGCCGCGGGCAAGATCCTGCGCAAGGACCTCAAGGCCGCGTGAACGCCCCCGTGCGCGGGGGTCGGAGCAGGTGACAGGTCCGGTAGTGTCGGGGCCGATGTCCGAGAACAAGCCTCCTGCCCCCGCGCGCAAGCCCCGTGTCGCACTGCTGTTCGGAGGCCGTTCCGGCGAGCACTCCGTGTCCGCGTCGACGGCGGCCGGCGTGCTCGGAGCGATCGACCGCGACCGGTACGACGTCATCCCGGTGGGGATCACGCGCGCGGGCCGCTGGGTGGTCGCCGAGGACCGCGTCGAACGCTGGCAGATCGCCGACGGCCGGCTCCCCGAGGTGACGTCCGACGACGGCACGGAGGTCGTGCTGTCCCTCACCTCGGGCGAGGGTGCGCTGCGCGTGCTGGAGCCCGGTCAGGTGCCGAGCCTGCTCGGCGAGGTCGACGTCGTCTTCCCCCTGCTGCACGGCCCGTTCGGCGAGGACGGCACGGTGCAGGGGCTGCTCGAGCTCGCCGACGTGCGCTACGTCGGGGCGGGCGTGCTGGCCTCCGCCGTCGGCATGGACAAGCACTTCATGAAGCTCGTGCTGGCCGGTCACGGCCTGCCCGTCGGACCCTACGAGGTGGTCAAGCCCCATGAGTGGGTGGCCGACCCCGAGGCATGCGTGGCCCGGATCGGTCGGCTCGGCCTGCCGCTGTTCGTCAAGCCCGCTCGCGCCGGGTCGTCGCTGGGCATCACCCGGGTCGACGACCTCGCCGAGCTCCCGGCCGCGATCGAGGCGGCCCGGGAGCACGACCCCAAGGTCGTCGTCGAGGCAGGCATCGACGGCCGTGAGATCGAGTGCGCCGTGCTGGGAGGCCGTCGCGGGGAAGCGGCACGAGCCTCCCTGCCGGGAGAGATCGTCGTCGACGGTACGCACGCCTTCTACGACTTCGAGGCCAAGTACCTCGACGAGGCCCACGTGGAGCTGGACTGCCCCGCCAAGCTGCCGGACGCCGTCGTCGACAGGATCCGCGAGCTCGCCGTCCGCACGTTCGAGGCCGTCGAGGCCGAGGGGCTCTCACGGGTGGACGTCTTCGTGACGCCGGACGAGCAGGTGATAGTCAACGAGATCAACACGATGCCGGGCTTCACGCCGTTCTCGATGTACCCGCGCATGTGGGAGGCGTCCGGCCTGAGCTATCCCGAGCTGGTCGACGAGCTGATCCAGCTCGCGCTGGAACGGCCCACCGGGCTTCGCTGACCACGGGCTCGCCTTTCCGGGGTCGTGTCGGACCCGTCTGGCACGGTGAGCGCATGGACCAGAGGCTGAGTCTTGTCACGCTCGTCGTCGCCGACCTGGGCGCCACCCGTCGCTTCTACCTGGACGGTCTCGGCTGGGAGAGCTACCTGGACGTCCCCGGGGAAGTCCTCATGTTCCAGGTCGGTCCGCACCTCGTGCTCTCGCTGTGGGACGAGAAGGCCGCGCTCGACGAGATCGGCCCCGTCCTCCGCGGTGGGACGCCGCCCGTGACGCTGGCGCACAACGTCGGCCGGCCCGACGAGGTGGACGCCGTGCTGGACGATGCGCGCCGTGCCGGTGCACCGACCATCGGCGACGCCGTGGAGCGAGAGTGGGGAGGCTACTCCGGATACTTCACGGACCCGGACAGCTTCCTCTGGGAGGTGGCCTTCGCGCCGGGGCCGCTGGGGGAGCTCGTGGTCCCCTGACGGCCTCGGCGGGACTGGCACTACCTCGGACGGGTGGGAATCAGGTGCAGTGCCGGGTGGCGGGCACCAGGTCGACGGCCGGGGTCAGGTCCGCGATGAACGACGTCGAGTGGTCCTGGGTCACCGCGGGCGGCACCGTCACCTCGATGGCCGGCTCGCGACCGTAGGTGGTGAAGCGCCAGGTGCCGTCGTCGCCGCTCGCCACGATCCAGTCCACCGTCCCGCTGGAGGACTCGATGCGCTGGCAGTCGGCGGACGGGCCGGGCGGCGTCACGCCGCAGCGCAGGGTCACCGCAGCCCCGGGAACGCCCCAGGCGGCGGTCGCCTGCGAGTTGGTCCGTGCCATCTCCAGGTCGCCCGAGACGACGTCCGGCAGGGCCAGCATCACCGACGCGCATTCCGGGTTCGTCGCGTCCTCGGCGGCCTCGACCCCGATCGTGGGGGCGCAGGCAGCGAGCAGTGCGAGGGCGGGCAGGCAGAGCAGCGCGCGGAGGCGACGAACGGGCACGCGCCCACGGTACCCGCCCGCGACCGGCCGGCCGACGGTTAGGGTTCCGTCGTGACCGACCCCACCGAGCGAGTGCGTGACCTCGACGAGACAGAGCTCCTGGCCCGCATCTTCCCGCTCCTGCCGTCCGGCGACGCCGTCGACGTCGGGCCGGGCGACGACGCCGCCGTCGTGCGGGCACCCGACGGGCGAGCCGTCGTCTCGACCGACGTGCTGGTCGAAGGCCGTCACTTCCGCCGGTCCTGGTCCACCGGGTTCGACGTCGGACGGCGAGCCGCCGCCCAGAACCTCGCCGACATCGCGGCGATGGGTGCGCGGACCACGGCTCTCGTCGTGTCCCTCGTCGTGCCGGACGACCTGCCCGTCGACTGGGTCACCGGGTTCGCCCGCGGGCTCGCCGACGTCGCCACCCCCGCCGGTGCTGCCGTCGTCGGCGGTGACCTGTCCGGAGGCGACGCGATCGTCGTCGCCGTCACCGTGCACGGCGACCTCGACGGGCATGCGCCCGTCCTGCGTTCCGGGGCCCGACCCGGCGACGTCCTCGCGCACTCCGGGGTCCTCGGCACCTCCGCCGCCGGCCTCGCGCTGCTCGCCTCCGGTGCGGCGACGCCCGGCGACGGGCTCCCGGGCGCATCCGGGCCGCTCGCGCCCTACGTCGCCGCCTACCTGCGCCCCGACCCGCCGCTCGCCGACGGCCCGGCCGCCGCTGCAGCGAGAGCCAGCGCCATGCTGGACGTCTCCGACGGACTGCTGCGAGACGCCGGACGGCTCGCCCGGGCCAGCGGCGTCACCATCGACCTGGCCAGCGGCCACCTCACCCGCGACGTGACGACACTGATCCCCGCAGCGGTCGAGCTCGCGGTCGGCGCCGACAGCGCGGACGGCTGGCACCGGGCGCACGGCTGGGTGCTGTCCGGGGGAGAGGACCACGGGCTCCTCGCCACGTTTCCCGCCGAGGTCGCCGACCAAGGGCTGCCCGCCGGATTCCGTGAGATCGGCGAGGTCGGGGAGGTCGCCGGTGACGGACCGCGGGTGCTGCTCGACGGCGAGGAGCCCCACGAGCCGGAAGGATGGGACCACTTCAGGGCGTAAGGTCGGCGCGGCCCGCACCGTCCGCTGCGCTACGGGTCAGCGCTCGTTCTGCCGGTCGCGCTGCCCCTGCACTCCGCTACCGGCGCGTGCCTCGTCCCTCGGCCCGCACCGTCCGCTGCGCTACGGGTCAGCGCTCGGCGGCACGGAGGAAGCGGATCTCCGTCACCGGCACGTCGTCGATGTCCTCGATGCGCTCGATGCCGTCGGGCTGGAAACCGTGACGGCGGTAGAAGTGGTGGGCTCGTGCGTTCTCGTTCAGGACCCACAGGGTCATGCGCACCGTCGGCGAGACGTCCGCCAGCACCGTGCGCATGAGGTCTCGGGCGACGCCGCGCCCCCACGCCTCGGGGTCCAGATAGATGGCGTAGAGCTCCAGGCAGCCGTCCTCGGCGTCCTCGTCGCGGGACGGGCCGTAGCTGGCGAACCCGAGGGTGCGGCCGTCGGCCTCCGCGACGATGGTGGTGCCCCGGCCGGAGGTCAGGATCGTCTCCCACCGCTCGGCGCGCTCCGCCACGTCCAGGGAGTCGAGGTAGGAGGCCGGGAGCACGTGCGAGTAGGCGCTCTTCCAGGAGGTCACGTGCACCCGGGCGATCGCGGCGGCGTCGGAGGTCGTCGCCGAACGGATCACCACGTCGTTGTCGGTCTCCACCATCATGAAATCAGACTGCCACGTCGAGGAAGGTTCGCCTAGAGCTACGGGTGAACACTTCACGAATCCTTTGCCGTCGGCGGACGTCCCGGGCACAGCAGAACGCCCGCCGGGAGGACCCGACGGGCGTCTGTCATGTCGTTGCGCCGAGACGGCGCGGGCTCATGCCTTGCGCTGGACCTTGCCGGCCTTGAGGCACGAGGTGCACACGTTCACGCGCTTGGGAGTGCCCGCGACGACAGCACGCACGCGCTGGATGTTCGGGTTCCAGCGGCGCTTGGTGCGGATGTGGGAGTGCGAGATGCTGTGCCCGAAGCCCGGGCCCTTGCCGCAGACGTCGCAGTTGGCAGCCACGGTTTCTCCTGAATCGTCGTGCACGTCCCGCGCACCATGGCAGCAAGACGTGAGGTGTTGATGGTCTGGGGGCGCCCGGAAGTCCGGGCAACCACACGAGGATAGCCGATAGACGGCTCCGGGCTCAACAGCGCCGACGTCGGGTTGGTCACCGCTACGGTGGGGGACGTGGTCCAGCCCGAGCTTCTCGACGCCTCCGTCGTCCGTGCGTGGGCACGTGCCGCGACCGACGCCCTCGCCACCGCTCGGACGGGGCTCGACGGCGTGAACGTCTTCCCGGTGGCCGACGGCGACACCGGCACCAACATGTACCTCACCGTGCGGGAGGCCGGCGCCGCGATCCACGACGCGGACGACGGAGCGAGCGGTGCACGCCTGCTCCGGCTGGGCGCCCGGGCCGCGCTGCTGCAGGCCCGTGGCAACTCGGGCGTGATCCTCAGCGAGTGGTGGCGAGGACTGGCGCTCGCCGCGAGCCGGCGCGACAGCCTCGGCGTGGCGCTGGACGTCGCCGCGCGGTCGGCGCGCCAGGCCGTCGCGCACCCGGCGCCGGGCACCATCCTCACGGCCGCGGACTCCGCGGCCGCCGCGGCCCGACACGCCGAAGCCGGTGGCATGGTCGGCCCGCTGGGCGCGCCGGAGCGCCTCACGGTCCTGGACGCCGCACGCCGGGGCGCCCGGGAGGCCGCGCTGCGCAGCGTGGGCACGCTCGCTCCCCTCCGGGCTGCCGGCGTGCTCGACGCCGGTGCGTGCGGCCTGCTGCTCGTGCTCGCCGCGCTCGCCGAGGCCCAACGGTTCGTGGGCGTGGCGCCCGGCCGCAGGGGAGTGTCGGAGCCCGAGGGCATTATGGAACCCGTGCTGCTCGACCTGGACCTCAACGGCTACCAGCGCTCGGACGGCGGGACCGGCACCGGTCACCTGTCCCCGGCGACGGAGAGCGAGGCCGGGGTGAGCGACGAGGTGGAGCTCATGTTCGTCCTCCACCGTGCCGCCGACGCCTCGGGGTTCCGGCCGGGAGCCGTGGCCGACGCCCTCCGTGCCGACCTCGACGAGGTGGGCAACTCCGTCGTCGTCGTGGGCGGGGGCACGGGCGACGCGGCCGGCGAGGACGAGTCGGTCTGGCAGGCCCACGTGCACACGCCGGAGCTGGACCGGGCCCTCGAGGTCACGCGCCGATGGTCGGGCCGCGGCGCCGTCTCCCGGGTGCACGTCCGTCACCTCGCCGTGCCGCCAGCGGACTGGGCGGTCGTGACGACGACGTCGGCCCCCGCCCTGGCCACGGAGCTCGCCTCCGGTGGTGCCGTCGTCCTGCTCGACCTCGACGTCCCTCCGGTCGCGGAGGACCTCGCGCAGGCGGTCCTCGGCGCGGGGACGCCGCACGTGCTCGTCCTCGCGCCGCCGGCCGTGCTCGGAGACGCCGGGCTGCAGGACGCGGTCGACGCGCTGGCCGGACGCGACGGGGTGGCCGAGGAACCCGCCGACGTGCCCGTCGTCGTCGTCGTCCCTGCCGCGAGCGACGTGCACCTGGTGACCGCCGTCTCGGCGCTCGCGGGAGCGCTCGACGCCGCAGGTCATGCCCGGCAGCACGCCGACGTCCCCGCCGTCGTCCGCGCGGCCCTCGACCGGTTGCGCGCAGCGCGGGCGGCCGCGGCGGACGCGCCCGACGAGCTGGCGCGGCTCGTGCCGACGCTCGGGGCAGAGGCGGGCATCGTCGCGCTGCTGCCCGACCTGGACGTGCCGGCGGAGGTGGTGGAGTCGCTTGCCGAGCACGCAGCGTCGGTCGCTGCGGGAGCCGACGTCCTCGTGCTGCCCACCGGGCGGGCTGGCGATCAGGTGGGGATCGGCGTCGAACCGGCGGAGGATCCCGGGGACGAACCGGCGATCGGGGTGCTGAGCAGGGAGGCCTGGTGACCGGACGGCTGGCTGAGCCGCTCACGACGACGCTCGGGAAGCGCGCGGCGGGACCGCTGGCCAAGATGGGGCTGGAGACCGTCGACGACCTGCTGCGCCACTATCCGCGGCGGTACGGCGACCCGGGCCGCCTCACGGACATGAACCAGCTGCAGCTCGGCGAGCACGTGACGGTCATGGCGCGCGTCGCCCGGGCTACGGTGCGCCCGATGCGCAGCCGCGGCGGGGCGCTGCTGCAGGCGACCGTCACCGACGGGCACCACGAGCTCGGCCTGACGTTCTTCGCCAAGCGTGCCGGTGCGCTGCGCCCGCACGAGGACAAGCTGCGCCCCGGCCGGTCCGGGCTGTTCACCGGCGTGGTCTCCGAGTACCGCGGCACCCGCCAGCTCACCCACCCGGACTACATCCTGGTGGGCGTCGACGCGGACGACGACGAGGAGGCGATGGTCGAGGCGTCACGCCCCATCCCCATCTACCCGGCGACCGCCTCCGTCCCGACGTGGCGCATCCAGCGGGCGGTGCGCACGGTGCTGGACCCGCTGACCGAGGACGATGTCGACGACCCGGTGCCGGACGAGGTCCGGGCGCGGCTCGGCCTCCCGACACGCCTCGACGCCCTGCGTGCCGTGCACGTGCCCGACTCGGCCGAGCACTGGCAGCGGGGCCGCCGTCGGCTGCGGTTCGAGGAGGCGTTCGTGCTGCAGTCCGCGCTGGCCGAGCGCCGGTCCCGCGCCGCCGCGGAGGAGGCCACGGCCCGGCCACCGCGCCCGGCGGGCCTGCTCGACGACTTCGACGCGACGCTGCCGTTCACGCTCACCGACGGTCAGCGTCAGGTGGGCGAGCAGGTCGCCGCCGAGCTCTCGCAATGCCGGCCGATGCAGCGGCTGCTGCAGGGCGAGGTCGGCTCGGGAAAGACCGTGGTGGCCCTGCGCGCCATGCTCCAGGTGGTCGACGCCGGTGGGCAGGCGGCGCTGCTCGCGCCGACCGAGGTGCTCGCGGCCCAGCACGCCCGCACCCTGCGCGGGATGCTCGGTCCGCTGGCCGAGGGCGGGCTGCTCGGCGGTGCCGCGCACGGCACCCGGGTCGCCCTGCTCACCGGCTCGCTGGGCGCCGCCGCACGCAAGGAGGCCCTGCTGCAGGCGGCGAGCGGCGAGGCAGGGATCGTGGTCGGCACGCACGCCCTGCTCGGCGAGCAGGTGCAGTTCGCGGACCTCGGCCTCGTGGTGGTCGACGAGCAGCACCGGTTCGGCGTCGAGCAGCGGGACGCGCTGCGGGCCAAGGGCCGCGTCGCCCCGCACCTCCTGGTCATGACGGCGACGCCGATCCCGCGCACCGTCGCGATGACGGTGTTCGGCGACCTGGAGACCTCGACGCTGACGGAGCTGCCCGCGGGGCGGGCGGGCATCACCTCCCACGTGGTGCCGGCTGCCAACCCGCGCTGGAACGAACGTGTGTGGGAGAAGGTGCGCGAGGAGGTCGACGCGGGCCGGCGCGCCTACGTGGTGTGCCCCCGCATCCACCCGGACGACGACGTCGACGTGCCCGGCGGCGCGAGCGCACGCACGGCGGAGTTCGACGACGTCCCCGAGTTCCTCGACCTGTCCGACGGCGAGGGTTCCGACCGTGCGCCGCTGCGGGCCGTGCTGGAGGTCGCCGACATGCTGCGCTCGATGCCGCGGCTCGCGGAGATCGAGGTCGGAGTGCTGCACGGCCAGCTCCCGCCGGCCGAGAAGGACGCGGCCATGGCGCGGTTCGCGTCCGGCGAGGCGCCCGTGCTCGTGTCCACCACGGTCGTGGAGGTGGGGGTGGACGTGCCGGAGGCCACCGTCATGGTGGTGTTCGACGCCGACCGGTTCGGCATCTCCCAGCTCCACCAGCTGCGCGGCCGCATCGGGCGCGGGGGCCATCCTGGCCTGTGCCTGCTGGTCTCCACGGCGCAGCCCGGGACGCCCGCGGCGGCCCGCGTCGAGGCGCTCGCGGCGACGACCGACGGCTTCGAGCTCGCCACCCTGGACCTCGAGCTGCGGTCGGAGGGCGACGTGCTGGGGGCCGCCCAGTCCGGCCGGTCGAGCTCGCTGCGGCTGCTGCGTGTGGTCAAGGACGCCGACCTGATCGCCGAGGCGCGCGCCGAGGCCTCGCAGGTGGTCGCGGCGGACCCGGGGCTGAGCGGCCACCCGGCGCTCCGGGACGCCATCGCCGCGCAGCTCGATGCCGAGCAGGAGGAGTTCCTGGAACGGGCCTGAGCGTGGCGACCGGCGCGGTCCGCCGCCGCTGGATACGGTCGGGTCGTGAACACCGTCGCGACGCCCGGCCGCCCGGCGCGCCCCCGGCGACGGCCGGCCGCTCGCCGCTCGGGCCGGGCGGGTCGGCCTGCGGCCCGTCCGGGAAAGCGGCCGTCGAGCCGACCGCAGGACCGGCCCTCGATCCGGGCGGCAGGGCTGCCGGCTGACGGACGCTCCGGGACGGTCCTGGCCGTGGTGGCGGCGTCGACAGGTCTGCTGCTGGTCGCCCACGGAGCGCTGCCGGACGTCGGCGGCCTCGGCAGCCTGGTGGAGACGTTCCTGCCGTGGTCCTGCCTGGTGCTGCTGGTGCTGGGTGTGCTGGCGGCGCGGCGGCGGGCGACGGGTGCCGGGCTCTCGGTGCTCTTCGCCACCGGCATATGGCTGTGGGTCTGTTGGCCCTTCTCCTCCGCGACGCCGGCGCCCCGGCCGAACCTCGTCGTCGTGCACCACAACGTCGCCGACACGAACGCCGAACCGGGCGCGACCGCAGCGGTGCTGCTCGAGCCGGAGCCCGACGTCGTGACGCTGGTGGAGGTGACGCCGCAGCTCGACGAGGCGTTCACCGGGGCCTTCGCCGAGGATCTGCCGTACCGAGCGGTCGAGGGGACCGTCGGCGTGTGGTCACGGTTCCCGCTGGTCGGTGGCGAGCCGGTCGATATCCGCCCGCCGGACGTGGACGCGTCGTGGGAGCGCGGCCTGCGGGTCGTCGTCGACACCCCGGACGGCTCGGATGTGCGGGTGTACGCCGTGCACGCGCCGTCCGTCCGGCTGGGTCTCCAGGGGTTCGGCTCCGGACCGCGGGACGCGTCGTTGCGGATGCTCGCGGAGGTGCTGGCGGAGGACTCCTCGTCCGCGATCGTCGTGGGTGGCGACCTCAACACCACCCTCGCCGACCGTGCCCTGGATCCTGTGCTCGACCAGGTGGCGACGCCTGCCGGGTGGGGCTTCACGTTCCCGGCCGCCCTGCCGGTGGTCCGCATCGACCACGTGCTGGCGCGAGGTGCAGAGATCACGCGGGTCGCCACGCTCGGGCGCACGGGCAGCGACCACCGTCCCGTGGTGGCCGAGGTCGCGCTCCCGTCCGACTGACCCACGGCGGCTACGCTCGGCGGCATGACCAGGATCGTCGCCGGTACCGTCGGCGGGCGCACCCTCGCGGTGCCGCCGTCGGGCACCCGGCCCACCAGCGAACGTGTCCGCGAGGCGATGTTCTCCCGTCTGGAGCACTACGGGGTGATCGACGGCGGTCGGGTCCTGGACCTCTTCGCCGGGTCCGGGGCGCTGGGGATCGAGGCCGCCAGCCGTGGTGCGGCGCAGGTGCTGCTGGTGGAGTCGGCGCGCAGGGCCGCCGAGGTCGCCCGGCGCAACGTCGAGACCCTCGGGCTGGGCGGCACCGTACGCGTCCTGGCCGAGCCCGCGGAGCGTTGCACGGCACGGCTGGCGGCCGACGGCGTCGCGGACGGTCCGGGCGGACCCCTCGACCTGGTGCTCGTCGACCCGCCGTACGACCTGTCCGGCACGGTGCTGGCGGGGATCCTCGCCGACCTGGCCGTGCCGGGCGTGCTCGCACCGGAGGCGGTCGTCGTGGTCGAGCGCGCGCGGCGCAGCGGCGAACCGGACTGGCCGGACGGGCTGGCGGCCATCGCCACGAAGACCTACGGGGACACGGCGGTGCACTACGCGGAACCGGCCGAGCGGTCCTGAGGCCGGTCGCGGTCGGCTGCGGGCCACTCCGGGGAGCCTCGGCCGGATCCGGCGCCCACCGCGTTAGCGTCGGGGCGTGAGCATCGCAGTCTGTCCCGGGTCCTTCGACCCGATCACGTTCGGACACCTCGACATCGTGCGCCGCGCGGCGCGCCTGTTCGAGGTCGTCGTGGTCGGTGTGGCCCGCAACGCCTCCAAGTCCGCCCTTCTGACACCTGACGAACGGATCGAGGTGGTGCGCGGCGCGCTCGCGGAGGACCCGGACCTCGCTGCGGTGCGGGTGGAACCCGTGCCCGGTCTGCTGGTCGAGTTCTGCCGACAGGTCGGGGCCAGTGCCGTGGTGAAGGGCCTGCGGGGTGGCGCGGACTTCGACGGAGAGCATCCGATGGCCCTGATGAACCGACACCTGAGCGGCGTGGAGACCGTCTTCCTGCCGGCCGAGCAGCGCTACGCCCACGTGGCGTCGTCGCTGGTCAAGGACATCGCCCGCTACGGCGGGCCGATCGACGACCTCGTGCCGCCCGCCGCGGCCGAGGCGGTGCGCGCCGCCGTCGCGCACCGAGCGTGAGGAGCACCACATGACCGAGACACAGAACCCGACCGCCGGACTGCTCGAGATCATCGACGACCTGGCCGCTCTCATCGAGAACGCGCGTACGTCGCCGCTGTCGACGAACGTCAAGGTCGACCGTGAGCAGGCTCTGGCTCTGGTCGAGGAGCTGCGTGACGCGTTGCCGACGCAGGTCGCACGGGCCGACGACGTCCTCGCCGATGCCGAGCGGACGCTCGAGAACGCGCATCGCCAGGCCGAGGAGGTCCTCGCGACGGCCCGGGCACGGGCGATCGAGCTGGTGCAGGCCGAGCAGGTCGTCGTGCAGGCCGAGTCGCGTGCCGCGGAGATCGTCGCCGACGCCGAGCGGCAGGCCGCCGCGCTGCGCACGGACGCCGACGAGTACTGCGACGGGCGGCTCGCCGACTTCGAGGCCGACCTCGGCAAGCTGAGTGCCCAGGTCCAGGCCGGCCGCGCCAAGCTCGCCGACCGGTTGAACACCGGTGCGCCGCGGGTGCGCTGGGATGCCGTCCAGGACCCGGAGTGGCCCCAGAACGGCGACCGTGCACAGGAACGCAGCGCCTGAGCGGTCGGCGTTGCGCACGTCACGCCGTCGCACCGTTGGCCGAGGTCGGGGGATCGCGTAGAATGGAGCGCTGGTCCGCTCGGACCACAGAATCCCCACCACCTGCGTGTGCCGCTCTCGGCGCGCCCATCCTCAGGAGCTGCTCATCACGACCGACAAGCGATCGCCGCTCGTGCTCGACACGCACGAGCTGTCGCGACGTCCCGGCACCATGCGGGAGGTCGCGCGTGTCGTCGCCGCGCCTGCCGACCTGGGCACGGCGGTCATCGGAGTGCCCGAGGGGGCCGACCTCACGCTGGGGCTGCGCCTCGAGTCGGTGATGGAGGGCGTGCTGGTCTCCGGCGTCGTCCGGGGGACGGCCGTGGGGGAGTGCGTGCGGTGCCTCGACGAGGTCCGTGACGAGGTGACGGTGCGCGTCCAGGAGCTCTTCGTCTACCCGGAGCGGGCCCAGGCGGCCGACGAGTCGGGCGACGACGAGGCAGAGGACGAGCCGGAGCTGACCGACGACCTGGCGGACATCGAGCCCGTGGTTCGGGATTCGCTCGTGACTGCACTACCATTTCAACCGCTGTGCCGGCCGGACTGTCCCGGGCTGTGCTCCCAGTGCGGAGCGCGGCTGGCGGACGACCCCGAGCACCACCATGACGTCGTCGACCCTCGCTGGGCGGCGCTGCAGACCATGCTCGAGCAGTCGAGCGTGTCCGACGAGACGAAAGAGAGCTGACCGTGGCTGTTCCGAAGCGCAAGATGTCGCGCAGCAACACCCGTGCGCGTCGATCGCAGTGGAAGACCACCGCGGCGACCCTCACCACGTGCCCGAGCTGCAAGGGACAGAAGCTGTCCCACACTGCGTGCCCGACCTGCGGTGCGTACAAGGGTCGTCAGTACGCGGAGGCGCTGCGTACCGAGCACGCCGGCTGAGATGCCTGCAACCGGCCCCGCAGCTTCTTCCGGGAGGCCGGCGCCGCGTGATCTCCTCGAGAAGCTCGGGGTCCATCTGGATCCCGAGCTTCTCGTGCTTGCCCTGACGCACCGTTCCTTCGCGCACGAGGCCGGCGGGATCCCCACGAACGAGCGGCTCGAGTTCCTCGGCGACACCGTGCTCGGCCTCGTGGTGACGGAGGCACTGTACCGACGGCACCCCGGCAAGCCCGAGGGTGAGTTGGCGAAGATGCGCGCCGCGACCGTGTCCCAGCGGTCCCTCGCGGCGATCGCCCGCCGCCTCGAGCTCGGGCGCTACGTGCTGCTCGGCAAGGGCGAGATGCGCACCCGCGGGTACGACAAGGACTCGATCCTGTCGGACACCGTCGAGGCGCTCCTCGGTGCCACCTATCTTTCGCACGGTCTCGAGGTGTCCCGCGAGCTGGTGCACCGGCTCGTCGACGAGACCCTCGACCACGCGGCGGACCTCGGCGCCGGCCTCGACTGGAAGACGTCCCTGCAGGAGGCCGCCGCAGAGCGGGGCTTCGGGGCGCCGGTCTACTCGGTCGTCGGGGACGGCCCCGAGCACGCACGCCGGTTCGAGGCGCAGGTGACGGCCGGCCCGGTGATCGGCATCGGCCGGGGCACCGCGAAGAAGCACGCGGAGCAGGCCGCCGCCGAGCAGGCCTACCGCGCGATCACGGCGATCCCCGTCGGTGCCTGAGCTCCCCGAGGTCGAGACCGTGCGCGACGGTCTCGACCGTCTCGTCGTCGGCGCCGTGGTGCAGGACGCCGAGGTCTTCCGTGACTACTCCGTGCGGCGGCACGACGGCGGCCCGGGCGGCTTCGCCGACCAGCTCCGCGGCCGGCGCGTCGTCGGCGCGGCGCGCCGCGGCAAGTACCTGTGGCTCCCGCTCGACGAGCCGGGGCACGAGCCGTCGGCGGCGCTGCTCGCGCACCTCGGCATGTCCGGCCAGCTCCTCGTCCGCGACCCGGCGGTCGCGGGGGAGTGGACGCACCCCCACCTGCGCGTCCGGTTGCACGTCGAGGGAGCGCCCTCGGGTGCGCGCTACGTGGACTTCGTCGACCAGCGCACCTTCGGTCATCTCTCGGTGACCGACCTGGCACCGACGGCGGACGGCGCGCCCGGCGGGTACGGCTCGCCGCTGCCCGCGGTGCCCGAGCCGGTGGCGCACATCGCCCGCGACCTGCTGGACCCCGCGCTCGACCGCGAACTCGTGGTGGCGGCGGTGCGCCGTCGTCGGACCGGGATCAAGCGTGCGCTGCTCGACCAGACGGTGGTCTCCGGCGTGGGCAACATCTATGCGGACGAGGCGCTGTGGCGTGCTCGCGTGCACTTCGCCCGCGCCACCGACACGATGACGCGGCCGGTGGTGCACCGCGTGCTCGACGCGGCGGCCGAGGTGATGACCGAGGCGCTCGGCCAGGGTGGCACGAGCTTCGACGCGCTCTACGTCGACGTCAACGGTGAGTCGGGCTACTTCTCCCGCTCCCTGGCGGTCTACGGGCAGGCCGGCGAGCCGTGCCCCCGGTGCGCGACGCCGGTGCGTCGCGACGAGTTCATGAACCGCTCGTCGTTCACGTGCCCGCGCTGCCAGCCCCGCCCGCGTCAGGGCCGTTGGTAGTCGGTGCCACCGCGGGCCGCTGACCGACCTCCGCAGCCGGCAGGTGCTACGGGAGAAGTCCGGCCACCAGCGCGTCGACGACCTCGTCGGTCGGGGTGTCCGGATCGATGGGCGAGACGAGGCGGTCCAGCACGAGACCCTCGATCGCGTAGTGGAAGAGCGCGATCTCGCGACGGCCTCCGGGAAGCCCTGCTGCCTCGTGGAACGCGATGTCGGCTTCGAGCCCGGTTCGCTGCCAGTCGCCGAGCATCCGTGCCAGCTCGGGGCGTCGGACGGCCTCGAGGCGCAGCTCGTAGAGAGCGAGGGTCACCTCGCGCTGGGCTGTCAGCCGACGCACGATGTCCCGGACGTAGTCGGCGAAGAGCTCGCGGCTCGGCTGCAGGCCCGCCCTCGCCGCGAGGTCTGCCGGGGTCGGTGCGAGCCGCGTACCGATGCGATCGAACAGTCCGGTGATGAGCGACTCCCGGCTGCGGAAGTAGTTCGTCGTCGTGCCCACGGGGACGCCGGCCTCGGCATCGACGGCCCGGTGCGTGAGCCCTCGCGACCCCTCCCGGGCCAGGACGGCGATACCCGCGTCGGAGAGGGCGTGGCGCCGTGCCTCGTTCTTGACCATTCCACCACTCTAGCCCCAACCACGACATCTGCTATGGTTGCGCCGACCACTGCAGATGTCGTGATGGGAGAACCTGTGCGCGAGCTGACCTACTTCGTCGCTGCCAGCACGGACGGATTCATCGCGGGTCCTTCCGACGAGTTCGACAGTTTCCTCGTCGAGGGCGACCACGCCGCCGGGATCTGGCACAAGTACCGCGGCACGGCGCCCACGGAGCTCGCGGAGGCGGCGGGCCTCGCCGTCGACGACGGGCCCTTCGACACGGTCCTGATGGGCTGGAACACCTACGCGGTCGGGCTCCCGGCCCTCCCGAGCCCTTATCGGCACCTGCGCCAGATCGTGTTCACCCGCGAGCACGAGGCCCCGCAGGGAGCCGAGGGAGTCGAGTTCACCGATCGCGATCCCGTCGAGGTCGTGCGTGAGCTGAAGGCCGAGGACGGCGCCGGCATCTGGCTCTGCGGCGGCGGCGGCCTCGCCGCAGTGCTCGCCGACGAGATCGACCGCCTCGCGCTCAAGCTCAACCCGGTGCTCTTCGGCGACGGTGTCCGCCTCTTCGGTGACTCGCCCTACCGTCCGACGGCGCTGCGGCCGCTGGCGATCACGTCGTACGATTCCGGCGTGGTGCTCGCCGAGTACACGCGGGGCTGAAAGTCGACCGGTGGCCGAGCGCCGCGCAGGACACCTCGAGGATCGGTCGCCGAGCCTCGTACCGATCGACAAGGAGCACCCGTGCTGGACGCTGCCAGCCTCAACTCTGCCGTGGCCCTGGTCGGGCCGGTGGCGGCGTCGTTCCTCACCACGCGCTACTGGGTGGCGCGCGACGACGATGACACGCGCCGTCACCTCTGGTTCGCCCTCTATCTCGGCGTCGTGGTGGCACTGCTCGTGGTCGTCCTCGCGACGACGCCGCCCGAGGAGCGCCTCAAGAGCGTCGGCTTCTTCTTCCTCGTCACCATCGGCGCGACCTACCTCCAGGAGCGCCGCCACGTGCGGCAGCGGAGCCGGGCCGCCCGCTGAGTCAGCGGTCGACGACGTTGCGCAGCTCCGCGGCGCCGCCGGCCAGCCATCGCCGTGCCTGCTCGGCGACGAACCGCGCGGCGCCCTGCGGGCGCCCACCCGCGACGTGCGGGGTGAGGATGACACCCGGGGCGTCCCACAACTCGGAGTCGGCGGGCAGCGGCTCGGTCTCGGTGACGTCCAGCGCCGCGCCGGCCAGCGCGCCCGAGCGGAGCGCGGCGACCAGGGCCGCCTCGTCCACCGTGGCGCCGCGGCCGGCGTTCACGAAGCGCGCGTGCGGGGGCAGCATCGCCAGCACGGAGGCGTCGAGCGCGTGGTGCGTCTGCGGCGTCGCGGGCAGCAGCGAGACCAGGGCGTCCGCCGTCGGCAGCACCTCTGCCAGGCGCGACGCCGCCACGACCGGGTGGCCGTAGCGCTCACCGTCCGACGACGCCACACCCGTCACGCGGGCGCCCAGCGCCGCGAGCTGCGGTGCCAGGACGGCCGCGATCGAGCCGAAGCCCCAGATCACCACGTGCGCGCCGGACAGCGTGAACGTGTGCTCGGCCTGCGCCTGCTCGCGGCCCAGCTCCCGGTCCCACTCGTGCCGCCGCTGTGCCGCCAGCGTGCGGTCGAGCCGGCGCACGGAGGCGAGCAGCAGCGCGAGGGTGTGCTCCGCGACCGTCGTGTCGTGCAGCCCCCGGCCTGAGGCGATGACCACGTCCGGCGCGAACCCGGTAGCCAGCGCCTGGTCCGGTCCGGCGTTGAGGGTCTGCACCCAGCGCAGCCGGGACAGGCGGCGGGCCGCGTCGTCCATGACGCGCTGCGGGCTCGCCCACGTCACCATCGCCTCGGCGTCGAGATGCTCGTCCGGCACCTCCTCACGCATGACGTACGGGGCGACCTCGACGCCGTCGATGTCGATCGTCAGGTCGAAGGGGACGTTGCTCGGCACGAGGATCTTCACGGTTCGGACGTTACCCGAGACGCCGTGCCAGGATGACGCGCATGAGCGCACCGGACCTCGCCGCCCGCTACGACGCCGTGATCGTCGGCGCCGGCCACAACGGCCTGACCGCTGCCGCCTACCTCGCCCGCGCCGGGCGCTCCGTGCTGCTGCTGGAACGTCTCGCGGAGGTGGGTGGGGCGTCGGTGTCCGCGCGCGTGTTCGACGGCGTCGACGCGCGCCTGTCGCGCTACTCCTACCTCGTCTCCCTGCTGCCGCGCCAGGTCGTCGACGAGCTCGGCCTGCGCCTCACCCTGCGTCGCCGGAGGTTCTCCTCGTACACCCCGTTGGGCGGGGGCGGCCTCCTGATCGACAACGGTTCCGACGCCGCGACGCGCGCCTCGTTCGAGGCGCTGGGCGCCGGCCCGGACCACGCCGCCTGGCAGGACTTCTCCGCCCGGCTCGGACGTCTGGCCGAGCGGCTCTTCCCCACGGTGACGGCGCCGTTGGTCTCCCGCGCCGAGGCCCGCGCCCTGGTGGCCGACGACGAGACCTGGCGTGCCGTCGTCGAGCAGCCGTTGGGCGAGACGTTGCGCGCCACGTTCGGCTCGGACGTGGTGCGTGGCGTGGTGGCCACCGACGGGCTCATCGGCACGTTCGCCGACCTCGACGACACCTCGCTGATCCAGAACCGCTGCTTCCTATACCACGTCATCGGCGGTGGGACGGGCGACTGGGACGTGCCGGTGGGCGGCATGGGCGCGGTCTCGGGCGCCCTGCGCGATGCCGCCCTGGCAGCGGGCGCCACCGTCGTCACCGGTGCGGACGTCACCGGCGTCGGCCCCGGGTCGTCGCGCTCCGACGCCGAGGTGACGTGGACCGACGCCGACGGCGGCACGCACGCCGTGGGCGCCGGGACGGTCGTGAGCGGGGCGGCCCCCGCCACGCTGGACGCGCTGCTCGCCGCTACCGGCGCGGCGCCGTCGGGACGCGCCACCGCTGCGGCGCCCGAAGGTGCCCAGCTGAAGGTCAACATGCTGCTGCGCCGGCTGCCCCGGCTGCGTGAGGGCATCGACCCCGTGGCGGCGTTCTCGGGGACGTTCCACGTCAACGAGACGTACGGCCAGCTCCAGGCGGCTCACCGCCAGGCCGCGGCGGGGCAGGTCCCCGAGGTGCCGCCCTGCGAGATCTACTGCCACTCGCTGACGGACGGCTCGATCCTCGGGCCGGACCTGCGGGCGGCCGGGGCGCACACCCTGACGCTGTTCGGCCTGCACATGCCCGCGCGGCTGTTCCGCGACGATCCGGAGGACGCGCGGGAGAGGGCGCTCGCGGCCACGCTGCGCTCGCTCGACTCGGTGCTGGCCGAGCCGGTCGAGGACGTGCTGTGGCGGTCGCCGGACGGGCAGCCGTGCCTCGAGGCGCGCACACCCGTCGACCTGGAGCGCAGCGTCGGGCTGCCGGGCGGGCACATCTTCCACCGGGACCTGTCGTGGCCGTGGTCGGAGACGGACGGCGACGACGGGACGGACGGCCTCGACGCTCCCGGGACGTGGGGCGTCGAGACCGTCCATCCGCGGGTGGTGCTGGCCGGTGCCGGGGCACGCCGTGGCGGTGGCGTCAGCGGGATCCCGGGCAGGGCCGCGGCGATGTCGCTGCTGGCCCGCTGAGCGCTCAGCGGATCTCGGTCCGGAGCACCCGTCGCGTCGCGAGCGCCAGCGGCACCACGATCCAGATCAGCGTCGAGGTACCCACCTGGGCCCACTGCTCGCCGGTGATCTCGGGTGCCGTGACGAAGGCCGTCGACCAGCTCAGGTCGATCCAGGGGCCGTTCTCGGCCCACCAGCTCCACATGCCGGCGACCATGCTGGACAGGATCGGCACCACGAACATGAAGGCGAGGTAGGCGACCATCGCCGGCGCCGTGCTGCGGATCGCGACACCGACGAGGAACCCGAACGCCACGGCGACGACGTTCGCGAGAGCGAGGCGCAGCGCCAGCTCGAGCGGGAGGTCCCAGACGGTCCCGATGCCGCGGACCTGCGCCGCGACCACCGTGCCGATCGCGCTGAGAGCGAGGACGGTCGCCGTCGCCGCGAGCGTCGCGACCAGCAGGGCGGCGGCCTTGGCAGACAGGACGCGGCCACGGCGAGGAACCAGCGCGAACGTCGTCAGCGCGCTCCGCTGACTCCACTCGCCGGCCACGGACAGGACGGCGACCAGCGGAAGAAGGAGCTCCATCGGCATCATGTTGGTCGTGGTGTGCATGCCGAAGGTCACCTCCTCGTCGCTGCCCCAGAGGGTGACGCCGGTGACGACCACGAGGGTGAGCAGGGGCACGGCGGCGAGCAGCCACCGGCTCGACCGGGTGTCGACCAGCTTGCGGAACTCGACGTCGACCAGCCGGGTCATCGGGATGCGCGGTCGTGCGGTGGTGGCGCGTGGCCCGACGACGGTCGGGTCCAGGACTGGGGCGCTCATGCTGCGACTCCGTTCGGCAAGGAGGTGCGTCGCGAGGGAGCTTCCTCGCGCTGGTCGGGTGCGGTGAGCTCGAGGAACATGTCCTCCAGGCCGTGACCGTCCGCGGAGCGCAGCTCGGTGACGGGCAGCCCGGCGCGGAACGCGACCTGGCCGGCGGTCTCCAGGTCGGCATCGGTGGCCACCGCGCCGTCACGTCGTCGTGTGGCCTGGAAGCCTGCGGAGGTGAGGGCGTCGACGAGCAGCGTGCCGTCGTCGGACCGCACCAGCGTGCCGACCCCGGCGAGCAGCTCGTGGGTCGCCCCGGAGGCGACGATGCGGCCGCGGCCGATCATGATGATGTCGTCCGCGATCATCTCGATCTCGGAGAGCAGATGGCTGGACAGCAGGACCGTCCCGCCGTCGTCGGCGAAGCCGCGCAGGAGGTCGCGCATCCAGCGGATGCCGGCCGGGTCGAGCCCGTTGGCGGGCTCGTCGAGGACGAGGACCTTCGGGTCACCCATCAGGGCGGTCGCGATCCCGAGACGCTGGCGCATGCCGAGCGAGTAGTCGCGGACGCGGCGCTTCCCCTCGGCCCAGGTCAGCCCGACCAGGTCGAGCATCTCGTCGACCCGGATCGGGGGGAGCCCCATGGTGCGTTGGGACAGGACCAGCGTCTCGCGGCCCGTGCGTCCGCCGTGCTGGGCGGAGGCGTCGAGCAGGACGCCGACGTCGAGCCCGGGGTTCGGCAGGTCCTGGTAGCGGTGGCCCAGCACCGTCGCGCGACCCGCCGTCGGGGTCGCGAGACCGGTGAGGGCTCTCAGGGTGGTGGATTTCCCGGCACCGTTGGGACCGAGGAAGCCGGTGACACGACCGGGGAACGCGGTGAACGAGACGTCGTCGACGGCGGCGAAGGTCCCGTAGCGCTTGGTGAGCGAGTCGATCCTGATCATGGCTGGAACGCTACGGACGCCCGGGAGGTCGGGGCATCAGGGATGACCCCCAACCGCACCCTGGGAGGGGTGCGGGACGCCCAGGGTCCGCTCAGGCGGAGCCAGGGCCGGCTCCGGCCGAGGTCAGCTCCTGGGTCGCGGCCCAGCGGTAGGCCGGGACGTCACGGAGCAGCTCGGCATGGGTGCCCCGCGCGACGACGCGAGCCGGCACGCCGGCAGGATCTGCGTCGTCGTGCCCGAGCAGGAGCACCTCGTCGGCCGCTCCGAGCGGGGCGAGGCGGTGGGAGGCGACCACCACGGCCCGGCCGCTGGTGCGGGCGATCTTCGCGAGGGTCTCGACGAGCGCGTCGGCCGTACGGGCGTCGAGGTGCTCCGCCGGCTCGTCGACCAGCAGCACACGCTGCGGAGCGAGCAGCGCCCGCGCGACGAGGAGGCGTCGTCGTTCACCGCCCGAGACGTCGCTGCCGCCGGTGTCCAGCAGCGTGCCGAGGCCGTCGGGCAGCCCGTCGAGCCAGTCGTCGAGCCCGACGGCGGCCAGGGCGTCGTGCGCCTCGCGCTCGTCGACGTCCGCCCGGGCCACGCGAAGGTTCTCCAGCACGGTGGTGCCGAAGACGTGGCCGTCCTCGGCGACGAAGAGGCCCTGCCCGTGCACCTCGCCCTCCGCGGGCGCGAGGAGCCCGGCGGCCGTGAGCAGCAGCGTGGACTTGCCGACGCCCGACGCCCCGGCCAGCGCGACGACCGAGCCCGGCCCGACGGCGAGGTCGACGCCCTCGACGACCGACGTACCCGCCGGGCCGCCCCACCCGGCGGCGACGCCGTCCAGGACCAGCCGGCCGGACGCACCGGCCCGGGTCTGCGGTCCGTCGGGTCCGGGCCGTGCCGGGGCGTCGGGGGAGAGCAGCTCGAGCAGGCGCCGCGCCGCCGCACGGGACCGGCGCAGCTGGACCGCGGCGGCAGGCAGGGCCGCGGTCACCTCGAACACGGCCAGCGGGGTCAGGACGACCACGGCGAGCTCGGTCGCGGCGAGGTCCCCGGCGAGCGCCGCCGGGACGCCGAGCAGCAGGCAGCCGAGCACGGCGAGGGTCTGGGCACCCGCCTCGAGGCCGGCGGAGACGCCCGCGACGCGCGCGCCGTCGTCGGTCGCGGCGGCGAGGCGGTCCTCAGCCGTGGCCAGGCCGGCCCGGCGGTCGGCGAGCCGCCCGGCGACCCGGAGCTGCTGGCCGTCCTCCAACAGCTCGAGCGTGCGCGCCGATACCTCGCCGCGCGCCGCCGCGCCCCGCACCTCGACGGACGCCGACGCGCGGGACGCCAGCCACGGGGAGACCACACCGGTCAGGAGCAGGCCGGCTAGCAGCACGAGCCCGGCAGGGGGCAGGAAGACCCCCACCAGCACGACGGAGCCGATCCCCGTGACGACAGCGACGGCACCAGGGATGAGCGCTCGGACGACGACGTCCCCCACGGCGTCGACGTCGTTGCCGACCCGCGCGAGCAGGTCGCCACGCCGCAGCGCCACGACGTCGGCGCCGCCGCGGGCGATCCGGTCGTACAGGTTGGCACGCAGCGCGGCCATGCCCCGCAGCGCGACGTCGTGGGACGCGAGCCGCTCGAGGTAGCGGAAGAACGCCCGGCCCGTGCCGAACGCGCGCACGCCGACGGCCGCCACGGACAGCACCAGCACGGGTGGCATCTGCGAGGCACGCGCGACGAGCCACGCGGCCGCGGCCGCCAGCCCGATCGCGCACACGAGGGTGAGCGTGCCGAGCGCGACGGCACGGGCCACCCGGCCCCAGCGGATCTCGAGCAATGGCAGGAGCTGCCGCAGCGGGTCGGTCACGACCCCACCACCTCTCGCGCCTCGACGTCGACGACCTGGTCGGCCAGCGCGAGCAGGGACGCCCGGTGCGCGACGACGACGACGGTCCGCCCGGCCTCCCGCCACGTCCGCACGGTGTCCAGCACCACCTGCTCGCCGCGGGCGTCCAGGTGGGCCGTCGGCTCGTCGAGCACCACCACGGGACGGTCGGTGGCACCGACGAGCGTCCGGGCCAGGGCGATCCGCTGGCGCTGCCCGACGCTGAGCCCGACGCCGCCGAGGCCCACGCGGGTATGCCAACCGTCCGGCAGGTCAGCGAGGACGGCGTCGAGCCCGGTCGTGCGAGCAACGGCGTCCAGCGTGGCCGGGGGGACGTCGCGGCCGTCCGTGACGACGTCGTGCACGGTGCCCGGACCGATCGCCGGGCGCTGCGGGACCCAGGCGACCTGCTCCCACCACGCCGTGGCGTCGACGTCGGCCAGGTCCTGCGCCGCGTCCTGCGCCGGACCTGGAGCGAGGAGGACGCGTCCGGAGTCGGGGCGCAGCAGGCCGAGCAGGAGCAGCACGAGCGTCGACTTGCCGGCGCCGCTGGGCCCACGCAGCGCGACCACCCGGCCGCCGCCAGGCTCGCCGGTGCCGAGCGTGATGCGGGCCGACAGGTGCGCGGGCGCGTCGACGTGCCGCCCCGGCGCGCGCACGGTGACGTCGTCGAGCACGAGCGCTCCCCCGACGGCGCGGGGAGGCTGCCGGTCCCCGGCCGGCGCGACGGGGGAGTCCAGCACACCGAAGGCGCGCGCCGTGGCCGCCAGACCGTCGCTCGAGGCGTGGAACTCCGCGCCGACGCGGCGCAGCGGCAGGAAGATCTCCGGAGCGAGGACGAGCACCGCCAGGGCGGGCACGAGCTCGACGCCCCCGTGCACCAGACGCAGCCCGACACCCACCGCGATGACCGCGACGCACAGCGTGGTCAGCAGCTCGAGCACCGCCCCGGACAGGAACGCGACCCGCAGCGTCTTCATGGTGGCCCGCCGGGACGACTCGCCGAGCGCCCGCACGCGAGCGGCCGGGCCGACCTCCCGACCGAAAGCCCGCAACGTCGGCAGGCCCGCGACGAGGTCCAGCACCTGCGATCCCAGGCGCTCCACGGTGGCGAGCCGTCGCTCGGACGTACCCGCCGTCATCGTGCCGATCAACCACATGAAGAACGGCACCAGCGGCAGCGTCGCCGCGGCGACCAGCGCCGAGATCCAGTCGAGGCCCAGCACCACCAGGACCGTCGCCGGGGTGACGAGGGCCGTCAGGAGCAGCTGCGGCAGGAACCGGACCAGGTACGGCTCGAGGTCACCGAGCCCCCGGGTGGCGAGCGTGGCGACGTCGGCGGGCCGCGCTCCGGCCGGAGGCCGCGGACCCAGCGCCACCGCGCGCGTCACCACCTGCCGGCGCAGGTCCGCCACGACCCGCGTCGCGGCGCGGCGCCCGAACCGTTCCTGGGCCCAGGCCACCAGGGTGCGGCCGACGGCGGCACCCGCCAGTACCGCGGACCAGCGGACGAGCTCGGCCCGGTCGACCGTGCCGTCGAGACCGGGGCTCGTGGCGACCACGACGGGCGCGAGAGCGTGCGCGATCGCGAAGGCCTGCACCACCACGAGCGCAGCCGAGGCAGCACCCAGCGCCGTGGTCAGCAGGACGTAGGAGCGGGCGGCGCGGGCCTGGCGCAGCAGCCGTGGGTCGAGCGGCCGCACCTCAGAACGCCGCATCCTTGATCTTCTGCCACGACAGCCCGGCAGGGGCCGGGATGTCCCGCGTGCTCAGGCGACGGCGGAAGACCCAGTACGTCCAGGCCTGGTAGGCGATCACCAGCGGGGTGAGGAACACGGCCACCCAGCTCATCACCGTCAAGGTGTAGTCGGTGGAGGAGGCGTCGGCCACGCTGAGCGCCACGCCACCGTCCACGGCCGGGATCACGTCCGGGTACATGGAGCCGAAGATGAGCACCACGGCCGCCACGATGGTGACCGCCGACAGGGTGAAGGCGATGCCCTCGCTGCGGGCGCGCGTGGCGACGACCACCCCGACGAGGCAACCGGCCGCCACGACCACTGCCGCCCAGGTCCACGGGACGGAGTAGGCCACCTGCGCCCAGACGGCCCAGCCGCCGGCCACGACCAGCGCGACCATCGACAGGCCCGACGCGAGCCGGGCCGCACGACGGCGGATGTCCCCGTCGGTCTTCAGCGCGACGAAGACGGCGCCGTGCAGCAGGAACAGCGTCGCCGTCGTCAGACCGCCCAGCAGCGCGAAGGGGTTGAGCAGGGCCCAGAAGCCGCCGACGTACTGGTGGTCGGCGTCGAGCAGCAGCCCCCGCACGAGGTTGCCGAACGCCACGCCCCACATCACGGCGGGGATCCACGAACCGGCCTGGATCGCCAGGTCGCAGCGCCGCGCCCAGACGGCGTCGGCGATCTTGCCCCGGTACTCGAACGCGACGCCGCGGGCCACCAGCCCGACCAGGATGATGAGCAACGGAAGGTAGAAGCCGGAGAACATCGTCGCGTACCACTCGGGGAACGCGGCGAACGTCGCGCCGCCCGCGGTGAGCAGCCACACCTCGTTGCCGTCCCAGACGGGGCCGATCGTGTTGACGAGCACGCGCCGTTCCTTCTCCCGGTGCTCGCGGTCGCCGCGGGGCAGGATCGAGAGCAGCATGCCGACACCGAAGTCGAAGCCCTCGAGCACGAGATAGCCGGTCCACAGCACGGCGATGATGACGAACCACAGGATCGCGAGGTCCACGTCAGGTCTCCAGTCTCTTCAGGTCCGGGCGATCAGTACGCGAAGGACAGGGGGCGGTCGGAGTCGTCGGCTTCCTGCGCCTCGGGCGACTCGTCGCGCACCGTCTCCGGTGCGCCCTCGATCGTGTACCGGTGCATGAGGCGGTACCAGACGACGGCGAGCACCGCGTAGACGACGGTCAGGACGATCATCGAGGTCAGGATGACGCCGGGAGGGACCGCGGTGGACACGCCGCGCTCGGTGAGCAGCCGGATCTGGTCGATGCCGGTCGGGTTCGGTACCACCACCCACGGCTGGCGTCCCACCTCCGTGAAGATCCAGCCGAAGGAGCAGGCGGCGAACGGCATGGGGATGGCGAGGAGACCGAGGCGTGACAGCCAGACGTTGTCGCTCACGCGTCCCTGGCGCGTGAACCACAGGGCGGCCAGGGCGAGCGCCACGGAGAACGCGGCGAGGCCGATCATGAGCCGGAACGACCAGTAGGTGATGGCCAGGGGTGGCGTGTACGTGACGGGGTCGCCGGACGCCGTGGTGTCGCCGTACCGCTCGGTGTACTCCTCCTGGACGTCGTAGACGCCGGGCAGGTAGGACTCGGGTCCGGAGAACTGGCCGGTGCCCAGGAAGCTCGTGACGCCGGGGATGGAGATGAGGTGGTCGACGTCCTCGCACCCGGCGTGCAGCGGCCCGACGGCGAGGATGGAGAACTCCGCCGACTCGGTGCCCTCGCACAGCGCCTCGGCGGAGGACATCTTGCCGGGCTGCTGTTCGTACATGAGCTTGCCCTGGACGTCGCCCGACCAGATGAGCCCTGCGCCGGAGACGATCATCACCCAGATGCCGACGCGCACGGCGGGGCGGTAGACGGTCCGAGCGGTCTCGATGTGCTCGGGCCTGCGACTGCGGACGAGGCGCACCATCCACCAGGTCGCGATGCCGGTGACGAACGTGCCGGCGGTGAGGAATGCGGCTGTGATGGTGTGGGGGAACGCGGCCAGGAGGGTGTTGTTGGTCAGCACCGCCCAGATCGACTCCATCTCGGCGCGGCCGGTCTCGGGGTTGAAGACGGCGCCCACGGGGTGCTGCATCCACGAGTTGGCGGCGAGGATGAAGAACGCCGACAGGTTGGTGGCGAGCGCGAAGAGCCAGATCGAGGCGAGGTGGATCTTCTTCGACACGCGGTCCCAGCCGAAGATCCACACGCCCAGGAAGATCGACTCGACGAAGAACGCGGCCAGCGCCTCCATGGCCAGCGGTGCGCCGAACACGTCACCGACGAACCGGGAGTACTCGCTCCAGGCCATGCCGAACTGGAACTCCTGCCAGATGCCGGTGACGACACCGAGGGCGAAGTTGATCAGGAGGAGCTTGCCGAAGAACTTGGTCAGCCGCAGCCAGCGTTCCTTCTGCGTGACGACCCACGCCGTCTGCATCCCGGCGACGATCGGCGCGAGCCCGATCGTCAGCGGGACGAAGATGAAGTGGTAGACGGTGGTGATGGCGAACTGCCACCGAGCCAGGGCGAGAGCGTCCACGAACGGACTCCTTGGGTGCGAGGCACGTCTTGTGAAGATCTTCACGAACGTTCTCGTGAAGATCTTCACAAGTCAAGCCGGAGCGGACGACTGTGAGCGGCGCCACGCCGACCTGGCCGCCTCGGTCTGCACCTTGATCCAGGAGTGCGATACTGGACGGCAGACCGCCGGGGCCACATCCCCCGGCCGGTCGACAAGCTTGCAGCTCCCGCGTCCCGCACGCGGTGCCGCGGCGGGGCGTGAAGGGGCCCGGCAGCCGGCGGCCGCGAAGACGGGGGTGACGCAGCCGAGACCGAGACTTCCGTCCGGGCGGCGCGCTGAGCAGCGCTGCCACCCCGACGGCGACCACCCGGCGGCCGGTAGGTGTGGGCCGGCGACCGGGAGCAGGAGCGTATTTCGTGACGTCCGACATCCCGACCGGCGACCAGGCGACGAACGAGGCCGGGAGCACCCCGCCCCGCCGCGCGACCCGCCGCCGGGTCACCCGGCCGACCTCGGCCCCGCAGACCACCGGCCCCGCACCGATCGTCGTGCCCGCCACGCCGGCACCGGAGACGGCAGGACCCGCTGACGAGCCGACGCAGCCGCCGGCGACCTCCGCGCCCGAGCAGCCCGTCGTCGGCGAGGCTCCGGCCTCCGGCTCCGGGCGCCGCCCGCGCCGGGCGACCCGTCGCACCGCCGGACCCGCCACGAAGGCGGCCGCAGACGCCGCGTCGTCGGCCGTCGAAGCACCCATGACCGACAGCGCCGACACCACCGCGAGCCCGGAGCCGATCACGCTGCCCGAACCTGCTCAGGAGCCGGCCGCGTCCGCCTCGTCGCTGTCGTTGGACGACATCGTCCTCCCCGGTGGCCCGGAGACCGCGCCGTCGTCCGCGCCGAAGAAGTCCTCGCGCACCAAGAGCGCGGACCAGGCCGAGCAGCCGCCGAGGCGGTCCCGGTCGCGCGCGACGAAGAAGGCCGAACCGGCCGCCGCAGCGGAGCCCGCACTCGAGCCCGCAGCAGAGCCCGCACCTGAGACGGCGGCGCCCAAGCGGCGCCGGGCCGGCCGCGCGGCTGGTGCGTCCGCGGAGGCCACGGCGCCGGCGGCAGAACCCGAGGCCGAGAAGCCTGAGGCCGAGAAGCCCGCGGCCGAGTCCGAGGCGTCGACCGCGCGCACCGCCGGCGGGGCGGGCACACCGCGCCTCGCGACCACCGCGCTGCTGTTCCAGGCCCCGGAGATTTCCGGGGCCCGCAAGTCCCGCCGGGCCCAGGCGCCGGCAGGCCCGCCGCGGTCGCACGACGACGTCGCCGAGCGCACCGGCTCGGGGCCCGAGCAGACCGGCGAGACCGCCGCGACCACCGAGCCGGCCGAGGAGCCGACGACCGGCCAGCCGGCCGCGAAGACCCGGAGGGCGACGAGATCGACGGGCCAGGGCACCCGGTCCACGAAGGCGCTCGAGGAGGCCGTCGAGTCCTCAGCCGCCGAGGCGCCCGGGACGTCTTCCGCCGAGCCGGAGGAGGCCGCGTCGGAGGAACCGGCGGCGCTCACGCTGAGCGAGGCCGAGGAGGCCGCCGTCTCCGAGCTCGAGATCATCGAGACCGAGCTGGAGTCGGAGGGTGTCACGCTCCCCGAGCTGCGCCCCGAGGACTTCCGTGAGGACGGCGAGGAGTCCGAGATCCGCCCGCGGCGCCGCCGTCGTCGTGGTGGACGGGGTCGCCGGGGTGGCCGCAAGGTCGACCCGCGTGACGACGACGAGCAGGACGACGAGCAGGGCGAGGACAGCGCCGACGAGTCGACGGCCTCGGCGGACGAGGGCACCTCGCAGCCGTCGAAGGCCGCCGAGCAGGACGACGCGCCCGCCGAGACCGGTGCCCAGCGGGAGAGCGGGCCGGAGGACTCCGACTCGTCGAGCTCGAGCCGTCGTCGTCGACGCCGCCGTCGCGGCGGCCGCGGCAGCGACCGGGACACCGGCCGCAGGGAGCGGGCCGAGGACGAAGTCACCGCACTGAAGGGGTCCACCCGGCTCGAGGCGAAGCGTCAGCGTCGCCGGGACGGGCGCGACGCGGGGCGCCGCCGCCAGATCATCACCGAGGCGGAGTTCCTGGCACGGCGCGAGTCCGTGCAGCGCTCGATGTTCGTGCGTGAGGAGGACGGACGCACCCAGATCGCCGTGCTCGAGGACGGCGTCCTCGTGGAGCACTACGTCTCCCAGCAGGAGCAGGCCTCGATGGTGGGCAACGTCTACCTCGGCCGCGTCCAGAACGTCCTGCCGTCCATGGAGGCGGCGTTCGTCGACGTGGGCAAGGGCCGCAACGCCGTGCTCTACGCGGGCGAGGTCAACTGGGACGCCGCCGGCATCGACGGCCAGCCGCGCCGCATCGAGGAGGCCCTCAAGTCGGGCGACTCCGTGCTCGTACAGGTGACCAAGGACCCGATCGGGCACAAGGGCGCCCGGCTGACCTCGCAGATCACGCTCGCCGGTCGCTACCTGGTGTTCGTGCCCGGTGGTGGCATGACCGGCATCAGCCGCAAGCTGCCCGACACCGAGCGCAGCCGCCTCAAGAAGATCCTGCGCGACGTCGTCCCGGAGGGCGCCGGCGTCATCGTGCGGACCGCCGCCGAGGGAGCCTCGGAGGACGAGCTGCGCGCCGACGTCGGACGGCTCGAGGCGCAGTGGAAGGCGATCAGCGACAAGGCGGCCAGGTCGTCGACCAGCGCGCCCAGTCTGCTGCAGGGTGAGCCGGACATGGCGATCCGCGTGGTCCGTGACATCTTCAACGACGACTTCACCTCGCTCGTCGTGCAGGGCGACCACGCGTGGTCCGAGATCTCGTCCTACGTGGCCGAGCTCGCACCCGACCTCCGGGAGCGGGTCTCGCGGTGGAACGAGCCGGGCGACGTCTTCGCCAAGCACCGTGTCGACGAGCAGCTCGCCAAGGGCATGGACCGCAAGGTGTGGTTGCCGTCCGGCGGGTCGCTCGTCATCGACCGGACCGAGGCGATGACCGTCGTCGACGTCAACACCGGCAAGTTCACCGGCTCGGGCGGCACGCTCGAGGAGACCGTGACCCGCAACAACCTGGAGGCGGCGGAGGAGATCGTCCGTCAGCTCCGCCTGCGGGACATCGGCGGCATCATCGTGATCGACTTCGTCGACATGGTCCTTGAGTCGAACCGTGACCTCGTGCTGCGCCGGCTGGTCGAGTGCCTCGGCCGGGACCGCACCAAGCACCAGGTGGCCGAGGTCACCTCGCTCGGTCTCGTCCAGATGACGCGCAAGCGCGTGGGGCAGGGGCTCGTCGAGGCCTTCTCCTCGACCTGCGAGCACTGCAAGGGCCGTGGCTTCATCGTCCACAGCGAACCGGTCGAGCGGGGCGGTGCCGTGTCGTCGGGTGCCGGCGACGACAGCTCCAAGCGGTCACGCCGCAAGCGTGGCGGTGCCAAGAAGGAGGAGTCGCAGCCGTCGGGCGCCGACATGGCCAAGCTGCCGGACGACAAGTCCGAGGCACGCGAGGCCGTCAAGGCGACGCTGGCCACGATCGCCGCCGCAGCAGCCCATGCCCACGACCACGACGAGCACCACGGCGGCGAGGAGCCGGCACGGGCTGCCGACACCGTGGCCTCGGCGGAGACCGTGGACCCGCCGGAGCCGGTCACCGAGGGCACTGCCGCCGAGTCGGGCGCCGCGGTGGAGGCGGCGGTGGAGGCGATCGTGCTGCCGGAGCCGGCACCCGAGCCGGTCGAGCGGCGGGAGCCGGTCTCGGACCTGCGCGCCGCCGCTGCGGACGCACCGGAGGACGAACCGGCTCCGGAGCCGGCACCCGCCAAAGGAGCCGGAGCCGAGGAGGCTCCTGAGCAGGCTGATGACGAGGCTGCGACGCTGACGGACGGTCCGCCGGCCGACGGCCGGTAGCTCGTCCACGCCGCACGCCCGTGCCCGCCCTCAGGGGACGGGTACGGGCGTGCGGCGTTTCCGGGCCGTTCGACCGCCGGGCGGATGCTTGACTGGACCGTATGGATGACGGTCGAGACGCCGGTCGCCTGACGGTGATCGGCGGCCCCATGTTCGCCGGCAAGACAGAGGAGCTGGCCCGGATGGTCCGGCGCGCGCAGATCGCCGGGCGCGAGGTGCTGACCGTGGCGCACACCTTGGACGTCCGCTACGGGGCGGGGGTGGTGGCGTCCCACTCGGGCGTCGAGATCGCGTCGCGGTCCGTGGACGGACCCGCGGAGATACCCGGCCTCGTCGGTCCACGGACACGGATGGTGGCGGTCGACGAGGCCCAGTTCTTCGGGCCCGAGCTCGTGGCGGTCGTCCTCGACCTGCTCGACTCGGGCCTCGACGTCGTCGTCGCGGGACTCACGGTGACGTTCGACGGGCGCCCGTTCGAACCGGTGCCCGCACTCATGGCGCTGGCCGAGACCGCCGCGAAGCTCACCGCCGTGTGCGCGGTGTGCGGACGGGACGCCGCCTACCACGTGCGGTTGCCCGACGCGGATGTGCTGCCCGGCGACGCCCTCGTCGCCGTCGCCGCTCACGTCGGGGGCACGGACTCCTACCAGGCGCGCTGCCGGGCGCACCGTCGGGCCTGAGGTCGGCCTCGGACCGCGGCCGACCTGCCTCAGTAGCCGCGCAGCTCCTGCCGCAGCGGGCAGTCGAACGGGTCACGGGCGGCGAGGCCCACGCGGTTGAGATAGCGGACGACGATCGCGTAGGACGCGACGAGGCTCGTCTCCGTGTACGGCAGGCCGTGGTTCGCGCAGTGCTCACGGACCAGGAGGCGCGCCTTCGCCAGGCTCGGCCGCGGCATGCTCGGGAACAGGTGGTGCTCGACCTGGTGGTTGAGCCCGCCCATCAGGACGTTCATGAACCAACCACCGCGGATGTTCCGGGAGGTCAGGACCTGCTTGGACAGGAAGTCCATCTTGACGCCCGCCGGGACGATCTTCATGCCCTTGTGGTTCGGGGCGAAGGAAGCGCCCATGTAGACGCCGAAGACGGCGAGCTGAACACCGATGAACGCCGCGGCGAGCCCGGGCGGCATGAACCAGAAGATCACGGCGACATAGAGCGTGAGGCGGACGGCGATCGTGACGAGCTCGCGACGGCGGGTGGCGAGGGTCTTCGGGGGGCCGGTCAGCAGCGACCGGATCGAGGTCACGTGCAGGTTGAGCCCTTCGAGGGTCAGCAGGGGGAAGAACAGCCAGCCTTGACGTCGGGTGATGTGGCGCAGCGGGCCGCGGACCTCGGCGGCGGCCTCCGGGGTGAACCGGATCGTGTCGGCCGCGATGTCCGGGTCCTTGCCCACGTGGTTCGGGTTGGCGTGGTGACGCGTGTGCTTGGTCATCCACCACGAGTAGCTGATACCGACCACGGCGTTGGCCAGCCACCGCCCGACCCGGTCGTTGACCGGTCCGCTCGCGAAGACCTGCCGGTGCGCGGCCTCGTGGGTCAGGAAGGCGATCTGCGTCAGCACGAGGCCGAGCGCCCCCGCCATGAGGAGCTGGAACCAGGAGTCACCGAGCAGCACCATCCCGGTGATCACCCCGCCGAGCGCGAGGGTCACACCGATCCCGGTCCAGAGGTAGTACCCGTAGGCCCGGCGGAGCAGCCCCGCCTCCCGCACCTGTCGTGCGAGGTCGCTGTAGCTGCTCGTGAACTTCGCAGCAGCGCTGGGCGGGGGACCGTTGTCGTCGATGACGGACGGGGCGGAGGGGGCCATGCATGCCTCGCAGAGGGGTCGGTGTCGACTTCCCAGCCGAGATGGTGGGCAGGTGCCCGGTCGTGCAGATGGCCCGAGCCTACGGGACCGTAGGTTCCGGGGCAGCGACCCCCACGTGAAGGTCTCGCGCAGGTGCTCAGTCCTGGACGAGGGGGACGAAGCTGTACGTGCCGTGCTCCGTGGTGCGTACAGCGCCGTCGTCGGACCGCTCGACCAGCAGCATGGCGTGGCGCACCGGGATGACCATCCGTCCCCCGGGGGCGAGCTGCTCCACCAGTTCCCCCGGTAGCTCGTCGGGCGATGCCGAGACCAGGATGCGCTGCCATCCGCCGTCACGGGGCGACCCGAGCGTGCCGCTCGTGGCCGGCACGACCTGTGCCCACGGCGTCGCCTGCCGAGCCAGGTTCGCGGCGCCCCAGGCCGCGATCTCGGGCACGAGCTCGACGCCGAGCACCTCCCCGGTCGGCCCGACCAGGTGTGCGAGCAGCGCCGTCGTCCATCCCGACCCGGACCCGACGTCGAGCACCGTGGCGCCACGGTGCACCTGCAGGAGCCTGAGCATGGCGGCGACGGTCGACGGCTGCGAGCAGGTCTGCTCGTGGCCGATGGGCAACGGCCTGTCGGCGTCCGCGACGTGCCGTTGCGCGCGTGGCAGGAATCCGCGACGGTCCACGGCGCGCATGGCCGTGGCGACGGCGTCGTCGCCGTCGCCCCGTGCCCCGGGCGGCTCGGGAGCGGATCTCACGTGATTATCATGGGTCGCTGCCGAGTCCCTCGCGAACCCGCAGGCGGGGACCAGTGGGTCAGGTCACGCTCTCCTGGGCCCTGCGGCAGTTGATCGCAGCTGGCGGCGTCGCGTAGAGTAATGCGTCGGCGCGCCCTCAGCGTGCCTGTCCCGTGTGCCCTCGGCGCACCGCACTCGACCGCCGCGGCGGACCGAGTCCCAGATCAAGCCGGTGACCGACGTCGTGCGAGCACGCCAAGACCAGGAGAGATGAGCATCAGCATGGTGTACGCGATCGTCAAGGCCGGTGGCCGTCAGGAAAAGGTGTCCGTGGGCGACATCGTCGTCATGGACCGCATCCAGGTGTCGGCCGGAGACAGCGTGGAGCTGCCTGCCATCCTGCTCGTGGACGGGGAGAAGGTGACCTCCGACGCTGAGAAGCTCGCGAAGGTCAAGGTCACCGCGGAGGTCGTCCGGGACGCCAAGGGCCCGAAGATCACCATCCACAAGTACAAGAACAAGACCGGCTACCGGAAGCGCCAGGGTCACCGCCAGCAGCTGACCCGCCTGAAGGTCACCGGCATCAAGTGATGTCCGGCGGGCGTCGCCGCCCGCCAGGTTCCCCGCACTCTTCGTACTTCTGAGAAAGCAGGTCAGACATGGCACACAAGAAGGGCGCGAGCTCCTCGCGCAACGGTCGTGACTCCAACGCGAAGTCGCTCGGCGTGAAGCGCTACGGCGGCCAGGTCGTCGGCGCGGGCGAGATCATCGTCCGCCAGCGCGGCACCCACTTCCACCCGGGCGAGAACGTCGGCCGCGGTGGCGACGACACGCTGTTCGCGCTGGCTGCCGGCGAGGTCGCCTTCGCGACGCGTCGTGGTCGCAAGGTCGTCGACATCGTCGCGGCCGCGCAGGCCTGATCCACCGGATCCGAGCCGCGCGCAGCGGACCGCTGCCGCACTTCCCACGAGGGGCGCACCATCTCGGGTGCGCCCCTCGTGCTGTTCTCCGCCTGCCGTCCTGAGAGGATCTACCCATGGCCAGCTTCGTCGATCGAGTGGTGCTGCACGCCGCCGGCGGTGACGGCGGGCACGGGGTCGCGTCTGTGCACCGTGAGAAGTTCAAGCCGCTCGGCGGGCCCGACGGCGGCAACGGCGGCGACGGCGGCAGCGTCCGGCTCGTCGTGGACGCCCAGACGACCACGCTGCTCGAGTACCACCACTCGCCCCACCGCCGCGCGCCCAAGGGCGGGCAGGGCATGGGTGACGACCGGGACGGGGCCAAGGGCGACGACCTGATCCTGCGTGTCCCCGACGGCACCGTCGTCAAGGACCGCGACGGCGGCGTGCTGGCCGACCTGGTCGGCGACGGCACCGAGTTCGTCATCGCCGAGGGCGGTCGCGGCGGGCTGGGCAACCGCGCGCTCGCCTCGCCGAAGCGCAAGGCGCCCGGCTTCGCGCTCCTCGGCGAGCCGGGCGAGGAACGCGACGTCGTCCTCGAGCTCAAGTCGATCGCCGACGTCGCCCTGGTGGGCTTCCCGAGTGCCGGCAAGTCGTCCCTGATCGCCGCGGTCTCCGCGGCCCGGCCGAAGATCGCCGACTACCCCTTCACGACGCTGGTGCCCAACCTCGGCGTGGTGCAGGCCGGAGACGTCCGGTACACCGTCGCCGACGTCCCCGGGCTGATCCCCGGCGCGAGCGAGGGCAGGGGGCTGGGCCTGGAGTTCCTGCGCCACATCGAACGCACGGCCGTCATCGTGCACGTGCTCGACTGCGCCACGCTGGAGCCCGGGCGTGACCCGATCAGCGACCTCGAGGCCCTCGAGGCCGAGCTGGCCGCCTACGCAGGTGACCTGGAGATCGAGGGCGGCAGGGTCCCGCTGCTGGAGCGTCCTCAGCTCGTCGTGCTCAACAAGATCGACGTCCCCGAGGCCCGCGAGCTCGCGGACTTCGTCCGGCCGGAGCTGGAGGCGCGCGGACTGCGGGTTTTCGAGGTCTCGACGGCCTCCCACGAGGGGTTGCGACCGCTGACCTTCGCGCTCGGTGAGATCGTCGCCAGGGCCCGCGCCGCGGCACCGCCGCCCGAGCCGGCCCGGGTGGTCCTGCGTCCCCGGGCCGTCAACGACGCCGGGTTCACGGTCACGCGCCGCACGGACGGCAGCACCGGCCACGTGTACTTCCTGGTCGAGGGGCGCAAGCCGCACCGCTGGGTCCGCCAGACGGACTTCAACAACGACGAGGCGGTCGGGTACCTCGCGGACCGCCTCGCCAAGCTCGGCGTCGAGGACCGGCTCCTCAAGGCCGGTGCCGTCGCGGGCGACGAGGTGCGCATCGGCACCGAGCGTGACGCCGTCGTCTTCGACTGGGAACCCACCATGGCCACTGGTGCCGAGCTGCTGGGCGCCCGGGGCACCGACCTGCGCTTCGAGCACGAGTCGCGACCCACGCGTGCGCGCAAGCGCCAGGAGCACAGCGAACGGATGGACGCCAAGACGGCGGCGCGCGAAGAGCTGTGGAGGGAGCGCGACGCGGGTCACTGGGCGGACCCCGCCGACGACTGACGGCGGTTGCGGGGATGATGGCCTCGTGAACGCCACCTCCCGCTCTGCGCTGCCCGCCGCTCGTCGGCTCGTCGTCAAGATCGGCTCGTCCTCGCTGACGCGACCGGACGGCCACCTCGACGTGGTGGCGCTGCGCGCACTGGTGGACGTCCTGGCCGCGCGCCGCGCGAAAGGCCAGGAGGTCGTGCTCGTCACGTCCGGGGCGATCGCCGCGGGTATCGGGCCTGCCGGGCTGACGTCGCGGCCGCGCGACCTCGCGACCATGCAGGCCTGCGCGATGCTCGGCCAGGGTCAGCTCGTGGCGCGCTACAGCGAGGCGTTCGCCGCGCACGGGCTCCGGGTCGGCCAGGCGCTGCTCACGGCGGAGGACACGGTGCGCCGCGTCCGGTACCGCAACGCGCAGCGCTCCCTCGAGAAGCTTCTCGCGCTCGGCGTGGTGCCGGTCGTCAACGAGAACGACGCCGTGACCATCGACGAGCTGCGCTTCGGCGACAACGACCGCCTCGCCGCTCTCGTGTCCCACCTGGTGCGGGCCGACGCGATGGTCCTGCTCACGGACGTCGACGGTCTGCACGACGCTCCGCCGAGCCGTCCCGGTGCTCGCCGGATCTCCCACGTGGCGGACCTCGCCGACGTGGCGGGGGTCGAGGTGACGGCGCGGGGCAGCAGCGTCGGCACCGGCGGGATGGTCACCAAGCTCGAGTCGGTGCGCATCGCGACGGAGGCCGGGGTGCCCGTGGTCCTCACCGCCGCCGCGAACGTGGCGCAGGCGCTGGCGGGCGACGACGTCGGGACGTTCTTCACCGCCGGAGGCAAGCGCACCACCGCCCGGCGGCTGTGGATCGCGCACGCGGCACGGGCCGCGGGCGTCCTGCACCTCGACGACGGCGCCACGCGCGCGGTGCTCGGCGGTCGCGCCTCCCTCCTGCCCGCCGGGATCACCCGGGTGGAGGGACAGTTCGACGCCGGCGACCCGGTCGAGCTGGTCGGTCCGGACGGCACCGTGGTCGCCCGTGGGCTCGTCGCCTACGACGCGACCGAGCTGCCGCCGCTGCTGGGACGATCCACCTACGAGCTCCGGGAAGACCTCGGCGAGGGGTACGACCGTGAGGTCGTGCACCGCGACGATCTGGTGCTCGAAGGACGGAACGGCCTGTCCTCGTCGGCCTCGGCGTCGTAGTCTCGAGGGCATGACCACGACGTTCGAGACCGCAGCGACCGCGACGCCCGGCCCTGCCCAGCGACCGCAGCCGGACGCCGAGGTGACGGCCGCCGTCCAGGACGTCGCGCGCCGCTCGCAGACGGCGTCGCGCGTGCTGGCCACCGCCACCCGGGCCGAGAAGGACGAGACGCTGCACGCGCTCGCCGACGCCCTCGTGGCGGCGTCGGACGAGATCGTGTCGGCGAACGCCGACGACGTCGCCCGCGGGCGGGGGAACGGCATGAGCGAAGGCCTGCTCGACCGCCTCACGCTCACCGGCGAGCGCGTCGTCGCCATCGCCGACGCCCTGCGCGAGCTCGCCGCGCTGCCCGACCCGGTCGGGGAGGTGGTGCGCGGACAGACGCTGCCCAACGGCCTGCGGATGCGTCAGCTCCGCGTCCCGATGGGTGTGGTCGGCATGATCTACGAGGCGCGCCCCAACGTCACCGTGGACGCCGCCGGGCTGGCGCTCAAGTCCGGCAACGCGGTCATCCTGCGTGGGGGCAGCGCCGCGGCGTCGTCGAACACCAGGATCACGGCGGTCCTGCGAGCGGCGCTCGAAGCGCGCGGCCTGCCCGCCGACCTGATCCAGTCCATCGACGTGTACGGCCGTCCTGGCGGGGTCGCCCTCATGCAGGCGCGTGGTCTGGTGGACCTGCTCGTGCCGCGCGGCGGAGCCGATCTGATCCGCACCGTCGTCGAGCAGTCGACGGTACCGGTCATCGAGACCGGCACGGGCAACGTGCACGTGTACGTGGACGCCTCGGCGGACACCGCGACCGCCGTCGAGATCATCATGAACGCCAAGACGCAGCGCGTCGGGGTCTGCAACGCCGCGGAGACCCTGCTGGTGCACGCGGACGCTGCCGCGCGCTTCCTGCCCGTCGCGCTGGCCGCGCTCAGCGGGGCGGGCGTCGTCCTGCACGGTGACGAGGGAGCGCGGGCGTCGGCCCCCGGGGACGTCGCCGTCACCCCGGCCACGGACGAGGACTGGGCGACCGAGTATCTCGCGCCAGAGCTCGCCGTCCGGGTGGTCGACTCGCTCGACGAGGCCATCGAGCACATCCGCACGTGGAGCTCGGGTCACACCGAGGCGATCGTCACCCGCGACCTCGCAGCGTCCGAGCGGTTCGTGGCGGAGGTCGACTCCGCGGCCGTGATGGTGAACGCCTCGACCCGGTTCACCGACGGCGGCCAGCTCGGCATGGGGGCGGAGATCGGCATCTCCACCCAGAAGCTCCATGCTCGTGGACCGATGGGGCTCGCCGAGCTGACCACGACCAAGTGGGTGGTGCACGGTGACGGCCACGTACGGCCCTGACCGCACGGCGTGAGAGACTGTGCCCCGACTTGCCCCGACTACTTCTTGAGGAGCCCCCGTGCTGCACACCGCCGTCCAGGTCGCCGAGGAGGCAGCCGAGCACGCGTCGTCCGGCATCCCGCCCGTCATGCTCGGTGTGATCGCCTTCGGGGGATTCGTCGTCGCGCTGCTCGCGACGTTCGCCTTCCGCAACGCCAGCAACAAGCACTGACGAGACCGCCTACCGGTGAGTGAGCAGCGGCGTCCCCGGATCGGGGTGATGGGTGGCACGTTCGACCCCATCCACCACGGCCACCTGGTGGCCGCGAGCGAGGCCGCGGCGTTGCTCGACCTCGACGAGGTCGTCTTCGTGCCGACGGGCAAGCCGAGCTTCAAGCAGGACACCCGCGTGTCGCCCGCCGAGCACCGCTACCTCATGACGGTCATCGCCACGGCGTCCAACCCGCGGTTCACGGTCAGCCGGGTCGACATCGACCGGCCCGGCCTGACCTACACGGTCGACACGCTGCGCGACCTGCGGCAGGATCGGCCCGACGCCGACCTGTACTTCATCACGGGTGCGGACGCGATCGAGCAGCTCCTGACATGGAAGGATGCGGGGTCGCTGTGGGAGATGGCGCACTTCGTGGCCGTCACCCGGCCCGGTCACCGGCTCACGGTCGACGGCCTGCCCTCCGAGGGCGTCACCACGCTCGAGGTGCCGGCGCTGGCCATCTCGTCCACGGACTGCCGTCGGCGCGCGGAGGCGGGCCAGCCGGTCTGGTACCTGGTGCCGGACGGCGTCGTTCAGTACATCGCCAAGCACGGTCTGTATCGAGGTCTCGATGAGTGACAACACGTCCCGGCCGCTGACGCGGCGGGAGATCCGCGAACGCGAGCAGGCCGCCGCCGAGGCGGCGGCCCGACAGGCAGCACCGCCCGGCCAGTCCGCGCCCGCTCCCGGCGCCGGTCCCGCGGCCTTCGGTCGTGGGGCGCAGAGCGCCTCGTCGGCGCCTCCCGCGGCCGCACCGCCGTCGCGCCGCTCGCTGCGCGAGCAGCACCCCGGCGCTGCGAGCCCGTCGCCCGGTCCCGCGCCGACCGTCCGCCCGCCGTCGACGTCCGGGGGAGTGCGGGGCGTCGACGAGACGGGCCGGCTGACCCCGGTGCGCCGTCCCGGTGGTGATCCGGGCGCCGGCGGGTCTCCGGCACCCGCCGCTACGCCCCGGACTCCCACGCGGAGCTCGCTGCGTCCGTCGCCGTTCGGTGGCGAGAGCGGCCCGGCGGCCGGCGGGGCGTCGCCCGCACGGACAGAGTCGCCTCGCGCCGCGTCCCCCGGTGGACCTGGCGCGACGCGCCCCGGCGGCGCGCCCGCTCCGGCTCCTGGCCCGGAGGCCGCTCCGTCACCGTTCGACGCCGGCGGGCCGAGCCGGCGTTCGGCCTTCGGCTCGTCGTCCGGATCTCCTGGCGCTCCTGTCGCGCCGCCCGCGAGCACGCCGCCTGCGGCGGCTCCGACACCTTCCCGCACGGCACCGGCGTGGCCTGGCGCGGCGAGCTCCTCGGGCCCGGGCGCTCCCTCGAACCAGGATCCGGACGCGACCGCCGTCGCACCCGCGCTGCCGTGGGGCACAGCGACGAGCGGGTCGGGCGCCGCGGCCCCCGGAGCGCAGGCACCTGCGCCACCGCGACAGGAGGCGCCGGGTGCGTCGCCCTTCGCCTCTGTCGTCGGGGAGGGGCGGCCCGCGCGGGTCGACCAGGACCTCGACGACGACGACGAGTGGGACGAGCCGGAGCCGTCCTACACCTGGCTGCACTACATCGTGCTGGTGGTCGTGGCATTCATCCTCGGCGCACTGGTCTGGAACCTCCTCCTCGACGGTCCCGACACGGAGGACTTCGGCACCGAGGAGGCATCGGCTCCCGTGACGCTGATGCACGAGGGAGGGCCGCGATGACGGCCACGGACCGTGCGGTCGAGCTGGCCATCACCGCGGCTCGTGCCGCGTCCGGCCGCAAGGCGCAGGAGATCATTGCCCTCGACGTCAGCGAGCAGCTGGTGCTCACCGACGTCTTCCTCATCGCGTCCGGCACGAACGAGCGACAGGTCGGCGCCGTCGTCGACGCCGTCGAGGAGGCGATGTTCGCCGCGGGGGCGAAGGCGATCCGTCGCGAGGGCAAGGCGGAGGCGCGCTGGGTCCTCCTCGACTTCGGCGACGTCGTCGTGCACGTCCAGCATGCCGAGGATCGTGTCTACTACGCCCTCGAGCGGCTCTGGAAGGACTGCCCGGCGATCGAGCTGCCCGAGGACGCCCGTGGCGGCGACGGTGCGGCGGCCCGGGAAGAGTTCGGTGACACCCCGCCTGACGGGACGATCCGCCTGGCCGGCGGGCGGTGAGGCGGTCGTGACGGCAGGCACGATCGTGCTGCTGCGCCACGGTCGCACGGCATACAACGCCGCGATGCGGCTGCAGGGTCAGATCGACATCCCGCTCGACGAGGTCGGCCGCTGGCAGGCTGCTGAGGGAGCGTCCGCCCTCGTGGCCTCGCACCGAGCGGCGCGGATCGTCTCGTCGGACCTCGTGCGTGCCGTGGACACCGCGAACGCCTACGCGGCGCTCGTCGGCGCTGCGGTCGAGGTCGACGTGCGGCTGCGTGAGAGGTCCTTCGGCGACTGGGAGGGTCTGACGGCACCGGAGATGGCCGCCGGCTGGCCGGCCGAGCGCGAGGCATGGCGGTGTGGCGGCGAACCGCAGGGCATCGGTGCGGAGACCAAGGCCGCAGTGACCGACCGGATGGTCGCGGCGGTGCTCGAGCACGCCGACCGCCTGGGAGGTGACGAGTGTCTCGTGGTCGTCTCGCACGGGGCGGCGATCTCCCTGGCGATCACCGGCCTGCTCGGGCTGGACGCCACGGGCTGGCGCGGCATCTCCGGCGTGGACAACGTCCACTGGTCCCACCTGCACCGATCCGCGCCGGGAGCGGTGCCAGGATGGCGGCTGGTGGCCCACAACGTGGGGGCTGGGTACCCGCTCGACCGCTGGCAGGCGGGCCCGCACGCGGATTTGGAGCCTGAGCCCAAGTCTGCCTAAGATATCTCCGTTCCCGAGGGGCGAAAGCCCGGAGGAAGTGCACGAACTATCCGAATCCGGCGTCCTCGCCAGGTTCTCGGGGCTGTGGCGCAGCTGGTAGCGCATCTGCATGGCATGCAGAGGGTCAGGGGTTCGAGTCCCCTCAGCTCCACCATTGAAGGCGTACGAGGCGCTTGACACCAGCGGAAGCTGGCAAAGGTGCGAGGGCGGCGATGGGCTCAGCGAGCCGGATCGTCGCCCTTTTCCCGTGCGCGGGTCTCGCTCGCCGAGCCTCGATGCCACCTGACGAAGACCGCACGCGGAGACGTCACCCGTCCATGAAGTCGTCGCTGCCCCGGTCGATGCCGAGGGTGGCGATCAGGTCTTCGTGGAGCTGGAACCAAACTCTGTGACAGGAGTCCACGCTGGTCTGGTCGATCCAGTCGTGCTGCCCGACTCTCGCTCGTCGCAGCGCTGCATCGAACCGGGACGTGTAGCCACCGAAGCGTGGCAGCACTGCGGAGAGGCTCTCGACCAGCGGTGCGAGTTCCTGACCGAGTGCCGTGAGCTCATCGAGGACGCGGTCGTCCCAGGCGGGGTCGGTGTGGTCGTTGAGGGCGAGCTCGTCTGCTCCTGAGGGTTTCGTCTGCCAATCGGAGACGGCACGGAGCAGGCGAGCGTTGGGTGGAAGGAACGCGCGGTAAGCAGTCGCCACCACGCCTGCGGGGTCAGCGTCCGAGCGCTCTGCCGCGAGCTGACGCTCGTTCGCGACCTTGCCCGAGTCGGTGAGCGACCAGCCGTCGAGGTCGGCGAAGGCGGTGTGCTGCACCCATCCTTTGCGCTTCGCCTCGGTCAGCACCCGCAGCACTTCTGCGTGGACCGGGTTCCCCCAGACGCTCCGCCCCTGAGTGCGCGCCGTCGCCCGGTCGGCGGCGCGAGCCGCCGACGCCGCGGTCAACCATGCGCCGCATCTGTTGACAGGCCTCAGGGGGACACGTACAAGTGGTCAATGGAGGCGTTCGCGAAGTGGGAATCTGAGATCCGCGGCTACAGCCGCACCTATCCGACGGTCTTTGCCTCGGCATCGAACGCGCGTCAGGTCGACGAGGCCGGCAAGAGTTATGTCGACTTCTTCGCCGGCGCGGGCGTGCTGAACTTCGGCCACAACAACCCGCGCATGAAGCGCGCGATGATCGAGTTCCTCGAGGCCGACGGCGTGGCGCACAGCCTCGACATGGCGACCACGACGAAGCGCGACTTCATCGAGAAGTTCGCGCAGACCGTGCTGGCCCCCCGGGACATGAGCATGAAGATGCAGTTCATGGGCCCGACCGGCACCAACGCCGTCGAGGCCGCGTTGAAGCTTGCTCGCCGGGTCACCGGGCGCCGGGACGTGGTCGCCTTCACGCACGGGTTCCACGGCATGACGCTCGGGGCCCTGGCCGCGACGGCCAACGACTACTTCCGCAACGCGGCGGGGGTACCGCTGGACAACGTGGTGCGGCTGCCGTTCGAGACGGCGCCCGGCGGGGGCGTCCAGGCGATCGAGGACTTCCGCGCGCTCCTCGCCGACGCCTCGAGCGGGTTCGTCCCGCCCGCGGCGTTCATCGTCGAGACGATCCAGGCTGAGGGCGGCGTCAACGTCGCGAGCGCCGAGTGGCTGCGTGCCGTCCAGGACCTCGCCCACGAGGTCGGCGCGCTGTTCATCATCGATGACATCCAGGTCGGCTGCGGCCGGACCGGGAGCTACTTCAGCTTCGACGGGATGGGGCTCGACCCTGACATCGTCTGTCTCGCCAAGGGCATCGGGGGGTTCGGAACGCCGCTGGCCATGAACCTCGCCAAGCCGGAGCACGACGCGCACTGGTCGCCCGGGGAGCACACGGGGACGTTCCGCGGCCAGGGGTTGTCCTTCGTGGCCGGCCGCGAGGCCCTGACCTACTTCGACGACGACGTGCTCATGGACGAGGTACGGACCAAGGGCGAGACCATGGCGAGGTCGCTGCATGCGCTCGCCGGCGACGTGGACGCCGGGTTCGACGTCCGAGGGCGCGGCATGGTCTACGGGCTCGACGTCGGAGACGGTGCGCTGGGCAAGGCCGTCGTCGCCGACTGCTTCGCCTCCGGGATGCTGATCGGTGCGTGCGGCAGCGGTGGGCGCGTGCTGAAGCTGATCCCTCCGCTGACCATCTCCCAGGAGGACCTCGAGGAAGGCTTGCAGATCCTCGACAAGGCTGTGCGACGTGCTGTCTGACACTTGACCGACAGGAGGCCGGGATGAACCCCCGCGAGGACATGACGTTCCCGTTCGAGGAGTACGAGAGGCGCGTGGGCGAGCTGCGCCGACGCATGGCCGACCGGTTGCTGGACGCGGTGGTGATCACCGACCCGGAGAACCTGATGTACCTCACGGACTACCAGACGACGGGCTACTCCTTCTTCCAGGCGCTGGTGGTCCCGCTCGAGGGCGAACCCTTCATGATCACGCGAGCCATGGAGGAGTCGAACGTCCATGCCCGGACCTGGGTCGAGACGACCCGGCCGTACCCCGACACCGGTGACGCGATCCAGGGGCTGGTCCAGGCGATGCGCGAGTTCGGCCTCCACACGAAGGAGGTCGGTTACGAGCGCAACAGCTACTACTTCCCGGCGTACCACCAGGACTACATCCACGCGAGCTTCACGGAGGGCCGGTTGCTCGACTGCTTCGGCATCGTCGAGGAGGGACGGGTGTGCAAGTCCCCGGTCGAGATCGAGGTGATGCGCAAGGCCGCGCAGGCCACCGAGGCCGGGATGCGGGCGGGCCTGGAGGCCTGCGTCGCCGGGGTGACGGAGAACGACATCGCGGCGGAGATCAGCTCGGCGATGTTCCGCGCGGGCGGCGAGTTCCCCGCCGTGATGCCGTACGTGACGTCCGGACCGCGGAGCATGATCGGTCATGCGACCTGGGAAGGACGGACCGTCCAGCCCGGGGAGCACGTGTTCCTCGAGGTCGGGGGGTGCTTCCGTCGCTACCACACGGCGATGATGCGGACCGCCGTCCTCGACGACCTCTCGGGCTCGATGCTCGAGGCGCAGGAGCGCATGAAGCTGGCCCTGGCCGAGGTGAAGGCGGCCATCCGCCCGGGCCTGACCGTGTCCGACGCCGACAACATCGTGCGCAGCATCATCAGCGACAACCGGATCGGTGCCCGGCTGATCACGCGGTCCGGCTACTCGATCGGCATCGCGTTCCCGCCGAGCTGGGACGAGGGCTACATCCTGAGCCTCAACCAGGGCAACCCGGCCATCCTGCGCGAGGGGATGACGTTCCACATCCTGCCGTGGATGTGGGGGGTCGACGGCGACAAGACCGTCGGCATCTCCGACACCGTCCACGTCACGGCCGACGGGTGCGAGTCCTTCTTCACCCTCGACAAGGACTTCGTCACCAAGCCCGATCACGCGGCGAGCGCCGTGCCGCACGAGGGCGCCACGCCCATCCGTCCCGAAGTCGCCTGAGAGGAGCATCCATGCTGACTGCGATCGACCCCAGCACCGGACAGGTCGTGCGAGAGGTCGCGCCGGCCGGCGCGGCAGAGGTGGAGCCGTTGCTCGCCGCCGCAGAGGCTGCGCGGGCGGACTGGACGGACCGAGGCCTGGACGGGCGGGCAGAGGTGCTGCGCGGGGTGGCCGCCAGGCTGCGGGCACAGGTCGAGGAGCTGGCCCCGCTGATGACGGAGGAGATGGGCAAGCCGATCGGTGAGGCGCGCGGCGAGGTGGAGAAGGCGGCGTGGTGCTTCGAGCACTACGCCGACCACGGTGCCGACTATCTGGCTCCAGAGTCCATCGACTCCGACGCCACCCACAGCTATGTGCAGCACCTGCCGCTCGGCACCGTCCTCGGGGTGCTGCCGTGGAACGCACCGTTCTGGCTCGCCGCGCGGTTCGCCGCCCCGGCGCTGATGGCGGGCAACACGTGCCTGATGAAGCACGACCCGCACGTGCCCGGTTGCGCACGGGCGATCGCGCAGGTGGTGGGCGCCGAGCTGGCGGCGGCCGGTGCACCGGCCGGTGTGTTCGGCAACCTGCCCCTGGAGACGCCCGCGGTGGCCGACGTCATCCGCGACCGGCGTGTCGACGCGGTGTCCTTCACGGGGTCCGCGAAGGGCGGCGCGGCCGTCGCGAGCCTGGCGGCCGGCGAGATCAAGCCCACGGTCCTGGAGCTGGGCGGTTCGGACCCGTGCCTCGTGCTGGCGGACGCCGACCTGGACGCCGCAGCCGACACGATCACGCTGTCCCGCATCATCAACGCGGGCCAGTCGTGCATCGCCGCGAAGCGGATCATCGTCGAGTCCGCGGTCTACGCCGACATGGTCGAGCGCCTGCGCGTGCGACTCGAGAAGCTGACCGTGGGAGATCCGCGCTCGGCAGGGACCGACGTGGGCCCCATCGCGCGCGAGGACCTGCGCGACGGTCTGCACCGGCAGGTGGCCGAGACGGTCGACGCCGGCGCCCGCCTGCTCCTGGGCGGCGAGATCCCGCCGGGGCCGGGCTACTTCTACCCGGTCACGCTGCTCGCCGACGTCACGGAGGGCATGACGGCGTGCCGGGAGGAGACGTTCGGGCCGGTCATGGTGGTCATGGAGGCGGCCGACGTCGAGGAGGCGCTCGCCATGGCGAACCGGACCGACTACGGCCTGGCGGCCAGCGTCTGGTCGACGCCGGAGCGCGGCGAGGCGATGGCGGGACGGATCGCGGCCGGACAGGTGGCGGTGAACGGCATCGTCAAGACCGACCCCCGGTTGCCGAGCGGGGGGATCAAGCGTTCCGGCTACGGCCGCGAGCTGGGGCCGCACGGCATCCGCGAGTTCGTCAACGCCCAGCAGGTCTGGGTGGGGCCGCGCCGCGGCTGACCGTGCACCCGGGCCGCACGAGGGCACCCGGCGAGGTGGTCCCCTCCCGGGGACTCGAGGTCACGGTATGAGCGTGCCGGGCAGCACGCGATCCACGACGAGGATCAGCATGCTGACACCTGCCGCGCCGAGCAGCGTGGCCGCGATGAGCAGGGACATCGAGCGTCTGGTCATGACGTTCCCTCCGGGCCTCGCGTGCTCGCGGCGCGGCCGGCCCGGGCGTCGAGGACTGCCCCGACCGCGGCGAGCACCGCACTGGCTGCCACGACGGTCAGCAGCAGCTTCCCTGTACGCATCATGGGTCCATCGTCGCGTGCGCGGTGGCGTCGGCGGATCCACCTGAGGTACCTCGTCGCGTCCTCCTTTGGGAGGAGGCCCCCGTCAGCCTCACGGAGGTAGGCGGCCGGCGGAGAGGAAGAAGCACCACAGGCGTTACGCCGTCGTGCTCCGGAGGTAAGACGCGTGGCAGACGCTGGTCCTTCAGCGGTCCCGGGGGCGGGCCGAGGTCCGAGGGAAGGAGCGCCGCGTGCCGTATGTGAAGCCGAACGAGCTCGTCACGCAGATGATCGACGCCGGCGAGTCCAAGGTCCACCTGTCCACGCGCGACACGCTGATCCGTGCCTTCATGGGTGCCGCCCTGCTCACCGTCGCGGCGGCCTTCGCCGTGACGGTGTCGGTCGAGACCCGCAACCCGCTCCTGGGAGCGATCCTGTTCCCTGTGGGCTTCTGCCTGCTCTACCTGCTCGGGTACGACCTGCTCACGGGTGTGTTCACGCTCGCCCCGCTGGCCTGGCTCGACAAGCGCCCCGGGGTCACGGTGGCGGCCGTGCTGCGCAACTGGGGCCTGGTGTTCGTGGGGAACTTCGCCGGTGCCTTCATGGTCGCCGTCTTCATGACCATCTACTTCACCTACGGCTGGTCCACGGAGCCCAGCGAGGTCGGGCAGGCGATCGGGCACATCGGGGAGGGTCGCACCGTCGGCTACGCCGAGCACGGTGCCGGCGGGATGCTCACGCTGTTCGTCCGGGGCGTCATGTGCAACTGGATGGTCTCGACGGGTGTCGTCGCCGCGATGATGTCCCGGAGCGTGCTCGGCAAGGTCGTCGGCATGTGGATGCCGATCATGCTGTTCTTCTACATGGGGTTCGAGCACTCGATCGTGAACATGTTCCTGTTCCCGGCGGGCCTGCTCATGGGCGGCAGCTTCACGGTGGGCGACTACCTCGTGTGGAACGAGATCCCCACGGTGATCGGCAATCTCGTCGGGGGTCTGACGTTCGTCGGTCTCATGCTCTACACCACGCACTACCGGACCAAGCCGAAGCGCAACGCGCAGCCGGTCCCGGAGGCGGAGCCGGACGACCTGGTGACGGCCGACCGCTGATACCTCGTCTCACGGAGCGACCGAGTCTCGTCCTCACCCGGTCGAGCAGGTAGGTTGCAGGGGTTTCGACCAAAGGAGGTCAGAGCCCGTGCAGATCGGTATCCCGCGCGAGTCGCGCCCGGGCGAGCGACTCGTCGCCGCCACGCCCACCACGGTGCGCAAGCTCGCCGCGCTCGGCTACGACGTCGTCGTCGAGGCCGGTGCGGGGGAGCGCGCGAACCTGCCCGACAAGACCTACGTCGAAGCCGGTGCCCGGCTCGGAGAACACGCCGACGCGTGGGCGGCCGACGTCGTCACGAGCGTGAACGCTCCTGCCGCACCGGAGCTGGACCTGCTGCGGCCGGGGGCCACGCTCGTCTCGCAACTCGCCCCCGCGGCGCGACCAGAGCTGGTCGACGCGTTGGCGGAACGTCGGGTGACGGCGCTCGCGCTCGACGCGGTACCGCGGATCTCGCGGGCCCAGGCGCTCGACGTGCTGTCCGCGCAGTCCAACGTGGCCGGGTACCGCGCGGTGATCGAGGCCGCGGAGGAGTTCGGCGGCATGTTCACCGGGCAGGTCACGGCCGCCGGGACGACGCCGCCCGCCACCGTGTTCGTGATCGGCGCGGGCGTCGCAGGCCTCGCCGCGATCGGCACCGCCTCGTCGCTGGGGGCGAAGGTGCGTGCGTTCGACGTCCGCCCCGAGGTCGCCGAGCAGATCGAGTCCCTCGGCGCGACCGCCGTCCAGGTCGAGGGCGCCTCGCAGGAGGTCAGCGCCGACGGCTACGCCAGCGCGCTCACGGACGACCAGGAAGCGGCCACGCAGCGGACCTACGCCGCCGAGTCCGCCGGGGCGGACGTGGTGATCACCACCGCGCTGGTGCGCGGCACCGCACCGACCACCATCACGGCCGAGATGGTCGCCGCGATGCGCCCGGGCTCGGTGATCGTGGACCTCGCCGCCGCCGGTGGGGGGAACTGCGAGCTGACCGTCCCGGGGGAGCGCACGGTGAGCGACGACGGCGTCATCGTGCTCGGCTACACCGATCTGCCGGGCCGCATGCCGCAGCACACCTCACAGCTGCTGGGCACCAACGTCGTCAACCTGCTCACGCTCATGACGCCGGGCCGGGACGGGAACCTCGTGGTCGACCTCGACGACGTCGTGGTGCGTGGCATGACGCTCACCCGTGACGGTGCGGTGCTGTGGCCGCCACCACCGGTCCAGGTCTCGGCGACGCCCGCGCCCGCCGAGGTTCCGGCCGCCGAGCCCGCGCCCCGCACCCCGAGCCCTGGTGAGGAGGCGGCTGCACGGCGCGGCAGGTCGCGACGGAACGGGGTGCTCACGGTGCTCGCCGCGCTCCTGGCAGGCCTGGCCGTCGCCGCGTCGCCGCCGGACGCCGTCGGCCACTTCACGGTGTTCGCCCTGGCGGTCGTGGTGGGCTACTACGTCATCTCCGCGGTCACCCACGCGTTGCACACCCCGTTGATGGCGCAGACGAACGCGATCAGCGGCATCATCCTGGTCGGTGCGCTGCTGCAGATCGGCGTCGACGACTGGCTCGTCACGTCGCTGGCCGTGGTCGCCGCCACGCTGGCGTCGATCAACGTGTTCGGCGGGTTCCTCGTGGCGAACCGCATGATCCGCATGTTCCGCAAGGGGACGCCGTCGGGCGCTCCTGTCACGCAGGAGGTGGCCCGATGACGGTCCTGTCCGTCGTCCAGGCCACCTACGTGGTCTCGGGAGTCCTGTTCATCGGGTCGTTGGCCGGGTTGTCCAAGCAGGAGTCGGCCCGGCGCGGGAACGTGCTCGGGATGCTCGGCATGGCCCTGGCGCTCGTGGCCACCGTCGCGCTCGCGCTCGAGCGTTCGGAGCGCCCGTGGCAGGTGACCGCCGGACTGATCCTCGTGGTGCTCGTCGTGGGAGCGGCGGTCGGCACCTGGCGGGTCCGCAAGGTCGAGATGACGCAGATGCCCGAGCTGATCGCGCTCCTGCACTCGTTCGTGGGGCTCGCGGCCGTGCTGGTCGGGTTCGGGTCGTACCTGACCGAGCCGCACTCGGGCACCGTGCACCTGGTCGAGGTCTTCCTCGGCATCCTCATCGGCGCGGTGACGTTCACCGGCTCGATCGTCGCGAACCTCAAGCTGGCGGCCAGGATCAGGTCCGCACCGCTGAACCTGCCGGGCCGCAACGCGATCAACCTGGGCCTGGTCGTCGCGTCGGCCGGTCTGCTCACCTGGTTCCTGTCCGCGGCGAGCGCCGGGGCGGACGCCGCCGCGCTGACGGCGCTCGTCCTCGCCGCCCTGGTCGCGCTCGCGCTCGGCTGGCACCTCGTCGCCTCCATCGGCGGCGGCGACATGCCGGTGGTCGTGTCGATGCTCAACTCGTACTCGGGATGGGCTGCGGCGGCGGCAGGCTTCATGCTGGGCAACGACCTGCTGATCATCACCGGTGCCCTCGTGGGCTCCTCCGGCGCGATCCTGTCGTACATCATGTGCCGGGCGATGAACCGGTCCTTCGTCTCGGTGATCCTCGGCGGGTTCGGCACCGACCCGGGCACGGTCGCGGAGGGCGCGGCCGGCGAGCACCGCGAGACGTTCGCCGCCGACGTGGCGGAACAGCTCACGGCCGCGACGTCGGTCATCATCGTGCCGGGCTACGGCATGGCGGTGGCGAAGGCGCAGCATCCCGTCGCCGACCTCACCGAGAAGCTTCGCGCCCGCGGCGTGGACGTGCGCTTCGGCGTGCACCCGGTCGCGGGCCGGCTGCCGGGCCACATGAACGTGCTGCTGGCCGAGGCCAAGGTGCCCTACGACGTCGTGCTGGGCATGGACGAGATCAACGGAGACTTCGGTGCGACGGACGTCGTGCTGGTCATCGGGGCCAATGACACCGTGAACCCTGCCGCCCAGGAGGACCCGGCGTCGCCCATCGCGGGGATGCCCGTGCTGGAGGTGTGGCGGGCCCGCGACGTCGTCGTGTTCAAGCGGTCGATGGCGACCGGCTACGCGGGCGTGCAGAACCCGCTGTTCTTCCGCGAGAACACGGCGATGGTCTTCGGTGACGCGAAGGAGCAGGTGGAGCGGATCATCCAGTCACTGTGAGTGCTCTGAGCGCTACCATCGGGCGATGACCAGCGCGAACGCACACCGCCCACTCATCGCCGTCGTCGGTCCGGGGGCGGTGGGCGGCCTCGTCGCCGCCCTCCTGCAGAAGGCGCGGCACGACGTCGTCCTCGTCGGGCGGCCCGGCACGGCCCGACGCGTCACCGAGCACGGGATCGAGATCGTGACGGACCGGTTCGGTGCCTGGCACGCCCCGCTCCGGGCGACGACGTCGGTACCTCGCGGCGCGCGCGTGCTCGTGGCCGTCAAGGCGGAGGGTGTCGCCGAGGTCGCCGGCACGATCGCGGCGGCGCGGCCGCCCGAGGTGGTCTCGCTCCTCAACGGGATCGAGCACATGGCGGCCCTGCGCGCGTCGCTCGCGGTGCCCGACGGCGAGGACCCGGACGGGAGCGTCGTCGTCGGCGCGTCCTACGCGGGCGAGACGCTGCGAACCGGGTCGGGGCCGGACACGGCCCTGACGGTGCGGCACCGCGGCGGGCTGCTGCGGATCACCGTGCCGGCGGAGGCTGCTGACCTCGACGTGGTCCAGGCCGTGCGCGACACCGACATCGAGGTGGCGACGGCGGGCAGCGAGACCGAGGTGCTGTGGTCCAAGCTGCGCTTCCTCGCGCCGCTGGCGCTGCTGACGTCGGTGCACCGGACCGGGATCGGTGAGGCGATGGACGCCGATCCGGCTCTCACCGACGGGGTCCTCGGAGAGGTGGCCGCGGTGGCCTCGGCCGAGGGGGTCGCGACGACGCCCGGGGACCTGCGCGGCATCCTGCGCGGGTTCCCGCCGACGATGCGGTCGTCGCTGCAGGCGGACCTGGCGGTCGGCCACGCGGGCGAGCTCGACGCGATCGGCGGCGCCGTGGCGCGGCGTGGTGCGGCACGGTCGGTGCCGACCCCGACGATCGAGCGTGTCGTGGCGCAGCTCGGCGCCGGGGTCGGCTGACCGTGGTCCGGCCGGCTCAGATGCGGGAGTCGGCGCGGGACTCGTAGACGCTGGCGGGCAGGACGCCGCCGTTGCGGGCGGCGAGCTCGCTGGCGGAGAGCTCGGAAGCCGCGTCGGTCGTGGTGTCGATCTCGCGGGCGTCCGCGGGGACACCGTCGAGGCTCGGCATCATCGCGGCGAGCCGCGGGCGCCAGGAGGCGAACTCGGTGGGGAAGCAGCGGCCGAGGAGGTCGACCATCGCCGAGACCGCGGTCGAGGCGCCCGGCGAGGCGCCGAGCAGGCCGGCGATCGAGCCGTCTGCGGCGGACACGATCTCCGTGCCGAACTGGAGGACCCCGTTGCCGTCGGCGTCCCGCTTGATCACCTGCACGCGCTGACCGGCGGTGATCGTCTCCCAGTCCTTGGGGTGCGCGGTGGGCATGAACTGCTGCAGCGCGTGGAACTTGGTCTCGGGGGCGGCGACGAGCTGGCCCACGAGGTACTGCGTGAGGTCCAGGTTCTTCAGGCCCGCGCCGATCATCGACGTGAGGTTGTGGGCACGCATCGAGGTGAGCAGGCCCAGGTACTTGCCCTTCTTGAGGTACTTGGGGCTGAACCCGGCGTACGGGCCGAACATGAGATAGCTCTTGCCGTCGACCACGCGCGTGTCCAGGTGGGGGACGGACATCGGCGGGGCGCCGACGTCGGCCTTGCCGTAGACCTTGGCCTGGTGCTGCGCCACGAGCTCCGGGTCGTCGGTACGCAGGAACTCGCCGGAGATGGGGAAGCCGCCGAAGCCCTTGATCTCGGGGATGCGGGCGGACTGGAGCAGCGGCAGGGCGCCACCGCCGGCGCCGACGAACACGAAGCGCGCCGTGACGGTGGACATCCGCTCCGGTGCGTTCCACGTGCGGTCCTTGACGCGCAGGCGCCAGCCGCCGTCACGAGTGCGCCGCAGCGAGCGGACCTCGTGCTGGAGCTGGAGCTCGGCGCCGTGGGCGACGAGGCCGTCGATGAGCTGGCGCGTGAGGTTGCCGAAGTCGACGTCGGTGCCGGCGGCGGACCGCGTCGCCGCGATCGGCTCGTCCGTGTCGCGCTCGGTGGTGAGCAGCGGTGCCCAGCGCTCGATGTCGGCCCGGTTCGTGGAGAGCTCGAGATCGCGGAAGAGCGGGTGCGCGCTGAGCGCCTGGTGGCGGCGGCGCAGGTAGTCGACGTTCTTCGAGCCGCGCACGAACGTCATGTGCGGCGTGCGGCTGATGAACGAGGAGTCCTCGAGGCGCCCGGTGGCGAGCAGGTGGTTCCACAGCTCTCGCGAGGTGTGGAACTGCTCGTTGATCGCCACCGCCTTGGAGATGTCGATGGTGCCGTCCGGCTTCTCCGGGGTGTAGTTCAGCTCGCAGAGCGCGGCGTGCCCGGTGCCCGCGTTGTTCCACGGGTTGGACGACTCGAGCGCGACCTCGTCGAGGCGCTCGATGATGCGGATCGACCACGTCGGCTCGAGCTGCTGGATCAGCGTGCCGAGGGTGGCACTCATGATGCCGCCGCCGATGAGGACGACGTCGACAGCGTCGGAGGAGCCGTTGCTGGAGGTCGTTTCGCGCGAAGTCACCTCGCCATGCTACGACGCTGGTGAAAAGTGTCACAAAGAATGAGAGCAAGGTCACAAGCCCTCTGACCTGCAGTGATGTGGATCACATCAGGTGTCGGGGGTCAGGGCCACAGCAGCTCCTTGGTCCAGGGGGTGTCGGTGGTCCCCGGTGCGCCGGTGGCGCCGGCCGGGGCGTCGGTGCGGTATCGCACGCGGGTCTGCCCGGTGCCCGTGCCGGACTGCCAGAACTCGACCTCGCGCGGAGCGAGCCGCCAGGCCGTCCAGGCGGGCGCGACGAGCTCGGGGTCGGCGCGGACGGTGTCCAGGGCGTCGGCCCACGCCGCACGGTGCTGCGCCAGATCGTCCAGCACCTCGCTCTGGTGGTCGACCAGCCCGGCGGCGCGCGAGGCGTCCGGGCGGGCGCGGAAGTCTGCGCCGCCGGCGTCGGGGTGCGACGTGGCGGTGCCGATGACACGCACCTGGCGACCCGTCTCGCGCCACAGGAACGTCAGGGCGGCCCGGGGGTCGGCCGTCAGGTCACGGCCCTTCGGGCTCGTCGAGTGGCCGGCGAACCACCAGCCGCCGGCGGTGAGGTCCTTGAGGATCACCGTGCGGGCGCGCACCTCCCCGCGCCCGTCCGAGGTGGACAGGGTCATCGCGTGCGGACCGGTCGCCCCGGCGGCGACCGTCTCGTCGAACCAGCTCTCGAAGAGCTCGTGGGGCGTCGCGGGGAGGTTCGCGAGATCGTCGACCTCCCAGCCGGGCAGGCCGTCGGGCAGGACGGGCAGCGCGCGCAGGCGCTCGCGGAAGGTGGTCACGGGGTGTGTCCTCGTCCCTCTAGAAGTAGTCGCGCACGTGCACGTCGCGGCCGTGCCACAGGGCGTCCCACAGCCGGTCGTGCGTCGCCGGCCCCCACACGAGGCCGGCGAGCCGGAGGTTCGCGGTCGAGGCCGCACCGGCGTAGCTCAGGGCGAGACCGGCGGAGGTGAACGTCAGCCGCTCTGGTCCCGCCCCCGGGGCGGGCGGGGCGTCAGGGCGGACGTGTGCGACGCCGTCGTCCACGACGATCGTCCACGCGCCCTCGATGTCGGGGGTCCGCGGATCGACGACGGCGAACGGCACCTGAGCGCTCACCGGCGGTAGGTGAGCGGCGCCGAGCGCCCCGGCGACGTCCAGCAGACGCAGCATGTACGGGCGGCTCGTGGTGGTGGCGGTGTGGTCGGGCAGCACCAGGCGGCTCGGGTCCGAGCCGGTCCACCCGCCCGACGTCGAGAGCCGCACCGAGCCGGCGACGGCGGTGAACGACCCCAGCACGCGCCACAGCGCCCGCGCGGCGTCCGGGGTGAGCGCGACCAGGTCGTCGACCTCGAGGGCGCCCGTCCTGTCGTACCCGGCGCCGCGGGTCCAGCTGGCGAACCCGAGCACCTCGTCGCCCGGGCCGACGGCGAGGCTGACTCCCGTGTAGGCCGCGTCCGGCCCGAACATCTCCTCGGGCTGGGCGGTGAACGGCTTCTCCTCGCGGGTGAGCGGGCCGTTCTGCCGGGCGGCCCAGGAGCCGTACACGGCGCGGATCGCCTCGACGTCGGCCGGGTTGGCGCGCCGGGCGCGCACCTCGCCGGACGGCGGCCGCACCGTGGCGAGCGCGGACATCGGCAGCTGCACCTCGTCGTAGGAGCCGATCACCTCGTACCCGAGCCCGCGGTAGATGCCGGCGGCGCTCGGGTAGAGGGTCGAGACGACCTCTCCCTGCTCGCGCGCCTCGGTGAGGGCGGCGGCGAAGAGCGGACCGAGCACACCCTCGCCGCGGTGCTCGGCGGCGACGGTGACCCCCGCGAACCCGGCGGTCGGCACGGCGGCACCGTGGAACCAGGACGTGAAGCGGCGCACCCCCAGGGCGGCGACGAGCTCCGCGCCGTCGTGAGCGGACCACGGGCGCACGTTCGCCGACGGCCAGCGACGGGCCTCAGGTTCTGGCTGCCGCGCCGCGGGAGAGCCGAACGCCTCCTCGCCGAGGCGGCGGGCGGCAGGCGCGTCGGCAACGACGGAACGGCGGATCTCGAGGGCCATGGACCCACGCTACCCACCCGGCGCCCCCGATCTCCGGGTGCGGCTGGTCAGGACCGCCGGGCGGTCGTAGCGTGAAGCGCGTGACCACCACGCCGACGCAGCGACGCGTACTTCTCGTGGCGATCCTGGCGTCCTTCGTCTCGTTCCTCGACGGGACCGTCGTCAACGTCGCGCTGCCCGCGATCGCCGACGAGCTCGGGGGGCCCGGGGAGGCGGGACTGACGCTCCAGCAATGGGTGGTCGACGGCTACCTCGTGACCCTCGGCGCCCTCATCCTCGCGGCCGGCTCGCTCTCGGACGTGCACGGACGCCGTCAGGTGCTCCTCGTCGGCCTCCTGGGCTTCGCCGTCGCCTCCGTGCTGTGCGCGGTGGCACCCACCGGTGCGGTGCTCGTGGGTGCCCGGCTGCTGCAGGGGGTCGCCGGAGCGATGCTCGTACCGAGCTCCCTGGCGCTCATCATCTCGACGTTCGAGGGCCAGGCGCAGGGCAGGGCCATCGGGGCCTGGACCGCCTGGACCGGCACCGCCATGATCGTCGGACCGTTCGTCGGGGGCGGGCTCGTCGACCTCGTCTCCTGGCGCGGGGTGTTCTGGATCAACGTGCCCGTCGTCGCGGTGACCCTGTACCTGCTCCGGGCGGTACCGCCGTCGGAGGCCACGAGCGGCCGCCGCGTCGACGTCCCCGGCGCTGCCCTCGCCGCCGTCGGGCTCGGGGCCACGGTGTACGGGCTCATCGAGGAGACATGGCCGCTCGCCGGTGTCGGCCTCGTGCTGCTGGTGGCGTTCGTCCTCTACGAGCGCCGCGCGCCCGACCCGATGCTGCCGATGCGGTTGTTCGCCGTGCGCAACTTCGCGTGGGGCAACATCGCGACCGCAGCCGTCTACGGGGCGCTCGCCTTCGGCGGGTTCGTGCTCACGCTGTTCCTGCAGCAGGTCGCGGGCTACTCCGCGACGGCCGCCGGCGTGGCGCAGCTGCCCATCACCTTCGCGATGCTGGCGCTGTCCACCCGCTTCGGGGCGCTCGCGGGCCGCTTCGGGGCGCGGTGGTTCATGACGATCGGTCCGATCGTCGCCGGGGGCGGGTTCCTGCTGATGCGCACCATGGACGCCGACGCGAGCTACGTGACCCAGGTGCTCCCCGGGATCCTCGTCTTCGGGCTCGGCCTGGCGATCACGGTCGCGCCGCTGACGGCTGCGATCCTCGGTGCCGTGCCGCCCACCGACGCCGGGATCGCCTCGGCGGTGAACAACGCCGTCTCGCGGGTCGCGGGCCTGGTGGTCATCGCGTTCGCCGGTGTCATCCTCGGCGGGGTGCTCGACGTCGACTCGTTCCACTGGGCCCTGGTCGTGACGGCCGCGCTGCTCGTGGCGGGCGGTCTGGTGAGCATGGTGGGGATCAGGGACCGCCCGCGGGAGACCACGCCCGCGGGCTGACGAAAAATCCGTGCACCCGGCCGCTCGCCGTGGGACGGTCGAGGGATGCTCTCGCTCATCTCGAACCTGGTCATCGACTGCGCCGACGCCTACGGGCTGTCGCGATGGTGGAAGAGGACGCTCGGCTACGTCGACGACGTCGAGGCCCTCCTGAGCCGTGGTGCGACCCTGGTCGCGGACCACCGCGGCATCGGGCCCGGGAGCGGCTGGCAGGTGCTCGCGGACCCCGAGGGCAACGAGTCCTGCGTCCTGCGGTCCGCGGCAGAACGTCAGGCCCGATGACTGCGGCGACCCCCGCGGCCGGAGGGACCGGGTTGATCCGGCCGGAGCGGCCGGCAGACTTCGCCGCCGTCCGTGCGCTGCTCACCGCCGCCTTCGACGACGGTGGTGAGGTGGCCGACGGCGTGGAACGGATCCGCGCGTCGTGGATCTACCGCCCGGAGCTCTCGCTCGTGGCGATCGACGCGGAGACCGCTGAGCGGACCAGCGGGAGCGTCGCGGGCTTCGTGATGGTCACCGGGTGCACCGTGACCGGGCCGGCAGGGTCACGGACGGTGGCGATGCTGACTCCGCTGGCCGTCGCTCCCGACCGGCAGCGGCGCGGGCGGGGCGCCACCCTGGTCCGGTCGGTGCTCGAACTGGCGGACCGCGCGGGCGAGCCGTACGTCGTCCTCGAGGGGAGTCCGCACTACTACGGACGCTTCGGCTTCGAGGACGCGCGTCCCCACGGGATCCGTCTCACGCTGCCCGACTGGGCACCGCCCGAGGCCGGTCAGGTGCGGCTGCTCTCGTCCTACGACGCCGGCGACAGGTCGCTGCGCGGTGCGATCGGCTACCCAGCGGTCTACGGCTGAGGTGCGGCGGCCCGGCACAGCGGCAGCCTGCGACCCGGGTGCCTAGTCCGTGGGGTTGCAGCGGTCGGCCAGCACGGCCACGAGCCCGACGTCGGGCCGCCACGGTTCGAGGTTCCAGGTGTCCTTGTCGGGCGCGCCGATCGAGTGGCAGACGAGCTGGTCGTGCATGACGGGCGTGTCCACCTCGGGGTCCGCCGCGACCAGCTCGGCCCACACGAGGTCCGTCCCGGCCTCGCCGGCGGACCGTGCCCAGCGGGTGGGGGCGACGGCGAGCGACCGGCCGCCCTCGCGCTGGCCCCAGGCGGTGCTCTCGACGGCCTCGGTGCCCAGCATCGTCTCGGCGGTGGTCGCCTCCGACGCCTCGACGTGCACGGTCGTGGTGTCGACCGCGGTGAGTTGCGCGCCGCCGGTGACGCGCGAGAGGCCCGCGACCGGGGCGCCGTCGTCGTCCAGGATCGTCACGGTGGAGTCGGCGTTCACCCGCAGGTGGCCGGGGGAGTCCAGCGTGATCGTGGCCGGTGCGCCCGGGGCTGCGCCGGTCCGGATCGTGGCCACGCCGTCGTCCCCGTGGACCACCTCGATGCCGGAGGGGCCGCTCTCGCCGGGCGCCGAGACGGTGAGGGCGGTGTCTGCGGAGGACGCCTCCGTCGAGGTGCTCTCGGCAGGTCCGGCGGTGCCGGCCGGTGGCCCGGTGCTCGGTGATGCCGCGGCGGCCGGCGACGGCGCCTCGGTCCCGGCCTCGTCGGGCTCTGCCGTGCAGGCTCCGAGCAGGCAGCAGGACAGGACGACGAGGGCGGGGAGCGATGGCCGGCGCACAGGCCCATCGTGCCCGACGACGGCTGCGGCGCCGGGCACCTCGGTCGAGCGTCCGCGTGGCGGGACGCCCCTTCCCTGACGGATGAGGTTCGCCTAACCTTATCTGTATGTCGTCTCACCACGGTCGCAAGCCGGTCGATCCCCAGGTCGTCGTCGCCGAGGTCGTGCGCACCAAGCAGGTCACGCCCCACATGATGCGCGTGACGCTGGGCGGGCTCGACCGGTTCTCCGCACTCGGGTACGACCAGTGGTTCCGGCTGTTCCTGCAGCGGCCCGGCCAGGACGTGCTGCGCCCGCCCACCCGCTCCTCCGAGTGGGGCTGGTACCTGCAGTACCTCGCCACCCCGAAGTCCCGGCGGCCCTGGGTGCGCAACTACACCGTGCGCGCCGCACGCCTCGACCTGGGCGAGATCGACGTCGACTTCGTCCTCCACGCCGACGCGGAGGGCCGCACCGGGCCGGCCGCAGACTTTGCGACGACGGCACGGTCAGGCGACACCGTCGGACTGCTCGACCAGGGCGCCTCCTACGACCCGCAGCACGACCACGACTGGACCTTGCTCGTGGGTGACGAGACGGCACTGCCGGCCGTGGCCGGCATCTGCGAGTCGCTGCCTGCCGACGCCCGCGGCACCGCCGTCATCGAGGTCCCGACGGCGGACGACCAGCAGGACTTCCGGGCGCCGGCCGGCCTCGAGGTGCGTTGGGTGGCCCGCGACGAGACCACCGGCGCGGACGCCGTACCGGGGCAGGCCGCGCTCGCGGAGGTGTGCGGGCTCACGCTGCCCGACGGCGTCGGCTCCGCCTACGCGGCCGGTGAGGCCGGGCTGGCCACCGGCGTGCGACGCCACCTCGTGGCCGAGGGCATGCCGAAGACGCACATCACGTTCCTCGGCTACTGGCGCCACGGCAGGGCCGCGTCGAGCTGAGCGGTTGGACGGCCACGGCGGTGTCACTCCGTGGTGACGTCCTGCGGGGTCTTGTCGGGTCGCCAGCCACGCCACACCGCGTGCCGCAGCCGCGACTCGTCGTCGGCACCCACGTCGTCCGGCCGAGCGGTCCAGTCGGCGTACTCGACCTCTCCCACCAGGGTCGGTTCCGTCCAGCGGGCGTGCGCCGCCTCCGAGGCCGGCACACCGTCCAACGGGGCGTCGTCGCGCTCCAGGTCCGCGAGCCGGGCCGCGAGGTCGCGACGGTCGCGCTCGCGGAACCCCGTGCCCACCTTGCCGACGTAGCGCAGCCGCGTCCCGCCGTCGGGCACGGGCACCGGCACGGCGAGCAGCAGCGATCCCACGTTGCGCACGTCGGCCCGGCCGCTCCCGGCGTGCAGCGGGCGCCAACCCACCACGACGACCTCCTGGGTGTGCGCGTGCTTCAGCTTGAGCCAGTCGCGCGACCGACGAGAGGTCGTGTACCCGGACCGACGCCGCTTCGCGACGAGACCCTCGAGCCCGAGCCGCCGGGACTCCGCCATCGCCTCGGACGCGTCACCGGGCAGCGCCTCCGGCACGTGCACCGGCCGGCGGGGGGCGATCACCCGCGCCAGGATCTCGCGGCGCTCGTCGTACGTGTGGTCCGTGACGTCGACGCCCGCCACGCGCAGCACGTCGAAGAGCACGAGGTCCACGCCCACGCCGCGGCGCGCCCGTTCGACGTCGCGCGGCCTGACCAGGTTGGCCCGCTGCTGCAGGCGCCGGAAGCTCGGTCGCCCCTTCCCGTCCAGCGCCACGATCTCGCCGTCCAGCACCAGGGGCAGCTCGGCGTCGGGCACCATCTCGCCGATCGCGGCCAGCTCCGGGAAGGTCGGCGTGAGGTCCCGGCCCGAGCGGGAGGTGAGGCGCACCCGAGCCGGTGATCCGGGCAGCACCTCCACGACGGCCCGGAAACCGTCCCACTTGGCCTCGAACGCCCACTCGGCGGTGTCCAGCCTGGTCAGCTCCGCGGGGGCGGCGGTGGTCGCGAGCATCGGGCGTGGTGGAGCGCCGAGGCGCGCGCCCGGCGATCCGCGCCCCGTGGTGGACGACGGCGCAACCTCGTCGGGTCCGGTCGTCGGTGCGCCCGCGTCGTCGGGCTGGTCCTTGGTGCGGTGGATGAGCCAGGAGCTCTCGCTGCCGTCGCGCCCGCCCGTCTGGATGAGGGCGAGACGCCGTCGTCCCCGCCGCTCGCTGTGCAGGGTGACGATGACCTCCTTGCCCTCGCGCCACTTCTCGAGCTCGTAGCTGCCCGCGTCCCAGATCGTCACCTCGCCGGCGCCGTACTCGCCGGCAGGGATCGTCCCCTCGAAGCCGCCGTACTCCAGCGGGTGGTCCTCCGTCTGCACCGCCAGGTGGTTCTGGGCCGGGTCGGTCGGTTCGCCCTTGGGCAGCGCCCAGCTCACGAGCACGCCGTCGTGCTCCAGCCGGAAGTCCCAGTGCAGGCGCCGGGCGTGGTGCTCCTGGATGACGAACGACGGGCCGGTCGTCCCCGCGGCCTCTCCGGGCGGGTCCGTGCGGTCGGCACCCGGGCCGAACGGCTCCGGGGTCTTGCCGGGGTCGCGCTTGGACCGGTACGTCTCGAGCCGCTGGAACGACGCGAGGCGTTCCGGCGTGGGCTCGAGCCGGGACAGGTGGCCGGTGAGCAGGGGAGCGAGGAGATCGCCGTCGCGATCGAGCCGCTCGAGGACCTCGGCGTGGCCCAGCTGGCGCAGGTCCGGGTCGTCGAGCTCGTCCCAGGTCCGGGGTGCGGCCACCGTCGGTTCCTCGCGGCCGCGCAGCGAGTACGGCGCGATCGTCGTCTTGGCGCCGTTGTTCTGCGACCAGTCGACCAGCACCTTGCCCGCCCGGAGCGACTTCTTCATGTCGCTGACCACGAGGTCCGGATGGGCGGACTCCAGGTGGCGTGCGAGCTCCTTCGCGACGGCGGAGACGTCGTCGGACGTCAGCTCGCCATGGTCGGCCGTGAGCGCCGAGTACAGGTGGATGCCCTGGGACCCGCTGGTGACGGGCAGCGGCTCGAGGTTCATGCCGACCAGGATGTCGCGGGCCAGCCGGGCGACCTCGGCGCACTCGGCCAGGCCCGCCCCGGGCCCGGGGTCGAGGTCGAGGACCAGACGGTCCGGGGCCAGCGGAGCACCGGTGCGACCGAACTGCCACTGCGGGGTGTGGATCTCGAGCGTGGCCGTCTGCCCGAGCCAGGTCAGCGTGGCGAGGTCGTCGACCAGCACGTAGTCGTTGGTGGAGGACGTGTGCCGCATGGTGCGCCGCGGCACCCACTCGGGCGTCGAGGCATCGAGGTTCTTCTGGAAGAACATCTGCCCGGTGACACCGTCCGGCCACCGCTTGCGCGTGGCCGGACGGTGCGCGGCGTGCGCCACGAGCGCGGGCGCCACCTGAGAGAGGTAGTGCAGCACCTCACCCTTGGTGGTGCCCGTCGCCGGGTAGAGCACCTTGCCCAGATTGGTCAGCTGCAGCCGGTGGCCGTCGACCGAGACCGTCTGGGGCCGGGTCCGGGGCGCGTCGGCTGCTGCCATGCGCCCATGCTGCCGCGCACCGGGCCGACGCGCAGGTCCGGGCTCACTCCCACCGGAACCACAGCGCGGCCAGGGCGCTGCTGACCACGGTCGCCACAGCGAGCCCGGCGACGGCGGACAGGGGCACGACGTCGCCCGCCCAGGCGGCCCCGAGCGCGTCGACCGCCGCGCCGAAGGGCAGCATCCCGCCGACGTCGGCGAGCGGCTCCGGCAGGTTGTCCCGGGGGCCGAACATGCCGCCCAGCGCGGCCATCGCGAAGAAGGCGACCAGGCCGATCGCCACGGCCGACTGCGGGGTCGGCGCGATCGCGGCGACGAGCATGCCGACGCCGTACATGGCTGCGACGGTCAGGGCGAGCACCGCGACGGCCGTCCAGCCGTCCACCGGCGGGTGGGCGCCGAACGCGACCCAGGCGACGCCCAGCGTGAGCACCAGGCCGAGCAGGATCTGCACGATCCCGACCACCGCCTGGGCGACCAGCACCATCACCGGGGAGGCGGGCGTCACGCCGAGGCGGCGCAGGATCCCGGTGCGCCGGTAGGCGGCCAGGAAGCTCGGCATGTTGACCACGCCGACCATGGCGACCACGAAGGCCAGGGTGATGGGCAGCACGAAGATGTCGAGGGCCGTGCGGCCGCCGGTGCCGGGGATCACGACGTCGGTGTCGAAGCTGATGCCGTTCATGACCAGGATGAGCGTCGGCATGCCGAGGGGGACGATGAGCCCGGCGGTGTCGCGTGCGACCACCTTCGCCTCGGCGGCCGTCATCGCCAGCCACGCCCGGGCTCCGGGGCGCACCTCGGGCAGGGACGGGGTCAGGGTGTCGGTCATCGGGTCCCTCCGGTCAGTGTCAGGTACGCCTCTTCGAGCCCGGCGTCCGGGGCCAGGCCGGCGTCGGCGGCCAGGCCGGCCGGCGTGTTCGCGGCGACGACGCGGCCGGCCTCGAGGACGACGGCGCGGTCGCACAGCTTCTCGACCTCGTCCATGTGGTGGCTCACCAGCAGCACCGTGGTGCCGTCGTCGCGCAGGCCGCGGACGAGGTCGAGCATGCCGCGCCGGGCCTCGGGGTCGAGGCCGGTGGTGAGCTCGTCGAGGATCACCACCCGCGGGTTGCCGACCAGTGCCACGGCGATCGAGGTGCGCTGCATCTGCCCGCCGGAGAGGTCGGAGAACCGGGTACGGCGGCTGCCGGTCAGGCCCATGGCCTCGATGAGCTCGTCGGGTTCGCGGCCCGTCGGGTAGAAGGAGCGGTGCAGCCGCACGAGCTCGAGCACCGTCAGGGCGTCGTGCAGGCGGGGCTGCTGGAGCTGGACGCCCAGGACGCCACGGACCTTGGCGCGGTCGGTCCGGGGGTCGTGGTCCAGCACCCGGACCGTGCCGGCGTCGGGGGCGCGCAGGCCGCTGACGAGGTCGACCGTCGTGGACTTGCCGGCCCCGTTGCGGCCCAGCAGCCCGACGATCTCGCCGACCTCGACATGGAGGCTGACGTCGTCCAGCGCCACGGTGGTCCGCCCCCGACGGCGGAACTCCTTGCGCAGGTTCCTCGCTCGTATCGCTGTCATGGTCTCGACGCTAGGGACGCCGGGCACCGGCGGTCGCGTGCCACGGGTCATGACCTGGGCCCATGACTTGTGGCACCCGCCGCACGTCGTCGACCTGCCGTAGCGTGGAACCGTGCGACGCCCCGGAGCCGAGACCGTCTCAGGCCTGACCGTGCTGGCGGTGTGCTTCACCGTCGTGCTGATCGTCCCGCTCGCCGTGGAGAGCCCGGCATACCTCATCCCGGTGTGGACCTGGTGGGTCGCGGCCGCGTGCTACCTGTCGGTGACTGTCTGGGTGATGATGCAGCCGTCGGGCGCTCGCCGTACGGTCGCCGGCGTCGCCGCGCAGACGGCGCTGGCCGGCGTCCTCATCATCGGCATCCCGGGCGCCGGGTGGTTGCCGATCCTGCTCGTGTTCGGCGCGGCGCTGAGCACCTACCTGGTGTCGTGGCGGGCCACCGCGGTGGTCATCGTCGTCAACACCGCAGTCCTGGTGGTCGGCTTGGTGCTGGGCGCCCGGCTGCGGGACAGCGAGGTGCCGGTGGTGGAGATCGTGCTGAGCGCCGGGCTGTACCTGCTGCTCCAGGTCGCGTCGGCACTGGTCAGCGCCGTCCTGCAGCGCGAGCAGCGGCTGCGCACCGAGCTGTCCGTGGCGCACACCGACCTCGCCGCAGCCACCGTGCTGCGCGACGAGACGAGCCGCGCCTCGGAGCGGCTGCGGATCGCGCGCGAGCTGCACGACCTGCTCGGCCACCAGCTCACCGTGCTCACGCTGGAGCTGGAGTCGGCGACCCACCGCACGGGTGCCGCGCAGACCGAGCACGTGGAGCGTGCGCGGAGCATGGCGCGCGAGCTGTTGGGTGACGTGCGGACGACGGTGGGCGAGCTGCGCCGTCGGGCACCCGACCTGCGCGAGGCGCTCGGTGCGGTGGCTGACGCGGTACCGCACCCCCGGGTGGTGGTGTCCGTCGCCGACGACGTCTCCGCGGACGAGGAGCAGACCGCAGCGCTGGTCCGGGTGGCCCAGGAGGCCGCGACGAACGCCGTACGGCACGCGGAGGAGGTGACGCAGCTGACGTTCGAGGTCGGCGTCGCGAACGGCATGCTGACGTTCGTGGCGCAGGACGACGGCTACGGCGCGGGCCGGGTGACGCCGGGCAACGGGTTGCGGGGGATCGTCGAGCGCACGGAGGCGCTGGGCGGCAGCGTGCGGTACGCCGGCGGACGCGGGTTCCGTCTCGAGGTCGCGATGCCGCAGCGGGTGCTCTCGTGAGCGTCGCGGGCGGCGGGTCACCCGCGACGCGGGTGGTGCTGGTGGACGATCAGACTCTCGTGCGCCACGGCATCCGCAGCCTGCTGGAGATCGCGGGCGGGGTGGAGGTGGTCGCGGAGGCGGACGACGGCGGCTCCGGGGTCTCGGCCGTGGTCGAGCACGATCCTGACGTGGTGCTCCTCGACCTGCGCATGCCCGGCACCGACGGGCTGTGGGCGTTGGGCGAGCTCCGCCGTCGTCGGCTGGACGTGCCGGTGCTGGTGCTGACCACGTTCGACGACGACGAGCTCGTGCTGGCGGCGCTGCGAGCGGGCGCTCAGGGCTACCTGCTCAAGGACGTGACGGTCGAGCAGCTCGCGGGCGCGGTCCGCACGCTGGCCGACGGCGGCACCCATGTCCAGCCGTCGGTGACGGCCCGCCTGGTCCGGGCGCTGGGGTCGGGTGCCGTGCCGGAGGTCGCGCCCGGGTTGCGGGAGGCGTTCGTCCAGCCGCTGACCGAGCGTGAGACGCAGGTGCTGCGGCTGATGGCAGAGGGCTGCACCAACCGGGTGATCGCCGACGTGCTCCACCTGGCGCCCGGCACGGTGAAGAACCACGTCTCGGCGGTGCTGCTCAAGCTGGACACGACCGACCGGACCAAGGCGGTGCTGCGCGCGCTGCACCACGGCTTGCTCGGTTGAGACGCAAGCAAGCTGTGTTGTGGGGGGGGAATCTGGCCCGATATGCCTGGTTGGTACGGATGTCGGCGCCAGATTTCCCGCCCACAACCCTGCTCAGCAGGTCTGGTCGCTGCTGTCGTTCCAGGTGATGTTCGTCAGCCGGGTGTTGTCCCCGCAGGGCGACTCACGGATCGACGTGCCGTGCAGGGAGAGGTTCGCGAAGGTGACGTCGCGGGTGTTCGCGAACTCCGAGCGGGCGGCGATGCGGATGTCTCCCGGGCCGGAGACCGTGCCCCCCTGGGACGCGATCGTCACGTTGTAGCAGTTCTCGACGAGGATCGCGTTGGACCCGGTGTCGGCGATGTCGACACGCTCGATCACCGCTCCGCCCGACTCCGAGACGCAGAAGATGCCGCGCCCACCGCCGCGGGCGACGACCTCACCGACCCGGACGTTGGTCGGGTAGGAGCCGTCGACGGACCCGTTGCGGTTGGCCATGCGGAACGCGGCATAGCCGGTCCCGGTGCCCGCGCCCTGAGCGTCGACCTTCCCGACCGTGGCGTTGACCGTGTCGTTGAGGAGCAGGCCGGAGTACCCGGTGTTCCGGGCGGTGACGGTCCCGATGGTCAGGCCGTCGACGCCGTAGGTCTCGACCCCGTGGTTGTTCGTGCCGGAGACGTAGACGTCGTCGATCCGGATGTTCCGCGCCTCGCGGACGGCATCGTCGTCCCGGGAGTCGATGCGGATGCCGAGGCCGCCGGACAGCCGCAGGTCGATCTGGCCGAGATGCACGTCGGAGGACGTGCGTACCCAGACCCCGAAGTACGGGGCGCCGGTGAGGCTGAGGTGGGGGACCGACACGTCGCGGGCGTGGCGGATGCGGATCGGGGCGTTGTTCCCGCTGGCCGAGCCCGTCACGTCGATCGTGCCGCAGACCTCGAGGGAGGTGTGGCTCGGCAGGTCGATCGAGCTGGAGGCGGACATCGAGCCGGAGCCGCGCACGACGACGCGCTCCTGGGTCGTGCGGCCGGCGGTGAGCCCGCCGACGGCGGCACGGACGGCCGAGGCCATGTCGGAGCCGGAGTAGAGCGTCGTCCCGCCGCGGTGCGCGGTCCAGGTGGAGCCGGAACGGACGGCCTCGGTGGTGAAGCTCCCGCTGCCGCACTCGGTGCTCCCCGGCTCGTCGCCGACCGGGACGAGGTCCCAGACCTGGTTGGCGCCGCCGAGCGACGTGTACTGGCTGAGCCGGTCCGCCGGGGTGGTGGACCACTCCCACACCTCGAGCGCCTTGCCGCTGTTGCGGTTGACGAGCTGGACGCCGCCGTCGGTGTCGACCGGCCGCCACTGCTGGTTGGAGCCCCCGGTGTCGGTGTACTGACGGATCTCGGCGCCGTCGGCCGTGGACTTCTCCCAGACGTCGAGGGCCTTGCCGGAGTGGACGGAGACGATGCGGTAGTAGCCGGAGCCGGCGTCGACGAAGTGCCACCGTTGCCAGGCCGCGTCGGTGCGGTGCCACTGGATGATCTCGGCGCCGTTCTCGGTGGAGGCGTCGAGCACGTCGGCGACGAGGCCGCTGTGCCGGTTGACCAGCACGTACTCGGTGCCGGTGTCGATCGTGGCGGCCCGGGCCGCGGGCGCTCCGGCGACGGTCAGCGTCGCCGCGGCGATGATCAGGGCGACCAGCGACGCCAGCAGGCGCCTGCTGGTCCGCCACGGGGTGGTGCTCGGGAAAGCGATCGTTCGCACGTCGTGCTCCTTTGCATCGATGGCGTGCCGGGCGGCCCCCTCGCCGCGGCTCTACATCGATGAACGTACAGCGGTTCCGTCGCCGGGGGAAAGCGTTGTCTCACCCGGTGGGATACTCGGGGGCGTGCAGCTCCCTGTCGTGTGGTCCCTCGTCCTGATCCTCGCCGCCGTGTGGAACCTCGTGGTCTGGCCCCAGTTCTGGCGCCGCGTGACGAAGGACCCGCGCGCCCGCGACGAGGCCGGGCGGCCCACGCGCTTCTACACCGTGCACGCGGTCCTCGTCGGCGTCTCGGTCGCCCTCGCCCTCCTGGTCGGGGTCGTGGGGGTGCTCGGCGTCCTGGGGAACGGCGGCTGACCCGCGACGTGCTGCGCGCACGCGCGTTGCGCGTGACCATGGGGTCATGAGGGCCATCTGGAAGGGTGCGGTGACGTTCGGTCTCGTCAACGTCCCGGTGAAGCTGTACAGCGCGACGTCCGACCATGACGTCTCGCTGCACCAGGTGCACGACGCCGACGGCGGCCGGATCCGCTATCGGCGCGTCTGCGAGCTCGACGGCGAGACGGTGCCCTACGAGCACATCGACAAGGCCTACGACGACGGCGAGCGCATGGTGGTGCTGACGAAGGACGACTTCGCCGCGCTGCCGGCCGAGACCAACCGCGAGATCGAGGTCGTGGAGTTCGTGCCGAGCGACCAGGTCGACCCCGTGCTGCTGGACCGCACCTACTACCTCGAGCCGGACTCCAAGAGCCCGAAGGCGTACGTGCTCCTGCGGCGCACGCTCGAGGAGACGGACCGGACCGCGATCGTGAAGTTCGCGCTGCGCCAGCGCACCCGCCTGGCCGCGCTGCGGGTGCGCGAGGAGGTCCTCACTCTGCAGACGCTGCTGTGGGCCGACGAGATCCGGGAGGCCGAGTTCCCGTCCCTGGACGGCTCGACCTCTGTCTCGGACAAGGAGCTGGCGATGTCCGCCCAGCTGGTGTCGAGCTACGAGTCCGACTTCACGCCCGAGGACTACACCGACGAGTACCAGGCTCAGCTGCGCCAGCTCATCGAGGCCAAGATCGAGAAGGGCGACACCCTCGACCCGGCCGAGACCTTCGGCGCCAAGGAGGAGGGCGAGGGTGCGGAGGTCGTGGACCTCATGGAGGCGCTGAAGCGGTCCGTCGAGTCGTCGAGGTCGTCGTCGAAGTCCGGTTCGTCGTCGAAGTCGTCGAAGTCCTCGAAGTCGTCCCAACGCAAGACCGGCTGACCCGCCGGGCGGGAGCGCCCCACCTCAGCCGGTGCGGGTGGGCTGGGTCGCGACGAGCCGATCGACGATCTGCAGGAGCTCGTCCAGGTCGGGCGACTGCGCCCCGATCGAGCTGCGGTGGTAGAGACCGTCGCTGATCAGCATGATCGCGTGCGCGGTCGGCGCGTCCTCGACCTGGGTCGTGACGGCCCGGGTCCAGGTGTCGTGCGCCGTGTCGAGCGCGGTGCGGGCGTGCGGTGCGGATCCCTGCGCGAGCTGGGACACGCCGCGGAACGCGAGGTCGAGCTCGCCCCCCGTCTCCAGTGAGCTCCGCAGCAGGTAGGCCACGGGCCCCTCGGGTGCGGACGTCATGACGGCCACGTCGGCGGCGATGAGGGCGTGCAGGTGGTCCACGAGCCCGTCGACCAGCGCGTCCCGGGTGGGGAAGTGGTACAGCAGGCCGCCCTTGGAGACGCCGGCGCGCTCCGCGACCGCGTCGAGGGTGGCGGACCGCTCGCCCGAGGTGACGAGGAGCTCGGCGAAGGCGTGCAGGACCTTGGCTCGTGCGGCGGGGGCGGGAGGCATGGTTGTCAGGGTAGCGGGCCAAGCGTTACTGTACCGTCTGGACGGTACAGAAGATCGGCGCGCGGCGTCGCCCTGGCCGCCGCTCGTCGTGAGAGGAACGTCGTGACCACCATCTCGGTGACGACACCGCAGCCCTCGGCACCCGCGCTCCGCGACCGTCGCTGGATCGCTCTCGTCGCACTGATGCTGCCGGTGCTGCTCGTGTCCGTGGACAACACCGTCCTCAGCTTTGCCCTGCCGCAGATCTCGGCAGACCTGCGGCCCACCGGCACGCAGCTCCTGTGGGTCGTGGACGTCTACCCGCTCGTCCTCGCCGGCCTCCTCGTGCCGATGGGATCCCTGGCCGACCGCGTCGGCCGCCGGCGGCTGCTCCTCGTCGGGTCGATCGGCTTCGCCGTGGTCTCCGCCGTCGCCGCCTTCGCGCCGACCGCCGACATGCTCGTGGCCACCCGTGCTGCTCTCGGGTTCTTCGGGGCGATGCTCATGCCCTCGACGCTCTCGCTCCTGCGCAACGTGTTCGTCGACCGGGAGGAGCGGCGGCTGGCGATCGCGATCTGGGCCACGGGGTGGGCGGCCGGCAGCGCTCTGGGTCCCATCGTGGGCGGGCTGCTGCTCCAGCACTTCTGGTGGGGCTCCGTCTTCCTCCTGGCGGTTCCTGTGCTGGTCTTCTTCCTCCTGCTCGCGCCTGCCGTGCTGCCCGAGTCGAAGGACCCGGAGCCCGGCCCGCTCGACCTCGTCTCCGTGGCCCTGGCCATGGTCACCATGACCCCGCTCGTCTGGTCGGTCAAGAAGGTCGCCGCCGACGGCGTCACGGCGACCGCGCTCGCCGCGGTGACGGTCGGCGTCGTGAGCGGCATCCTCTTCGTGCACCGCCAGCTGCGCCGGCCGGTGCCGATGCTCGACGTCCGGCTGTTCCGGATCCCGGCGTTCAGCGGCGGCGTCGTGGTCAACCTGCTCAGCGTGTTCTCGCTGGTGGGCTTCCTGTTCTTCGTCTCCCAGGACCTGCAGATGGTGCACGGGCTCGCCCCGGTCGAGGCAGGGCTGGCGCTCCTGCCCGGCACGGTCGCCATGGTCGTCGCGGGCCTGAGCGTGGTGCGCATCGTGCGGCGGCTCCCGGCGCAGCGCGTCGTGGCGACGGCACTGCTCGTCTCGTCGCTCGGCTACCTGCTGGTCGCCCTCTTCGGGGGATCGGGACTGCTCGCCCCGCTGGTCGTCGCCTTCGTCGTGCTCTCGCTGGGGATCGGTGCCGCCGAGACGGTGAGCAACGACCTCATCGTCTCCAGCGTGCCGGCCGCGAAGGCCGGTGCCGCCTCGGCGATCTCCGAGACCGCGTACGAGCTCGGCGCCGTCCTGGGCACCGCCGTGCTCGGCAGCATCCTGACGGCGAGCTACGCCGCGTCCGTGGTGGTGCCCGCCGAGGTGCCGGCGTCGGACGCCGCGGCGGCCACCCAGACCCTCGGGGGCGCAGCCGAGGTGGCGGCGGGGCTGCCGGCGGCGACGGCCCGGGCGCTCGTCGAGTCGGCCCAGCAGGCGTTCGCCGGCGGGGTGGGGCTCACGGCGGCGATCGGCGTCGTGCTGATGCTCGTCGCAGCCGGTGTCGCGTTGCTCACGCTACGAGACCAGCGCCGCTGAGCGCGCCGGGTTGTGAGCGGGCCGCTTCGTCGGTGATCGTTGGTCCACCATGCGCGACAGACCCATTCCGCCCCGCTGGCTGCGCTGGGCGCTCGCCGCCCTCGCCGCCGTCGTCCTCTGCGTCGGTCTCGGGGTGACGACCGCGACGGCGACGCTGAGCCTCGGGCCCCATGAGGCCGACTACGCGGTGGACACCGACGGGCTCGTCGTGGTGGACCTCGGGCCGCTCGGCACGCTCGAGATCGACTCGCCGCTGCCGCTCGGGCTCGGGGTCGACATCACCGTCAAGGAGATCCCCGCCGATCTCTCGGCCGTGGGCGCGTCGTCGACGCTCGACCGGCTCGTGGGCGACCTCGACAGCTACCTGCAGTTCTACGACAGCCCCCAGGTGACGGTCGACGCCGTGACCGCGGCGCTGCTCACCGACGCGGCGCGCCGTGCGCTGCTCGCGCTGGCCGCGGTCGGCCTGGTCGGCTGGGGCGTCCGGGCGCTGCTCGGCGGCTCGCGACGGCGTGAGCTCGCGCGCGTCCTCGCGCCGCGGACGTGGCAGATCACGGCCGGGGTCCTGGTGGTGACGTTCATCGGCATGTCGCTCGTCTCGGCCGACGTCGGCGTACCCCGCTCCGGCCGGCCCGCCTCGGTCGTCTTCGAGGGCACCGCGCTGGAGGGCGCGCGCATCACGGGGCGTCTCGCCGGTGTGATCGACACGTACGGCGGCCAGCTCGTCGAGCTGTACGACGAGAACGAGGCGTTCTACGAGGCGGCGCGTGACGACCTGGGCAGCGCGTGGAACGCGTGGGAGATCCGGCACGCCGTCCGGACGAGCCTGGCCGAGCAGCTGGACGACGGTGCGGACGAAGCCGTGGCGGGGGACGACGGCGAGGACGTCGTGTCGATGCTTGTCGTGTCGGACCTGCACTGCAATACCGGCATGTCGACGGTGATCGAGGAGGCAGTCCAGCGCTCGGGCGCCGAGGTGGTGCTCAACGCCGGCGACACCACCATGAACGGCACCGCCGTCGAGAAGGTCTGCGTGGACGCGTTCGCCTCTGCCGTGCCCGACGGCGTCGAGATGGTCGTCGCCGACGGCAACCACGACTCGGTCCTGACGTCCGAGCAGGAGGCCGCCCACGGCCAGGTCGTGCTCGACGGCAGCGTCGTCGAGATCGCCGGCGTCCGCGTGCTCGGTGACCGCGACGTCCTCGAGACCCGGGTCGGGGAGGGGACGCGGGCGGCGCGTGAGCAGCTGCCGGACGAGCAGGCCGCCGAGCTGGCCGTGACGGCGTGCGAGGACGACGTGGACCTGCTCCTCGTCCACACCCCGGTGATCGGCCTGCCCGCCCTCGAGTCCGGGTGCGTCCCGCTGCAGGTCTCCGGGCACACCCACCGGCGCTCCGGCCCGGAGCAGGTGGGCCGCGGGCTCCGGCACGTCTCGGCCAGCACCGCCGGTGCCGCGTCCGGGCAGCCCACCGTGGGCCCGTTGCGTGGCACGGCCGAGATGACCCTGCTGCGGTTCGACCGGGAGGCCCGTCAGTGGTTGGACAGCCAGGTGATCGCGGTCACGCCGACCGGCCAGGCGACGGTCTACGACCGCGTGCCGATGCCCGCCGTCGTGCCGCCGGTCGGCGAGCTGGACGACACGACCACGCCCGTCTCGCCGACGCCGGAGGGCGAGCCGTCCGGCACGAGCTCACCCTCGGGGTCCCCGGCCGTCGGCGGCCCGCTCGCGCCCTGAGCGAGCGGGCCCCGCGTAGGCTTTCAGGCGTGACCGACACCGAGACGCAGCCGGCCGACCTCACGTCCGTGGCGCAGGACTACCTCAAGACCATCTGGTCCGCGCAGGAGTGGAGCGACGAGAAGGTCACCACCGGGCTGCTCGCCGACCGGCTCGGCGTCGGTCCGTCGACCGTCTCCGAGACGGTCCGGAGGCTGACGGCGCAGGGTCTGCTGGGCCACGAGCCCTACGGCGGGGTGTGGCTGACCGATCTCGGACGGCGGCACGCGTTGACGATGGTGCGGCGGCACCGGCTGATCGAGACCTGGCTCGTGCGTGAGCTCGACTACACGTGGGACGAGGTGCACGACGAGGCCGAGGTGCTCGAGCACGCGGTCTCCGACCGCCTGGTGGCCCGGATCGACGCGCGCCTCGGCCACCCGGACCGCGACCCGCACGGGGACCCGATCCCGACGGCGGACGGCCGTGTCGTGCGGCCGGACGCCGTGCTGCTCGCCGACCTCGCCGCCGGGCAGAGCGGCGTCGTCGCGCGGATCTCCGACGCCGACCCGGAGGCGCTGCGGTACCTCGCCGGGCTCGGCCTGGAGCTGGACGTCGAGGTCACCGTGGTCCGGCGCCGGGACTACGCCGGGACGCTGTCGGTGACCTGGACCGGGGCGGAGGGGCCGGTGTCCGTGGATCTCGGGCACCTGGCGGCCTCGCGCATCCGCGTGGTCCCCGCGTAGGCTGGGCGCATCCCCGACGGCGTGCTCGCGATGCTTGCGACGCGCCGTCGAATCGTTTCGAGCGCTTCCGAACCCCGAGGACCCCTGTGACCCTGGCTCCCTCCCGCCCCGCCTCGCGCCTCAGCCCGGCCTCCTGGGCGCTCTTCGCCCTGGCGCTCGGCGGCTTCACGATCGGCACCACCGAGTTCGCGACCATGGGCATGCTCCCGCAGTTCGGCGCCGACCTCGGCGTCAGCGACCCGACGGCCGGGCACGCCGTCACCGCCTACGCCATCGGCGTCGTGGTGGGCGCGCCGCTGCTGACCGTCGCCGCGGCGCGGATGTCGCGCCGTCGGCTGCTGCTGTGGCTCATGGGGTGCTACACCGTGGCGAACGTGCTCTCGGCCGCCGCGCCGAGCATCGAGTGGCTGGTGGCCGGCCGGTTCCTCGCCGGGCTGCCGCACGGAGCGTTCTTCGGCGTCGGGGCGGCGGTGGGCGCCTCCGTCGCCGGACCGGGACGGCGCGGGCACGCGGTGGCCGTGATGATGACCGGGCTCACGGTCGCCAACGTGGTCGGCGTGCCGCTGTCCACCGCCGTCGGCCAGGCCTTCGGCTGGCGCCTCGCCTTCGTGCTCATCGGCGTCCTCGGGGGAGCGGCGCTGGTCGGGCTCTGGCGGTTCGTGCCCGAGCAGGGGCCGGTGGAGTCGAGCGTGCGGAAGGAGCTCGGCGCGCTGGCGAACGGGCCGATGTGGGTGGCGTTCGTGGCCGGTGCCATCGGCTTCGGCGGGCTGTTCGCCGTGTACACCTATGTCGCGCCGACGGTCACGCAGGTCACCGGGATGTCGGAGGGCTCCGTGCCCTGGGTGCTGGCGGTGATGGGCGTCGGGATGACCGTCGGCACGCTCGTGGGCGGCCGGCTCGCCGACCGCTCGGTGCTCGGCACGGTGATCGGCGGATTCCTGACCACCGCCGCGGCGCTCGTGCTGTTCGCGCTGACGGCAGGGTCGCCGGTCGGTGCCGTGGCCGGGCTCTTCCTGCTGGGCGTGACCTCCCAGGTGCTGGGCCTGGCGATGCAGACACGGCTCATGGACCTCTCGCCGCGGGCGGAGTCGCTCGGAGCCGCGCTGTGCCACTCGGCCCTCAACCTGGCCAACGCGGGCGGTGCGTTCTTCGGCGGGCTCGTCATCGCCGCCGGGTACGGGTACGTCGCGCCCGCCTGGACCGGCCTCGCGCTGACGTTCGTGGGTCTGGCCATCGTGCTCGCCTCGGCGCGGACCAGGGTGCGTCGCGCCCCGGTGAGCGCCGCGAGCTCCTGACGATGCACCCAGCGCCCTCCCAGAACCGTGCGGTAGCCTCACCCGCGTGAGCGACACGACGGTGAGCACCGACGGCTCCCACGGGAGCCCTGACGACCTCGACCGCGCGGGCGCCGCACCCGGGCTGCGCCGGTTGTCCGGCCGGACCTTCGGCACGCTGCTGGTGGTGCTCGGCGGGATCGGGTTCGGCGGCTCGCTGTGGCTCGCGATCGAGAAGGTCCTCAAGCTGCAGGACCCGGACCGCGTCACGTCGTGCAGCATCAACGTGTTCCTGGACTGCGGTGTCGCCATGGGTTCGTGGCAGGGTGCGATCCTGGGCTTCCCCAACCCGTTCCTCGGGGTGGCGGCCTTCCCGGTGGTGATCACCACCGGGATCGTGCTGCTCACCGGGGCACGTCTGCCGCGTTGGTACATGCTGAGCCTGTTGGCCGGCAGCGTCCTGGGCCAAGGGCTGATCGTCTTCATGATGTGGACCAGCTTCTACGCCCTCGTGGCGCTGTGCCCGGCCTGCATGGTGGTGTGGACCATCATGTGGCCCCTGCTGTGGGTGCAGGTCGTGCACGCCGTGCAGACCGGTGACCTCCGGGCGGGCGACGGGCTGCGACGCGCCGTCGTGGGCAACCGCTGGGTGATCCTCGCCATCGGCTACGTCGTCTCCGTGGCCTGGCTGCTGCTCGCCGTCGGACCGGCCCTCGTCGCCTCGTTCTGAGCCGTGGAACACCGGCCGGGCGACGATCGCCCGGCCGGTAGACTCGCCGGCGTGAGCACGCCAGAGACCGAGACGCAGCGCCGCCCCGCCGAGCCCGCCCACCGCTACACGCCTGCCCTCGCGCAGGAGATCGAGGAGCGCTGGCAGGACCGCTGGGACGAGCGCGGCACGTTCTACGCCGCGAACCCCACGGGCGAGCTCACGGGTGGCGACGGCGAGCGCGCCGGCGGCGGCAAGCCGTTCTTCATCATGGACATGTTCCCGTACCCCTCGGGGGCGGGTCTGCACGTGGGGCACCCGCTCGGCTTCATCGCCACCGACGTGGTGGGCCGGTTCCGGATGATGTGCGGCGACAACGTGCTGCACGCCATGGGCTTCGACGCGTTCGGCCTGCCCGCCGAGCAGTACGCCGTCCAGACGGGCGAGCACCCGCGCGGCGTGACCGAGCGCAACATCACGGTCTACAAGCGCCAGCTGCGGCGCATGGGGCTGGCCCACGACCCGCGGCGCTCCTTCGCGACCATCGACTCCGACTACGTGCGTTGGACCCAGTGGATCTTCCTGGAGATCTTCGACTCCTGGTACGACCCAGAGTTCGTGCGGTCGGACGGCGGCCGCGGCAAGGCCCGTCGCATCGCCGAGCTCGAGGCCGAGTACGCCGACGGGACCCGGACCGTGCCCGGCGGGGACGCGTGGACCGACCTGAGCGAGGGCGAGCAGCGCGACGTGCTGGACTCCCAGCGCCTGGCCTACGTGGACTCCTCGCCGGTCAACTGGGCGCCCGGGCTGGGCACGGTGCTGGCCAACGAGGAGGTCACCTCCGACGGCCGCTCCGAGCGTGGCAACATGCCGGTCTTCACCAAGAACCTGCGCCAGTGGAAGATGCGCATCACCGCCTACGCGGACCGCCTGACCGACGACCTGGACCTCATCGACTGGCCGGACAAGGTCAAGGCGATGCAGCGGAACTGGATCGGCCGCTCCACCGGCGCGAACGTGCGCTTCCACGTGGTCGGTGCCGGCGATGCCGCCGTGGACGCCGCGGGCGCCGGCGGCGAGATCGAGGTCTTCACCACCCGTCCGGACACGCTGTTCGGTGCGACGTTCATGGTGGTCTCCCCGGAGCACCCCCTGCTGGACGAGGTCCCCGCCTCGTGGCCCGACGGCACGCGCGACGCGTGGACGGGCGGGCACACCAGCCCGGTCGACGCCGTCGCCGCCTACCGCAAGGAGGCCGCCGCCAAGACGGCGGTGGAGCGGCAGGCCGACGCCGGCAAGAAGACGGGCGTCTTCACCGGCCACCTGGCGGTCAACCCCGTCAACGGCGCCACCGTGCCGGTGTTCACCGCGGACTACGTGCTGATGGGCTACGGCACCGGCGCGATCATGGCGGTGCCCGGCGGCGACGATCGCGACTTCGCGTTCGCCCGGGCCTTCGAGCTGCCGGTCGTGCACACCGTCGAGCCCGCGGGCGGGCTGCCGGACGGCCACGAGGGTGCGTGGACCGGCGACGGCGTGACCGTGAACTCGGCCAACGACGAGATCTCGCTGGACGGCCTGGGCGTCGCGGACGCCAAGGCCAAGATCATCGACTGGCTGGAGGCGAAGGGTGCCGGCGAGGGCACCACGACGTACCGGCTGAACGACTGGTTGTTCAGCCGCCAGCGCTACTGGGGCGAGCCGTTCCCGATCCTGTGGGACGAGGACGGCCGCCCGGTCGCCGTCCCGGGCGACCAGCTGCCGGTCGACCTGCCCGAGGTGCCCGACTACTCCCCGCGCACGTTCGACCCGGACGACGCCGGCTCCGAGCCGGAGGCGCCCCTGGGCCGCAACGAGGACTGGGTCGACGTGACCCTGGACCTGGGTGACGGCCCCCGGCGGTACCGCCGCGACACCAACACGATGCCGAACTGGGCCGGGTCGTGCTGGTACTACCTGCGCTACCTGGACCCGACCTGGGGCTCGGAGCGCTCCGGCGACGCGGCGGACGGTACCCCCGTCGTCGACCCGGAGCTGGAGCGGTACTGGATGGGTCCGCGGCACAACGACACCTCCGGCCCGGCCGGCGGCGTCGACCTCTACGTCGGCGGCGTGGAGCACGCCGTGCTGCACCTGCTGTACGCCCGGTTCTGGCACAAGGTGCTCTACGACCTGGGCCATGTCAGCTCCCGCGAGCCGTTCGGCAAGCTGTTCAACCAGGGCTACATCCAGGCGTACGCCTTCACCGACGACCGTGGCGCCTACGTGCCCGCCGCGGACGTCGAGGGCGACGAGCAGTCCGGCTGGACGTACCAGGGCGCTCCCGTCGAGCGCGAGTACGGCAAGATGGGCAAGTCGCTGAAGAACGTCGTCACGCCGGACGACATGTACGCCGAGTACGGCGCCGACACGTTCCGCGTCTACGAGATGGCGATGGGGCCGCTGGACCTCTCCCGGCCGTGGAACACCCGGGACGTCGTCGGCTCGCAGCGGTTCCTGCAGCGCCTGTGGCGCAACGTGGTCAGCGAGGAGACGGGCGAGCCCGTCGTCTCGGACACCGAGCCCGGGACCGAGACCCTCCGGGCACTGCACCGCACCATCGCTGACGTCCGCGTCGAGATGGAGCAGATGCGGCCCAACACGGCGATCGCCAAGCTCATCACCTACAACAACCACCTGACCGGCCTCGGCGAGGTGCCGCGTGCCGCCGTCGAGCCGCTGGTGCAGATGGTCGCGCCGATCGCGCCGCACATCGCCGAGGAGCTGTGGGAGCGGCTGGGGCACGACGAGTCGCTGGCCCGCGAGCCGTTCCCCGTCGCCGACGAGCAGTACCTGGTAGCGGAGACCGTGACCTGCGTCGTGCAGGTCCGGGGCAAGGTGCGGGGCCGCCTGGAGGTGGCGCCGGACATCTCCGACGTTGACCTGCAGGCCGCCGCGCTGGACGAGCCCAACGTGCAGCGTGCGATCGACGGCGCCGAGATCCGCAAGGTGATCGTGCGTGCGCCGAAGCTCGTGAACATTGTCGTCTGAGCCGGAGCGGAACCGCAGGCTCGGACGACGCAGGGCACGGTCGTCTGGCGGCTTCGTGACGAGCGCACGACTGGCGACGGCGCTCGCCGGGGTCGGGCGCGCCTTCGCCGCGCCCACGCTCGGGCTGCTGCACAAGGCGGAGGCCCCGCTGGTGGTGGCGGTGCTGCGCTGCGTCTTCACCCCGGACCGGCCCACGGTCGCCACGGAGCAGCTGCACGTGGAGGTCGACGACCTGCTGGCCGAGCTGCGCACGGCCGTCCCCGCCGCCGACGCGACCGACGCTCCCGCACCCGGTGTCCCCGGTGTCCCCGGCGACCCGGCCCGCGTGCTGTGCACGCGGTGGGTCCGCGAGCGCTGGCTCGTGCGGTCGCTCGACGACGTGGGAGCGGAGCGGTATCAGCTCTCCAGCTACGCCGCGGAAGCGCTCGACGTCGTGGCCCGCACCCAGGGGACCCGCGGTCTGGTGAGCGAGTCGCGCATCCGGACGCTGCTCGTGACGGTGGAGGACCTCGCGCGCGACGCCCACCCGGACCGGGACGCGCGGATGCGCGAGCTGCGCTCGCGCATCGACGACGCACGGACGGAGCTGGCCAGGCTCGAGGCCGGCGGAGAGGTGGAGTCGGTCGAGCCAGCACGGCTGGCGGAGCAGTACGACCACGTGCTGTCCCTGGTCCGCGAGCTGCCGGCCGACTTCACGCGGGTCGCCGAGTCGATCTCCACCCTGCAGCGGGAGATGGTGACGAGGCTGCGGCAGGACGAGCGCACCACCGGCGTCGTCGTCGCCGACTACCTGGACGCCTCGGAGAACCTTCTGGAGCGCACCCCGGAGGGCCGGGCGTTCGCCGGCGCGATGGAGCTGCTCGGCGACCCGGACCTGCTCGACGGGCTCGAGCACCGGGTCCGGTCGATCCTCGAGCACCCGTTCGCGACCGCGCTGCCCCCGGACCACCGGGCGATGCTGCAGACGTTGCGCGCCCAGCTCGTCGGCGCGATCGAGGTGGTGCTGGCCGCACAGGCCCGTGCCTCGCGGACGGTCACCGCGCAGATCCGCCACCACAACCCGTTGCGGGACCGCGAGCTGGACGACGCGTTGCGCGAGGCGACCGCCGCCATGGCCGACTGGTTCCCCTCGTCCGGGCGCGCGGCCCGCGTCGACCCGTTGCGCTGGTTCGAGCGTGCGCGGCCCGGACGGCTTCGCACCGCGCTGCACGACCTGCGCCCGGAGACCCCGCCGGACGATCTGGAGGACTGGTCCGACGGCCTCGTCCCGGGCGACGAGATCGCCGACCTGCGCGCCATGGGGGGACCGCAGCACGCCGAGATCCTCGCGCACCTGGGCACGATCGACGGCGCGTCGAGCATCGGCCAGGCGTTCGCCGCCGGCCCGGGGTCGTTGCGCCGCCCGGTGGAGCTGCTCGGCTACCTGGACCTCGCCGCCGACGACGGCGGGGCGTCGGGCGACGTCCCGGCGGACGGCCTCGAACAGGTCGCCACGAGACGTCCCGACGGGACGGTCCGCGACTTCGTGCTGCCCCGCACCCCGATCAGGAGGACGGATGACTGAGCTGGACACGGAGTCACGCGCGGCGCAGGTGCCGGATCCGGACGAGGCCGCGCCGTCGGGCACGTTCGTCGAGGCCCTGGCGGTGGAGGACGACGATCCGGGGCTCTTCCCGGGAGACACCGGTGTGCTGCCGTTCGAGGCCCGCCGGGTGCTGGCTCTGCTGCTCCAGCGGCGCTACCTCGCCGCGGCGGACCACCCGGTGGAGTGGAAGGCGCTGCTGACCCACCAGCAGGTCGTGTCCTCGCGCCTGCACGACCTGTTCGTCGAGCTGGTGGTGGACCGAGACTACGAGATCGCCTACAAGCGGCAGGTCCGCTCCGACGGTCTGACCATCCCGGTGCTGCTGAAGGACGAGCCGTACAAGCGGGTCGAGACCCTGCTCATGCTGTTCGTGCGCAACCGGTTCCGTCAGGAACAGGGCGCGGGCCAGGCGGCGGCCTACGTGGACGCCGAGGAGATGGCCGACTACGCGCTGGGCTTCCTGGCGCACGACGAGACCAACCTGTCCGCACGGAGGCGGGAGATCGACAACGCGGTGGCGGCGCTGGCGCGCGAGCGGGTGCTGGAGGAGGTCGCCACCGGTCGCTACCGGATCCTGCCGGTGGTGGAGATCCTGCTGCCGGTGGACCGGCTGCGCGAGCTGACCCGGTGGCTGCACGGGGCCGACGAGCAGGCCGTGCCTGCCCCGCAGCCGGACGAGGACATCGCGGCGAGCCCGCAGGAGGCGGACGAATGAGCGTGACGACCCCGACACGGATGAACGACTCCCTGTTCGGGCTGATCCCCGCGGCCTCGGACGGCCGGCAGTGGACGGCCCGGTCGATGCAGCTCGTGAACTGGGGCGGCTACCACGGGCACCACGAGGTGCGCTTCTCCGCGGCGGCGACGCTGCTCTCGGGTGCGTCGGGCTCCGGCAAGTCGACCCTGCTGGACGCCTACATCGCGCTGATGATGAGCCACACGACGCCGTTCAACGGCGCCTCGAACGGCGCTGCGGCCGGCCGGGCGCGAGGACGCGAGCAGCGCAACGTGCTGTCCTATGCGCGCGGGAAGCTCGACGAGTCCCGCGCGGACGGCACCACGAGCCGCGAGCAGGTGCTGCGCGGGGACGGGGCGGACACGTGGACCGCCATCGCGATGTCGTGGTCCGACCAGTCCGGCGGGGTCCTGACGGCGCTGCGCGCCTGGTACGTGCCCCGTGGGGCGACCCGCAACGACGAGTGCGTCGTCGTGCGCGCCACCGCCGACGACACGTTCGACCTGCGCGAGCTGGAGCCGCTGGCCGCCGGGCGGTTCGCCCGGGCAGGGCTGACCGACGCAGGGCTCACGACGTACGACACGGATGTCGCCTTCGCCACGCGGCTGCACTCGGCGCTCGGCATCGGCGCCGCCGGTGACGGCCACAAGGCGATGCAGCTGCTGGGCCGCATCCAGGCGGGGCAGGCGATCACCACCGTCGACGCGCTGTACAAGGCGATGGTGCTCACCGAGCCTGAGACGCTCGAGGTCGCGGACCGCGCCGTCGAGCACTTCGACGAGCTCAGCGCCGTGCGCACCGAGATGCTCACCGCGAACCGGCAGGTCGAGGTGCTCCGCCCGATGCGGACCTTGCGCGAGCAGGCGGAGGCCGCGCAGCATTCGGTCGCGCTGCTGGACACCCTCGGGGTGCCCGACAACGGTGCAGGGGGCGAGTCCGCCGGCCCCACGGTGTTCGGTGCCTGGCGGGACGATCGCCGGCTGGCGTTGGTGCGCGCGGAGGAGGGCGCGAACAGGTCGGCGCACCGTGCCGCCGAGGAGCGTCGTACCGCCGCGGTCGCGCGGATCGCGTCGGCCGAGGCGGACCTCGAGGAGGTGCGGGCGTCCCTGCGCAGCCAGGGCGGCGACGCGATCGAGTCCACGGAGCGGGAGATCCGGCGTCGGACCGAGGCTCTGGAGGAGACCCGTACGGCCCGTACCGGCCTGGAGACCCACCTCGGGGTCCTGCAGGAGCAGGTCGCCACGCGCCGGGACCTCGACCGGGTGCTGCGCCGCGCGCACGAGCTGGTCGAGTCGCGCACGCGCCGGGCCGGGGAGCACGAGGAGGAGGTCTTCGCTGCCCGCCAGGCGGTGGCCGAGGCGGAGAAGCGTCTCGCGCGGCTCGAGCAGGAGCGCGCGTCGCTGTCCGGACGTCGCGGCAACATGCCGGCCGAGGACCACGCGGCGCGGCTCGCGCTGGCCGAGGCGGCCGGCCTCGAGGTCGACGAGCTGCCGTTCGTGGGCGAGCTGATCGAGGTGCGCGGCGAGTACGAGCCCTGGCGCGAGGCCGTCTCCGTCGCGCTCGGCGGGTTCGCCACCACGCTGCTCGTCGACGCACAGCGGCTGGCGGACTTCCGGGCAGCCATCGACGGGGTGCCGCTGCGCCGGCGCGTCCGGTTCGAGGGGGTGCCCACCGGGCTGCCGCTCGACGACGACGCCGACCCGTCGACCCTGCCCGGCCGGCTCGAGGTCAAGGCCGGCCCGTTCGGCGGCTGGCTCGCCCGACGCCTGGCCGAGCAGTTCGCCTACGTCTGCGTGGACGACCCCACCGAGCTGCGCGCCCACCGGCGGGCGCTCACGCGCACGGGCCAGATGTCCGACGGCGCCCGCGGCGCGCACGGCGGTGCGGGACGCGCGTCGGTGCTCGGGTTCTCGAACACCCGCCGGCGCACGCGCATCGAGCACGACGTCGATGACGCTCGGGCGGCACTGCGCGACGCCGGTGCCGCGCTGGAGGGGGCTCGGCTGCGGCAGGCGGCGCACACCGACGAGTTCGTGGCGGCCAGCCAGGTCCTCCGCCTGTCCTGGGAGGACGTCGACGTCGCCGGCGCCGAGCAGGCGGTGGCCGACCGCACCGAACGGCTCGCGGCGCTGCGCGACGGATCCGACGCGGTGCGAGGCCTCGCCGAGGACGAGCAGCGCCTACGCTCCCGCCTCACGGAGCTCTACCGTGAGCGAGCCGACGCCGAGAACCGGGTGCGCGAGCTGGGTGAGCAGTGGGCGGCCATCACCGACCTCGTGGACCGGGTGACCGACTCGGTCGACCAGGCCGAGCGTGCGGACGTGGCGCCGTCGTCAGTTCAGCGCGACCGCCTGGACGCGGCGCTGGCCGCGGTGGCGCCGTCGGACCCGGAGACGCTGTCGCTCGCCGCGCTCGAGCAGGCGACCGCCGGCGTCGTGCGCGAGCTCGTGCGCGACCGCGACGAGGCGCTCGAGGCGGGTCGCTCCGCACGGGCGGCGCTGCGCAACGTGTTCGAGCGGTTCTGCGACGCGTGGCCCAACCCCAACCTGGGCACGGACCCCGACGAGTCCTACGACGACTTCGCACGGATCCTCGACGAGATCGAGGAGCAGCGCCTCTACCAGCTCACCGAGCGCTGGTCGCGCACGTTGGGTCGGCTCAGCGGGCACGACCTGACGTTGCTCGGCAACGTGATGAACCGGTCGGTCGCGGAGATCCGCGAGCGGATGGAACCCGTCAACGCGATCCTGGCCACGCTGCCGTTCCGCGACGACACCCACCGCCTGCGCATCACCGCCCAGGTGACCGAGGCGCGCGACGTGGCCTCGTTCCGCCGGCAGCTGCGCGACCTGGCCGGCGACCCGGGCGAGCAGACGCCCGCGGAGCGCCAGCGGAGGTACGAGCGCATGGCGCGCCTCGTCGATCGGATCCGGCCCGACTCGCCGGAGCGGCGCCGACTGGTGGACGTCCGTGAGCACGTGCGCATCAGCGCCGAGTGCGTGGACCTCGCAGGACACCACGTGAGCGTCTACGACCACATCGCCGGCAAGTCCGGAGGGGAGTCGCAGGAGCTCGTGGCGTTCATCGTCGGGGCGGCGCTGCGCTACCAGCTCGGTGACGCCGATGCCGAGCGCCCGCGGTACGCGCCGGTGTTCCTCGACGAGGCGTTCATCAAGGCCGACGCGCGGTTCGCCGGGCGAGCTGTGGGCGCGTGGCGCGGACTGGGCTTCCAGCTCGTGATCGGTGCGCCGCTGGACAAGGTCAGCGCGCTCGAGCCGCACGTCGACGTCGTGCTGCAGGCCGTCAAGGACGCTGCGGGGCGCTCACGACTGGTGACGCTCGTCGGCGCCTGATCGAGTCAGCCGATCGGCCAGACGATGTCGGGCGGTACCGGTCACCGGAGCTCCACGACGTCGGGGGCGGAAGGACGAGCAGAACCATAGAGTGCCGGGACACGGGGCCGGGCGGTGGGTAATGTCGAGACCGTGACCGAATCGACCCCCCTGATCGCCACGCCGGAGCACACCGTCGAGGGCTTCGTCCGCGAGTACCTGCGCGAGCTCAACTTCGCGCAGGGCACCATCCTGCAGCGGGCGAGCGTCAACGACCAGTACCTCGCCCTGGCACGCACAGTGCGCCACTACCTCATGGCCCGGTGGATCACCACCACGACCGAGCACTACCGCCGCCAGCCCAAGGCGGTGGCCTACCTGTCGGCGGAGTTCCTGCTCGGCCGGCAGCTCGACAACGCGCTCGTCGCCGCCGACCTGGAGGAGATCGCCGCCGAGGCGCTCGCCTCGTTGGGCATCGACCTCGCCGTGCTGCGCGAGGCAGAGGTCGAGCCGGGCCTCGGCAACGGCGGCCTCGGCCGGCTGGCGGCCTGCTTCATCGACTCGCTGGCCACGATGTCCGTGCCCGCGATCGGTTACGGCATCCGCTACGAGTACGGGATCTTCCGCCAGACGTTCGTCGACGGCCGGCAGGTCGAGGAGCCGGACGACTGGCTGTCCGGCGGGTCGCCGTGGGAGTTCGCGCACCCTGAGCACGAGGTGACGGTCAGCTTCGGCGGGCGCACCGAGACGTACACCGAGGGCGAGGGCGAGACGGCGCGCGAGCGCACGCGCTGGGTGCCTGGCTGGCAGGTGCTCGGCGTGCCGTACAACTACATGGTCCCGGGCTACCGCAACGGGCAGGTCAACACGCTGCGACTGTGGAGCTCGCGCGCGACGCACGCCTTCGACCTGAAGATCTTCAACCACGGCGACTACGCCGACGCGGTGCGGGCGCGGACCTTCGCCGAGAACATCTCCAAGGTGCTCTACCCGGAGGATTCGACGCCGCAGGGCAAGGAGCTGCGGCTGCAGCAGCAGTACTTCTTCGTGGCGTGCTCGCTGCGGGACTTCATCGACCAGCTGCTGCCGGAGGACTTCGACCTGCACCGGCTGCCGGAGCGCATCTGCTTCCAGCTCAACGACACGCACCCCGTGATCGCGGTGCCCGAGCTGATGCGCATCCTCGTGGACGAGAACGGGTTCGACTGGGACGAGGCCTGGGAGGTCACGCAGGGCTGCTTCGCCTACACGTGCCACACGCTGCTCCCCGAGGCGCTGGAGGTGTGGCCCGTCGACCTGCTGGGGCGCCTGCTGCCGCGGCACCTGGAGATCATCTACCGCATCAACGACGAGTTCTTGGCCCGCGTGCGGGAGCACTCCGGCGACGACGAGCTGCTGGTGCGGCGGATGTCGATCATCGGCGAGCACCCCTCGCGGAGCGTGCGGATGGCCCACCTGGCCACCGTCGCCGCGACCAAGGTGAACGGCGTCGCGGAGCTGCACTCCCAGCTCCTGCGGGACAAGGTCCTGGCGGACTTCGCCCGGCTGTGGCCCGAGAAGTTCACCAACGTGACCAACGGCGTCACGCCGCGCCGGTTCGTCCGGCTGGCCAACCCTGGGCTGTCCGCACTGATCACCGAGGCCATCGGGGACGGCTGGGTGACCGACCTCGACCGGTTGCGCGAGCTCGAGCCGCTGGCCGACGACGCCGAGTTCCGTCGCCGCTTCCGCGAGGTCAAGGCGGCCGGCAAGGACCGGCTCGTCGAGCTCCTGGCGCGCCGGGACGGGATCGAGGTCGACTCGTCCACCATGCTCGACGTGATGGTCAAGCGCCTGCACGAGTACAAGCGTCAGACGCTGAAGATCCTGCACGTGATCAGCGTCTACGACCGGATCGTCTCGGGCGAGCTCGACGTCGACGACGTGGTGCCGCGCACCGTCGTCTTCGGCGCCAAGGCGGCGCCCGGGTACGTCATGGCCAAGGAGATCATCGCGCTGATCAACCACGTCGGAGCGGTGGTGGGTGCCCATCCCGAGGTCTCGAAGGTGCTGCGGGTCGCGTTCCCGGCGAACTACAACGTCACGGTCGCCGAGACGCTCATCCCGGCTGCGGACCTGTCCGAGCAGATCTCGCTGGCGGGCAAGGAGGCGTCCGGCACCGGGAACATGAAGTTCGCCCTCAACGGCGCGTTGACCGTCGGCACCGACGACGGCGCGAACGTCGAGATCCGCCAGCTCGTGGGGGACGACAACTTCTTCCTGTTCGGGCTCACCGAGCCCGAGGCCGCCGCGATGCAGGAGGCCGGGTACCGGCCGTCGTCGTACTACGAGTCGGACCCGCTGCTGCGCAGGGCGCTGGACCTCGTGGCGCACGGGGAGTTCTCCGGGGGCGACCGGTCGACCTTCGAGCCGGTGGTGTCCAACCTGCTGGGGGAGGACCGCTTCATGGTCCTGGCCGACTTCCGGTCCTACCTGGCCGCCCAGGAGCGGGTCGAGGAGGCCTATCGCGACCCGGACGCGTGGAGCCGATCCGCCGTGCTCAACGTGGCCCGCTCAGGATTCTTCTCCTCGGACCGCTCGATGCGGGACTACCTGGACCGCGTCTGGCACGCGGGCGTGCTGCCCTCGCCATGAGCCGCCGTGGGCGCCCCCGGGGGGGGGGGGGGGGGGGGGGGGCGCCCCCCCCCCCGCGCGGGGGGGGGGGGGGGGGGGGGGGGGGCCCCCCCCCCCCCCGACGATCGCTCCCCCTGTCAGGGACGTGGCCGGCGGCCGTGGTCCGGACGGTGGTGTCGGGCACGCCCTGGTGCGTGCCTCCCTTCCTCCGGAACGACGGCGTTGCCGGCGGTGACGAGCGCCCGGCCGGTGTGCTCCCCGGCACCTCCGACGGCCCGGACCGCGGCGTGGGCGGCAGGCTTGTCGTCGTCGGGCATGTCGTGCACGCTAACGTGACTCGGCGTGATTCGCGCGCGCAGGAGTCGCCACGACCGCGAGCGCCGTGGTGCGCGGCGTGGGCCTCGCTACACTCGGCAGCGATGCCTGAATTTGTCGCCGTGCGCGTCGTGACCGACTCGACCGCCTGCCTGCCCGCGCCCGACGACGCGGCACATGCCGAGCTCTGGGAGGGGCTGGACCGCGGCCCGATGGTGGTCCCGCTGCGGGTCGTCACCGAGGACGGGACGTTGCGCGAGGGTGTGGACGTCAGCCCGCAGGACGTGGCCGCACGCATCAGCGGTGGCGAGCGCCTGACGACGTCGCAGCCCTCGACGGTCGAGCTCTCCGACGCCTACCGCGCGGCCGCCGCCGACGGTGCCCGCTCGGTGGTCTCCGTGCACCTGTCGGGCGAGCTGTCGGGGACCTTCGCGTCGGCGGAGCGTGCCGGGCACCGGGCGATGATCCCGGTGCGCGCCGTCGACTCGAGGACCGCGGCGATGGCCCTCGGGTTCGCGGCGGTCGAGGCGACCCGGTGCGCCGCCGCGGGTTGTGACACCGAGCACGTCGCGCGGCGTGCCGCGGAGGTCGCCGGTTCGGCCGAGGCGGTGTTCCTGGTGGACTCCCTGGACCACCTGCGCCGCGGTGGGCGGCTCTCGGCCCCCGCGGCGGCACTGGGCACGGCGCTCGGCGTCCGGCCGATCCTCGGGGTGCGGGACGGCCGCGTCGAGCTGGTGCAGCGGGTGCGCACCCGCCGGGCCGCCGTCGCGCGCCTCGTGGCGATCGCGGTCGAGCGTGCGCGCCGGGCCACCCGGCCGGCCGTCGCGGTGCATCATCTCGGCGCTCCGGAGCGTGCCGCTGAGGTGGCCGAGGTGCTGGCCGACCGGCTGGGCCTGCGGCCCGTCGTCACGCCGGTCAGCGCCGTGCTGGGGGCGCACGTCGGGCCGGGGGCGCTGGCGGTGATGGTCGTCGACCGCGGCGGGCACGTCCACGACCTCGAGCCGGGCGGTCCCTGGTAGGCCCGAGCGCCAGAGGCCACCCCCGGGCGGGGACGTCCACAGATCAGCGGTCGACGGCGGCACGACGGTCGACGAGGTCCTTAGCGTCGCGTCGTGACCACCTCCGCCACGCCGCGCACCCCCGACGCCGCCGCACGACTCGACGCTTTGCGAGCAGCCCTCGACGAGACGGTCGCGGAACCGTCCGCACCCGTGGCAGCACCCCTGCCGGGAACGGGTGCACGCATGGCGCCCGACGTGCCGGACCCCGAGCTGGTCGAGCGCCTGCGATCCCGCCGGTCGGCCGGGCACGTGGCCGCCGCGTACAGCGCGGCGCACGGCCACCCGGTGACGGCGGACGACGGCGGGGTGCGTCGCCGCTGGGCGCTGTCCGGTCCGGTCGCCGTCGCCGTCTGCGGTGTGACCCTGGCCCTGGCGCTGACCGTCGCAGCGCTCGCCTACCTCTCCGGCGCGAGCAGCGAGGACCTGGGGGTCGCCGTCGGTGGACCGCAGGCGGGGCCCGCGGAGGAGGAGGCGGTGACGGACCTGCTCGCCCCGCAGCCCGGCGTCGTGGACGGGTCGGCGAGCCCGGCGCCGGCTGCGGCGTCCGCGACGGCGCCGGCGGCCGTCGTCGTCCACGTGACCGGCGAGGTCGCCGAACCCGGCCTGGTCGACCTGCCGGCCGGAGCCCGGGTGGCCGACGCGGTGGAGGGCGCGGGCGGGGCCGGCGACGACGCCGACCTGGCGGCGCTCAACCTCGCCCGGGCCGTCGTCGACGGCGAGCAGGTCCACGTCCCCGCGCCGGGGGAGGACCCGCCCGCCGTGCCGGCACCCGTCCCGGAAGGCTCGACGGACGGCACGGCGGACGGCGCGGGCGGCGCACCCGTGGCGCTGAACACCGCCGGGGCGGAGGCACTGACCTCCCTTCCCGGTGTGGGACCGGTGATCGCCGAGCGCATCGTGGCCTGGCGCGACGAGCACGGCCCCTTCACGCGTGTCGAGGAGCTGACGGAGATCTCGGGGATCGGCCCCGCGCTGCTCGCGGACGTGCGCGACCTCGTCGTGCTGTGACGTCGGACCTGCGGCTCGCCCCGACGGCACTCGTCGTCTGGGTCGCGGCGTGGTGCCTCACCGGGACCGTCGAGCCCGGTGCGGACGACGGCGGTGACACCGGCAGGGGTGCCGTGCTCGCCGTCGCGCTCCTCGCCGCGGCGGTCGCGCTCGGGTGTCTCGTCGCCGTGCGCCGGTCCCGGCGGCCTGCCATCGGCCACCTCCTGCTGGCCGGCGTGTGCCTGGTCGCGCTCTGCGTCTCGGTGCACACCCAGGTCGCGGCACGTGCCCCGTTGCCGGAGCTTGCCGGTGACGGTGCCGTCGCGACCCTGCGCGGCACGGTCGTCTCCGAGCCGCGGCCGGCGACGTTCGGTGCCGGGACCCGCTGGGAGGTCGCCGTGACACAGGTGTGGGCCCGCGGCACGGGGTCGGCGGCGCGGGGGCACGTCGAGGTCACGGCGCCCGGTCCTCCGCCGCGCTACGGGGCCACGGTCGTCGTTGACGTGCGTCTCGGCCCGCCGGGCATCGGTGCGGGGACGGTCGCGTCCGCGGCCGCGACAGCGGTACGCACCACCACCCCGCCCGGTGCCGTGCTGCGAGCGACGACGATCCTGCGCGAGGAGCTCCTGGAGGTCACCGACGGGCTGTCGCCGCAGGCCCGCGGACTGGTGCCGGGCGCTGCGGTGGGAGACACCACCCGGCTCCCCGACGACCTGGACGAGGCCATGCGGGCCACCGGGCTGACGCACGTCACCGCCGTCTCCGGCAGCCACTTCACGATCGTCGTGGCAGCGCTCACCGTCGCCTGCGTGCTCCTGCGGGTACCCCGCGCCGCACGCGTCGTGCTCCTGGTTCTCGGTGCGGCAGGCTTCGTGGTGCTGGTCCGTCCCGAGCCCAGCGTGCTCCGGGCGGCCTGGACCTGCGCCGTCGCGCTGCTCGCCCTGGCGCTCGGGCGTCCCGCTGCCGGGCCGCCCGCGCTCGCGGTGGCCTCGACGGTGCTGCTCCTCGTCGACCCGTGGATGTCACGGTCGTTCGGGTTCGCGCTGTCGTGCGCCGCGACCGCCGGCATCATCCTGCTCACCGGGCCGGTCGTCCGACGGCTCGCGCCGTGGTGCGGGCGAGCCCTCGCCTTCGCCGTCGCGGTGCCGCTCGCCGCGCAGGCCGCGTGCGGGCCCGTGCTGGTCCTCCTCGACCCTGCGCTTCCCGCGACGGCAGTGCCCGCCAACCTCCTGGCGGCACCGGCGCTCGTACCCGCCACGGTGCTGGGGCTGGTGGCCACGCTCCTGGCGCCCTGGGCACCGGCGACGGCGGGCGTGGTGGCGTGGTTCGCGGGGATGGCGACCGCGTGGATCGCGGCGGTCGCCCGGTTCTTCGCCGGGCTGCCCGGGGCGAGCCTGCCGTGGCCGGGCGGGGTCGGTGGTGCCCTCCTGCTCGCAGCGGCCACGACGGCGGTGCTGTGGGTCCTGCTGCGCAGGCCGCCGGGCCGGGGGTGGCGGCGCCCACCCCACGAGCTCCTGGCGGAGGCGGTGCGCCACGTCGCCCGGGGCTCGCGCCGTCTCGACCGGCGCCCGGGACGCCGGGTCCGCGGCGTGCTGTGCGTCGGCCTCCTCGTCACGGGCGCGCTGCTGGTCGGACTGGTGGTGCCACGGCTCGTCCCCGGCGGCCCCGGTGAGGCGCCGGACGACTGGCAGGTGGTGGCCTGCGACGTCGGCCAGGGCGACACCCTGGTGGTGCGCAGCGGCGCACGCGCCGGCGTCGTCATCGACGTCGGCCCACCGGGCGATGCCGCCGCACGGTGCCTCGGGCGGCTGGGGGTGGAGCGGATCGACCTGCTCGTCCTGAGCCACTTCCACACCGACCACGTCGGCGGGCTGGACGCCGTGCTCGCCGGACGCAGCGTGCGCGCCGCAGTCGTCTCACCGCTCGACGAACCGGCGGCGCCGGCACAGCGCGCCCGGCGTGCGCTCGCCGACGCCGGCGTGCCCGTCGTGGTCGGCAGCCCCGAACAGCAGGGGGTCGCCGGCACGGTGGCATGGCGGGTGCTGGCGCCCGAGGCGTCGTCCGCGAGCGGCGCGGCCGGGGCGAACGACGCGAGCGTGGTGCTGACACTGCGGACCGCCGGCGGCATCGACGTCGTCACGCTCGGCGACCTGGAGCAGCCGGGCCAGGAACGGCTGGTGCGGCTGCTGGAGGCGTCCGGACTCCCGGAGGAGCCGGTCGAGGTGCTCAAGATGGCCCACCACGGCTCGGCGTCGCAGTCCGCGGAGCTCGCGCGGCTGCTGGCGCCGCGCGTGACGCTGGTGCCCGTCGGGGAGAACGACTACGGCCACCCCACGCAGGCGGCGCTCGCGATGTACACCTCGGTGGGCTCGCGCCTCGTGCGCACGGACGAGTGCGGTACGTCGGCGCTCGCGGTGCGCGAGGGCGGCCTGGTGCTCACCTGCGCGAGGGGCGGATGACATCGGTGGCGCCGACAGCGCCGACGCCACCGTGGTGCCAGGTGAGCCGCCGGGGGAACGGCTCGCACCGTCTCGGGCACGGCGCCTCGAACCCCGCACCCGATCTGGCTCCATCCTGCGCCGCCGGAGGGCTCAGCGCGTCTGTCGTTCGACGTATTCTTCGAGCACCCATCGAGCCACCTGGACACGCGAGCCGACGCCCAGCTTGGTGCGGATCCGCTCGACGTGCGTCCGGGCCGTGCCGGGGGAGATGACGAGGCGCTCGGCGATCTGCGGGTTCGTGAGGCCCTCGGCCACGAGCTCGGCCACCTCGAGCTCGCGCGGGGTGAGGACGGCCGCGCCACGCCTGCGGGTCGTCGTGCGACGGCCCAGCGCCACCACCTCCGCGATCGAGAGCGCCGGTTGACCGCCCATCGTCTCGGTGTCCCCAGGCTCGGCGGAGCCGATGCGGCGACGCATCTCCGCCGCGGCGCGGTGGCAGTCGCTCGCGTCCCGCACCCGACCGGTGGCCCCCAGGACGAGCGCCAGCTCGTCGACCAGGGGAGCGGCCTCGGCGAGCGCGTGGTACGGCGCCAGGTCGTCGAGCCCTTCGAGCAGGAGCGTCGCGGCCGCACCGAAGTCGCCGCGGCGTCGAGCCAGGACCCCGAGGTGCCCGCGGACGCGGCCCGCCAGCCAGACCGGAGGGTGGACCGCGAAGATCTCCCGGGCCTCCTCCAGCAGCGGTTCCGCGACGGCGTCCTCGCCGGCCTCGAGCTCGATCCCGCCCAGGTTGGCGCACCAGAGAGCGTGCAGGCGGGGGTCCGTCTGCGGGTCGTACAGCTCCCGCACCTGCCGGTATGCGTCGCGGGCGTCGTCGAACCGCCCCTGGGCGGCCGCGACGTCTCCGCTGACCCCCAGGGCGAAGGGCAGCCAGGAGGCCGGCTCACCGCGACGACGGATCTTCTCGAGGGCGTCGCGCGCGTGCTCGGCCGCGTCGTCGAGGAGGCCGAGGATGCGCTCCTGGTCCGCGAGCATGTACTCCAGGACGGCACGCCCGGCGCCGTCGAGGACGGCGATGGCGGCCTTGCTGCGATCCAGCCCGAACCGGATCCGACCCGTCACCCGCCAGAAGCGGATCGTGCCGGTGAGCAGACCGACCAGGGTGGGGGCGTCGCGGCAGGCGATGGCGCTGTCGATGGCCGCGACGATGTCGTCGTGCAGCTCCTCGAGCTCGTGGATCTGCTCCGGGGAGAAGTAGCGGTCACGGTCGCGCTGTGCGGAGATCCGGGCCAGCACGGCCTGGCGGTGCGCGGCGGTCACCTCGACGCGAGCCGCGTCGTCCAGGCAGGCCCGGGCGTGCTCGCGGACGACGGCGAGCATGCGGTAGCGCGTCGTGGCACCGGTGGTGTCGACGGCCAGCAGCGAGTGGTCGACGAGCTCGGCGAGGCCCGTCACGACCTGTGCCGGCGAGGAGCCGGGCGGGCAGACCGCACCGGCCAGCGAGGCGTCGAAGCCACCCACGAACGTGCCGAGCCGCCGGTAGAGATCAGTGGTGTCGTCGGTCAGGAGCGCCAGGCTCCAGTCGAGCGAGGCGGTCATCGTGCGCTGGTGGGCGGTGCCGCCGCGCATCGCGGGCAGCCGCAATCGCTCGGCGAGGCCGGCGTCGAGCTCGGCCGGCGTCATGGTGCGCAGCTGCGTGGCGGCCAGGACGAGCGGCAGGGGGAGCCCGTCGAGCCGCCGGCACACGGAGAGCAGAGCGGCGCCCTCCGGTCCCCTCGGGTCCACCCGGGCTCCGACGGCGTTCGCCCGTGCGGCCAGCAGCCGTACCGCCGGGCCGGGCTCGCCGTCGTCGGTCAGCGGCAGCGGACCGAGGCCGAGCCGGCGTTCGCCCGGAACGTCCAGGGGACGCCGGCTCGTCGCGACGATCATCAGCTCGGGGCACGCCGCCGCGACCATGCCGACGAGGTGGGCCGCGGCGTCGAGGACGTGCTCGCAGTTGTCGAGGACGATCAGGGCGGGCCCGCTGCGCAGCTCCGCCGCGAGGACGTCGTGCGGGTCGCCCAGCGAGGAGCGCAGCCCGACCTCGTGCAGCACGTGCACCACGACGTCCTCGGGCTGGTCGACGACCGTGAGGTCGACGAACCATCGACGCCCGAACTGACCGGCGAGCAGGTGACCGACCTCGATGGCGAGGGACGTCTTGCCGGACCCGCCGACGCCGGTGATGGTCACGACGGACTGGCTGGCCGTGTCGACGGCTTCCAGGACCGCCTGGACCTCGTGCTCGCGACCCAGCAGCCGCGTGCGGCGGGCGGCGAAGGTCGGCGCGGCGGCGAGGTAGCGGTCCACCGGATCATGCAACCACGTGCGCGGGGCGACAGCAGCGGAAGTCCACGCTGTGTCAGGCGCGCGCCGGCTTCCCGGCGTCAGGCCGTGAGAAGCCGGTGGAGCGTGTCGAACCGTTGGTCCCAGGTCCAGGCGCCCCGCACCCAGCCCGGCCCGTCGGCCCCCATGCGTCGGCACCGGGCCGGGTCCGCGAGCAGCTCGACCAGGCGGCGGGCGACGTCGTCCGGGTCGGTGCCGTCGACGACGAACCCGGTCCTGCCGTCGCGCACCGCGTCGGGGGCGCCACCGGAGCTGCCCACCACCACGGGCAGCCCGGCGGCCTGGGCCTCGAGGTAGACGATGCCCAGGCCCTCGACCTCGAGCCCGCCGCGTCGGCTGCGCGACGGCATCGCGAAGACGTCGGCCGCCGCGTAGAACGAGGGCATCGCCGTGTGCGGGTGCCCGCCGGCGAGCACCACGCGGTCAGCCAGGTCGCGGTCGTGGACGAGCCGGCGCAGGCGGTCGGCGTCCGGCCCGTCCCCGACGATCAGCAGCCGCGCGTCCGGCACGTCGCGCAGGACCGCCGGCAGGGCGCGGACGAGCGTGTCCTGCCCCTTGCGCTCCACCAGCCGGGCAGCGCACAGCACGACCGGCGCGTCCGGCGGGATCCCGTAGCGGGTGCGCACCTCCCGGCCCCCGGCCGGGTCGGCGCCGGCGAACGTCTCGGGGTCGACGCCGGGGGAGAGGCGGACGGCGCGCGCCGCGGCCTGCGGTCCGACGGCGGCCGCGAGCGTGTCGACCGTGCGGTCCGAGAGGTAGGTGAGGTGGTCCACGTCCCGGCCGATGCGTCGCAGCGCCGCGCGGGTGCCCGGGACCCGGGCCCACCACAGCTCGTGGCCGTGGGTGGTGGCGACGATGCGGCGCACGGAGGTGCGACGACGCAGCGCGGAAGCCATGAGCCCCAGCGGGGCCGCAGCGCCGAACCACACGCTGTCGCAGCCGTGCTCCTCGACGAGCCGCACCACCTGGCGGGTGCGCGCGGGGGTCGGCAGCAGCATGCGGGTGTCCGCGCGCACCACGGGGTAGGGCAGGGTGCGGTCGAACGCGTCCTGGCCGGGGGTGGCGGACGTGTGGACGACCACCTCGGCCGGGTCGAACCGGGAGGTCATCGCGTGGACGAACGTCTCGATACCGCCCTGACGCGGGGGGAAGTCGTTGGTGACGACGAGGGTCCGGGGCACCGGCTCAGGCTACCGGGGGCCGGCACGAGTGGGGAGGGGCGGCGGCGTGGGCACAGGATCGAATCCATTCGGGCACGGGTTCACGTGATCTGTCTCACGCGCTAGGCTCGGGGCGTCCAAAGATGGAAGCGCTCTCACAGAGGAGACAGCGTGAGACCAAGACAGCAACGACGCCGTCCGGTCGTGGCCGCCGCAGCAGCACTCGCCCTCGCCGCCACCCTGGTACCGATCGGTGCCCAGGCCGAGGACGCCCCCAACCTCGTCGCCAACGGTTCGTTCGAACCGGGTGTGGCCGGCCAGTGGTGGGGGATCGACGACAGCCAGGTGAGCGACGGCGAGCTCTGCCTCGGCGTCCCGGAGGTGGAACGGTTCGGCAACTTCGTCGACCTCGACCTCGTCGCGGGCGAGACGTACTCCGTCGGTTTCACCGCGCACGGCGAACCCGGCACGGCCGGCCTGCAGATGAGCGTGCAGTCCGACGGTGCCGCCGGTGAGGTGACCTACGACGTCCAGGAGGCGTTCGCCGTCTCGCCCGAGGCGCAGGAGTACGAGTGGTCGTTCACGGCCTCCGGCGACGCGCAGCGGATCCAGTTCGAGCTCTCCGGTGCCGAACCCGCCAGCGAGCTGTGCCTGACGTCGGTGCACGTCAACCCGGTCGCCGAGCTGCTGGCCAACCCGACGTTCGACGGGCTCGAGCCGTGGTGGACCGCGGGCGACGTGACGCTGGCAGAGTCCGACGGCCGCCTGTGCGGAGTCGTGCCGGGCGGCGGCGAGCAGTGGGACGTCATCGTCGGCCAGAGCGGGGTCGCCCTCGAGGCCGGTCGTGCCTACACCGTCACGGTGACCGCGAGCGCCGAGCCGCAGGCCTCGGCCCGCGTCATCGTTCCGGACCCCGAGACCGAGTGGCCCCCGCTCTACTTCGCGGACGTCACGCTGCGGCCCGACGGGCAGTCGTTCAGCGAGACCTTCGAGGTGGCGGCCGACGCCGAGTCGGAGATCCAGCTCCAGCTCGGCGGCAACGAGGACGACTTCGAGGTCTGCCTGGAACTGGTCTCGCTGACCACCGGCGGAGAGGTCGCCGAGTTCGAGCATGACACCGGCCCGCGCGTGCGGGTGAACCAGCTCGGCTACCTGCCGGACGGCCCGAAGAACGCCACCCTGGTGACGGAAGCGGTCGACCCGGTCGTGTGGGAACTGCTCGACGACGGCGGCGACGTCGTCGCCTCCGGCGAGTCGGAACCGGCCGGCTTCGACGAGTCGGCGGGCCTGGACGTGCACACCATCGACTTCGGCGACGTCGCCGAGACGGGCACCGGCTTCCGCCTGGCTGCCGACGGCGAGGAGTCGTACCCGTTCGAGATCACGCCGTCGCTGTACGAGCGGCTGCGCACCGACGCCCTCGGCATCTACTACACGCAGCGCTCGGGCATCGAGATCGAGCCGATCGAGATCGACGGCGAGCTGCACAAGGAGGAGTACGTCCGCCCGGCCGGTCACGTGTCGAAGTTCGGCGGCAGCGACGTCAACCAGGGCGACGTCGACGTGCCCTGCCTGCCGCCCACCGGTGCCGTCGACCACCAGGGCTCGCCCCAGCTCGGCGGGGACGACCACTACGGTGCCGACGGGTGGGCCTGCCCCGAGGGGTACACCATCGACGCGTCCGGCGGGTGGTACGACGCGGGCGACCACGGCAAGTACGTCGTGAACTCGGGCATCTCGGTCTACCAGCTGCTCTCGGCCTACGAGCGCTCGCTGCACGCCGGCGTGGTGAACGAGGGCGCGCTCGGCGACTCCACCCTCGTGATCCCCGAGCGAGGCAACGATGTGCCGGACGTCCTTGACGAGGTGCGCTGGAACCTCGACTGGATGCTGAAGATGCAGGTGGCCGACGGCGTCGACATGACCATCGACGGCGACGAGGTCGACGCGGGCGGGCTGGTGCACCACAAGCTCCACGACATCGCCTGGACCGGGCTGAACACGCTGCCCCACGAGGACCCGATGCCGCGCTACGTGCACCGGCCCTCGACGGCGGCCACGCTCAACCTCGCCGCCGCCGCCGCCCAGGGCGCCCGCCTGTACGCCGAGCACGATGCGGCGTACGCCGACGAGCTGCTCGACGCCGCCCGGCGTGCGTGGGAGGCCGCGGGTGCCCACCCGGACATCCTCGCGCCCAACACGAACGACCTCGACCCGAACCCGGGTGGTGGCCCGTACAACGACGACGAGCTCGACGACGACCGGTACTGGGCTGCGGCCCAGCTCTTCCTCACCACGGGTGAGGAAGAGTTCGCCGATGCGGTCCTGGAGTCCGAGTACCACGTCGGCGGTGACCAGGGAGACATCTGGTCGCCCACCGGGTTCGACTGGGGCAGGACGGCTGTCGCCGGCCGTCTCGACCTGGCCACGGTGCCGAACAACCTGCCCGGCCGCGGGGACGTCATCGACTCCGTGGTGGAGGGCGCGGACGGCTACCTGGAGATCCAGCAGGGCGAGCCGTTCGGCCACCCGTACAACCCGGGGGGCTACGTCTGGGGCTCGACCCACCAGGTCCTCAACAACGCGGTGATCATCGCCACGGCGTTCGACCTGACCGGCGAGGAGAAGTACCGTGCCGCGGCGCTGGAGTCGATCGACTACGTGCTCGGCCGCAACGCGATCAACAACTCGTACGTCACGGCGTACGGATCGCACTTCTCGCAGAACATGCACAGCCGTTGGTACGCCTCCGCCGATCGCCTGCCGCCCTTCCCGGACGGGAAGGTGGCCGGTGGCCCGAACTCGGGCATCGAGGACCCGGTGGCGCAGGCCAACCTCCAGGGCTGCGCGCCCCAGGCGTGCTACATCGACGACGCCGACTCGTGGTCGACGAACGAGACCACCATCAACTGGAATGCCGCGCTCGCCTGGTACGCCTCCTGGGCGGCCGACATGGGCGACGGCGCGACGGCGTGGGAGCCGCCGACGCCGACGTGCCAGGTGTCGTACACCCGGCACGGCACGTGGCCCGGTGGCGGGGCAAACTCCCAGGTCTGGGTGACCAACCTCGGTCCGGGTGCGATCGACGGCTGGGAGCTCGCCTGGGAGCTGGGTGACGGCGAGTCGGTGACGCGGTCGTGGAGCGCCGACGTCACGCAGGAGGGCGCCACGGTCACGGCGGGGAACGCCTCGTGGAACGGCCGTCTGGCCGACCCGGACGGCACCGAAGTCCGCGGAGACACCGCGACCTTCGGGTACCTGAGCAGCGGTGCCGACGGCGACGAGCCCGAGGTGTTCCACCTCGACGGGGTGCGCTGCGCCACGGACTGACCGGTCCGAGCGACCGTTCGCCCTGCCTGCCGGGCCGCGCCGACTGTCGGTGCGGTCTGGCAGGCTGGGCCCGTGCCATCGACCTCTTCTCGTCCTCGCCCAGCGCGGCGCCCGAAGGCCTCGGCGAACACCCGGCCCTGGGACGACCCGACGCTCGCCCCGGTCGTGCTCGTGCGCGGACCGGAGGGACTCCTCGCGGAACGCGCGGTCGACGGTGTCGTGGACCTCGCGCGGTCGCGCGACCCGGAGATCGAGAAGGTCGAGCTCGAGGCCGCCGCCTACGTCGGCGGTGAGCTGACGGTCGCCGCGAGCCCGTCGTTGTTCGGCGAGGCCAAGGTGGTGGTGGTCCGCGGCGCGGAGGCGTGCACGGAGGACCTGGTGGCCGACCTGGTCGACTACGTCGCGGCCCCTGACCCGGAGGGCTTGGTCGTCGTGGTGCACGGCGGCGGCAACCGCGGCAAACGGATGCTCGACGCCATCACAACCTCCGGCGCGCCGGTGCTGCAGTGTGACGCGATCAGTCGCGACGCCGACAAGGTGGCGTTCGTCTCCGGTGAGCTGCGCGCTGCTCGGCGGCGGGCTGAGCCCGCGGCCGTGCGTGCCCTGGTGGACGCCCTCGGCAACGACCTGCGCGAGCTCGCCTCGGCGTGCGCTCAGCTCGTGGCCGACACCACCGGCACGATCGGGGAGGCGACCGTCGACCGCTACTACGGCGGGCGCGTCGAGGCGACGGGGTTCAAGGTGGCGGACGCCGCCGTGGCGGGGGACGCCGGGTCAGCGGTGGCGCTCCTGCGGCACGCCCTGGACACCGGGGCGGACCCGGTGCCGGTGGTGGCGGCTCTTGCGCTGCGGCTGCGTACTCTCGCTCGGGTCGCGGCGATCCGTGGTGGTTCGACGACGGCGCGGGAGCAAGGGCTCCAGGAGTGGCAGGTGCGCAACGCGAACCGAGACCTCTCCCGGTGGACACCGGAAGGCCTGGCCGCGGCGATCGCGGCGGTGGCGCAGGCCGACGCGGACGTCAAGGGCGGGGGGCGTGACCCGGTCTACGCGGTCGAGAAGGCCGTCCTGACGATCGCGCGCGCCCGTGGTATGCGCTGACGGCGCGGGCGCTGGAACAGCGAGAGGGCGCCGTCCCGTCCGGGAACGGCGCCCTCTCGCACCAGCGTTCGGTGTCAGCTCAGAGCGAGTCGACAGCCTTCGCGATGGCCGACTTGCGGTTGGCCGCCTGGTTGGAGTGGATGACACCCTTCGAGACGGCCTTGTCGAGCTTGCGCGTCGCGGTCTGCAGGGCAGCCGAGGCGGCCTCCTTGTCACCGGCGGCGACGGCGGCACGAACCTTACGGATGTGCGTCTTCAGCTCCGACTTGACGGTCTTGTTGCGCAGACGAGCCTTCTCGTTCGTCTTGTTGCGCTTGATCTGGGACTTGATGTTTGCCACTGGAGTACTTCCTGGTGTGTTCGCCTGACGGCGAGCGGATAGGTCGTAGAGGGCGGCCGCAGCTCCGGGACTGGGGTGGGGACCCGTGGAGAGGAACTGTGGCTGTGCCCGCCGACCTGGGCGGACACGCAGCGCACTAGATTACCAGCCTCAGGCCCCTCGCGCCATCGCCTCGGCCACCCGGTCGAAGACGTGCCGGTCCAGCACGGCGCCCTCGCGGCGCACCGCCCCCGGGTCTACACGGATCACCCGGTCCAGCCGGACCTCGCTCGGTCGCCGCCGGCGGTCCCACGGGCCGCTGCCGATGTCCATCCAGTACCGGCCGTGCCGGGCCTCCTGAGCGGCGTCGAGGTCGTGGTCCCGGCTGGTGAGCTGCAGGCCGAGCAGCCAGGGGCCGTCGCGGCCCACGAGCAGCACCGGCCGGTCCTTGCCCTGGGTGGCGTCCTCCTCGTAGGGCACCCACGTCCAGACGATCTCGCCCGGGTCCGGTGCGCCGTCGGGGCGCGGGGAGTAGCTGGCGCGGACGGCGCGGTCGTAGTCCCCCGGGTAGGTCCCTCGCGCCGTCGGGGCGCTCGCTGCCGGGCCGCCGGACCGCGACGTCGTGCCGACCGGGGTGCGCCGGCCCCGAGGCCGGGCGCCGATCGCGGAACCGAGGACTCGAGCCGCACGTCGCAGCGTCGACCAGCGGGGCATTCTCACGCGGGCAGCATAGCTTGACCCTCACGCGGCGTGAGGCCGGAGGGTGGGCGCATGACCTTCTACCACGCGTTCGAGATCAGCCCTGTCCCCGCCCCCGGCCCTGACGCCGTCCCGCCGGAGCCGTTCCGCGGCATCTACGGGATGCCGGCGTTCGTGACGGTTCCCACGACCGATCTTGCCGGCTCGACCGACTTCTGGGTCCGAGGGCTCGGGTTCTTCGAGCTGTTCGGCATCCCCGGCGTCCTGGTGCATCTGCGCCGGTGGACGTTCCAGGACGTGCTGCTCGTCACCGCGGCGAGCGTCCCGGAGGAGCCGCCGGCCATGAGCTACAGCTTCGCGGGGGTGCTGAGCCAGGTCGACGAGGTGGCCGAGGCCTGCCGTGCCCTGCGACCGCACGGGGTCCACGGGCCCCGGGACACACCGTGGAACACCCGGGACGTGGAGGTGATCACGCCCGAGAACGCGCGGGTCGTGCTCACGGCCGCGAAGCAGTACGACGGGGACAGCGAGGAGGCGCGGAACCTCGCGGACATCGGTATCACCGGGCCGACGCACGCCGGGGACGGCGACGGGCGGTGATACTGAGGAGCATGCCTGCTGCCCCGCCCGCGCCCTCCGACGGCCTGACGGTCGGCCAGGTCGCGACCCGCCTGGGGGTGACGGTCCGCGCGCTCCACCACTGGGACGAGATCGGCCTGGCGCGCCCGTCCGCGCGCACCGCCGCGGGGTACCGGCTCTACACGGCGGACGACGTGGAACGCCTGCAGCGGATCGTCGTCTACCGCGAGACCGGCCTCGGGCTGGACGCGGTCCGTGCGGTCCTGGACGGTCCGACGACGGACGTGCCCGCCGCGTTGCGGGCGCAGCGTGCCGAGGTCGCCGCCCGCGCCGAGCGACTCCGGCAGCTCGGCGTCGGTCTGGACGGTTTTATCGAGGCCCACGAGCGGGGCCTGGTGCTAACCGCGGAGCAGCAGGCCGCGATCCTCGGCCCGGGCTGGGACCCGGGCTGGTCCGCCGAGGCGCGCCGGCGCTACGGAGACACGGCCGAGTGGTTGCGCTACGCCGAACGCTCGGCCTCTCGTGGTCCGCAGGAGTGGCAGGGCGCGGCTGACGCCCTGGCCGGCGTCGAGGTCGCGCTCGGTGAGGCGATGGACGACGGCGTCGTCCCGGGTGGTCCCGAGGCGAACCGGCTCGCCGAACGGCACCGCGAGGTCTTCTCGGCCTCGTGCTTCCCCCTCAGCCGGCAGATGCAGGTCTGCCTCGCGCGCCGGTTCGAGGCGGAGCCGGGTTTCGCGGCTCACTACGACGGCGTCCGCCCGGGTCTTGCCTCGTGGTTCCGGCGCATCGTCGACGCGAACGCCCGGACCCACGGCATCGACCCCGCCACCGCGACCTGGGAGTAGGTCCGGTCACCGCCCGCCGAACGTCGGGCGGCGACGGGCGAGGAACGCGTCGACCGCCTCGCGGTGGTCGGCAGACCGTCCGAGGCGTTCCTGCTCCTCGGCCTCCGCCGCCAACGTCTCCGCGAACGGCTGGGTCGTCGCCGCGGCGACGAGTCGCTTGGACGCCGCGTGGGCGAGCGTCGGGCCGGCAGCGAGCCGCCCCGCGAGCTCGCGGGCGGTCGTCAGCACGTCCTCGGCGGGCACGACGCGCCCTGCGATACCCCACGCGACGGCGCTCCGGGCGTCGAACGTGTCGCCGAGCAGGACCAGCTCGCGGGCTCGCGCCGCTCCCACCGCCCAGGTGAGCGTGGCCGACAGCCCCGTGTCGAACGTCAGGCCGACGCCGCCGAACGCCGTGCCGAGCACGGCGTCGTCGGCGAGCACCCGCAGGTCGCAGGCCAGGGCGATGCCGAGGCCTGCCCCGACGCACGCGCCGTGCACGGCGGCGACGACCGGCTTGGGCATCGTGGTCAGCGCCTCCGCGATGGGGTTGTAGTGCCGCTCGACGGTGCGCTGGGTGGCCCAGGCACCCGAGTCGAGCGACGCGACGTGCTCGCGCAGGTCCTGACCGACGCAGAAGGCGGGGCCGGCGCCGGCGAGGACGACGGCGCGCACCTCGGGATCGGCTCCCACCTCGCCGAGCGCGGCCAGCAGCTCCTCCTTGAGCGTCAGGTCGAGGGCGTTGCGGGCCTCGGGACGCTGCAGGGTGACGACGGCGACGGCGCCGTCGTCCTCGACAGTGACGGTGTGCGGCACAGGGTGCTCCTCAGGGCGGTGAAGCGGCCGGGGGAGACCGCGGACGGACCGGTCGGCGGTCCAGTGAACCAGGGCAGCGGACGGGTGGCGAGCGAGACCGTGTCTCCTCAGGGCACGATCGGCGCGGCGAGAGCGCTGCCGAGCGCCGCGACGTCGCCCACGATCTCGACGTCCGCCTCGGCGGGGGTGAGGCGCCGCCAGAGCACCAGGGCGAGGTCGCGGGACGATCCGCGGACGACGACGTCCGGTCCGGTGCCGCCGCCCAGCGTCCAGGACCAGCCGACGTCGGTGGCCTCCAGCCCGACGGCGACGGTCAGCGGGTCCATCCGACCCAGCCGCACCTGGCGCGGGGCGAACATCCTGACGACCTCGTCGACGGCGTCGGCCCAGACCTCCGCCGCGACGTCGATCGGTGCCTCGTGCCCGACGGCGATGGCGGAACCTTGGCGCGCGGCCCGCAGGTCGTGCAGGTGCACGAGCGTCTCGTGCGCCTGCCGGCGTCGCCAGAACGAGGCGGGACCGTTGCCGAGCAGGGTCCACGACCTGGCGTCAGGGCCGAGCGTCGCGAGGGCCTCGCGGACCTCGGCCGCCTGCTCCGCGTAGAACGGCGCGAGGTCGAACGGGCCGCGGCCGAGCGGTGTCTCCTGCACGCGACGGGCCTGGCCTGCGGCCCAGTGGTGGATGCGCCCGAGGTGGGTGACGAGGTTCCGGACTCGCCAGCGTCCGCACGCCGGGACGCGGGCGTCCGGGTCCGCGCTCTCGACGTCCACGGCGAAGGCCTGCTGCAGGCCGCCCAGCAACGCCAGGTGGTCGAGATCGTCCGCGGCGTCGGGGCGGCGACCGGAGCGGGGGTCGACGACAGGTGCGGCCGTGATCATGACGTCACGCTAGAGGGCGGCGCGTCCGAGATGAAGGTCTCGGCCTGCCAGGGGCCGTCGAGGTGCTGCCATCCGGACCGTCGGCGGCATGGGACAATGACCAGGCCCATCCCCACCGGCCCCGACCCGACGGAGCGAGACGCGTTGCCCATCCCGTCCCCCGCGCTGAGCGAGCGCATCCAGCCCAACGCCACGGCGCCCGAGCTGATCCGCAACTTCTGCATCATCGCGCACATCGACCACGGCAAGTCGACGCTCGCGGACCGCATGCTGCAGCTCACCGGTGTGGTACAGCCGCGCGACGCGCGCGCCCAGTACCTCGACCGGATGGACATCGAGCGCGAGCGCGGCATCACGATCAAGTCCCAGGCCGTGCGGATGCCGTGGGCGATGGCCGGCAGCACGGCCGACGAGCCGTTGACGCCCTACGCGCTGAACATGATCGACACGCCGGGCCACGTCGACTTCACCTACGAGGTCTCCCGGTCGCTCGCCGCGTGCGAGGGAGCCGTGCTCCTGGTCGACGCCGCCCAGGGGATCGAGGCGCAGACCCTCGCCAACCTGTACCTGGCGATGGAGAACGACCTGGAGATCATCCCGGTCCTCAACAAGATCGACCTGCCGGCCGCGCAGCCGGAGAAGTACGCCGAGGAGCTCGCCCACCTCGTGGGCGGCGACCCCGCGGACGTCCTCAAGGTCTCGGGCAAGACGGGCGAGGGCGTCGAGCCGCTGCTGGACCGCATCGTCGAGCGTGTCCCCGCGCCCGTGGGCGACCCGGACGCGCCGGCACGTGCGATGATCTTCGACTCCGTCTACGACACCTACCGGGGTGTGGTGACGTACGTCCGCGCGATCGACGGCGACCTCAACCCGCGCGAGCGCATCCAGATGATGTCGACCCGGGCGACGCACGAGCTGCTGGAGATCGGGGTCCTCGCTCCGGAGCCGATCAAGACCAACGGCCTCGGCGTCGGCGAGGTGGGCTACCTCATCACCGGTGTGAAGGATGTCCGCCAGTCGAAGGTGGGTGACACGGTCACCACGGCCAACAAGCCGGCCACCGAGGCGCTCGGCGGGTACGCCGAGCCCAAGCCGATGGTGTTCTCCGGGCTGTACCCGGTCGACGGTTCCGACTACCCGACGTTGCGCGACGCCCTCGACAAGCTCAAGCTCAACGACGCGGCGTTGAACTACGAGCCCGAGACGTCCGTCGCGCTCGGCTTCGGGTTCCGTGTCGGGTTCCTCGGGCTGCTGCACCTCGAGATCGTGCGCGAGCGTCTGGAGCGAGAGTTCGACCTGGACCTCATCTCGACCGCCCCGAACGTCGTCTACGACGTGACGATGGAGGACGGCACCGAGGTCAAGGTGACCAACCCGTCGGAGTTCCCGGGCGGCAAGATCAAGGAGGTCCGCGAGCCGGTGGTCAAGGCCACGGTGCTGGTCCCCAGCGAGTTCGTGGGCACCGTGATGGGTCTGTGCACCGACCGTCGCGGCACCATGCAGGGCATGGACTACCTGTCCGAGGACCGCGTCGAGCTGCGCTACATGCTGCCCCTGGCCGAGATCGTCTTCGACTTCTTCGACGCCCTGAAGTCCCGCACGCGGGGATACGCCTCCCTGGACTACGAGCCCGTCAGCGACCAGGCCGCGGACCTCGTCAAGGTGGACATCCTGCTGCAGGGCGACCAGGTCGACGCGTTCAGCGCCATCGTGCACAAGGACGCGGCCTACGAGTACGGCGTGAAGATGACCGCCAAGCTCAAGGAGATCATCCCGCGTCAGCAGTTCGAGGTGCCCATCCAGGCGGCCGTCGGCGCCCGCGTCATCGCCCGCGAGACGGTGCGCGCGATCCGCAAGGACGTGCTCGCCAAGTGCTACGGCGGCGACATCTCGCGCAAGCGCAAGCTGCTCGAGAAGCAGAAGGAGGGCAAGAAGCGCATGAAGAACATCGGGTCCGTCGAGGTCCCGAAGGACGCCTTCATCGCCGCGCTGTCCTCCGACGGCGCCGGCGGCAAGGAGACGAAGGACAAGAAGAAGTAGCGTGCCCGCTCTTCCCGACGGCGAGGCCGTCCCGGCGGACGGGGCCCTGCCCTCCTTCGTGGCCGGGCCGGCGACGGACGACGGCGCGCGGTTCGGCGTGTACGTCCACGTGCCGTTCTGCTCGGTGCGGTGCGGCTACTGCGACTTCAACACCTACACCGCCTCGGAGCTGGGCGGTGGGGCGTCGCAGCTCGCGTACGCGACGACGGCGCTCCGGGAGGTCGACCTGGCCGCCCGGGTGCTGGACGACGCAGGCCTGGGTGACCGGCCGGTCTCGACCGTGTTCTTCGGGGGCGGGACGCCTACCATCCTGCCGGCCACCGACCTCGCCAGGGTGCTGACCGGCGTGCGTGACGCCTGGGGACTGGCGCCCGGCGCGGAGGTCTCCACGGAGGCCAACCCCGACTCGGTGACCCCGGAGTCGCTGGCGTTGCTCGCCGAGGCCGGGTTCACCCGGGTCTCCTTCGGGATGCAGTCCGCGGTGCCGCACGTGCTGGCCACCCTCGAGCGCACCCACGACCCCGACCGCATCCCCGACGTCGTGCGCTGGGCCCGGGAGGCGGGTCTGGACGTCTCGCTCGACCTGATCTACGGCACGCCGGGGGAGTCCGCCGCCGACTGGCGGGCGTCGGTGGAGGCTGCGCTGGCTACCGGTGTCGACCACGTCTCCGCGTACGCGCTCGTCGTCGAGCCCGGCACGAAGATGGCCGCCCAGGTGCGTCGTGGCGAGGTCCGGCTGCCGGACGAGGACGACCAGGCCACCAAGTACGAGATCGCGGACGACCTGCTCACCGCCGCCGGGCTCGCCTGGTACGAGGTCAGCAACTGGGCGCGGGGGTCCGAGCACGCCTGTCGGCACAACCTCGCGTACTGGCGCGGGGACGACTGGTGGGGGATCGGCCCGGGTGCGCACTCCTACGTCGGGGCACGCTCGAGGGCCGACGGCGGCGCCGCGGACGGTGGTCGCTCCGGTGTGCGCTGGTGGAACGTCAAGCACCCGCGGCGCTACGCCGCGGCGCTCGAGGCGGGCAGGTCACCGGGTGCTGGACGCGAGCTGCTGGCCACGCAGGAGGCGCACCTCGAGCGGGTGATGCTCGGCGTCCGGCTGGCTGAGGGGCTCGACCTCGCAGTCCTGGACGCCGACGGCCGCCGCGCCGTCGCGGGGCTCGTGGCCCGGGAACTGCTGGACGGTACGGCCGCCGTGAAGGGGCGCGCGGTGCTCACGCGGCGGGGACGGCTGCTCGCCGACTCCGTGGTGCGGGAGCTGACCGCCTGATCCCGGCGCCCGGCGGCATGCCGCCGGGCGCCGGGATCCGCGTCACTTGATGAACGTGATCTTGAACGGGTAGCGGTACAGCTCGTCGCGCGAGGCGGCCATCGCTCCGAGGATCCCGAAGATGATGGCGCAGACCCAGGCCGCGAAGAGGATGAGTCCGCCGATGAGGATGATCGTCAGGACCGACCCGACGACGTAGGCGAGCAGGAGCGTGAGCTGGAAGTTCAGCGCCTCCTTGCCCTGGTCGTTCAGGCGCTGGCTGCGGTCCTTGAAGATCAGCCAGACGACGAGCGGTGCGACGAAGCCGACGAGGATGCCGCCGGCGTGCGCGACGATCGACCAGGTGCGCTCGTCCGACGGCGAGACGGGGCCGCCCGGCTGCTGGCCGTAGGGCTGCTGGGGCGGCTGCTGGCCGTAGGGCTGCTGGGGCGGCTGCTGGGGGTCCTGACCTGCGTTCGGGTCGGGTGACTGCTCGGTCATCTGATTCCTCTCCATCGTCGGATGGCGCTCTCTGGCGCCGGGCGCACCCGGGCGAACCTATCGGTCGCGCAGGGCTGGTGGTGCGGGCCTCCACGGCCGCGACAAGATTTCACCCGGTCACTTCACCAGGCGAAGGATGATCGGGTAGCGGTAGAGCTCGTAGCGGTTCACGGTGATCGCCGCGATGATCGCGAGCACCAGGCCGGTGATCCAGGCCGCGACGAGGACGAGCCAGCCGACGAGGATCATGGTGGTGACCCAGCCGACGATGACCGCGATGAGCAGCGTGATCTGGAAGTTCAGCGCCTCCTTGGCCTGGTCGGCGACGAAGGCGCTGCGGTCGCGGAGCACGAGCCAGATGATCAACGGGGCCAGGAGTCCGAGCGTCCCGCCGGTCATCGCCGCCACCAGCAGGGGGCCGATGTGGGCGAGGATCGCCCAGGTCCGCTCGTCGGGCTGCGAGAGCGGCCGAGGCCCGTAGTGCTGGTCGGGAGGCGGCGGGTTGTGGGTCATGCATCCATCCTGGCAGAGGGCGGTGCGGCTTCCCAGATGTCGGACGAACCGGACGCACCGGTGGCGTGCCCTGTCCGGCGGGCCGAGAGTGGTGCTGGCCCACCTATGAGGAGGAACGATGAGCGAGAACACGCCGAGGCCCCCCGGAGAGCCGGAGGACCCGTACGGCCAGCAGCCGCCGCCGGGTCAGCCGCCCCACCAGCCGTACCACCAGGAGCCTCACCAGCAGCCGGCCCAGCCGTACCAGCAGCCGATCGGCGAGCGGCCGGTCGGCGAGCCGCCCGCGGGCGACCCCCCGTTCTATGCCGGTGCGGCGTCGTCGGCGGCGGACGTGGCCCGCAACGACACCAAGGGATTCTTCGGGGCGCTGTTCGACTACTCGTTCATGAGCTACGTGACGCCCAAGGTCGTCAAGATCGTCTACGTCATCGTGACGGTGCTCATCGCGCTCGGCTGGCTGGTCGCGCTCGTGGCGGCGTTCAGCAACAGCGTGTGGGCGGGCATCGGGTTCCTGCTCTTCGGCTGGATCATCGCGCTGGTCTATCTCGCGATCGCCCGCATCACGCTCGAGTTCTACCTGGCCGTGGTGTCGATCTCCGAGAAGGTCAACCACTACGCCCGGCGTGACGGGATGCTGTGATCACGCCGTCACGAAGTCGATGAGCTCCTCGACCCGGCCCAGCAGGGCCGGGTCGAGGTCTCGGAAGTCCCGGACCGAGGCGAGGATCCGCTGCCACGCCCGGCCGACGTCCGCGGGGCCCGACGCCGGCCAGCCGAGCTCGCGCAGGATGCCGATCTTCCACTCGGTGCCGCGGTCGATCGCCGGCCACGCCGGCAGCCCGACCCGTGCCGGGCGCACCGCCTGCCAGACGTCGACGTAGGGGTGTCCCAGGACGAGCACCGTGCCAGGGCGGACGGTGCGTAGCGCGGCGTCCGCCAGCCGCTGCTCCTTCGCGCCGGGCACCAGGTGGTCGACCAGCACCCCGACACGGCGCTCCGGGGAGGGGCCGAACTCCGCCAGGGCGTCGGCCAGGTTGTCCACCCCGTCGAGCATCTCCACGACCACGCCCTCGACGCGCAGGTCGTCGCCCCAGACCTTCTCGACGAGCTCCGCGTCGTGCTTGCCCTCCACCCAGATGCGTGAGCCGCGGGCGACCCGTGCCCGCGCGCCGTGGACGGCGACCGACCCGGAGGCGGTCCGGGCCGGTGGGGCGGGTGCCCGCGACGTCACGGGCGCGGTGAGCTCGACCGGCTGCCCGTCGACCCAGAATCCCGGCCCCAGGGGGAACGAGCGGGTCTTGCCGCGCCGGTCCTCGAGCACCACCAGGTGCATCCCGCCGGACTTCTCCACGCGGACGACGGCGCCCACCCAGCCGGTCTGCACCTCCTCGACCACCAGGCCGGGCTCGGCTGCCTGGGGTCGTGACGCGGGTCGTCGGCGATGGTGCGCCGACCCGTCGGGGGTGCCCGCCACGCGGGTCGAGGCGGTGGCGAGGACGTCGGATCCGTAGCGGTCGTGCACGCAGGCGAGCCTAGGCAGCGGTCGCGGCCGCGGCGGTGACCGACACCCCGTCACCGTCAAGTAGTGCCTCCGGTGGTGGCGAAGTGGCCCGCGGGCACTCCTGGACGGCAGGCGGCCCTACTTCGCGGTGTGCGAGTCCCTGTGAGAGTCGGTGCGGGCGACGACGGCCGCCTCCGTGCGGGAGGCGACACCGAGCTTGCGCAGGATCGCCGAGACGTGCACCGACGCCGTCTTGCGCGAGATGTACAGCCGCTCGGCGATCTCGCCGTTGGTCAGCCCTTCCGCGACGAGGCCGAGCACCTGGCGCTCGCGGTCGGTCAGGCCGCCGAGGCCGGACCGGGAGCCCTGACGCGGCGCACGTCGAGGGACGGCGGGCCCTGCGTCGTCGAGCAGGGCGAGGGCCCGGTCCCGCACGTAGCCTGCACCGATCGCCTCGGCCGCCTCGACGGCGGCGGTCAGGAGGCCGCGGGCCCCCGCCGTGTCGCCGCCGTCGAGCCGTGCGCGGCCGTCGCGCCACAGGGCGTAGGGCCGTAGATGAGCCGGCGCGCCGTCGTCGGGGCCGAGGTCAGCGACGGCCGACCAGGGCCCCTCGCCGAGCTCGGCGTCGAACACCGCCTCCCACACCGGGTGGGTGGGCCACACGGCGCACCGCTCCAGTGCGTCGCGATAGGGCACGACGTCGACGTCCCGGCCCTCGTCGCGGGCGCGGGCCAGCACTCGTCCGGCCACCCCGAGCAACGAGAGGGCGTACGGGATGGCGCCATCGTGGTGGTCGGTGACGATGCCGACGAGGTCCAGTGCGTCGTCGAGGTCGTCGCGCACGAGGGCCAGCTCGGCCAGCGTGGTGCGGATCCGGTAGCGGACCTGCGTCTCGATGCGCTCGTGGCGCATCCACACCGGACGGTGGCGGGGGGCCATCGCCAACGCCCCGTCGACGTCACCGCGCCACAGGGTCAGCCACGTCCACCGTTCGGCGAGGTACACGGCGAACGTGCTGGGCTCGACCTGGGTCGTGGCCTGCTCGTACCAGGCGTCGGCCTCGCTCCACCGGCCCATCATGACGAGGGCCTCGGCCACGTTCCCCTCGAGCATGGTGCGGCTGACCATGCCCGCACCTCTGCGGCGGGCACGGTCGGCGCCCTCCGCCGCGAGCCGGAGCGCGTCGGCGTACCGGCCGAGCTGGATGAAGGCGTCCGAACCGTTCGTGAAGTACCGACTGACGGCGTGCCAGTCGTCCCCGGCCAGGTCGCGGGCCGCCACGAGCTCGTCGACCGCGACCAGGTCGCCGGTGTTGATCCGGGCCACGGCGCGGGTGTTGTGCAGGATCGACGCGGTGACCGCGTCGCCCGACGCCGTCGCCACCTCGAGACCGCGCGTCGCGGCGTCGATCGCCTCGTCGGCCCGGCCGGCGAGCATCGCGGTGCGTGCCTGCGCGCGCAGCAGCCACAGCCGGGTGTCCGCGTCGTCGGCAGGGGCGATCTCGAGCGCCTCGGACAGCAGGTCCTGGCCGGCGGGGTCGCCGGTGCGCAGCGAGTACAGGGCCACCTGGCCGAGGGCCTGTGCACGTCCGCCAGGGTCGCGGGCCGGCCACTCGACGAGCGCCTGACGGCCGAGCGTCAGTGCGCGGTCGGCACGGGTCGCGAGCTGCTGCGTGTCGGCGACCCGCAGCAGCAGTTCGTGGTGGGTGGTGCCGGTGACGGCCTCGGCGTCCTCGACGAGCTCCCAGAGCTCCAGGGCTCGTTCGCCGAGTGCCGCCGCCGTGGAGACCGCGGCGTCGTGCCCGGCGGCCGCGTGGGCGGTGACCGCGGCGGCGAGCGCCTTGCCGGGGACCCGGGCCCGCCACCAGTGGTCCGCGATCTCGGCGAGCCGAGGCACGGTCCGGGGGCCGCTCGCGAGCGTCTGCGCGTACCCGGTGTGCAGGCGACGGCGCTCGGTCGGCAGGAGCTCCGCGTCGACGGCCTCCTGCATGAGCGCGTGGCGGAACCGGTAGCCGTCCGGCTCGGCGAGCAGCACGAGGGCGTCCACGGCCTCGCGTGCGGCAGGCTCGGCGGCGGCGAGCGCGTCGTCGCCCAGCACGCCGGCGAGGACGTCGTGGGTGGCCCGTGCGCCGGCGGCCGCGACGAGTCGGCAGAACTCCTGCGCCCCGGCCGAGAGCTGGGAGTAGCGCAGCAGCAGCACGTCGCGCAGGGAGGTCGGCATCTCCGCGTCGAGGCAGCGGGCGAGCTCCTCGACGTAGAAGGGCACACCCTCGGAGCGTTCGACGAGATCCGCCAGGGCGGTGGTGTCGAGCGCGACGGGGCTGCCGCCGTCGGGCACCGTCCGGGCGAGCTCGGCGACCTCGGCCGCACCGAGGCGCGGGACCTCGACCCGGGTGACGAGCCGCGCCCGGTCCAGCTCGGCGAGGGTGGTGCGCAGCGGGTGCCGGCGGCCGACGTCGTCGCTGCGGTAGGTGGCCACCAGGCACAGGGCGGTGGTGCGTGCCGCGCGGGCCAGGCGGGACACGACGGCGCGGGTGACGTCGTCGGACCAGTGCAGGTCCTCGACGACGACGAGGACCGGCCGCTCGGTGGCGAGCGTCGTGAGGAGGTCGGCCAGCACGTCGGGTGCGCGCCCGGTGCCGACGTCGGGGCGGACGTCGACGAGCCCGGGCAGGACGGCGCCGAGCGCGTCCGCGGCCGGGCCGGCGGCGGCGAGGGCGTCGGCGGGCCCCAGGGCGGCGACGACCTCGCGCAGCACGCCTTCGACGCCCGCGTAGGGGACCGGGCCGGAGCCCGAGTCGGCGCACTGTCCGCGCACGACGAGGACGTCGTCGCCGACGGCGGCGAGCAGCTCGGTGACCAGGCGGGTCTTGCCGATCCCCGCCTCGCCCGACAGCAGCACCGTGTCGCCCTGGCCGTGCCGGGCCGACGACAGGGTGCCGCGCAGCGTGCCGAGCTGGTCGGCGCGGCCCACCAGCGGAGAGGGTTCGAGGCTCACCTGGTCATCGTGCCAGGTGGCGGCGTGGTCGCCCCGGACCGGGGGGCACGGTGGTGCTCACGCCGTGCGGCGCCACAGCAGCGTGAGGCGGTGACGGTCCGCCCGAGGCTTCCGTCGCCCCGTGGCGCGCTCCGGCTCTGCGGTGCGGCGCTCGCGTGCCTGACGCACCTGCTCGGCACGTCGGGCGAGCTCGGACTCCTGGCGGCGGTAGAGGGTGTGGTGCTCGATCGGGTGCATGATCGCCTCCGTGACTGTCGTGCCGGGCCGGGTGACCCGTCATCGACCAGCCTCGACGGGTGAGGCAGGCGCGTGGATCGGGCAGGTGCCCGGTTCTCGGCGCACCGCAAGGCCCTCGAGCGGTCTGAGGTACCTCACCGGGCCGGTGGGCGGCACTCGTGGTTCTGTCCGTCGGGACGCGTAGGATGGCACTCAACGATCGAGAGTGCTAAAGGTACGGCCACGCACGAACGCCAGGGTGCTCGGCGGAGGGAGGCGCAGGAGAGTGAGCGAGGAACGTCGTCTCGAGGTGCTGCGCGCCATCGTGGAGGACTACGTCACGACGCGGGAGCCCGTGGGCTCGCGCGTGCTGACGGAGCGCCACCGCCTGGGTGTCTCGCCCGCCACGATCCGCAACGACATGGCGGCGCTCGAGGAGGAGGGCTACATCGCCCAGCCGCACACGTCGGCCGGGCGCGTGCCCACCGACGCCGGCTACCGGCTCTTCGTCGACCGCCTCGCCGAGGTGCGGCCCCTGACGATCCCGCAGAAGCGCGCCATCGAGACGTTCCTGTCCGAGGCCGTCGACCTCGACGACGTCCTCGTGCGGGCCGGGCGGCTGATCGCCCAGCTCACCGGGCAGGTCGCCGTGGTGCAGTACCCGTCGCTGCGGCGGTCGGGCCTGCGCCACCTCGAGATCGTCCCCGTGGGGGAGGGACGCCTGCTCGTCGTCGTCATCACGGACACGGGCCGGGTCGAGCAGCGCTTCTGCGAGCTGCCCGGCACCTCCGACGGCGGGAGCCCGCTGGCCGAGGCGACGCTGGCCGAGCTGCGCGCCCGGTTCAACGCCGCGGCGGCCGGCAAACGGCTCGCGGACCTCCCCGTGGCGTTCGCCGCCGTGGTGGAGGCCGTCGGCCCGGACCTGGCGGGTGTCGCCGGTGCCGTGGCCGACCTGGTGGTCGACACCCTCGGCCAGGAGAACGAGGAACGGATCGTGCTCGCGGGCACGGCGAACCTCGCCCGCTCCGAGGCGACCTTCGAGCAAGGGCTGAGCCCTGTGCTGGAGGCGCTCGAGGAGCAGGTCATCCTGCTGGGGCTGCTCACCGAGATGTCGAGCGACGGCGTCGGTGTGCGGATCGGTCACGAGAACCGGCTGGACGGCCTCACCGAGGCATCCGTCGTCGTCTCCGACTACGGGTCGGGCGGCGACCCCGTCGCGTCCCTCGGCTCGATCGGCCCGACCCGCATGGACTATCCCGGCACGATCGCCTCGGTGCACGCCGTGGCCCGCTACCTCTCCCGCGTGCTGCCGAGCTGAGCCACGCGGAAACCCTGACCAGACCGCGTACGTCACCGAAGAGAGAACTGTGACCGACTACTACGAGATCCTGGGCGTCGAGCGCGACGCCTCTCCCGAGCAGATCAAGAAGGCATACCGCAAGCTCGCTCGCGAGCTGCACCCGGACGTCGCCGGGGCTGCCGGCGAGGAGAAGTTCAAGGACGTCGCCCGCGCGTACGAGGTGCTGTCGAACCGCGAGAAGCGCGAGCAGTACGACCTCGGCGTGGACCCGACCGCGCCGGGCGGGGGCGCCGGCGGCGGCTTTGGCCAGGGCTTTGGCTTCCAGGACATCTTCGAGACGTTCTTCGGCGGTGGCCAGGCCTCCGGCCCGGTACCGCGCGCGCGCCGCGGCCAGGACGCGCTGGTACGCATGGACATCGACCTCGTCGAGGCCACGTTCGGCGCCAAGCGTGAGCTCCAGGTCGACACGGCCGTCGTCTGCGGCACCTGTGGCGGCAACGGCTGCCGGCCCGGCACCGACGTGCGCACCTGCGAGGTGTGTCACGGCCGCGGCAACGTCCAGCGCGTGGCCCGGTCCTTCCTCGGGCAGGTCATGACCACGGCGCCGTGCGCCGCCTGCCAGGGCTTCGGCACGGTCATCCCCGAGCCGTGCGCCGAGTGCTCCGGCGACGGTCGCGTGCGCTCGCGCCGCAGCCTGACGGTCAACGTCCCGGCCGGCGTCGACACCGGCACGCGGATCAAGCTGACGTCCCAGGGGGAGGTCGGCCCGGGCGGCGGTCCCGCCGGCGACCTGTACGTCGAGATCCGCGAGCGGGCGCACGACGTCTTCGTCCGCCGCGGCGACGACCTGCACTGCACCCTGCCCGTGCCCATGACGGCGGCGGCGCTCGGGACGGTCCTCGAGCTCGACACCCTCGACGGTGCCGAGGAGATCGACCTGCGCCCGGGCACCCAGCCGGGCCAGATCATCACCCTCAAGGGTCTCGGCGTCGGGCACCTGCACGGCAACGGCCGGGGCGACCTGAACATCCACGTCGAGGTGCAGGTGCCCACGGAGCTGAGCGAGGAGCAGTCTGCGCTGCTGCACCAGCTCGCCGGCCTGCGCGGTGAGGAGCGGCCCGAGCCACGGCTCGTCGCGGCGCACCCGGGTGTGTTCTCCCGCCTCAAGGACAAGCTGAGCGGCCGCTGAGGTGAGCGCGCCCGTCTTCCTCTCGGCGGACGACCTGAGCAGGGTCGCACCGGGCGAGGTCTACGTCCTGGGCGGTGACGAGGGCCGCCACGCCGGAGTCGTGCAGCGCCGCGGACCCGGCGAGACCCTCGACGTGGTCGACGGCGGCGGGACCCGGTTGCGCGGCGTCGTCGAGTCGGTCGACGGTACCGACGTCCGCCTGCGGGTGGCCGAGCGTGCCACCGAGCCGGCACCCGGCGTCGTCCTCACGCTCGTCCAGGCGCTCGCCAAGGGCGACCGCGACCAGCTCGCGGTCGAGGCGGCCGTGGAGGTCGGGGCCGACGCCGTCGTGCCGTGGCAGGCGGACCGGTCCGTCGTCGTCTGGCGAGGCGCCCGGGCCGCGAAGTCCCGGGCGCGCTGGGAGTCGACCGTGCGCTCCGCCGTGAAGCAGGCGCGCCGGGCGCACCTGCCCGCGGTGTCCGAGCACGTCACGACCAAGCAGCTCGCGGCGCGCACCCGTGAGGTCGCGGCCGCCGGGGGTACCGTCGTCGTCCTCCACGAGGAGGCGACGACGGCGCTCGCGGACGTCGCGCTGCCCGCGGCCGCCGAGCGGGCCTCCGGGGCCGTCGCGCCCGAGCTGCTCGTGGTCGTGGGGCCGGAGGGCGGGATCGGTGAGGCCGAGCTCGCGTCGCTCGTCGCGGCGGGCGCGACCGCGGCACGCCTCGGCCCGCACGTGCTGCGCACCTCGACGGCCGGACCCGTCGCCGTCGCACTCCTGAGCGAACGTCTGGGCCGGTGGCGGTAGCGTGGACGGTATGACCGACACCACTGATCCCGAGTGCCTGTTCTGCAGGATCGTCGCGGGCGAGCTGCCAGCCGACGTCGTCGAGACCACCGAACGCGTGATCGCGTTCCGCGACATCGACCCGCAGGCTCCTGTGCACGTGCTCGTCGTGCCCAAGGAGCACCACGGTGACGTCTCCGTGCTCGCCGCGGCGGACCCCGGCTTGCTCGCCGAGGTGGTCGAGGTCGCCGACACCGTGGCGCACGACCTCGCCGACGGGCAGTACCGGTTCATCTTCAACTCCGGCCCGCGAGCGGGCCAGAGCGTCTTCCACGTGCACGGGCACGTCATCGCCGGGACCCAGCTCGGATGGAGCCCCGCCTGAGCATGTCGACCTCTGCCGCCTCCGATCGGCCCCCGGGCCAGCAACCTGCCGGGTACACCGCCGAGCACCGCGTCGTCGTCCCGGCCCACGTACCGATGGTCGCCCTGCTGGGCAGCCGCGACTCCGTGCTCCGCGCGGTCGAGGACGGGTTCCCCGGCGTCGACGTGCACGCCCGGGGCAACGAGATCTCCGTGCACGGCCCGGCCGCCGAGGTCGCGATCGTCTCCCGGCTGCTGGACGAGCTCGTCGAGGTCGTCGAGTCCGGGACGCCGCTCACCCCGGACGTCGTCTCGCGGTCCGTGGCGATGCTCACGGCCAAGACCGTCCAGCTCCCCTCCGAGGTCCTGACCTTCGACATCCTGTCCAGCCGGGGCCGCACGATCCGGCCCAAGACCGTCGGGCAGAAGCGCTACGTCGAAGCCATCGACGCGAACACCATCACGTTCGGCATCGGCCCTGCCGGGACCGGCAAGACGTACCTGGCGATGGCCAAGGCGGTCCAGGCCCTGCAGGCCAAGCAGGTCAACCGGATCATCCTGACGCGCCCCGCCGTGGAGGCGGGCGAGAAGCTCGGATACCTGCCCGGGTCGCTCAGCGAGAAGATCGACCCGTACCTGCGGCCGCTGTACGACGCGCTGCACGACATGGTCGACCCCGACTCGATCCCCAAGCTCATCGATTCCTCCACGATCGAGGTCGCGCCGCTCGCGTACATGCGGGGCCGCTCGCTCAACGACTCGTTCATCGTCCTCGACGAGGCGCAGAACACCTCTGCGGAGCAGATGAAGATGTTCCTCACCCGGCTCGGGTTCGGCTCCACGATGGTCATCACCGGTGACGCCACGCAGGTGGACCTGCCGGGTGGCACGACGTCGGGCCTACGGGTCGTGGAGGACATCCTCACCGGCGTCGACGACGTGGAGTTCTGCCGTCTGACGAGCTCCGACGTCGTGCGGCACCGGCTCGTGAGCGACATCATCGACGCCTACGCGCGGTGGGACACCACGCGGCCCCGCGGCGACGGCGCCGGCCGGGGGAGCCGGAACGACCGAGGGGGACGCCGGTGAGCATCGAGGTCAACAACGAGTCGGGCCACGAGGTCGACGAGGCGGAGTTCGCGGCGCTGGCCCGCTTCGCTCTCGACAGCCTGCACGTGCACCCGGCCAGCGAGCTGTCCGTCCTGTTCGTGGACACGGCCACGATGACGGACCTGCACGTGCAGTGGATGGACGAGCCCGGCCCCACCGACGTGCTCTCCTTCCCGATGGACGAGCTGCGCCCCGGCCGCCAGGGCGAGGAGGCACCGCCGGGGACGCTCGGCGACATCGTCCTGTGCCCGGACGTGGCGGCGCAGCAGGCCAAGGCGGCGGGCCACTCGACGGTGGAGGAGCTGCTGCTGCTCACCACGCACGGCATCCTGCACCTCCTCGGCTACGACCACGCCGAGCCCGAGGAGGAGAAGGAGATGTTCGCGCTGCAGCGACGCCTCCTGCTCACCTTCCTCGCCGGGCGGTGACGGGCGCGGTGGATGCTCCCGACGTCGTCCTGTGGATGACGCTCGTCGTCGCGCTGATGCTCTCGGCGCTGCTCAGCGCGGGGCGGACGGCGGTGCAGCGGGTGACGCGCGCGTCGCTGGCTGACGCTCTCGCCGAGGCGCTCGCCGGGGACGACGACGGTCCGGCGGCTCCCGCACGCACCCGCCGGATCCGGCGTGCGCAGCAGCTGGCTGCCGACCCGGGCGTCCCGGTGTCCCTGGGTCTGGTCGGGGTCCTCGCGGAGGCCGTCGCCGTGGGCTCTTTCGCACTGCTCCTGGCCGACTGGTTCGACGGGTGGTGGGAGGCGCTCCTGGGCGTCGCCGTCGCCGGGCTCGCCGCCGGGGTGCTGCTGCTGCGGTTCAGCCCGCGGACGTGGGCGCACCACCACCCGGCGCGGGCCCTCATCACGCTGGGCGGCCCGCTCGCCGCAGTCCACCGGGCCGTGGACTGGGTCCCGCGGCGACGCGCACCCGGCGAGGCGCCCGCCCCCGAGACCGACGAGCTGCGCGACATGGCCGACAGGGTGCGGGAGAACGAGGCCATCGAGGCCGAGGAGCGCGAGCTGCTCCGCTCCGCCCTGGAGCTCGGCGGCACGCTGGCGCGCGAGGTCATGGTGCCCCGCCCCGACATGGTCACGACGAGCGAGGACACGTCGCTGCGCAAGGCGATGCGCCTGTTCCTGCGGTCCGGCTTCTCCCGGGTCCCCGTCGTGGGCCGGACCGTGGACGACCTGGTCGGCGTCGTCTACCTCAAGGACGTGGCCCGGCTGCTGGACGCCGACCCGTCCGCCGAGGACAGCCCGGTCATCGACCACGTCCGTGCGCCGGTGTTCGTCCCCGAGTCGAAGCCGGCCGACGACCTGCTGCGGGACATGCAGGCGCGGCGCTCGCACATCGCGATCGTCGTCGACGAGTACGGCGGGGTGGCGGGCCTGGTCACGGTCGAGGACATCATCGAGGAGCTCGTCGGCGAGCTCACCGACGAGCACGACACGGCGCCCGAGCCGGAGCCGGAGGACCTCGGCGACGGGCTGTGGCGCGTGCCCGCGCGGCTGCCGGTCGACGAGCTCGGCGAGCTGTTCGACCTGCGGCTCGACGACGACGACGTCGACACCGCCGGCGGCCTGCTCGCCAAGGCGCTCGGCAAGGTGCCGCTCGCCGGCGCGTGCGCCGACGTCGGCGCGCTGCGCCTCGAGGCCGAGCGCGTCGAGGGGCGCCGCAAGCAGGTCGCCAGCATCCTGGTGCGCAGGAGCACACCCGAAGCAGCGGACGACGACGTCGTGCCGCACGATCAGAAGGACGTCCCCGCATGACGCACGAGATCCCCCACCGGTCAGGTTTCGCCTGCCTGGTCGGCCGGCCCAACGTCGGCAAGTCGACCCTCACCAACGCGTTGGTCGGGGAGAAGGTCGCGATCATGTCGGCGCGGCCGCAGACGACGCGACACACCATCCGCGGCATCGTGCACCGCGAGGACTTCCAGCTGGTGCTGGTCGACACCCCGGGCCTGCACCGGCCACGCACCCTGCTGGGCGAGCGGCTCAACACCCTGGTCCAGGACACGCTCAGCGAGGTCGACGTCGTGGCTTTCTGCCTCCCGGCGGACCAGAAGATCGGCCCGGGTGACAAGTACATCGCGAGCAAGCTCGCTCCGCTGATGCAGGGGCGCAGTCCGGTGCCGGTGGTCGCCGTCGTGACCAAGGCGGACCTGGTGGACCGGGGCCGGCTGGCCGAGCACCTGATGGCGGTCGACCAGCTCGCCCGGTCGATGGAGCTCGACTGGTCGGCGATCGTGCCGGTGTCCGCCAAGGGCGGGTTCCAGGTGGACGAGCTCACCGAGGTGCTGGGCGCGCACCTGCCGGAGGGCCCGGACCTGTACCCGGACGGCGAGCTCACGGACGAGCCCGAGGAGGTCATGATCGCCGAGCTGGTGCGCGAGGCCGCCCTCGAGGGAGTCCGGGACGAGCTGCCGCACTCCCTGGCCGTCTCGGTCGAGGAGATCGTGGAGCGCGAGGGCAGCGGGGACGAGAAGGCCGGCCGGCGGCCGCTGCTGGACGTGCGCGTCACGCTGTTCGTGGAGCGGCAGAGCCAGAAGGGCATCATCATCGGGCGTGGTGGTTCGCGGCTGCGCGAGGTCGGGACCGTCGCACGCGAGGGCATCGAGAAGCTGCTCGGCACGCGCATCTACCTCGACCTGCACGTCAAGGTCGCCAAGGACTGGCAGCGGGACCCGAAGCAGCTGCAACGCATGGGCTTCTGACCGCGCCCGCGGGCGTCGACCGCCCGCCGCGCGGTTCCGGCGAGTAGCATCCGACGGGTGGTGTTCCGGACGATCGCGACGAGCGCAGCGCTGCTGGTCGGCCTGGCCGTCGCGGGTGCCGTCGCGGGACCGCAGTGGGACCCGCAACCGGTCACGGAGCACGTCGTGCCGGCGACCGAGGACACGACGATCGGCGGCGTGGACGCTGCCGCCGGTGAGGTGGGCGGGGTGGGCGACCACGAGGTCCGCACCGACCCGGTGACCATCGAGCTCGACGGTGCGACTGTCGACGGCCTGCTGCGCCGTCCGCTGGACGGCGACGGCGACCTGATGACGGGACGGCCGGGCGTCGTCTTCGTCCACGGTGCGGGCACCGGGCGGGCCGCGGAGGCCTTCGCGGAGACGGCAGCGAGCCTCGCCAGCGCCGGGGTGGTCACTCTCGTGCCCGACAAGCGGATGGACACCTACTCGCTGCGTGACCGCGACTACGAGGCCATGGCGCTCGACTACCACCACTCGGTCGACCTCCTGCGTACCGTCGAGGGCGTCGACCCCGCGCGCGTCGGGCTGTACGGCGAGTCCGAAGGCACCTGGATCGTGCCCGTCCTGCAGGCTGACGACCCCACGATCGCGTTCACGGTCCTGACGTCGGCACCCGTCGTGCCGCCCCGCGAGCAGGCGGCGTACGCCGTCGACAACTATCTGCGGAACACCCGTGTGCCCGACCAGGTGTTCCGCGCGATCCCGCGGGCGGTCGGGATGCAGTTCCCCGGCGGCGGCTTCACGTACGCCGACTTCGACGTGCGACCCTGGCTCGCGGCCCAGACGGCGCCGGTGCTGGTGGTGTACGGCGCCGCCGACCCGTCGATGCCCATCGAGCAGGGGGCCCGGATCGTCCTGGCCGACACCGCCGCCGGGCCTGGGGACGCACCCGTCACCGTCCGCTACTACGCGGGTGCCGATCACGGGATCCGTGTGCGTGACGGCGTGCCCGGGGGCGGCGTGGCTCCGCTGCACCGCGACTTCGTGCCCGACCTCGCCGCGTGGATCCAGGGCCAGCCGGGAACGGCGGACGCAGCACCGCAGGTGGCGGGCGCGACCCCTGAGCAGCTCTTCCTGGCGGCCCCCGTGCCCCAGCCGCTCTGGTGGGGCAACGGGGACGTGGTCGTGGCGGCGGTCCTCGGCGGGACGGGACTGGTGGTGCTCCCGCTCGGTGCGTGGGGCGTCGCGGCACTGGTGGTCCCGCTGGCCCGACGGCGCCGTGGCGGCCCGGCGCAGCCCTTCGCGCCGGGCGTCGGGCCTTCGCTCGTGGCGCTCGGAGCAGGGTCCGTCGCCACCACGGGCGCGCTGGCCGCATACCTGCTGCTCGTCGCGCGCCTCGCGTTCGACTACCAGCGCAACGACGTGATCGTCCAGGGCGGGTGGGTGACCGTCCGGCTCCTCGGCGTCGCCACCGCGGTGGCGGCAGCGGTTCTGCTGCAGCGCATCGCCGACGTACGCTCGGCACGTCGGGCGGGTGGCGACGTCGTCGTGACCCGCGCAGCACCGGCAGCCGTCGTGCTGTGGTGCGTCGTCGTCGGGTCGGTGTCGCTGCTGCTGACGCTCGCGTACTGGGGTGTCTACCAGCTCGGCATCTGACGCGCCGACACGCCCGACCTGACGTGAGGGGGTCGAGTCGGGTAGAAACGACCCGACCGGTCCCCTCGGTCGTCCACTCATGCAGGGAGTCAGTACCCATGTCCGACGTCGCTCATCCCCGGTCTCCGTTCGCGGACGTCCCGACCCGCGACATCGTGCGCGACGCCATCGCCGCCGTCGCGCTCCTCGTGGCGCTGCCGCTGCCGTGGGACGTGGCGCTCCGGGGGAGCGACCTGCTGTGGGTGGTGCTCACGACGGTGGTCGCGCTGCTGGCGGTCGCCGCTCCGTACGCGTGGCGGGCCGGGCTCGTGCCGGAGAGCTGGTCGGGCGTCGCCGCACCGCGGGCGCGTCTCGTCGGGCTCGCCCCCTACGCCCTCGTGGCGCTCCTCTACGTCGTGCTCGACCTGTTCTCGGTGGGCGACGGGGGGATCGGGGCAGGCCTCGCGCTGGGCATCGCGGGCGCGGTGCTGGCCGCCGCACTGCCGACGTCCCGGGGACTGACCGTGTCGGCGGTGCTGGTGGCGGCCGCCGCGGTGCTGACGCCCTTGATCTCGGTCGTGGACGGTCTGCCCTGGCCGGCCGTCGTGGGGGGCGTGCTGGCCGCGCTGCTCGTGGTCGGGGTCCTGTGGCTGACGGCCGGGGCGTTCCTGCGCCACCAGGACGACGCGGCGGGTCTGGTGCTCCTCGCCGTCGGCGGCGCGGTCGCGCTCGAGCTCGCGCTGCTGGGCGGCGGTGCACGACACGGCTGGGTCGAGTCCCTGCACGCGGACCGCTACGGGCTGCTCCTGCTGCCGGTGGTCGCAGCGTCCGCCGTGCCGGTGGTCCTGCAGCGGGCGGCGACGCGGGCCGGTGAACCGGAGGAGATCGGCGCGGCCCGGTGGATCCGTGTCGCGGTACGTGCGCTCGACCTGGTCATGGTCGTGGCGGCGTTCGTCGCGCTCGTCGCGATCGTGCGACTCGTCGCCGCGGCGACGGCGGACATCCCGGGGTTCGGTTTCGGTGTGGAGCCCGTCCTGCGCCTGATCGTCGGCGTGGTCGTGGTCGTCATGGCGTTCCTCGCGCGGCGCGCCCTGGTGCGTGACGCGCGCACGGCGCACGCCACCGCCGTCGGCGCCGCCTGCGTGATCGTCGTGCTGGGCCTGGTGATCATCGTGGCGCGTGCCGGTGTCGGCACCCGCTCCCACGTCGAGGAACTCCTGCTGGCGCTCGCGCTGCCGGCGATGGTGCTCGTCGCGCTGCTCGTGCCGCCGTCGGTCCGGAATCTCGTCGGGTCGGGCGAGCCGGCAGAGCCGGTGCGGGACGGGACGTCGACCGGCGAGTGGCAGACACCCGGTCCCATGGCGTCAGCGGTGCCCCTGGGCGAGGTGGCACGCCCCGGGCAGCCCGGCGTCGAGCAGACCGCCGTCCAGCAGCCGGTCGCCGCGCCGTCCGCCGCGCCCGCTGCCGACGCGGGCTCGCGCTGGCGCGGCACCTGGGCGGCCGGGACGGACGCGACGCAGCAGATGGCGCCCGTCGAGGCCGCGCGGTCGGCCGCCGACGACCAGCCGGTCCAGCGGCCGGACCACACCCAGGTGCTCCAGCCCGTGGCGGACGTGCCTGGCTCCCGCTGGACGCCGGAGCGCGCCCTCGACCCGACGACGCCGCTGGCGGACCTCGCCCAGATCGTCCAGGAGGCGCCGCACCTGCGCCCCCACGTGGCGGCGAACCCGTCGACGTACCCGGCGCTGCTCGACTGGCTCGGCGCCCTGGGCGACCCGTCCGTGGACGCGGCGCTGCGGACCCGTCGGTGACCGCTCCGGCGTCTGCGGGCACCGACGTGACGTACGGCACGCTCGGTGTACGGTGGCACTGTGCAGCACGCGGTGAGCCTCCTCCTTCGGTGCCGCGGCGAGGCCTACTAAGAGGCCGGAACCTCGCCGCGGTGGATCGTGGTGCGCCGGCCGATCGTGAGCCCCACACCGAAGGACACCCCTGATGCAGACTGCCGAACCGAACACCACCGGGATCGCCGCCGCCAACCCGCAGCGCCCCTCGGGGATGCCGTACCACCGCTACGTACCGTTCCACGAGCAGATCACCGTGGAGCTGCCGGACCGCACGTGGCCGGACCGTCGGATCGAGAAGGCGCCGCGCTGGTGCGCGGTCGACCTGCGGGACGGCAACCAGGCACTCATCGAGCCCATGGACGCGGAGCGCAAGCTGCGCATGTTCGAGCTGCTCGTGCGGATGGGATACAAGGAGATCGAGGTCGGGTTCCCCTCGGCCTCCCAGACCGACTTCGACTTCGTGCGCACCCTCATCGAGTCGGACCGGATCCCCGACGACGTCGTGATCCAGGTGCTCACACAGTGCCGTGACCACCTCATCGAGCGCACCTACGACGCGATCCGTGGCGCGAAGCAGGCGATCGTGCACATCTACAACTCGACGTCGATCCTGCAGCGGGAGGTCGTCTTCCGCTCCGACATGGACGGCATCGTGGACATCGCGCTGCAGGGCGCCAGGCTGTGCCGCAAGCTCGAGGAGACGGTCCCGGAGACCACGGTCTACTACGAGTACTCGCCCGAGTCCTACACCGGTACCGAGCTCGAGTTCGCCGCACGGATCTCCAACGAGGTGCTTGACGTCCTCGAGCCGACGGCGGACCGCCCGGTCATCGTCAACCTGCCGGCCACCGTCGAGATGGCCACGCCCAACGTGTACGCCGACTCCATCGAGTGGATGAGCCGGAACCTGAAGTACCGCGAGAACGTGGTCCTGTCGCTGCACCCGCACAACGACCGCGGCACCGCGGTCGCCGCGGCCGAGCTGGGCTACCAGGCCGGCGCCGACCGCATCGAGGGCTGCCTGTTCGGCAACGGCGAGCGCACCGGCAACGTCGACCTGGTCACGCTGGGCATGAACCTGTTCGGCCAGGGCATCGACCCGCAGATCGACTTCACCGTGGGCGGCGGCATCGACGCGATCCGCCGGACGGTGGAGTACTGCAACCAGCTCCCGGTCCACGAACGGCACCCGTACGTGGGCGACCTGGTCTTCACGGCGTTCTCCGGCTCGCACCAGGACGCGATCAACAAGGGTTTCGACCACATGGCGGCCCGTGCCGAGGCCGAGGGCAAGGACGTCGACGACCTCACCTGGGGCGTGCCCTACCTGCCGATCGATCCCAAGGACCTGGGCCGCTCCTACGAGGCCGTGATCCGGGTCAACAGCCAGTCCGGCAAGGGTGGCGTCGCCTACCTGCTCAAGACCGAGCACCACCTGGAGCTGCCGCGGCGTCTGCAGATCGAGTTCTCGGCCGCCGTGCAGCGACACACGGACACGGCGGGCAAGGAGGTCACGGGCGCCGACATCTGGCGGATCTTCTCCGACGAGTACCTGCCCGTCGACGCGACGTCGGGCCTGGAGCCCTGGGGCAGGCTGCGTCTGCGGCGCACGCGGACCTCGTCGGCGGAGGACGGCGCCACGCTGCTCGAGGTCGACGTGGTCGACCGGGGCGAGGAGCACACGCTGACGGGCGCCGGGAACGGGCCGCTCGCGGCGTTCGTCGACGCGATCGCCCACGTGGGCCTCGACGTCCGGGTGCTGGACTACACCGAGCACGCCCTGTCGGAGGGCGGGGACGCCTCGGCGGCCGCCTACGTCGAGTGCGCCGTCGGCGACGACGTGCTGTGGGGCGTGGGCGTGGACCCGTCCATCACCACGGCGTCGCTCAAGGCGATCGTCTCGGCCGTCAACCGCGCCGAGCGTCGCTGACCGCCGTCTGGTGTCGGCCGCACCTGGGACAATGGCACGGTGCCCCTGTACCGAGACGACGCGATCGTGCTGCGCACCCACAAGCTGGGTGAGGCCGACCGCATCATCACGCTCCTGACGCGCGAGCACGGCAAGGTGCGGGCGGTCGGTCGAGGGGTGCGGCGCACCTCGTCGCGGTTCGGCGCGCGCCTGGAGCCGTTCATGGCGGTCGACGTCCAGCTGCACACCGGTCGCAGCCTCGACTCGGTCACCCAGGTCGAGACGCTCGGCGCGTACGCCGGCGCGATCTGCGCGGACTACGGGATGTACACGGCGGGTGCCGCGATGCTCGAGGCCGCGGACCGACTCGTGGCCGCGGAGCACGAGCCCGCCGTCCAGCAGTACTGGCTGCTGGCCGGCGGGCTGCGCGCCCTGGCCGGCCGTGCCCATGCGCCGGGCCTCGTGCTGGACTCCTACCTGCTGCGGGCGCTGTCGGTGGCCGGGTGGGCGCCGTCGTTCACCGACTGCGCCCGGTGCGGCGAGCCGGGCCCGCACCACGCGTTCGCGGTCGCCCAGGGCGGGGCGGTGTGCCTGCGTTGCCGCCCGCCCGGGGCGACGGCCCCCGCGCCCGAGACCTTCACGCTCCTGGCCGCTCTGCTCGCCGGGGACTGGGCCGTGGCCGACGCTGCGGACCGGCGGCACCGTTCCGAGGCGGCCGGGCTGGTGGCCGCCTACTCGCAGTTCTACCTCGAGCGCACCCTGCGCTCGTTGCGCATGATCGAGAGAGAGGCCTGATGCCCCGCGCCCCGCAGCAGTACGCCGAGCCGTACCCCCACCCGTCCGGAGCCACTGCGCCGGCCATCCCGGCCGAGTTCGTGCCGAACCACGTCGCCGTGGTGATGGACGGCAACGGGCGGTGGGCGAACGCGCGCGGCCTGCCGCGCGTCGAGGGTCACAAGGAGGGCGAGAAGTCGCTGCTGGACGTCGTCGCGGGCGCGGTGCAGATCGGCGTCAAGCACGTCTCGGCGTATGCCTTCAGCACCGAGAACTGGAAGCGTTCGCCCGACGAGGTGCGCTTCCTGATGAACTTCAACCGCGACGTCATCCGCCGACGGCGGGACGAGATGTCGTCGTGGGGCGTGCGGATCCGCTGGGCGGGGCGCCGTCCGCGGCTGTGGGGCTCGGTGATCAAGGAGCTGCAGGTCGCGGAGGAGATGACCCGTGAGAACGACCGCTGCACGCTGACGATGTGCGTCAACTACGGCGGCCGCGCGGAGGTCGCGGACGCGGCCGCGGCGATCGCCCGGGAGGCGGCGGCGGGCCGGATCAACCCGGACCGGGTGACCGAGAAGACGGTGCAGAAGTACCTGGACGAGCCGGACCTGCCGGACGTCGACCTGTTCCTGCGCTCGTCCGGCGAGCAGCGCACCAGCAACTTCATGATCTGGCAGGCCGCGTACGCGGAGCTGGTGTTCCTGCCGGAGCCGTGGCCGGACGTGGACCGGCGGCACCTGTGGCGTGCGGTCGAGGAGTACGCCCGGCGCGACCGTCGCTACGGGGGAGCGGTGGACGCCGCGTCGACGACCTGACACATCGACGCCGGCCGGACGAACCCGCCGCACGATCGCGTTCACGCGCCCTGGGGGCGCTCCACTTCGGGAAGGCGACGATCGTGCGGCGGGTTCGTCCGGCCGGCGTCAGAGGTCGGTCAGCCGTAGATCTCGGCGAGCTGGTCGACGATCGCGGGCACGCCGTCGGCCCAGTCGTAGGACAGCGCGGTGGGCGGGGAGACGGACGACACGGCGACGTTGCCGACGACCTTGACCACGTCGCCGGCCGCGACAGCCGGGATCGCCTGGAGCTCCTCGCCCTCGCCGAAGGTGGCGGCCTCCTCCTCGGTGTAGGTGTAGGCGACCAGGAAGTCGGACTCGAGCTTGTCCAGCTCCTCGTAGGACAGCGTGTAGAAGAACCCGCCGTCCGAGGTGTCGAGCTCGGTCACCGACGGTGCCGAGATGACGCCGAGGCCCTCGAGGATCCCGACACGGGGGTCGGCCGGCGTGTAGACGTACACGAGTCCCTCGGAGGGGGAGTCGACGATCGCGGCGAAGGTCTTGCCCTCGATCTCGGGGTGCTCGTCGGCCAGGTCGCCGATGTAGCTGTCGACGTCCGCGAGCACCTGCTCACCGGCGTCGGAGCGGCCCAGGGCCTCGGCCGTCGTCGTGATGACCTCGTCCCAGGGGGTGGTCCACGGGGTGTCGGGGTAGGCCACGACCGGGGCGATGTCCGACAGCACCTCGTACTGCTCGGCCGTGATGCCCGAGTATGGCGCGAGGATGAGGTCCGGGTCGGCCTCGACGAACTCCTCGTAGGGGACCGTGGCGCCGCCCTCGGCGTCGGTGAGGACGGCGGGGTGGTCGACGCCGAGGTCGTCGTACTCCTGCTCGACCCAGGGGAGCAGGGCGCCCTCACCGACGGTCCAGGACTGCTCGGCGACCGCGACGGGGGTGACGCCGACGGCGAGGGCGGCCTCGGTGGAGCCCCAGCCCCACGTCGCGACCCGCTCGGGCGCGGCCTCGATGACCGTCTCGCCCAGCGCGTGGGTGATGGTGACGGGGAACTCGTCGGTAGCGCCTCCGGTCGCCGCCGTCGCCTCGGTCGTGCCCGCCTCGGTGGAGGGATCGGACGCGCAGGCCGACAGGGCGAGCGCGCCGACGGCGGCGAGACCGACGGCGGTGGTCAGGGAACGGTGAAGGCGCACGGGTACTCCTCGGTTGCTCGCGCTCGGAGCGCGAGGGACGGCTAATGAGGCAAGGCTAACCTCACTGGCTCACGACGTGGAACCCTGGAGACCGCTTCGTGAGCAATCGGTGATGTGAGGTCGCTCACGAGGTCGGTTCGGTCGACCCGTCCGGAGCCGGCGTGCCGTCGGGCCGATGGTGCCGCCCGACAGGCACGATCATCGGGCTGCCGGCGACCGGGTCCGGCACGACCCGGGCGTCCAGCCCGAAGGCCGACAGCACCGTGGCCTCGTCCAGGACCTCCGCCGGAGCCCCCTGCGCCACCACCCGTCCCGCGCTCATCACGACCAGGTGGTCGGCGTAGCGGGCGGCGAGGTTGAGCTCGTGGAGCACCATCACCACCGTGGTGCCGCGCTCGCGGTTGAGGTCGTGCAGCAGGTCGAGCAGCTCCACCTGGTGGGTGACGTCGAGGAACGTCGTCGGCTCGTCCAGGAGCACCACGTCGGTCTCCTGGGCGAGCACCATCGCGATCCACACGCGCTGACGTTGGCCGCCGGACAGCTCCGCCACGGGCCGGTCGGCGAGGTCCGCCACGCCCGTCGCCTCGAGCGAGCGCTGCACCACGACGTCGTCGTCGCTGCTGTGCCGCCCGAACCAGCCTTGATGGGGGTAGCGGCCGCGGGAGACGAGCTCGGCCACCCGGACGCCGTCAGGGGCGATCGACGACTGCGGCAGGACGCCGACGAGGCGGGCGAGCTCCTTGCGGGGCATCCCGGTCACGTCGCGGTCCCCGAGGGTCACGCGACCGGCGGTGAGCGGGTGCAGCCGTGCCAGCCCACGCAGGAGCGTGGACTTGCCGCAGGCGTTCGGCCCGACGATCGCCGTGACCACGCCATGGGGCAGCGTGAGGTCGAGCTCGTCGATGACCGGGTGGCCGTCGTACCCGATGGACACGCCGTGCGCCGAGAGGTCGCCGGCTCGGGTGCTCGGGCCGTTCGGGGCGTCGGAGGCGCGTGCCACGTCGATGCCGTGCGGGATGTCGATCATGCGCGAGTTCTTCTCTCGTGGGTGGCGAGCAGCCACAGCAGGTAGGGGGCGCCGACGATGCCCGTGACGATGCCGGTCGGGGCGGCGACCCCGAGCAGACCGTGCTGGGCGACGATGTCGGCAGCCAGGACCAGCGTGGCACCGGTGGCGACGGAGACGGACAGGGCAGGCCCGCCGTCGTCGGTGAGACGGCGGGCGATGGCCGGTGCGACCAGCGCGACGAACGCGAGCGGCCCGACGGTCGCGGTGGCCAGGGCAACGAGCCCCACGGCGACGAGGAGGGTGATGACGCGGGCGGAGTCTGTGGCCACGCCCAGGCCGCGCGCATGGTCGTCCCCGAGAGCGAGCGGGTGCTGCCAGCGGGAGACGACAGCGGCGGCGACGGTCAGGGCGACCAACCCGCCGCCCAGGACGGCCAGCTCGGCGCCCCGGACGTCCGCGACGCTCCCGACGGTCCACACGAGGGCGGCGGCGGCGTCGCGCTCCCCGGCGCTCGCGAGCATCCACGCCAGCACGGAGGAGGCCAGGTAGGCGAACCCGACGCCGACCAGCACGAACCGGATCGAGTGCAGGCCCTGGCGCCAGGCGAAGAACCAGATGAGCAGGGCGATGGTGGCCGCCCCGACGAACGCCCCTACCGAGACGGCCAGGCCCGACATGCCGAGGCCCAGCAGCACCGCCACGGCACCGACCGAGGCGCCGCTGGCGATCCCCAGGATGTCGGGGCTGGCGAGCGGGTTGCGCAGGGTCGACTGGAAGAGCGCGCCAGCGAGGCCGAACGCGGCGCCGGCGAGCAGGGCGGTGGCGACCCGGGGCAGCCGCAGGCGCTGGACGACGAACAGGTCGCCGTCGTCGCCGATCCCGAGCAGGGCGAGCAGCGCGCGCCCGGGTGGGAGGGAGGCGGCGCCGAGGGTGAGTGCCAAGGTGGTCAGGACGACGACGAGCACGGCGAGGGAGGCGAGCACGGCGACCCTGCGGCGGTGGCGACGGCTGCGCACGTCCTGGGCCGCGGTGAGGACAGTCATCTCACACCCCCGCGACCTTGCGGCCACGTGCCACCGCGACCAGGACCGGGGCGCCGATCGCGGCCGCCACGACTCCGGCCTCCAGCTCGGTGCCGGGCAGCAGCAGGCGGCCGATGACGTCGGCGCCGAGCAGCATGACCGGCCCGAGCAGCGCGGAGAGCACGAGGATCCAGCGGTAGTCCGTGCCGACGAGGCGCCGGGCGGCGTGCGGGACGGCGAGGCCGACGAGGGCGATCGGGCCGGCGAGCGCCGTCGCGGAGCCGGCCAGGAGCACGATCGTCAGTCCGGCCACGGCCCGGGTCACGCCCACCCGCTGGCCGAGCCCGCGGGCGACGTCGTCGCCGAGGGCGAGCATGTTGAGCCGCTGTGCCAGCCCTGCGGCGAGCACGGTGCCGGCGGCGACGAAGGGCAGGACGACCAGGAGGGTCTCGAGCCCGCGGCCGGTCAGTGAACCGACCGCCCAGAACCGGTAGAGGTTGAAGGCCTGCGGGTCGCGCAGCAGCACGAGGGTGATGAGCGGTGTGATCAGCGCGGTGACGGTTGCGCCGACGAGGGCGAGCCTCACCGGCTGTCCGGAGCCGATGGAGAACACCAGAGCGGCGGCGGCCGCGGCGCCCAGGAAGGCGAACCACACGAACTGCGAGGGCGCCGTCAGCCCGAGCAGCCAGACCGTGCAGACGACGGCGAGCGAGGCTCCGGAGTTCAGCCCGAGCAGCCCGGGATCGGCGATCGGGTTGCGGGTGACGCCCTGGATGACGGCTCCGGTGACGCCGAGGGCGAGGCCGGCGGCGAGGCCGACGAGGGCCCGGGGGACGCGCTGGCCCATGATGACCTGGTGGTCCACGTTGCCGGCTGCGGGGGCGGTGAGTGCCTCCCAGACGACGGGCAGCGAGACGTCGCGGACGCCGAGCACGAGGCTCGCGACCACGATGAGGGCCAGCACTCCGAGGGCGACCGCGCAGGCGGCGATCTTGCGACGGGTCCGCTGTCCCACCTGACGGGCCGCGTCCGAGGACGTGACCGGTGGTGAGGTAAGCATTGCCTAAGTCTGACACAGGCCTCGGGGTGCTCACGCACCCGTCCGGCCCGTGAGAGGTCAGCCCCGCTCGGCCGCCGCCTCGACAGCGGCGACGGGGCGTGCCGCGCCCGCCCGGGCCCGACGGCGGCGCAACAGCCAGGCGGTGAGCCCGATCGCGAGCGCACCGGCAGCCCCGAGGGCTGCCGGGTCGAGCAGGAACAGCAGGATCGCGCCGTAGACCACGGCGGTGCCGACGGTGGTCCAGATGGCCGCCCAGAGGAGGCAGCCGAGGGTCAGTGCCATGAGGTAGCGCCCGAGCGGCATGCGCAGGTAGCCGGCCGCAAGATTGACGACGGTCTGGATGCCCACGGTGAGGAAGGACACGGTCACCGCCGCCGGCCCCCAGCGGTGGATGCGGTCGATCACCTGGACGGCGCGCGGGGAGGCCAGCAGCCGTGCCACTCGGGTGCCGCCCATGCCGCGGGCGACGCCGCGGCCGAGCCAGTACGTCGCCTGGGCGCGAGCCATGACGATGCAGAACGCGATGACGTACACGGCCCAGAACGGGAAACCCTCGAGCGTGAAGACGCCGTGGCGCCCGACCTCGTCGGTCGCGGTGGCGGTCAGGGCGGCGAGCATGCCGCCATCATGCCCTACTGAGGTATGCCTGGCCTAACTTTCCTGCCTGCCGACGGTCGGCAGTCGGTGCACGTGCCCCAGAGCTCCACCGTGTGCTCGATGTCCGTGAACCCCTGCGACGCGCCCACCTGCGCGGCCCACGACTCGACGGTGGGCCCGTCGATCTCGACCGCCCGGCCGCAGGAGCGGCACACCAGGTGGTGGTGGTGCTCGGTCCGCGCGCAGCGACGGTAGAGGGCCTCGCCGTCGTCGGTGCGCAGCACGTCCACCTCGCCGCCGGCGGCGAGCGCCTGCAGTGTCCGGTAGACGGTGGCGAGGCCGACGGCGTCCCCGCGGTCGCGCAGCTGCTCGTGCAGCTGCTGGGCGCTGCGGAACTCGTCGGTGGCGTCCAGCGCGCCGGCGACGGCGGCTCGCTGCTTGGTCATGCGCAGCTGCTGGGTCATCTTTCGCACTCTCCTGCTTCGCTGGTGGTCCCCACCTCGACGTCGTCGGGGATGTCGGGGTGCGGGTCGCGTGCCGGCCGGCGGCGGGCCAGCAGCGGGTGCAAGCCTGCCACGACCGCGTACACCGCGATGGCCAGGACCACGATGAGGGAACCTGGGGAGACCGGGTACCAGTAGGTGATGCTGAGCCCGACGACGCACACGACGACCCCGATCACCGAGCCGACGGCCATGGTGCGCCGGAACGAGTGGGTGACGAGCTGGCCGATCGCGACGGGCACGATCATGAGCGCGGAGACGAGCAGCAGCCCGACGACGCGCATCGCGACGGTGACGGTGAGGGCCGCCAGCACGGCGACGGCCATGTTGAGCGCCCAGACGGGTAGGCCGGAGGAGATGGCGAACTCCTCGTCGAGGCTCACGGAGAACAGGGCGGGCCGCAGCCCGACGCCCACCAGGAGGATGAGGGCGCACAGCACCACGGTCAGGATCAGGTCGGTGCTGGTCACCGTCGAGATCGACCCGAACAGGTAGGCCATGAGGTTTCCCGAGGAGCCGCCGGCGATCCCGATGATGAGCACGCCGCCGGCGATGCCTCCGTAGAACATGATGGCCAGGGCCAGGTCGCCCGAGGTGCGCCCGCGCCGTCGGACCACCTCGATGAGGACGGAGCCGACGACGGCGGCCACGACGGCGCCCGGGATGGCCAGGACGTCGTCCGGCACCAGGCCGAGGGCCGCCCCGACGAGCCAGCCGAGCGCCACGCCGGTGAGGGCGACGTGCCCGATGCCGTCACCGAGCAGCGCGAGCCGGCGCTGCACCAGGTAGGTGCCGACCACGGGCGCGCTCACGCCGACGAGCAGGGCTGCGACGAGCGCCCGCTGCATGAGGGGGTCGGTGAGCATGAGGCCGATCTCGCTCACGAGCCCGCCTCCGTCGATCCGGTACCGAGGGGGCCGTCGGAGAGGCCGACCTCCGGCGTCTGCACGGGCAGCTCCGAGGTGTGCGGGTGCACGTGCTCGTGGCCCGTGGCGTCGTGGGCGCCGTGCGGGCGGGGCGGGGCGCCGTCGTGCACCACCTTGCCGTGCCGCAGCACGACGGCGCGGGTGACGAGACCGGCGAGCTCACCGAGCTCGTGCAGGACGACGAGCACGGTCAGGCCGCTGCCGACGAGCCGCGTCATGGTGGCGGCGAACGCCTCCTGGCTGGGCCGGTCGACGCCCGCGACGGGTTCGTCGAGCACGAGCACCTCGGGCTCGCGCACCAGGGCGCGGGCGATGAGGACGCGCTGCTGCTGCCCGCCGGAGAGCTGGCTGGTGGCGTCGTCGGCGCGGTCGGCGAGGCCGACCTGGTCGAGGGCGTCGCGCGCCCGGCTCCGCCAGCCGCGGGGCAGGGCGAGACGGCGGCCGTGCAGCAGCCCGGAGGCGACGACCTCGGCCGCCGTCGACGGGACACCCGCGGCGGCGCTGACCCGCTGGGGGACGTAGCCGATGCGGTGCCAGGGCACGCCGTTGCCGAGCGGATGGCCGAGCATGCTGACCTCGCCCTGCGACGGGGTCAGGACGCCGACCACGGTGCGCACGAGGGTCGACTTCCCGGACCCGTTGGCGCCCAGGAGGGCGACGACCTCGCCGGCGTCGACGCGCAGGTCCACGCCGCGCAGCACGTGGCTCGCGCCGAGGCGTACGTGCACGTCACGGGCATCGATGACGGGAGAGGTCACGCGCAGCCCAGCCCCTCGGTGATGGCGGCGAGGTTGTTGTCCATGACAGAAAGGTAGTCCGCCCCGGACTCCGCGGCGTCGGTGGACAGGCCCTCCAGCGGGTCCAGGACGGCGGTGGTCACGCCGAGGTCGTCGGCGAGGGTCTCGGCGACCTTCGGGCTGGTGAGGGTCTCGGTGAAGATGGTCCGCACGTCGTTGTCGGCGACGACGTCGCCGATCTCGCGCAGGCGGGCCGGGGACGGCTCGGCCTCCGGGTCGAGGGCGGAGATGCCGATCTGGGACAGCCCGTACCGCTCGGCGAGATACCCGAACGCGGCGTGGCTCGTCACGAGGGTCTCGCCCTGGCACGGCTCCAGCGCGGCGGCGTACTCCGTGTCGAGGTCCTCGAGCGTGGCCTGGAGGGCGTCCGCGTTGGCCGTGTAGGTGGCGGCGTTGTCCGGGTCAGCGCCACCGAGCTCGGTGGCGACCTCGTCGGCCACGGGGATCAGCAGGGTGGGGTCGAGCCAGAAGTGCGGGTCGGTGTTGCCGTGATCGTGGGTGTCGCCGGATTCCTCGTCCGCGTGCTCGGCGGACCCGGGGTTCTCCTCCAGCGTGACGAGCTCGGCGGCGTCCACCACGTGCTCGGGGGCGCGGGCCTCGACGGCCTCGTCGACGGCCGGCTGGAACCCGGACTGGAAGACGACCAGGTCGGCGTCACCGACCTCGCGCACCTGGGAGGGCGCGAGCTCGAGGTCGTGCGGCTCGGCGGCCGGGGGAGTGAGGTTGTCGACGCTCACCAGGTCGCCGCCGACCTGCTCGGCCACGTACTGCAGCGGGTAGAAGGAGGCGAGCACCTGCATCCCGTCGCCCGTGCCGTCGGCTCCGGTACCCACACCGTCGGTGCCGCAGGCGGCCAGGACGAGAGCGAGGGGCAGGGCGGCTGCGACGGGCAGCGCGAGGCGTCGGGGCATGAGAACCATTCTCAGCCTTGGCAGGAACCTCTGTCAAAGAGGTCGGGTGGGGCGTTCGTCACGCTGCGCGCCGAGTGTCAGGCGTGGTAGCCCGACTCGAGTCCGTAGACGTGCCTCCCACGCGCCCCGGCCTCGCGGGCCAAGCGTTGGTCGAAGGTGGCGAGAGCGACGTCGAGGTGCTCGGCGAGTGCGAGCACGCATGCGGCAGGCATCTTCAACGACGTCTCGGCCCGCACCACGGCGAGCGCTTCCGGCGCCGGGTCGCCCTGAGGGGAGAGCGCGAACCCGGCTTCGGCGAGCTTCGCGCGGACTGAGGCGTGAGCACCCACGCGGGCCGGGCCGACGAGGAGCTCGGCGAGGGTCAGGGAGTGCATCGCGATGTGCTCGAGTCCGTGTTCCCGCACGATGCGTCGGGCACCTGAGTGGTGGACGTGGTCCGGTTGGGCTGCGGCGATCACGACGTTCGCGTCGGCGACGATCACTCGCCCCACCCTTCACGCACGTCGTCCAGGTATCCCTTCGAGTAGAAGGCGGCCAAGGAGGTGAGCTCCTCCACGGCCCGATCGTGCTCGACATCGCGAGAGCCGCACTCCTGCTCGATCACGGTGGCGCCCTCTTCGATCAGGTGTGTCAGCAGTCGGGTCGCAGGCTGCGCTCCGCCCCGCCCGGTAGGCTGGCAGACCGGCGCCGTCGTCCGTTCGCAGGCGCCGTCCTACCGTGCACACCCGCCCCGCAGGAGCCACCTGCGGGGTCGACCTCAGGAGTGATCCGTGGCTGCATCCGCGACCGCCCAGCTCGACGCCGTCGTCTCCCTCGCCAAGCGCCGGGGGTTCGTCTTCCAGTCCGGCGAGATCTACGGCGGGACCCGCTCCGCGTGGGACTACGGCCCGCTGGGCGTGGAGCTCAAGGAGAACATCAAGCGGCAGTGGTGGAAGGCCATGACCCGGCGGCCCGACGTGGTCGGCCTGGACTCGGCCGTCATCCTGCCCACGCCCGTGTGGAAGGCCTCCGGCCACCTGGGAGCGTTCACGGACCCGCTGACCGAGTGCCTGAGCTGCCACAAGCGGTTCCGCGAGGACCAGATGATCGAGGAGTTCACCGAGCGCAAGGGCCGTGCGCCCGAGGGCGGGCTCGCCGAGATCGCCTGCCCGAACTGCGGCACCCGCGGCGAGTGGACCGAGCCGCGCGACTTCAATATGATGCTCTCGACGTACCTCGGCCCGGTCGAGGACGAGTCGGGCCGCCACTACCTGCGCCCCGAGACGGCGCAGGGCATCTTCGTGAATTTCGCCAACGTGGCGGCCGCGTCGCGGCAGAAGCCGCCGTTCGGCATCGCGCAGATCGGCAAGTCGTTCCGCAACGAGATCACGCCCGGCAACTTCATCTTCCGCACGCGCGAGTTCGAGCAGATGGAGATGGAGTTCTTCGTCGAGCCGGGCTCGGACGCCGAGTGGCACCAGTACTGGATCGACACGCGCATGGCCTGGTACACCGACCTGGGCATCGACCCGGAGAACCTGCGCCTGTACGAGCACCCCGAGGACAAGCTCTCGCACTACTCGACCCGCACCGTGGACATCGAGTACCGCTTCGGGTTCACCGGCAGCGAGTGGGGCGAGCTCGAGGGCATCGCGAACCGCACCGACTTCGACCTCAGCACGCATGCGAAGCACTCGGGCAAGGACCTGATGTACCGCGACCCGGTGACCAACGAGAAGTACTTCCCGTACGTCATCGAGCCGGCCGCCGGCCTGACGCGGTCGCTCATGGCGTTCCTCGTCGAGGCCTACGCCGAGGACGAGGCCCCCAACACCAAGGGCGGCGTCGACAAGCGCACCGTGCTGCGTCTCGACAAGCGCATCGCGCCGGTCAAGGCCGCCGTGCTGCCGCTGTCCAAGAGCGCCGACCTGCTGCCCACGGCGGACAAGCTCGCCGCCGAGCTGCGCCAGCACTGGAACGTCGACCACGACGTCACCCAGGCGATCGGCAAGCGGTATCGCCGTCAGGACGAGATCGGCACGCCGTACTGCGTGACGGTCGACTTCGACACCCTCGAGGACCAGGCCGTCACGATCCGTGACCGGGACACCATGGCCCAGGAGCGTGTCGCGCTCGACCAGGTCGCGGGCTACCTCGCCCAGCGGATGCCCGGCGTCTGAGGCTGATCCGCCCGAGCACGCGAACGGGGGCCGTCCCGAGTGGACGGCCCCCGTTCTGCTCCCGCACTCGGGCGGGAGCACGTCAAGACGACGATCAGGTCTTGGCGCGCCTCATGAGCGCCAGCACGAGGCTGACGACCAGGACCGCGACGCCGATCCAGAGCAGGAACATCCCGATCTCGGTCGCAACACCGAGAATGACCAGCACCACGCCGATCAGGATCAGAATCAGCCAGAGGGGCATGTCGACCTCCTTCGTCCGTCACGACAGTTTTTGTCGCGACATGTTCCGAACGTGTCACAGGTTCGCGGTGCTGGCACGTCGAGCGATCGTCCGGTGACCGGTGTCACGCATCCGGGAGGCTCTGACGGCCCGGTGTCGCCGGGAGACGTTTGCGACAATGGCGGATGTGACTTCCACGCTCGAACCCGTCAGCACGACGACGCCGCAGCCCGCCAGCGCGACCGGGGCTCCGTCGTCGGGCACGCGCGTGCTGCCCCCGCTGCAGATCGGGCCGATCACCGTCGGCACGCCCGTGGTCCTCGCACCCATGGCCGGCGTCACCAACCGCGCCTTCCGCACGCTGTGCCGCGAGGCCGGCCGCTCCACCGGGTTCGACCCGGGGCTCTACGTGGCGGAGATGGTCACGAGCCGGGCGCTCGTGGAGCGCAACACCGAGGCGCTGCGCATCGTCACCTTCGGCGACGACGAGACGCCGCGCTCGGCGCAGGTCTACGGCGTCGACCCCGCGACCGTCGGCGCCGCCGTGAAGATCATCGCGAGCGAGGACCGCGCGGACCATGTGGACCTCAACTTCGGCTGCCCCGTCCCCAAGGTGACCCGCAAGGGCGGCGGCTCCGCGCTGCCGTGGAAGAAGCAGCTCTTCAGCGACATCGTGCGCGCCGCCGTGGACGCCGCCGAGCCGTACGGCGTCCCCGTGACGGTCAAGATGCGCAAGGGCATCGACGACGACCACCTGACGTACCTCGACGCCGGCCGGACGGCCGCGTCCCTCGGGGTGGCCGCCGTCGCGCTGCACGCCCGCACGGCGGCGGAGCACTACTCCGGGACGGCGGACTGGTCCGCTGTCGCTCGCCTCAAGGAGGCCGTGACCACGGTGCCGGTGCTCGGCAACGGTGACATCTGGTCCGCCGAGGACGCACTGCGCATGGTCCGCGAGACCGGCGCCGACGGTGTCGTCGTCGGCCGCGGCTGCCAGGGCCGCCCCTGGCTGTTCGCCGATCTGGCCGCCGCCTTCAACGGCTCCGACCAGCGGGTGCGGCCCGGTCTGCGCGAGGTGGCCGGGACGATCCACCGCCACGGCGAGCTGATGATCTCCTACTACGACGGCGACGAGTCCAAGGCGATGCGCGACCTGCGCAAGCACATGGCCTGGTACCTCAAGGGCTACGCCGTCGGCGGCGAGACCCGCCGTGAGCTGGCGATGGTGTCCACGCTCGACGAGCTGCGTACGCTCCTCGACGCGCTCGACCTCACGCTCGGCTACCCGGGGGCCGACGCCGAAGGGCCGCGCGGGCGCGCCGGCACGCCGAAGAAGCCGCACCTGCCCTACGGCTGGCTGGACTCGCGCGAGCTGGACGCCGAGTTCGAGGCGAAGCTGCGCGAGGCCGAGCTGAGCGTCTCCGGCGGCTGATCCCCGCCGAGACCGCCCCACTACCTCGGCGCGAACCCTCGGAGCGTCAGACGCGCAGCCAGACCGTCGTGTCGGCCGGGAGCATGCCTTCGGCAAGGTCGCCGGAGGCAAGGAGCACCTCGATCTCGGGCAGCGCGACCGGATCGGATCCCAGGTTCGCCACGACGGCGACGCCACGGTCGACGAACGCCACGACGTCGGGGGAGTCGGCCCAGGCCTCGAGCCAGGTCAGCCCGCCGTGCCCGAGCCCTTCGGCGCGCCGCGTCGCCAGCGCCGCCCGGTACAGCTCGAACGTCGAGCCGTCGACGCCGTACTGGGTGTCGGCGGCGTAGCGGCCGTAGGACTCGGGCTGGGGGAGCCAGGTCTCACCGGACGGTCCGAACCCGTACCCGGGGGCGTCGGCCTCCCAGGGCAGCGGCACGCGGCAGCCGTCGCGGCCGGCCTCGGCGCCACCGGTGCGGAAGTGTCCGGGGTCCTGGCGCACCTCGTTCGGCAGTGTCGTGTGCTCGGGCAGGCCGAGCTCCTCGCCCTGGTAGAGGTAGGCCGAGCCAGGCAGGCCGAGCATGAGCAGCGAGGCGGCCCGCGCCCGGCGCAGACCCAGCTCCTCGTCGGGCTGCGGGTCGGTCGCGAACACGCCGTTCGGGCGCACGCCCACCTCCGGCAGCCCGAGGCGGGTGGCGTGGCGCACCACGTCGTGGTTGGACAGGACCCACGTCGTGGGGGCGCCCACCTCGTCGTTGGCACGGTACGACGCCGCGATCACGCGGCGCAGAGCGGCCGCGTCCCACGCGGTGGTCAGGAACGAGAAGTTGAACGCCTGGTGCATCTCGTCCGGTCGCACGTAGCGCGCCAGGCGGGAGAGGGGCTCCACCCATGCCTCGGCCACGAGGCAGCGGTCGCCGTCGTACTCGGCGAGCACGCGGTGCCAGGACCGGTAGATCTCGTGGACGCCGTCCTGGTCGAACATCGGGCCCTGGTTGCCGGCACCGGTGGAGCCGTCCTCGGGCGCGCCGGGGTCGACGGGCTGGTCCTCCTCGGCGGCGCTGCCCTCGACCATCGAGACGTGACCGTGCCAGTCCGGCAGGCCGTCGGCCTTGACCATGCCGTGGGCGACGTCGATGCGGAACCCGTCCACGCCCTTGTCGAGCCAGAACCGCAGCACGTCCTCGAACTCCGCGCGGACCTCGGGGTGGTTCCAGTCCAGGTCGGGCTGGGAGGCGTCGAACAGGTGCAGGTACCACTGGCCGTCGTCGACGCGCGTCCAGGCCGCGCCGCCGAAGATCGACTGCCAGTTGTTGGGCGGTTCGGAGCCGTCCGGCCCGCGGCCGTCGCGGAAGATGTAGCGGTCGCGCGCGGGCGCCCCGGGCTCGGCGGCCAGCGCCTCGGCGAACCAGACGTGCTGGTCCGAGGTGTGGTTCGGGACCAGGTCGACGATGACCCGCATGCCGCGCTCGTGGGCGCCGGCCAGCATCGCGTCGAAGTCGGCGAGGGTGCCGAACAGCGGGTCGACGTCGCGGTAGTCGGCGACGTCGTAGCCGGCGTCCTTCTGCGGGGACCGGTAGAACGGCGAGAGCCAGACGGCGTCGACCCCGAGGGTCTGCAGGTGGTCGAGCCGGGACGTGATGCCCGGGATGTCACCGATGCCGTCGCCGTTGCCGTCCGCGAAGGAGCGCGGGTAGACCTGATAGATGACGGCGTCGCGCCACCATTCGCGGGCTGCGGCGGATCCGACGTGCACGGTGCCGTCGGCGGTGAGCGGCGCGGGCGTCGGAGGGGTCGGCTCGGTGGTGGCCATGAGGGTCCTCGATGAGTCGGCGGTAGGTATGTCGGTCGAGTGTATTCCTTGCTGCAAGGTTTGCAACGCTGGCGCGGGGCGCGCCCGGGCGTGTCGCACTTGCAGACCAGCCTGCGTGGCAGGCTGGGTGCGCGCAAATCAGGCGCGGGGGGCGATGCCCGTGGATCCGCGCACCACCAGCTCCGGTGCGAACAGCAGCTCCGTGCGCGGGGCCGGGTCGCCGCCGATCTCGGTCAGCAGCGCGCTGACCGCGGCGTGGGCCATCGCCTCGACCGGCTGGCGCACGGTGGTCAGCGGCGGGTCGGTGAAGGCGATGAGCGGAGCGTCGTCGTACCCGACGACCGAGACGTCCTCCGGGACGCGGAGCCCGCGCGCCCGGGCAGCCCGCACGACCCCGAGGGCCATCAGGTCCGAGCCGCAGACGACGGCCGTGTGGCCGGAGGCGAGGAGCTCCGCGGCGGCGGCCTGACCACCCTCCAGCGTGTACAGCGTGCTGGTGACGTGGCCGCGCGCGTCGGCCTCGTCGTCGGCCAGCCCGTGCCGCACGAGCGCCGCCATGAACGCGGCCACCTTGCGCTGGGCCGGGACGTACCGCTCGGGCCCGATCGCGAGGCCGATCCGGCGGTGACCCAGCGTCACCAGGTGCTGGACCGCGACGTCCACGCTGGCGACGTCGTCGGGGGAGACGAACGGTGCGTCGATCCCCGGGGCGTAGCCGTTGACCAGCACGATGGGGATGCCCTGTCCGCGCAGCAGCTCGTAGCGGGTGTGGTCCGCCCGGGTGTCCGCATGCAGACCGGAGATGAAGACGATGCCGTCGACGGAGTGGTCCACCAGCGTGGAGACGTACTCGTCCTCCGTGGTGCCGCCGGGTGCCTGGGTGCACAGCAGCGGCGTGTAGCCGCGTTGCGCCAGGATCGATTCGACGGCCTGCGCGAAGGCGGGGAAGACGGGGTTCGTCAGCTCGGGGACGACCAGGCCGACGAGCCCGGCCGAGCGCCCACGCAGGGCGGTGGGCCGCTCGTACCCGAGGACGTCGAGGGCGGCCAGGACGGCCTGTCGCGTCGAGCTGGCGACGCCTGGCTTGCCGTTGAGCACGCGCGAAACCGTTGCGGTGGAGACGCCGGCCTGCTCGGCCAGGTCGCTCAGTCGGGTTCGCACGCCGCCGATCGTAGGTGACAACGGACCCCCTCGTCCTGGGCGACCATCGGCTGGACGCCAGTTCGTACGTCGTGTTGCAGAAATGTTATTGCAAGATCTTGCAAAAGGCGACTGAACCTCCTAGATTCTCCGCCAGCAGGGCCCACCGGCGTCCAAGCCGTCGGGCCATCCTTCTGATGCTGGGAGTACCACGATGCGACGGAGCATCCTTCTTGCCTCCGCCCTGGTCACCACCCTCGCCCTGTCGGCGTGCGGCGGGACCGACGATGCCGGTGAGGCAGCCGAGGGGAACACCGAGGAGTCGGCCGCCGAGGACACCGCCGCGGACGGCGGCGCCCTGACGGTCTGGGTCGACGAGACCCGGCAGGCTGCCGTCGAGGCCGCCGCCGAGGACTTCGAGGCCGAGACGGGCGCGGAGGTCGAGCTCGTCCTCAAGCCGTTCGAGGACATCCGCGCCGACTTCATCGCGCAGGTCCCCACCGGCGAGGGCCCCGACGTGACGGTCGGAGCGCACGACTGGCTCGGCGAGCTCATCACCAACGGCGTCGTGGCACCCGTCGAGCTCGGCGACAAGGCCGCCGAGTTCGAGGAGGTCGCCGTCCAGGCGTTCACCGCCGACGAGCAGGTCTACGGCCTGCCGTACGCGATCGAGAACATCGCCCTGATCCGCAACACCGAGCTGGCGGACTCCGCCCCGGCCACGTGGGACGACGCGATCGCCGCCGGCAAGGACGCGGGGACGAAGTTCCCGTTCCTCGTCCAGTCCGACGGGGAGAACGGTGACCCGTACACGTACTACCCGTTCCAGACGTCGTTCGGCGCCCCGGTGTTCGAGCAGAACGCCGACGGTTCCTACGCCCCGGAGCTCGCCATGGGCGGCGAGAACGGCGAGGCCTACGCGCAGTGGCTCGCCGACCAGGGCGAAGCCGGCAACCTGACCATCGACACCACCTACGACATCGCGGTCGAGGCGTTCGCCAACGGCGAGTCGCCCTTCATCGTGGGCGGGCCGTGGATGCTGGAGCAGTTCTCCGACCTGGACCTGGCGATCGACCCCGTCCCGGCTCCCGGTGACGAGCCCGCCCAGCCGTTCGTCGGCGTCCAGGGCTTCTACGTCAGCGCGAAGAGCGAGAACGCCCTGCTCGCCAACGACTTCCTGGTCAACTACCTGTCCACCGAGGAGGCGCAGACGGCGCTCTTCGAGGCGGGCGGCCGTCCGCCGGCACTGACGGCCGCTGCCGACGCCGCGTCGTCTGACCCGATCGTCGGGGGCTTCCGCGAGGTCGGCGCCGACGCCGTGCCGATGCCCTCCATCCCCGAGATGGGTTCGGTGTGGGCCTTCTGGGGCGTGACCGAGGCCGGCATCATCTCCGGCAAGGCCGAGCCGGCCGAGGCGTGGAACAAGATGATCTCGGACATCGAGGGCGCGCTCGACTCCTGACGTCCTGACCTCCCTGTGCCGGGCCGCGGTGACGCCGCGGCCCGGCACGCCAGCCCGGAAGGCCACCGATGACCGACCTGCAGCACGTCGCCGACGCCCGCGAGACGTTTGGCGACGCCACCCCGCCCCCTGACGAGCGCCGCCGTCGGACCGCGCGGCGCGACGAGTCCCCGGCCGGGCGCTACGGCCCCGGCTTCGTGGCCAAGCTCGCCCTGATGGCCGTCGTGGACGCGTTCGGCGTCTACGTCGTCTGGTCGGCGTGGGTCGCCGAGTCGTGGATCGTGCTCGGCGCGATGGTGGCGATGCTCGCCGTCGCGAACTGGGTGTACTTCTCCCGGCGCACCGTGCCGCTGAAGTACGTGCTGCCCGGCCTGGTCTTCCTGTTCACGTTCCAGATCTTCACGATCGCGTACACCGGCTGGGTGGCTTTCACGAACTACGGTGACGGTCACAACTCGACCAAGGATGACGCGGTCGTCGCGCTGCTGGCGCAGAACGAACGTCGTGTCGAGGGCTCGCCCAGCCTGCCGCTGACCGTCGTGAGCGACGGCGACGACCTCGGTTTCGCCGTGGTCCGGCCGGACGGCACGACGGCGGTGGGCGACGCGGACGACGCGCTCGCCTCCGTCGAGGCCACGGTGACGGACGGACAGGTCGCCGCCGTCGACGGGTGGGACGTCCTGGACCGCCAGGAGATCCTCGAGCGCCAGAGCGAGGTCACGGCGCTGCGGGTGCCCGTCTCCGACGACCCGAACGACGGCTCGGTCCGGACCCAGGACGCCCGCACCGGGTACGTGTTCACCCCGACGCTCGTCTACGACGAGACTGCCGACACCATGACGGACACCGTCACGGGCACGGTCTACACCCCGAACGACGACGGGCAGTTCGAGGCTGCCGACGGCACCACCCTGCAGGTGGGCTGGCGCGTGTTCGTCGGGTTCGACAACTTCACCACCGCGTTCTCCGACTCCCGGTACGCGGGCCCGTTCTTCAAGGTCGTGGTGTGGACCTTCGTGTTCGCGTTCGCCTCGGTGGCCACCACGTTCCTGCTCGGGATGTTCCTGGCGACCGTCTTCAACGCCCCGATCCGGGGCCGCAAGCTCTACCGCACGCTGCTGATCCTGCCGTACGCGATCCCCGGGTTCGTCGCCCCGCTGCTGTGGTCGGGGCTGCTCAACCGCAGCTTCGGGTTCGTCAACCAGGTGCTGCTCGGCGGGGCCGCGATCCCGTGGCTCACCGACCCCTGGCTCGCGAAGTTCTCGATCATCGCGGTCAACCTGTGGCTCGGCTTCCCCTACATGTTCCTCATCTGCACGGGGGCGCTGCAGTCGCTGCCCACGGACGTGATGGAGGCGGCGAAGATCGACGGCGCGGGGCGGCTGCGCACGTGGCGCTCGGTGACGATGCCGTTGCTGCTCGTCTCCACCACGCCGCTGCTCATTTCGAGCTTCGCGTTCAACTTCAACAACTTCGCGCTGATCTACATGCTCACCGGCGGCGGGCCGCGGTTCGACGACGCGTCCGTGCCGCTCGGCCACACCGACATCCTCATCACGATGGTCTACTCCGTGGCCGGGCTGGACGGCAGCGCGCCCAAGAACTTCGGTCTGGCCAGTGCCTTGTCCATCGTCATCTTCGTGATCATCGCGACGATCTCGGCCATCGCCTTCAAGCGGACCCGCTCGCTCGAGGAGATCAACTGACATGACCGCCTCCACGCTCCCCGAGAACCGTGCCGCACGTCCGGTGGCGGCGGCGTCCCGTCGTCGGCAGCCCGCCGGACGCTGGTTCGCCGAGACCGGCTGGCGGCACGTCGTCGGCGTCGTGTTCGTCGTCTACGCCGTGTTCCCGATCGTCTACGTGCTCTCGGCGTCGCTCTCCGAGGGCGGCACCCTGACGGGGTCCAACCAGCTCTTCGACACGATCGACGGCGGGAACTACGCCGCACTGTCCGGCACGGCGTTCTGGTCCTGGTTCGTCAACTCGGTCCAGGTGGCGGTGGTGACCTCGATCGGCACCGTGCTGATGGGGGCGGCCGCGGCGTACGCCCTCAGCCGGTTCCGCTTCCAGGGCCGCCGGGCCGGGCTCACGACGCTGCTGATCGTGCAGATGTTCCCGCAGATGCTCGCGTTCGTGGCGATCTTCCTGCTGCTCATCAGCCTCGGAGAGGTGGTGCCGGCCCTCGGGCTCAACTCCAAGGTGGCGCTCGTGTGCGTCTACCTGGGCGGGGCGCTGGGCGTGAACACGTTCCTGATGTACGGGTTCTTCAACACGATCCCGCGCGAGCTGGACGAGGCCGCGAAGATCGACGGCGCCACGCACGCGCAGACCTACTGGACGATCATCCTGCGGCTGGTCACGCCGATCCTCGCCGTCGTCGCGCTGCTGTCGATCATCGCGACGTTCGGCGAGTTCGTCATCGCGCGCGTGCTGCTGCAGTCCGAGTCGAACTGGACCCTCGCCGTCGGCCTCTACTCGTGGGTGTCCAGCCTGCTCGAGGCCAACTGGGGGTTGTTCGCCGCCGGCGCCGTCATCTCGACGATCCCGATCCTCGCGCTGTTCCTGTTCCTGCAGAAGTACATCGTCGGCGGTCTGACGGCCGGGTCGGTGAAGGGCTGACGAACATCGGCCCGGCCTGTGGCGGTGGTCACACCGCGGCCATAGCCTGGGCGCATGACGGATGACACGCGCAGCTACACCCCGGATCTCGGGCGCCTCACCGACGCCGCCGACGACTCGTTCTCCGTGCGCCGCGCGTACGGCGAGCCCTATGAGCATCAGGGCCACCTCGTCATCCCCGTCGCCAAGGTCTGGGGCGGGATCGGCACGGGCTCCGGAGGTGGCGGCGGCACGGGCGCAGGCCACGGCTCCGGGCAGGGGACCGGCACGGGGAAGGGCTCCGGCCACCTCGGCGGCTGGTCCCGGAGCTTCCAGCTCGGTTCGCGCTCCAGGGCTGCCGACGAGCCCGGCGACGACTCGGCGAACGGGTCCGACGCGGGTGACGCCTCCGGTGACGCCCAGGGCGAGATCCGCGCCGAGACCCACGGCGAAGGGTCGGGCGAAGGTGGGGGCGGGGGCGGCGGCTTCGGTCTCCAGGTCAAGCCGCTCGGCGTCTACGTCGTCTCGCCGGAGGGTGCCCGCTGGCAGCCCGTGCTCGACCTGAACAAGGTGATCCTCGGCGGGCAGGTCGTCGGGATCGCGGTCGCGCTCGCCGCCGGGTGGGCGCTCGGCCGCCGCCGACGCTGAGGCCCGCCCCGAGCCGAACCACCCGGAAGCACGGAGGACTGATGGACGGCATGCAGCTGCTGGAGGACCTGTACGCACGGATCGGGCCCACGCTGCGCCGTGGCGTCGAGGGGGTGTCCGACCACGCCCTGACGGCACGGCTCGACCCGGCGTCGAACACCATCGCGTGGCTCGCCTGGCACGCCGCACGGGGGCAGGACCTGCAGGTGTCCGAAGCCTGCGAGCGTGAACAGGTGTGGACCGCGGGCGCGTGGGACGAGAAGTTCGCGCTGCCGTTCGGCCCGGAGGACTCCGGCAACGGCCACACCGCGGACGACGTCGCAGCGGTACGCGCACCTGCCGAGCTGCTGCTGGGCTACGTCGAGGACGTCCAGAACGAGTCCCTCGACGTGCTCACCGGTCTGGCCGACGTCGACCTGGAGACTGTGGTCGACCGGTCGTGGGACCCGCCGGTGACGCTCGGTGCCCGCCTCGTGAGCATCGCCGTCGACTCCCTGGAGCACGCCGCGCAGATCGACTACCTGCGCGGCGTCCTCGAGAGGACGGGGCGGGCGTAGCCGTCGGCTGTGGGAGCATCGGGCGTGGCCACCGAGCGGATCGCGATCATCTCCGACGTCCACGGCAACCTCACCGCGCTCGACACCGTGCTCGCGGACGTCGCGGCACGCGGGATCGAGCGCATCGTCAACCTGGGCGACGACGTCGGCAAGGGGCCGCGCGGGCGCGCCGTCGTCGACCGCACCACGCAGGTGTGCGAGGTCAACGTCCGCGGCAACTGGGACGACTTCCTGCCGCAGATCCCCGACGACGGCGCGCCGGAGATGGTGTGGTGGCGCGACGAGGTCGGCGCCGACCGGCTCGCGGCGATCCGGCGCCGACCCTTGTGCCACGACCTGCGGCTGTCCGGTCGGCGCATCCGCCTGTTCCACGCCTCGGCGGCCAGCGTGCACACGCGCGTGCACTTCCACCACACGCCGGAGGAGTTCGCCGGCATGTTCGCCGCCACCGAGCTCACCGGTCCCGGCCCGGAGCCCGACATGGTGGGCTACGGCGACGTGCACGACGCCTACGTCGAGACGGACCGCGGCCGCACGCTGTTCAACGTCGGCAGCGTCGGCAACGCCCTCGACGAGCCGAGCGCCGCCTACGCGATCCTCGAGGGCGTGCCCGACACCGTCTACCCCGCTCCGTTCGGCCTGCAGCTCGTGCGGCTGCCCTACGACGTCGACGCCGAGCTCGCCGCCGCCCGCGCGGCGGATATGCCGCAGTACGCCGCCTGGGAGCAGGAGCTGCGTACCGCCGTCTACCGGGCGCTGACGCCGTGAGCACCGTCGGTGGTGCTCGGTAGGCTGCTCCCCGTGCAGACGTTCTCGCAGGACGCGTTCGACCCGACCGTCGTCGGGACCGGGCCGCGCCCCGCCCCGGGCGAGGAGGGTACGGCGTCGTACACCGACGCCGACACCGAGCGGTGGGCGGTCGAGCCCGCCAAGTCGAAGCACCGCACGCCCTTCGAGCGGGACCGGGCGCGGGTGGTGCACTCCTCGGGGCTGCGCCGCCTCGGCGCCAAGACCCAGGTGCTCACCCCCGGCAGCGACGACTTCGTACGGACGCGCCTGACCCACTCCCTCGAGGTCGCCCAGGTGGGGCGCGAGATGGGCCGCGCGCTGGGCTGCGACCCCGACCTCGTGGACACGGCCTGCCTGACGCACGACCTCGGCCACCCGCCGTTCGGGCACAACGGCGAGCGGGCGCTCGCGGACATCGCGGCCGGCATCGGCGGGTTCGAGGGCAACGCCCAGACGTTGCGGCTCCTGACCCGCCTCGAGCCGAAGATCATCGCCGACGACGGCGCCCCCCGCGGTCTGAACCTCACGCGTGCCTCGCTGGACGCCAGCGTCAAGTACCCGTGGCGTCTCGGCGAGGGACCGCCACGGCCCGACGGCCGCTCCACCCACAAGTTCGGTGTCTACCCGGACGACGCCCCGGTGTTCGCGTGGCTGCGCCAGGGAGCGCCGCGCGGGGGAGTGCGCTGCATGGAGGCCCAGGTGATGGACCTGGCCGACGACATCAGCTACTCGGTGCACGACGTCGAGGACGCCGTGGTCGGCGGCCGGGTGGACCTGCGCCTGCTGGACGACGAGTCCGAGCGCCGGCGGGTGGTGGAGCACGTGCGGTCCTGGTACGGCGACTGGCACGACCCCGAGGCGCTCGACGCCGCCCTGTGCCGGCTGCTGGGCACCGGCCATCTCGTGACCGACTTCGACGGCTCACGGCGGTCGCTCGCCGCGCTCAAGGACGCCACGAGCCAGCTCATCGGCCGGTTCAGCGGCGCGGCGCAGCGCGCGACGCGTGACGTCTACGGCGACGGCCCGCTCACCCGGTACTCCGCCCGGCTGGTGGTCCCGGACGACACGGCCGACGAGATCCTCGCGCTCAAGGGCGTGGCCGTGACCTACGTGATGGCGCCGCGCGAGTCCGAGCCGGTCTACGGTGCGCAGCGGGAGATCATCGCCGACCTGGTGACGGCGATCGCGGACCGGGCGCCGGTGGCGCTGGAGCCGGCCTTCGCGGCCGACTGGGCCGAGGCGGCCGACGACGACGCCCGGCTGCGCGTCGTCGTCGACCAGGTGGCCTCGCTCACCGACGTCTCGGCGATGCAGCTGCACGCGCGGCTGGTGCGCGGCGACTGACCGCGTACCGGGCCGGCGGGTCAGACGAGCCCTGCCGCGGCGAAGGCGCGCGCGTAGATCTCCCGCACGACCTGCTGCTTGCGGGCGTTGTACTGCATGACGTGCTCTCCGGCCGCGTTCGCCGCCTCGGCCGCTGCGAGCTTGGCGTGCCCGTAGCGGGCGCGGTCCTCGGGCGCGGAGCGCAGCCAGTCGCGGAACAGGCGGTGCCGGAACGCCTCCGGGCTCCCCGGGGACCAGACGTGCAGGTTGGTCGGCAGGCCGTCGTGGCGGAGGCACCGGTGCTCGTACCACCACGGCTCGCGCACGCGGAGCACGAACCCGGCAGCGGTCAGGGCGGGCACGTACGCCTGCTCGTCGGTGGAGTCGGCGACCGTGAGGTCGATGTCGATGATCGGCTTGGCCGGCAGGCCCGGCACCGCGGTGGACCCCACGTGCTCCACGACGAGCGCGCGGAAGTCCAGCGCCCCGCGGACCAGGCTCTCGACCTGCGCGAAGCGGTCTGCCCAGGCCGGGTCGTGGTCGGCGATCGCCACGTCGGTCTCGAGGAGGGCGCCGTCCACCCACGGCGTGCTGCCGGGTGGTCCGGGTGCGTCGTCGAAGGTCACGATCTGCGCGGCGGTGGGCATTCTCCGCACCCTATCCGGACGCGGGCGGCGCCGGTGCGGCACCGGCCCGTCGCCGCAACGACGTCACGACTGCTGGTCGGCCGTCCACGCGTCGCTGGCCCGCTGGATGTCCGCGGTGGTGACGTGGTCGGCGACGGTCACGAGGAACCAGCGGTGCCCGGCCGGGCATCGCACGGCGGCCTGCCGGAAGCCGGAGAACCAGTCCTCCGGAGGCTGCACGCTGGTGGCGCCCGCCGCGACGGCGCGGTCGTGCGCGGCGTCGGTGTCCTCGACGTGCAGCGTGAACGACGCCGTCGTGCCGCCGTCCGGCTCGGGAGCGACGGTGCCGGCCCCCGGGAACGCCGCGGCCACGGTGAACGTCGAGCTGCCGCGCGCCGTCGTGATCCTCAGGTCGGAGTGGATGATCGCGTCGCCGGCGGTGATCTCGTCGAGGAGCTCGGCGCCGAGGCCGGCGACGTAGAAGTCGATGGCGGCACGGGGGTCGGCGACGGTCAGGTTGGGGTGCAGCGGGGACAGGTCCATGGTTCCTCCCGGTCTGGTGGTGGTCGTGCTCCCATGGTGCTGTCGGCGGTGCGTGCCATTCTTGGAAGAATGCGACAGGTGTTCGAGCGACCGGTGCCCGGGCCACGGGGCGAGGCGGGCATCGTGGACCCGGCGGCGGCGCGCCGCGCGTTCGAGCTCGTCCGGCTGGAGCCGGCACCCGACCTGGCCGACGTCGTCGAGCGGCACTGGGTGATCCGCTGGGACCTGCCGCCCGGCGCGGAGTTCACTCAGACCGTCATCCCGCACCCGCACGCCAATGTCGTCGCCGAGGCCGACGTGTTCGCCGCACACGGCATCCCCTCCGGGCTGTTCGACCGGACGCTGCGAGGGAGCGGCGCCGTCGTCGGGACCAAGCTCCGCCCCGGAGCGCTGCGCCTGCTGGTCGACCACCCGGACTCCGTCCGGCCCGACGTCGTGCTGCCCGCTGAACGGGTGCTCGGACCGGCGGCCGGCACCGCGGGAGCAGCAGCCGTCCTCGCGGCGCGGGACGGGCGCGACGCCGAGGCGGTCGCCGCGGTGACGCCCCTGCTGCTCGCCGCCGCGGAGCGCGGGCGCACCCGGCGGTCGGCCGCGGCGCTCGCCCAGGTGGCCGACGTGCTGAGCGCGGTCGTGAGCGGCGCCGTCGGCCCGCACGCCACCGTGCCCGACCTCGCGACGCTCGCCGGGACCACACCACGCACGCTGCAGCGGCTGTTCGCCCACTGGGTCGGCGTGAGCCCCAAGTGGGTGCTGGCGCGCCACCGGGTGCACGTGGCGGCGGAGGCGCTCGCAGCGGACCCCTCGGCCGACCTCGCCATGCTGGCGACAACGGTCGGCTACTACGACCAGGCGCACCTCGGGGCCGACTTCGCCCGCGTCCTCGGCACGACACCGGCCGCCTACGCCCGGCGTTGTGCACGAGCGCGGGAGGGGGCTCTCTCCCGGGCATAGACTCCCTGCGTGGCTGGGCTGATCAAACGGGAGGACGTCGAGGCCGTTCGCGAGCGCGCGCGGATCGAGGAGATCGTCTCGGCGTACGTCACCCTGAAGACGGCCGGCGTCGGCTCGATGAAGGGTCTCTGCCCCTTCCACGACGAGCGCACGCCGTCGTTCCACGTGCGCCCGGGGGTCGGCCGCTGGCACTGCTTCGGCTGCGGCGAGGGCGGCGACGTCATCTCGTTCGTGCAGAAGATCGACGGCATGGGCTTCACCGACGCCGTCGAGCACCTCGCGGACCGGGTCGGCATGCAGCTGCGCTACGAGGACTCGCGAACCGGCGGTGCCGCCCAGCGCGGACCCCGGGAGGAGCCGGGACGGCGGCAGCGGCTCATCGAGGCCCACCGCGTCGCCGCGGAGTTCTACGCCGACCAGCTCTTCGCCCCCGGGGCGCAGGCCGCGCGGGCGTTCCTCGCCGAGCGCAGCTTCGGCCGCGACGACGCCGAGACGTTCGGTCTCGGCTTCGCGCCCACCGGATGGGACGCACTGATGCGCCACCTGCAGGGCCGCGGCTTCACCCAGGCGGAGCTCGTTGCCTCCGGGCTCGTCAGCCAGGGCCAGCGCGGCATCTACGACCGCTTCCGCGGCCGGCTCGTCTGGCCGATCCGCGACGTCACCGGTGCGGTCATCGGCTTCGGCGCACGCAAGCTGTTCGACGAGGACCAGGGACCCAAGTACCTCAACACCCCCGAGACCAGCCTCTACAAGAAGGCGCACGTCCTGTACGGCATCGACCTGGCCAAGCGTGCGATCGCGCAGTCCAAGCGCGTGGTGATCGTGGAGGGGTACACCGACGTCATGGCGGCCCACCTGTCCGGCGTCGAGGTGGCCGTGGCGACCTGCGGTACCGCGTTCGGCGGCGACCACGCCAAGGTGGTGCGGCGGCTCATGGGGGACACCACCGCCGGTGGCGGCCTCCAGCTCGCCTCGGGTGCCTCCCTGGGCGGCGAGATCATCTTCACGTTCGACGGCGACGCCGCCGGGCAGAAGGCGGCGATGCGGGCGTTCGGCGAGGACCAGCGTTTCCACGCCCAGACGTTCGTGGCCGTCGAGCCGAGCGGCATGGATCCCTGCGACCTGCGCATGGCTCGCGGCCCCGAGGCGGTCAAGTCCCTCGTGGACGGCCGTGTCCCGCTGTTCGAGTTCGTCATCCGCACCACCCTGGACGCCTACGACCTCGAGACCGTCGAGGGCCGGGTGGGCGCGCTGCGAGCAGCGGCGCCGCTCGTGGCCGGTATCCGTGACCGCTCGATGCAGCTCGGCTACAGCCGCTCTCTCGCCCGGTGGATCGGCCTCGACCCGGACGAGGTCCGCCGAGAGGTGGGCAGCGTCTCCGGACGCCCTGCGCCGGGCCGACGGCGGGACGAGCGCGACGTCCGGGGCTCGCGCGCCGAGGCGCCGGCGTCGGGCACGGACGGGCCGGTCACGCCCCTGGTGACGGCACCGGACCCGCGCGACCCGGTGGCGCGCATCGAGCGGCTCGCCCTGGTCGTCGCGCTGCAGTATCCCCAGCACGTCCCCGCGACGTTCGACGGGCTGGACGAGGACGCGTTCGCCACGCCCGCGTGGCGTGCCGTGCACGCAGCCGTCCGGGCGGCCGGCGGCGTCGGCACCGGCCGAGGGCTCGGCGGGAGCCGCTGGGTCGAGTCGGTGGTCGAAGAGGCTGGCGACGCCGTCGGGCCCCTCGTCACGGAGCTGGCCGTGGCTCCCGTGCCCGAGGACCGGGAGAACGTGATCGCGGCCTACGTGGCCGACGTCGTCCGCAAGGTCATCGACCTCGGCCTCACGCGCCGCATCGCGGATGCCAAGAGCCGCGTCCAGCGGCTCGACCCGGCTGCGGACGCCGAGGCCTACCGGATCGCCTTCGAACGCCTCGTCGCGATCGAGAAGGAGCGTCGCGAGCTGCGCGACAGCGCGTGACGCCCCGGTCGCGGCGGCGAGCACACCTGGGCACGATGGGCGGACCCGAGAGAAGGAGCTGCTGATGTCCGCTGCCAAGCACGTGCCCACCTATACCGTGCCGTCGCTGACGGCCGAGGCCGGTGCGAAGGTCGCCGAGATCCTGCAGGACCGGCTGAACTCGCTCACCGACCTGCACCTGACCCTCAAGCACGTCCACTGGAACGTAGTGGGCCCGCACTTCATCGCGGTGCACGAGATGCTCGACCCGCAGGTCGACGCGGTGCGCCTGATGACGGACGCCACGGCCGAGCGGATCGCGACGCTCGGTGCGGAGCCCGTGGGCACGCCGGGAGCCCTCGTCGCGTCCCGCACCTGGGAGGACTACCACCTCGGCAGGGCCACGACCATCGAGCACCTCGGCGCGCTCGACGAGGTCTACGAGGGCGTCATCACCGCACATCGCGAGGCCGCCAAGGCGACCGAGGAGCTCGACGACGTCACCAACGACATGCTGATCGGGCACCTGGGCGACCTGGAGCAGTTCCACTGGTTCGTGCGGGCACACCTCGAGTCGGCGTCGGGGAAGCTGTCCACGGCTGGTGAGAGCTCCGAGCTCGGTGCGGCTCGAGCTGCCCGGGACGCGGACTGACCACCTGACCGCCGCTATGCCGCGCGGGTGGGGGCGGGATCCTCCGCCACACCCGCGCGGCGTCCGCGCGCCTCCTGCCGGTCGACCGGCATCAGCGTGGTCAGCGCCACGAGGACCACGGCGCACACGGCCAGCATGATGAACACGACGTGCATCGCCGACAGGAGTCCGGGACCCTCCGGGACGCCGTCCGGCCCCGCGGTGGTGCGGGCGTTGACGATCGCCCCGCAGACGGCGACCCCGACGGCGGAACCCAGCGACCGGGCGAACATGTTGGTCCCCGTCACGGCGCCGCGCTCGGAGAAGGACGCCGACGACTGGGCGGCGATCAAGGTGGGAACCGCGGTGAGGCCCATCCCGACGCCCACCAGGAAGCACACGCCGGCGACGGCGACGACCGTGCTCGACGCGCCGAGCAGCAGGGCGAGCGCCAGCCCGGTGAGCACGAGGGACGAACCGATCATCGCGGTCAGCCGGAACCCGATCCGGAGGTAGAGGCTGCCGGCGTTGGTGGCGGACAGCGGCCACCCGACCATCATCGCCGCGAGGGCGAAGCCGGCCACCAGGGGTCCGACGCCGAGCACCCCCTGAGCGTAGATCGGGACGTAGGTGGCCAGCCCCAGCACGATGACGCCGACCATCAGCGCCACGGCTGTGGGGACGGCGACCACCCGCCGTCGCAGGATGCCCAGGTCGATGATCGGGTGCCGCGCACGGCGCGCCCGCAGCCCGAACCCGGCGAGCAGGGCCGCGGCGGCCACGAAGATCGCCACGGACGCGGGGGAGTCCCAGCTCCACGAGCTGCCGCCCTCCAGCAGTCCCAGGAGCAGGAAGGTGCTGCCGCTCGCCAGCAGGGCCGCACCGAGGTAGTCGATGGGCTCCCGTGCGCCCTCGCGTGGGGACTCGTGGTAGCGGCGCACCAGCATCCAGGCGGCGAACGCGCAGAGCGGGATGTTGACGAAGAAGATCCAGCGCCAGCTCACGAACTCCGAGAAGACCCCGCCGAGCGTCGGGCCGACGACCGACGAGATCGCCCACACCGACGCGAGATAGCCCTGCGTTCTGGCGCGCTCCTCGAGCGTGTAGATGTCCGCGGCGATGGTCAGCGACGCCGGCATCACGGCACCTGCGCCCAGCCCTTGCAGGACGCGGCCCGCGATGAGGGCACCCATCGACCATGCGGCCCCGCAGAGCACCGACCCGAGGAAGAACAGCGCGACACCGGCCAGCATCATGCGCTTGCGGCCGAGGACGTCCGCCAGGCGGCCGGACAGCGGCGTCCCCACCGCCTGCGCCAGGAGATAGGTCGAGAAGAGCCACGGGAGCTGCTCGAACCCGCCCAGGTCTCTGGCGATGGTCGCCGACGCGGTCGCGATGATCGTCGCGTCCAGCGCGACCAACGCTGTGGAGAGCATGAGGGCGAGGAGGATCGGTCCGCGTTCGGAACGCAGTCCGACGGAGGTGTTGTGGGCCACGTCACTGGCAAGCGTGCGGCGGCGGTGCGATATTCCGCTACGGAAGGAACCTCGGCAAAGAGGCCCTGTCACCGAACTCGGTGACAGGGCCTCTTCTGGTGCTCCCGCGACTGGACTTGAACCAGTGACCGTCCGATTAACAGTCGGATGCTCTGCCAGCTGAGCTACGCGGGATCGGCGAACCGGGGAAAACAATACCAGGTTCACAGGGGTAGTCCGCACGCACCCCGCAGGTTGGACTCGGTGGCGTTCACCACGTGGGCGATCTCCGGCCGGGCGAGGTCGACACCCTCCTCGGCGAGCGCCTGGGAGAACAGCGAGCCGTCGGGCCGGCGCCGCACCGCCACCTTCACCCGACCGCCCGGCACGTCCACGGTCTCGGCCAGGACGACGGACCACAGGACGCGTTCGTGCAGGACGGCGGGAAGGTCGGTCACCGTCGGGTCGGTCATCTGCAGGCGCAGGTCGGGCTCGGCGTCGACCCACTCCACCGTCAGCACCGACCGCTCCGGGTCGAACGCCGCCCGGTCGACGTCGCACCACGGGCGCCGCAGCGTCAGCAGAGCGTCGTCGCCGCCGCTGACGACCGCCAGGCTCGCCGTCGTCGCCACGGCCCGGCCGCCGTCGGCCAGCTCGGCCGCTGCCAGGTGCCGTTCGCCTCCCCGGACGGGGACGGCACGGCGGGCGGCGGGCGTGAGCTGTCGGCGGCGCGAGAACATGGGGCCACGGTAGCGGCCGCCGGACAGCCGATGTCCCGGGTGCGACGACACGCTGGCGCTCGTATCGTCGATAGCCCGACGAAGGAGGCCACTCATGGGTATCGGCGACAAGGCCAAGCACGCCGCGGAAGAGGCGGCGGGCAAGCTCAAGGAAGGCGCGGGCAAGGCGTCGGACGACGAGAAGTTGCAGGCGGAGGGCGAGACGGACCAGTCCAAGGCCAACTTCAAGCAGGCGGGGGACAACGTGAGGGACGCCTTCAAGAAGTAGCGACACGAGCACTCACGACGTGCGTCAGTGCGCGCGCGTCGTGAGCGCCTCCGTCGGGAAGCCCGCGACGATGTAGTCCCACACCGCCTTGGCCTCGTCGAGCACGAACTTGGGCTGCTGCTCGACGAGGATGAGTGACGGCAGCGTCCACCACGTGACGGGCGCCGTCTCGGCATCGGGGTTCGCCGTGTACATGATCCGGTGGTACCCGCCCACATGGGTCAGACCGAAGTAGTGGCCCAGCTCGTGCGCGAGGACGTACTCGTAGACGAGGTCGGGGACGCGGTCCCGCACGGACACCCCCGACGTGAAGCTCCCGGGGAACGGCGTGCCGTCGACGCCGGTGGCGTCGTCCAGGTGGGCGCTCAGCCCGATGAGAGTGCCCGCATACGCGAAGACCGTCCCGGCGTGCGGCGTCGGGAGGTCCTCGCGTGCACCCACCGGGTCGACGCGCACAGACAGACGTCTTGTGCCGCAGGGTGCCCTCGCTCATCGGGTAGATCCGAAAGCTGCGGCCACCGCGGTCGCGCAGGTAGGCGTCCACCTGCCTCTCATCGGCCCCGACGACCTGCGGGCGCCCGTGTCGCCAGAAGCCCTCGCTGTCGTAGCCGGCCAGCACCCGGACGTCGATGTCGAGCTCCGGATCCTCGTGCCAACGGACCAGCTCGGGTATGCCGCCGTCCGGCCCTGAGCGGTCGGACCGGACGAAGGTCCGCGTGGCCCGGCCCAGCAGGCGCAGGCCGAACGCGCCGTGGTCCACTCCCGTCGCCCGACGTGCCGCTGCGAGGGCCTCGGGATCCCTGGCGAACCGGCGAGCGAGCAGTCCGCGGACGTGATCGCGCAGCCGCGACTCCTGGATCTCCTCGCGGACGAAGTCGACCGTGTCCAGCAGCAGGCCGACGCGCAGCAGCCCGAGCACGGCCACGAGCGCGCCGCCGAGGACCGTGACGAAGCCGTCCCACACCCGCTCCCAGTCCCACGTGAAGATGCCGACGGCGACGTCCCACAGCCCGGTCGCGAGCGCCACGACCAGGTCGACGACGATGGCGATGATCGTGCACACGGTGCGGGTCACCCAGCGCCCGACGGTGACGACGATCCAGCGCACCACCTTGACCAGCACCGTCACCAACCAGCAGAAGAGCTTGTTCAGGCAGAGCATCCACCAGTTGCACTCCTCCTCGCGGCACCTCTCCTCCTGTCGCTCCTCCCACTCCTCGATGGGGCGGGAGACCTCCTCCTCGATCCATTCGTCGATGTCACGGCAGATCTCTGCCATCGGACTCACCTCGGCCGGTCAGGGCGCCGAGCCGCCGCAGCTCGGTGCGCAGTCGGGCCCGGCTCGCGGCGAGGAGGTGAGCGCGCGGAGGCGAACCTGGACGTCGTCGATGCGACGCCGGTTCAGCCAGGTGGCGCTCTCCAGCATCTCGGCGAGATCGGAGCTGTCGTCGAGGACGAGCACGGAACGTGCGGTGTCCATACCCGAAGAGAGGCCGGGCGGCGGCCTGGTGATACCCGCAGGGGGGATGGTGCCCCGTGCGGGACTTGAACCCGCGACCGATCGATTATGAGTCGACTGCTCTGACCAGCTGAGCTAACGGGGCGCGGCGTGAGCCTATCGGAACGTCACCGACCCGCCGGTGTGACGTACCGTCGTCGGGCGCCTGGATGCCGCAGGTCATGGCCTCGACGTGGAAGAATGACCGCCATGGCGATGCGAGAGATCCGGGTGGTGCCCGACCCCGTGCTGCGCACGGCGTGCGACGAGATCACGACGATCGACGACCGGGTCCGTGGGCTCGTCGACGACCTCCTCGAGACCGTGGACGCCGAGGGCCGTGCCGGACTGGCCGCCAACCAGATCGGGGTGAGCCTGCGGGCGTTCTCGTGGAACGTCGACGACGAGATCGGCTACGTGCTCAACCCCCGGATCGTCGACCTCTCCGAGGAGACGCAGGACGGCGACGAGGGCTGCCTCTCCGTGCCCGGGCTCTACTACCCGACCGAGCGTGCGTGGTACGCCCGGGTCGAGGGGATCGACCTGGACGGCGAGCCGGTCGTGGTCGAGGGGACCGACCTCATGGCGAGGTGCCTGCAGCACGAGTGCGACCACCTCGACGGCAAGCTCTACCTGGACCGCCTCGAGCGGGGAACCCGGAAGAAGGCCATGCGGGAGCTGCGAGAGCGCCTCTGAGGTGCCTCAAATGTCTGGATTCCTCTCGCACGGGCGTGGGGGTTCGGGCAGACTGTGACGAGGAACGCAACGCGACACGCCGAAGAAGTGCGCTGACCAGCAACTTCATGGGTCTTGAGGACGTAGGGGAAGACGGACCTCGAAACCCAGGGAGGACAAGATGGCTGGCGCAATCACCCGCGGCGTGCTGTTCGTGCACTCTGCGCCGCGCGCGCTCTGCCCCCACCTCGAGTGGGCGGCGGGCAACGTGCTGGGCGGAGACGTGTCGCTCGACTGGTCGCCACAGCCGGCGGCCCGAGGGCTCTACCGCGCGGAATATCCGTGGCAGGGCACCCAGGGGACGGGTGCAGCGTTGGCCTCCGCCCTGCGCGGGTGGGACCACCTGCGCTACGAGGTCACCGAGGATGCCAGCCATGGGGCGGATGGTGCCCGGTGGTCGCACACCCCGGACCTGGGTCTCTTCCACGCGATGACCGACGTCCACGGCAACGTGGTCGTGCCCGAGGACAGGGTGCGCAGCGCGATGGAGTCGATCCACGACCCGCACGCGTTGCGGGCAGCGATGAACCTCGTCCTGGGCAGCGCGTGGGACGACGAGCTCGAGCCCTTCCGGTACGCCGGTGAGGGCGCCCCCGTGCGCTGGCTGCACCGCGTCGGGTGAGAACGGCAGACGGCCCGGTGCGAGAATCTCTCGCGCCGGGCCGTCTGCCGTTGCACCCGCTCGGGCTGCTCCGCGGGTCAGACGTTCGTCACCGCCAGCGCCACGTTGTGTCCGCCGAACCCGAACGAGTTGTTGAGCGCCACGATGTCACCGTCGGGCAGCGCCGACGGCTGGTCGCGGACCAGCGGGACCTGGAGCTCTGGATCAGGGTTCGCGACGTTGATCGTCGGTGGTGCGAGCCGCTCGTGCACGGCCTTGACCGCGAACAACGTCTCCAGCGCCCCGGCACCACCGAGCAGGTGGCCCGTCATCGACTTCGTCGCGGAGAGCTGCACGTGGTCGGCGTCCGATCCGAGCAGGGCACGGATCGATCGCGTCTCGGTCAGGTCCCCGACCTTGGTGGAGGTGGCGTGCGCGTTGATGTGCACGACGTCGGGCCCGGTCGCGCCGGCGTCGGCGAGCGCCCGGCGCATGGCCGAGACCTGCCCCTTGCCCTCGGGGTCCGGGGAGGTGATGTGGTAGGCGTCGGCCGAGAGGCCCACTCCGGCGAGCTGCGCGTACACCCGGGCGCCGCGGGCAGCGGCGTGCTCCGCGCTCTCCAGCACGACGACGGCCGCGCCCTCGCCGATGACGAAGCCGTCGCGGTCAACGTCGTACGGGCGCGAGGCGCCGGCCGGGTCGTCGTTGCGCAGGGACAGGGTGCGGGACGCCGCGAAGGCCGCGATCGGCATCGGGTGGATGGTCGCCTCCGTGCCGCCGCAGACGACGACGTCGGCGCGGCCGTTGCGGATCATGTCCATGCCGTACCCGATCGCCTCGGCGCCGGAGGCGCAGGCCGAGACGAGCGCGTGCGCGCCGGCCTGCGCACCGAGCTCGAGCGAGACGTAGGCGGCCGGCGAGTTCGGCATGAGCATGGGCACCGTCATGGGGAGCACGCGGCGTGCGCCCCGGTCCCGCAGGGTGTCCCAGCCGTCCAGGGTGGTCCAGATGCCGCCGATGCCGGACGAGACGACCGCACCGAGCCGCTCGCCGTCGACCTCCGGGGCGCCGGCGTCCTGCCAGGCCTCGCGAGCCGCGATCATCGCGTACTGCGCGGACGGGTCCATGCGCTTGATCTCGGGTCGGGGGAGCACCTCCTCCGGCTTGACCTGGATGGTCGCGGCGAAGGTGACCGGGATGCCGTACTCCTCCGACCAGTCGTTGTCCATGGTCCGTGCGCCCGAGGTGCCGGCCAGCGCGGCCGACCACGTGGTGGGCACGTCGCCGCCGAGCGGGGTGGTGGCGCCGAGGCCGGTGACGACGACCTCGCGCGAGGCAGCAGCGGTCATGGTGGAGCTCCTGAAGGTTCAGTGCGTGCGATGTGCGGGGGACCGCGCGGGCGGGGCCGAGGAGGCCCGCCCGCGCGGCGACGGCGTGGGGACGCCGCTCAGGACTGAGAGATCAGGCCTGCGCGCCCTCGATGTACTTCACGGCGTCGCCGACGGTCGCGAGGTTCTTGACCTCGTCGTCCGGGATGCGGACGCCGAACTTGTCCTCGGCGTGGGTGACGATCGTCATCATCGACAGCGAGTCGATGTCGAGGTCGTCGGTGAAGGACTTCTCGGCGACGACGGCGTCGGTCGGCAGGCCGGTCTCCTCGGCGACGATCTCGGCGAGGCCTTCGAGGATCTCGGAAGCAGTGTGAGCCATGAGGTGCGTATCTCCTTGTACTGGGTACCGGCCGTCCGGCACCGGGTCGGGGTGTGGCAGTGCGATTCTCGCGCACCACCGGGTTCGGACTCTACGGGGCGTGGCTACGGGAGCACGACCACCTGTGCGGCGTAGACGAGGCCGGCGCCGAACCCGATCTGCAGCGCGAGGTCGCCGGGACGCGCGCTGCCCTCGGCGAGCAACCGCTCGGTGGCGAGCGGGATCGACGCTGCCGAGGTGTTCCCGGAGTCGGCGATGTCGCGGGCGACGACCACCGACTCGGGCAGCTTGAGCTGCTTGACCATCTGGTCGATGATCCGCATGTTCGCCTGGTGGGGCACGAACACCTGGATGTCTCCCGGTTCGACGCCCGCCTCGGCCATCGCCTTGGCCGCGATCGGGGCCATCTGGAAGCTGGCCCACTTGAAGACGGTCTGGCCGTCCTGGCGGAGCGTCGGCATGCCGAGCGTCCCGTCGGCCGCCAGCTCCTGCAGGGAGTGCGTCTGGCGGATCGCCTGCGCCTTCGAGCCGTCCGAGCCCCAGACGGTCGGGCCGATGCCCGGCACGTCGGAAGGGCCCACGACGGCCGCGCCCGCGCCGTCTCCCAGCAGGAACGAGATCGACCTGTCGGTGGGGTCGATGATGTCGCTGAGCTTCTCCGCGCCGATCACCAGGACGTTGCGCGCGGCGCCGGAGCGCACCAGGGCGTCCGCCTGCCCGATGCCGTACGCGTACCCCGCGCAGGCCGCCGAGATGTCGTAGGCCGCGGCCGGCGTCGCCCCGAGACGGTCGGCCAGCACGGCGGCGCCCGACGGTGTCTGGTGGAAGTACGTGATGGTCGACAGGATCACCGCGTCGATGTCGGCACCGCGCAGGCCGGCGGCGTCCATCGCCTTGCGGGCCGCGGCCTCTGCGAGGTCGAGGACGTCGACGTCGGCGGTGGCACGACGACGCGTGACGATGCCGGTGCGCTGACGGATCCACTCGTCGGACGAGTCGATCGGGCCCGCGACGTCGTCGTTGGTGACCGTCTCGCTGCCGCGCTCGGCGGCGACGGCGAGGAGCCGCGAGTACCGGACGGGCTCCGCCTGGCGCAGCGTCCTGCGCGCGCTCATGCGGCCGCGCCGACGGCCGAGTGGCGAGCGATCAGATCGCGGGCGGCCTCGACGTCCGCGGGCGACTTCACGGCCACCGACTCGACGCCCTTGAGCGCCCGCTTGGCCAGGCCCGTCAGGACACCGCCGGGCGCCAGCTCGAGGATGCCGGTGACGCCCCGCTCCGCGAGCGTCTCCTGGCACCGGTCCCAGCGCACGGGCGCCGTGATCTGCGCAGTGAGCCGTGCGAGGACGTCCGGGGAGCGGCCGTGGCCGTGGGCCCCCTCACCGAGCCCGGAGTAGTCCCTGCCGTCGGCGTTGCTGAGCAGCGGCAGGCGCGGGTCGGTGGCGAGCCACGTCGTCGCGACCTTCTCGAAGGAGGTGCGCGCCGCGTCCATGAACGGGGTGTGGAAGGCGCCGGCCACCGGGAGCGGGATCACGCGGGTGCGGGCAGGAGGGTTCTCGGCGAGCGCGGCGAGGCGCTCGTCGTCACCGGCAGCGACGACCTGTCCACCGCCGTTGACGTTCGCGGGGAAGAGCCCCGCGGCCTCGATGGCGGCCAGCACCTCGTCGGGGTCGCCGCCGACGACGGCGCTCATCCCGGACGAGGCCGACGCCGCGGCGTCGGCCATGGCCCGACCGCGGTGCGACACGAGGCCGACGGCTCCGGCGTCGTCCAGCACGCCGGCCACGGCGGCGGCGGACAGCTCACCGACCGAGTGCCCGGCCGTGACGTCCACGACGTCGGTCGCCGGGCGACCGTCCAGGATCGCCCGCAGGGCGGCCAGGGAGGCCGAGACGATGAGCGGCTGGGCGACGGCGGTGTCACGGATGGTCTCCGCGTCCGAGGTCGTGCCGTGCAGCGTCAGGTCGCAGCCCGCGGCCGCGGAGAACGAGTCGAGCAGGTCGGTGGTTCCGGGCAGCTCCAGCCAGGGGCTGAGCATCCCGGGGGTCTGAGAGCCCTGTCCAGGGCAGACGACGGCGAGCACGAGTCCACGGTGCCACCTGGAACCCGCCATGGAGCGTGGCGACCCGTACCAACCTCACGGTGGGCGATTGTGGGAATCCTCAACCGCCGTCGGCCGCCTCAGTCCTCGGGGCCGAGCTGGCCGAGCGCCAGCGCCACCTGCAGGACGAACGACTCGCGGGCGTCGAGCGGGTCCCAGCCGGTGATCTCGGAGACCTTCCGGAGCCGATACCTGACCGTGTTGGGGTGCACGTAGAGCCGGCGCGCGGCCGCCTCGAGCGAGCGGCCCGTGCCCAGGTAGGCCGACAGTGTCTCCAGGACGGACCCCGTGGCCTCCTGCAAGGGGCGGTACGCCTGCGCGACGAGGATCCGGCGGGCGGTGCGGTCGCCGGTCAGCACGCGTTCCGGCAGCAGGTCGTCGGCCAGCACCGGCCGCGGCGCCTGCGGCCAGGCGGGCGCCGCGGCGAGCCCGGCCAGGGCCGACCGGGCGGACGACGGCGCCTCGGTGATGTTCGCCACGACCGGCCCGAAGACCACGGGACCCGGGCCGAACCGGCCGATCAGGGAGCTCGCCGCCGTGACGAGGTCACCCTCGCCGCCGAGCACGAGCACGAGGCGGTCGCCATGGATCCCCACGAGGGTGTCACCGGCCGCGCGCCGGGCTGCGCGCCGCAGGTCCGCGGTGCCGACGTCGTCCAGGCCGGTCGTGGCTTCGCCGACGACGACGAGCGCGTGGCCCCGGCCGGTCCACCCGAGCGCCGAGACGCGGGAACGCAGGGCGTCGTCCGTGTCGCCACGCACGATCGCGTCGACGACCAGTGCCTCCAGGCGGGCGTCCCAGGCGCCACGCACCTCGGCGGCCCGGGCGTAGACCTCCGCCGCGGAGAAGGCGACCTCCCGGGAGTAGCGCAGCACCGCCTCCCGCAGCTCACGCTCGTAACCGGGCGAGGCGATCTGGTCCGAGTGCGACTCCACGACGTCGACCATGAGACGGACGAGCTGCAGCGTGTGCTGCAGGGAGATCGAGCGGGTCAGCTCGGGCGGTGCGGCGGCGAACATCTCGCCGACCCCGTGCGGGGTCTGCTGGGGGTCCGCGAACCACGTGACGAACGCGTTGATGCCGGTCTGGGCGACGAGCGCGACGTAGGAGCGGTCCTCGGCGGGGAGCTGGCGGTACCAGGCGACCTCCTCGTCGAGGCGGCGCATCGCCGCCGCGGTGAGCAGGCCGAGGCCTTCACGGACGCGCTGGACGTTCTCGTCGCGCGAGACGGTCGAGGTCGGCATGCCACGAGGATAGGCCCCTCGTTGTGGAGAGTGCACAAACCAGCGGTGACGAGCGCACGCCGGACGCTCTGTCCGGCCCCGAGAGCCGCTAGCGGATATGGTCGAGACATGGCTCTGATGCCCCGACTCCGCCAGCTCCTGCACCGACAGCGCTCGACGTCGCGCGTGGGGACGCGGCGACCGACGGAGACCCGCCGGTTCGGGGACACGGCCCACGAGGACGCGCTACGGGCGCTGCTGCAGGACGACCCGAACGATGCTCGTGCTTTCGATGCGCTGGCCGATCTGGTCCGGCGCCGGGCGGTGGAGCCCACGGTCGAGGATCCGTTGACGGCGCCGGAGGAGGAGGTTCACCGCCAGGAGGCGGCGGACCTGGCGGTGTGGTCGCTCGCCGAGGAGCTCGCGGGCCATCCCAAGGCGTGGCGGCCCCTGCTCGAGCTGGGGCGGCTCTCGGTGCTCGAGGACCCGGAGGGCGCGGCACGCCGGTTCGCCACGGCGGCGGAACGCGAAGGGACGGGCGAGGCCCTCGCCGAGAGCCTGCAGATCCTGCGTGACGCCGGGATGCCCGTCGAGGCGCTCGGCCTGGGCATCGGGCACTGGCGGGTGCGCGAGCAGACGCCCGGGGTGGGGCGCCAGCTCGTGCTGGCGGCGATCGAGGCGGAACGCGTCTTCGAGGCGCGACAGCATCTCGCCACCCTGGCGGAGCACCCGGACACGCAGGCCGTGGCGCCGATGCACGCGGAGCTCACCGCGCTGGTGGAGGCGGCGGAGAGCGCCGACGTCACGACGCCCGGATCTCCGACCTAGCTTCCGAGGGAGGAGCGTTCGCGCCGAGGTAGTAGCCGGGGACGACGACGGCCCCCGCACCGAGAACATCGGTGCGGGGGCCGTCGTCGTGCGGGCAGGCGGTCAGCTGTCCCCGCCGGCGGAGCCGGACGTACCGGCCGTGACGTCGGTCAGCCGGTACTTCTCGACCGCCTGGGCGACGACCTCGCGAGGCACCTCACCGCGGCGGGCGAGCTGCTGGAGCGTCTTGACGACCATCGACGGACCGTCGATGAGGAAGTGTCGACGGGCTGCCGCGCGGGTGTCCGAGAAGCCGAAGCCGTCGGCACCGAGCACCGCGTAGTCACCCGGGACCCATGCCCGGATCTGGTCGGGGACCAGGTGGTCGTAGTCGCTGGAGGCGATGAACGGACCGGACGCGTCGCCGAGCTTCTGCGTCAGGTAGGGGACGCGGGGCTCGGACGCGGGGTCGATCAGGGCGTCCTTCTCCGCGGCCAGCGCGTCCCGGCGCAGCTCGTTCCAGCTCGTCACGGACCACACGTCGGCGGAGACGCCCCAGTCGTCGCGCAGCAGCTGCTGCGCCTCGAGCGCCCACGGAACACCCACACCGGATGCCAGGAGCTGAGCACGGGGGCCCTCGCCGCCTTCGACGGAGATGCGGTGGATGCCTCGCAGGATGCCCTCGACGTCGACGTCCTCCGGCTCGGCCGGCTGGACCATCGGCTCGTTGTACACCGTGAGGTAGTACATGACGTTCTGGTCCCGGCCGTCGGAGCCGTCGCCGTACATCCGCTCGATGCCGTCCCGCACGATGTGCCGGATCTCGTAGCCGTACACCGGGTCGTACTGGACCATCGCGGTGTTGGTGCCGGCCAGCAGGGGCGAGTGGCCGTCCGCGTGCTGCAGGCCCTCACCCGTCAGGGTGGTGCGTCCCGCCGTCGCGCCGATGATGAAACCGCGCGTGAGCTGGTCGCCGGCGGCCCAGAACTGGTCGCCCGTGCGCTGGAAGCCGAACATCGAGTAGAAGATGTAGAACGGCACCATCTGCTCACCGTGCGTGGCGTAGGAGGTGCCGACCGCCTGGAAGGCAGACGCGGAACCTGCCTCGTTGATGCCGGTGTGCATGATCTGCCCGGACTCGGACTCCTTGTAGCTCAGCATGAGCTCACGGTCCACCGCGAGGTAGTTCTGGCCGACGGTGTTGAAGATCTTCGCGCTCGGGAAGATCGCGTCGAGACCGAACGTCCGTGCCTCGTCAGGGATGATCGGCACGATGCGCGGGCCGATGCCCTTGTCCTTGATGAGGTCCTTGAGCAGGCGCACGAACGCCATGGTCGAGGCGACCTCCTGCGTGCCCGAGCCCTTCTTGAGCAGCTCGTACGTCTTCGCCTCGGGGAGCTTGATCGGCTTCGCCTTCGAGCGGCGCTCGGGGACGAACCCGCCGAGCTGGCGGCGACGCTCCAGCATGTACTGGACCGCGTCGTCGTCCATGCCCGGGTGGTAGTACGGCGGCATGTTCGGCTCGGCGTCGATCTGCTCGTCCGTCAGGGGGATGTGCAGAGTGTCGCGCAGCACCTTGAGGTCGGTGTTCTTGACCTTCTTCATCTGGTGCGTGGCGTTGCGGCCGGCGAAGCCCGAACCGAGGGCGTAACCCTTCACGGTCTGGGCGAGGATGACGGTCGGCTGGCCGGTGTGCGCGCGAGCGGCCGCATAGGCCGCGTAGATCTTGCGGTAGTCGTGCCCGCCGCGCTTCATGTTCCAGATGTCGTCGTCGGTCATGTTCTCGACGAGGGCCTTGGTGCGCGGGTCGCGGCCGAAGAAGTGCTCGCGGATGAACGCGCCCGACTCCGCACGGTAGGTCTGGAAGTCGCCGTCCGGCGTGGAGTTCATGAGGTTGACCAGGGCGCGGTCCTTGTCCGCGTTGAGCAGGGCGTCCCACTCGCGGCCCCAGACGACCTTGATGACGTTCCAGCCGGCGCCGCGGAACTGCGCCTCCAGCTCCTGCATGATCTTGCCGTTGCCGCGGACGGGGCCGTCGAGGCGCTGCAGGTTGCAGTTCACGACGAACGTCAGGTTGTCCAGGCCTTGGTGCGCCGCGTGCTGGATCAGGCCGCGCGACTCGGGCTCGTCCATCTCGCCGTCGCCGAGGAACGCCCAGACGTCCTGCTGGCTGGTGTCCTTGATCCCGCGGTTCTCGAGATACTTGTTCGTCCAGGCCTGGTAGATGGCCGAGGCCGGGCCGAGGCCCATGGAGACCGTCGGGAACTCCCAGAAGTCCTGCATGAGCCGCGGGTGGGGGTACGACGGCAGGCCGCCGCCGGGGTGCGACTTCTCCTGCCGGAACCCGTCGAGCTGGTCGGCGCTGAGCCGGCCCTCGAGGAACGCCCGCGCGTACATGCCGGGGGAGGAGTGGCCCTGGAAGTAGATCTGGTCGCCGCCGCCCGCGTGGTCCTTGCCGCGGAAGAAGTGGTTCAGGCCGACCTCGGTGAGCGTCGCCACGGAGGCGTAGGAGGAGATGTGCCCGCCGACGGACAGACCGGGACGCTGGGCGCGCGTCACCATGACGGCGGCGTTCCAGCGGTTCCAGGAGCGGTACTTGCGCTCCATGGCCTCGTCGCCGGGGAAGTAGGGCTCCTCGTGCACACCGATGGTGTTGACGTACGGGGTCGCCACCGAGGTGGGGATCTGCACGCTGCGCTCGCGTGCGCGACGCATCAGGTTGAGCATCACGTAGCGCGCCCGTGGGCCGCCCTTGTCGTCGATCAGCCCGTCCAGGGACTCCATCCACTCCGACGTCTCCGACGGGTCGATGTCCGGTACCGCGCTGAGCAGACCGTCGATCAGCGGTCCGGTCTCGTCGTACGAAGCCACCAGCAACCTCTCTCTTCTGCGGGCTGCCGCCGTGGTCCGGCGACCGCTCGTGTCAGGCGTCCCGTGCACGGGCGGCCGCGTCGCCGGGGTCGCGACGGCGCGGTCCACCCACGGGGTGGTCACTACTCATTGTGTCCTGACTTTCTCAGCCCGGACACCAGGCGGCGGTCAAGAATCCGTGATCTACGTCATGGTGATGTGTCCGGACTCGGTCGAGGGCGCCGGTGGGGGCGGTGGACCGGCGCGCACGACGGCGCCGCGTGCACTACCTTGACGCTCACAGGCGCACCGCAGGGTGCGCCTGACGACGACGGAAGGAACGTAGGTCCACGTGGGACAGCAGGCGGAAAGCCCGGCCGAGCGATTCGGGTTCACCACCGGTCAGGTCGTGCAGGAGTTCGGGTGGGACGACGACGTCGACGAGCCTCTGCGCGAAGCGCTCGAGGGCCTGGTCGGCGGCGAGCTCGTGGACGAGGACTACGGGGACGTCATCGACGGGGTCATCGTCTGGTGGCGCAAGGAGGACGGCGACCTGACGGACACGCTCGTCGACGTCCAGACCGCGCTCGACGACGGAGGCCAGGTCTGGCTCCTGACGCGCAAGCCGCGCCGGGAAGGCCATGTGGCCCACGACGAGATCATGGAGGCCGCCACCACGGCAGGCCTGCACGCGACCAGCACGTTCGCCGCGGGCGACGACTGGTCCGCCACGCGACTGGCACCGCGCGGTCGGTAGCCCCGGATGAGCAGCCCCGTCCTGCGTGCCGGCGACCCGGCACCGGACTTCACGCTGCCGGACACGCACGGCACGCCCACCCACCTCGCCGACCTGCGCGGTGAGAGCGTGCTCGTGGTCTTCTTCCCGTTCGCCTTCTCCGGTACCTGCACGGGCGAGCTGAGCGAGCTCCGGGACAACATCGAGGACTTCGAGGCGGCCGGCGTGCGTCTGCTGGCCGTCTCCACCGACCCGGTCTTCACCCTCAAGGCGTGGGAGGAGATCGAAGGCTTCGGGTTCGAGATGCTCAGCGACTTCTGGCCGCACGGGGCCGCCGCGACCGCCTTCGGTGTGTTCGACCCGGAGTCCGGTCACGCGCTGCGGGGCTCGTTCCTCGTGGACGCCGACGGCATCGTCCGCTGGACGGTCGTGCACCCGCGCGGCGAGCGCCGCGAGCTCGAGGCGTACCGGGCGGCGCTCGCAGAGATCTGATCCGGAGCCCGTCGACGGCGCGCCCGCCCGAGTCGTCCCGAACCGGGTCGCGGGGCCGGTATCCTTGCCTGCGCTGCCAGGGCCTGTAGCTCAGTTGGTCAGAGCGCCACGCTTACACCGTGGATGTCGGGGGTTCGAGTCCCTCCGGGCCCACTCTGGTCGCCTCAGTTCGGCGTTGTCCTCATCCCGGGTGCCGACCTTGGTCCGGCGTGGGGAGCACGAGGCGAAAGCACGCGCCTTCGCCGAGTGCTGTGGTGAGCTCGATGTCTCCGCCGTGCGCTCGCGCGAGCGAGCGCGCGATCGCCAGGCCCAGCCCGGCACTGGCGCCACCGGACCGGCTGCGCGAGCGGTCGGCGCGGTAGAAGCGCTCGAAGACGCGATCCGCCTGTGCGGCGGTCATCCCCGGCCCGTGGTCGGCCACCTCGAGTATCGCTCCGCCGTCGAAGGTCCCCACGCCGAGGCGGACGGGCGTTCCTGGCGGGGTGTGGACGGTGGCGTTGCCGACGAGGTTGGTAGCGACCTGGCGCAGTCGGGCCTCATCGGCGTGGGCGGGAGCCGGCCCTGGTGGACCGTTGCCGCCCGGGCCGGTGAGCTCGACCGGGCGGGTGGGGTCGAGAGCGCGCAGGATGCTCCGCGCGTCACCTGCGAGGGTACGCAGATCCATCGGCGCCCGGTCGAGCTGTCCGTCGGGTGCCTCGTCGAGCTGCGCGAGCAGCAGCAGGTCCTCGGTCAGCGCCGTCAGCCGAGCTGCCTCCCGGCGGATGCTGCTGATCGCTTCGTCGACGTCGGCCCGTTCGGGAAGCGCACCCATCCGGTAGAGATCGGCGGTGCCCGTGATGCCGAACAGCGGGGTGCGAAGCTCGTGGCTGACATCCGCCACGAAGGTTCGCATCCGTGCCTCGGAGGCAGCCCGGTCGGCGAACGCTCGCTCCAGCTGACCGAGCATGGCGTTGAGCGAACGCGCGAGCCGCCCGATCTCCGTTCCCGCCACGGCCAGGTCGGGCACGCGCTGGGTGAGGTCTCCGTCGGCTATGGCCGACGCAGTGGTTTCGACGCGGCGCAGCGGCCGAAGCCCTCGTCCGAGCGCGAACCAGCCGACGGCCGTCAGCGTGACCAGCAGGACCAGACCGCTGATCAGACTGCTCGCGCGGATCTGAGCGACGGTGGCATCGATGTCGGTGCGCGGTGCGGCCGCGATCACCGTTCCGTCCCCACCGGAGGCCGGCTGGGCGACCACTCGCCACCGTGCCGACCGGTCAGCGGCGGGCAGGTCGGTGGCCGACCCGTCCGTGGGCACCGCCCGAAGGTCGTCGAGGCTCGGCAGGCTCGCCGGGTCCAACTGCGGTGAGCGGATCGTGCCGTGCGGAGTGCCGTCGCGATCGAGGCGGACCAGGTAGGGATCGCCGAAGACGTCGAGGGCGGGTTCGAGGAGTGCGGCGTCGGCGGTGCGCTCGAGGTCCGGCGCCCTCGTACCGGGCCCGGTCGCGATGATCGAAGCCATCATGCCCAGCTGATCATCCAACCGACCGAGCTGGTACCGCTCCAGGTGACCAGTCAGGACCGTGCCGATGATGCCCAGTCCGGTCAGCAGGAGGCCCGCCGTGATCAGCAGGAGCCTCGTCCGAAGCGAGAACCGGTGGACAGGGCCCCTCACGGCCGGGGTTCCCGCATCACGTAGCCGACGCCGTGGACGGTGTGGATGAGCTTCGGCCCGGCCCCGTCGACCTTGCGCCGCAGGTACGAGATGTAGGTGTCGACGATGCTGGCGTCGCCGCCGAAGTCGTATCGCCATACCCGGTCGAGGATCTGTGCCTTCGAGACGACCTGCCCCGCGTTCTCCATCAGGTAGTGCAGCAGCCGGAGCTCGGTCGGGGAGAGGCGCACCGGCTGCCCCTGCCGGGTGAGCTGGTGGCCCGCCACGTCGAGCGTCAGTGTGCCGAGCGTCAGCAGGTCGGTCTGCCGGCCCGTGGTGCGGCGGAGGATCGCGCGGATCCGGGCGATGAGCTCCTCCAGGTCGAACGGCTTGGTCACGTAGTCGTCGCCCAGCGAGAGCCCGGTGACCTTGTCGATCTGCTGGTCCCGTGCGGTGAGGAAGAGGACCGGGACGGGGCCGCCATGGCTCTCCTGACGCTGTTCGCGCAGCTGACGCACCACCTCGAAGCCGTCCAGGTCCGGAAGCATGACGTCGAGCAGCACGAGATCGGGAGGATTCTCGGCTGCGGCGGCCACCGCTTCCGCAGCGGTGGCGGCAGAGCCCACCTGGAAGCTGGCGAACCGGAGCGCGGCCGAGAGCAGGTTGCGAACCGTGTCTTCGTCGTCGACCACCAGCAGGCGCTCGCTGGTGCTGCCCTTGGTCATCGCCTGACCCGGTCGGTCCATGCCCGCCACCCTACCGACGCCATGCTTCTCGTCCCGGTGACGAGAAGGGTGCCGGTGAAGCCTGCGACCGCGCCCGCCACCAGCCCGGTTCCGGCTGCGGTCCACAGGTCGGTGTGAAGACTCACGTCCAGCACGGGCTGGACGAAGCCGCGCACAGCGACGCCGAGGTCGACCGAGATCCGGGTGGCCAGTGCGAGGATGGTCAGCACGAGGCTCATCACCGGAGCCAGCGCGGCGGCAGCGCCGAGTGCCCGGCGCATCGGACCGCCCGTGGGGGGAACGGCTCGCGCGCCGACGATCCCGATGCCCAGGAGCAGTGCGAGCGCCACCCAGGTCAGCGGACCGCCCGGGGCGATCAGCCCGGAGCCGAGGAGGGAGCCGGTGCCGTCGAGCAGACAGGCGAGGATCTCTTCCCTGTGCAGCGTCCAGGGCACGCCGAGCCCGGTCAGCAGGGCCGCCGACAGCGCCAGCGGCGAGCCGAGCAAGACGCCGCCGCCCGCCGAGGACCCCCAGAGCACCCAGGCACCGGCGACAAGGAGCACCGTGAGCGCGCCGATGGACGATGCTGCGGCGCGTGCTGCTCGCGCGACGGACCGCACTCGCGTCACCACCCAGCACGCCGCGACGACAGCGACTGTCCAGCATGTCGCCGCCACCATCGTCGGTCCGATGGCCACGGAGAGCCCGACGTCGAACGCACCGACCGCGTCGCCCAGGCCGCCCAGGCCGCCCAGGCCACCCAGGCCACCCAGGCCACCCAGGCCACCCAGGGGCGCCCCTTCCGGACAGCTGCGAGCGGTGGAGCCGCTGGCTGCCGTGGGCGCGATCTGGGGCAGCCGCAGGGTGATCGTTCCGCGCACGGACAGCGACACCACAGCGATACCCGCCAGCAGGACGGCGACGGCCGTCGCGCCGCGGACGAGCAGCCCGACCCTGCCGCCGCGCACCAGCAGCGCGCCCAGCACCAGAGCCCCCACGAGCGAGACCCCCAGCGGCATCACCTCGACGAACCCTCGCAGGCCGACCGGAAGCCCGGACAGGATTGCCTCGATCTCGACGGAGCCTCCCGCGGCCAGCACGAGCACGGCCACCGTCTGCGTCGCGAGCCCACCGAGCCGGTCTGCGTCGAGAAGCAGGAGACCGGCCGCGGCGACAGCCGCCATCGCGGCCAACGCCGCGACCGACGCACCGGCGCCCCGGCTCATGTCGCGCAACGTCACCTGACCACGCATCACACGTCACGGCGCCGGAAGAGGACGAACGCGGCGACCAGCAGGGTGCCGACTCCGAGGCACATCCCGCCGAGGTTCAGCCAGGGGTACGGAAAGTCGGCGTCGGGCATCGTGGTCATGACCGTGGCCGCACCCTGGGTCGGCCAGTAGTCCAGCAGGAACTGGACCCACGAGGGAAACAGTCCCGCGAAACCCGGGATGACGAAGATGATTCCCACGAGGATGGCGAGGGCACCAGCCGTCGCTCGTGTGATCACGCCGAGCGTCACCGCGAGCAGCGCGACCGCGGTGAGATAGACCCCTCCGCCCACGACGGCGGAGAGCACGCCGGGATCACCCAGCGTCGCATGGGGCGCGCCGTGTGCGGCGAGGACGGCCTGCCCCCCGCCGAACGCGGCGAACATCAGCGACTGGCCGGCGATCGCCGCGACGGCGGTGACCGTCACCACCTTGGCCGCCAGCAGACGGTAGCGGCGCGGGCTGGTCATCACGGACGTCTGCATCTCGCCGGTGGCGTACTCCGAGGTGACCACGAGGATGCCGATCACGCCGACGATCAGTTGGGCGACGATGTATGACGTCAGGCTGCTCCCGGTCGGATCCCACGCCGCCCGCTCCGCCGCGGTCGCGTCCGAATATTGCGCTCCCGCGGCGCTCGTCGCCAAGAGGCTGATCCCGATCCCGACCACGAACAGGCACACCAGGGTGAGCCATGTGGAGCGCAGGCTGCGCAGCTTGATCCATTCCGCACGAAGCGCATGCGTGAACTTCACGCTGCTCGGCGCACCGACGGCGCTCACGCCACTGTCCCGTGGTAGTCGATGTTCTCGCGGGTCATCTCCATGAAGACGTCCTCCAGCGAAGCGTGTTGCGGCGTGAGCTCGCTGAGCACGATGTCGTGGTGAGCTGCGAGCGCGCCGATCTCGTCGGGCGTCATGCCGGAGACGACCATCGAGGTTGCGTACCGGTCCCGCACGGCGCCCCCGGCCTCGACCAGACGCGGTGCGAAGAAGTGCGGGTCGGAGGTGCGCACGAGCACGGTTTCCTCGCCACCGGACCGCACGAACTCGTCGACAGTCGTATCGGCGATGAGCCGGCCTCGTCCGATCACGACCAGGTGGTCGGCGGTCTGTGCCATCTCGCTCATGAGGTGGCTGGAGAACAGGACCGCACGGCCTTCCCCGGCGAGTGAGCGCATGAGCCGTCGAACCCAGCGGATGCCCTCGGGATCCAGCCCGTTGACAGGCTCGTCGAAGACCAGCACCTTCGGTTCGCCGAGCAGAGCTGCCGCGATACCGAGTCGTTGCCGCATCCCGAGGGAGAACCCACCGATCCGCTTCCCGGCGACGGATTCCATGCCCGCCCGGGTCAGTACGTCGTCGACCCGGTGTCGCGCGAGACCGTTGCTCGCAGCGAGCGCCAGCAGTTGTTGGTACGCCGTCCGGCTGCCGTGCACCGCGCCGGCATCGAGCAGCGCACCCACCTCGGTGAGTGGGACGGGAAGGTCGCGGTAGCGGCGGCGGCCGATGGTCACCGAGCCTCGCGTCGGAGCGGCCAGGCCGGTGATCATCTTCAGGATCGTGGACTTGCCGGCTCCGTTCGGCCCGAGGAAGCCGGTCACCTGTCCCGGTTCGACGGTGAACGACACGTCATCCACCACGGTGTCAGGCCCGTACCGCTTGGTCAGGCCGCGGACGTCGATAGTTGTCATGCTCCGGATCATCGCCAACCGGACCGAGAGGTCTCTCAGTGGTTCTGTGAGACTTCTGGGAGCCAGGGAACGAGCACGAGGCGCCGCAACGGAGCCGTTCGCCGGGCACGGGTGAACTCACAGGTCTGTATGAGCGATCAACTGCGCACGAGCCGCGCGGAACCGGCAACTCGTGCGACCGCCCGGACCCGGGCAGCCCGGGGCAGGAGCCCGACCATGGACGACATGATGCTGCTTCCCGGCCTGGCACTGGCGCTCGGCCCGGGTGACCGGCGCTCGAGCACACGGAGCGCCGCGTCGGCCACCTGCTCGGGCGACTGGTAGCTGCCGCCGTACTGCTCGGTCCCGATCTCGTCGAAGAACTCGGTCGCGGTCAGGCCGGGCGCGAAGGCGAGCGTGCGGATGCTGCTGTCGCGCAGCTCCCACCAGAGCGCCTCGGTGAAGCCGAGGACGAACGCCTTGGTCGCGGCGTACACGGCCATCCCGGGGATGGGCGCGTACGCGGCGTCGCTCGTGATGTTGACGAGAAAACCGTGGCCCGCCGCGCGCAGATCGGGCAGGAAGGTGTGGCAGAGATCGACGACGGCGCCGATGTTGACCGCGATCTCGTCGGCGAGCCGGTCCGGGTCTTCGTCGTCGAACCGGCCGTCCGTGCCGAAGCCGGCGTTGTTGACGAGGCTGGTGACCTGCACGCCGCGACGCTGCAGCTCCGCGCGGACCGCGGCTCCGGGGCGTGCGACGGCGAGGTCGGCCGGCACGGTCTCGACGCGCGTGCCGTGCGCCGCGCGGAGCTCGGCGGCGAGCGCGTCCAGCCGGTCGATCCGGCGCGCCACGAGGACGAGGTCGGAGCCGCGGGCGGCGAGCGTGCGGGCGAGCGCGCGGCCGATCCCCGAGCTGGCGCCGGTGACGAGGGTGGTCTGCGAGGAGAAGTCGAGTGAGCTCATGATGACACTGTAGGACATAGATGGCACTGAGTGACAGACGTGGCGCTAGCTGCCGAAGATGGCTACCTTGGCCGGATGACCGGCAACGCTCCAGAAAGTCTTCGCGAACGCACCCGCCGCGCGGTCCACCAGGAGATCGCCCGCACGGCGATGCGGCTGTTCGCCGAGCGAGGCTTCGAGGAGACGACCATCGACGAAGTCGCCGCACAGGCGGGCATCAGCCGCCGATCGTTCTTCCGGTACTTCGCCACCAAGGAGGACGTGGTGCTGGGCGAGCTCGTCGAACGCGGCCGGATCGTCGCCTCGGCGCTCGCCGGGCGGCCGGCGGACGAGCCGCCGTGGGCGGCGGTCAGGGCGGCGTTGCTGGCGCTGCGTGACGCCGTCACGACCGACGAGGCGGACGAGCTCGAGATCGGCCGGATGCTCTACGGCAACCAGACGCTGCGCGCACGGCACCTCGAGAAGCAGCTCGCCTGGCAGGACCTGCTGGTGCCGATCCTCGCCGAGCGCATCCGGGCCGCGGACCCTGACGCCGGCGTCGACCCGGAGCTCGCCGCCGCAGCCGTCGTGGTGGGCGCTCTCGCGTGCCTGGACGTGGCGGGTGCCTGGTGGGTGCGCCGGGACGGGGCGATCCCGCTCGAGCGCCTCTACGACGACGCGGTGGCCGCGATCCGCCGCTGACCGACCCCGCTGGAGGACGTGGTGCCGTCAGGACCCCGCGGGGGCGTCATCGCCCACCGGGTCGCCGCCGTCTGCCGAGTCGTCGCCGGGGCTCGGATCCGCTGGTGCGCTCGGCTCCGTGGGCGGTGTCGCGTCACCGGTGGGATCCGGGTCGGGCGTCGAGGTCGGCTCCGGTTCGTCGGTCGGTTCCGGGTCGGCCGTCGGGGTCGAGGTCGGTTCGTCGGTCGGTTCGTCCGTGGGTGACGGCGTGGGCGTCGAGTCGTCCGTAGGCGTCTCGGACGGCGTCGGCGTCGGGTCCGCGGTCGGCGTCGACCGGGTGGTCGGGTCGGCCGGCGGTGGCGGCGCCGTCGTCGCCTGGGACTGCGACGGGCTGGGCGTCGGTGACGGGCTGTGCGTGGCCGGCGAGACCGGTCCACCGTCGTCGGTGTCGCGCAGGGCCCAGAACGCGAACGCTCCGACGGCGCCGACCAGGACGAGCGCGAGGACGACGGCGAGTATCCTCCGCCGGGAGCGCTTGTCCTGCTCCGGCCCTTCCGGCCCCTCCGGCCCCTCTGGCGCCGGCGGTGCGGCGTCGTCCGCCGCCGTCGTGGCGGGGACACCCTCGGGCGGGGTGGCAGAGGCGCCCACGGCACCGACCTGACGGGTGCGCTGGAGCTCGGCCTCCTCGCCCGCCGCGGCTGCGGCCGCAGCCGCCGCTGCGCCTGCCGCCCCGACGACGGCCGTCCGGTGCGGATCGTTCGCAGCGATCTGACCCAGCGTCATCGTCGCGTCCGAGCTGGCCGCGTCTGCCTGGGTGTCGGCGGCGCCGGTTCCCAGCAGGGCCGCGGCCGCCGCGCGCATCGCGTCGGCGGAGGCGAACCGCTGTGCCGGGTCCTTGGCCATCGCCTGTGCCACGAAGCGGTCGACGGAGACCGGGACTGCGGCTCGCCGTGCCGACGGCGCGGGGACCGGTGCTCCGACATGGGCCCGCAGGACGTCCTCCGGCCGGGCGCGCTCGTACGGCGCATGTCCGGTGAGGGCGTAGTAGGTCAGCGCCCCGACCCCGTACAGGTCGCTACGGGCGTCGAGCGGCCGGCCCTGGGCCTGCTCGGGCGACATGCCCACCACGGACCCGGCGACCGTCTTGCCGTCGCCGTCCCCGCCGGCGGGGCCGGCGAGCCCGAGGTCGAGCAGACCGACCGTCAGCCCGCCGTCCTCGCGCCGGTCCACCACGACGTTGCGCGGACCGACGTCGCGGTGCACCAGCCCGGCGGCATGGACCGCCGCCAGGGCGTCGAGCAGCCCGTCGATCAGGGCGAGTGCCTCTCGCCACGGCAGGCCGTCTCCGCCGGCCACCTCGGAGACCGGTGCACCAGGAAGGCGGCGGGTCAGGAGCCAGGGCACGTCGGCCCCCGCGACCTCGTCCTCTCCGGTGTCCAGCACCTTCACCACGCCGCGGTGGTTCACCAGGGCCGACGCCACGATCTCGCGGGTCATGGCGGCGCGGGCCGTCTCGTCGTCGACCAGGTGCGGGTGCAGGACCTTGACCAGGAGCGCGGCCTCGGGCTCGGTGGCGGTCTCCTCGGCGTCCGTGACCCGCAGGCGGGCGGCCTCGTAGACGGTGTAGGTACCGCCCGTGCCCAGGATGTCGCCCAGGACGTACTTCCCGCCAAGGACCACCTGCCCGTCGCTCGGCTCCTCGGTCGGCCCGGTGGGCGTCATGCCGTGCACCTCTGCCCGGACGGGGCGTCGACGAAGGCTGCCGTGCACCGCGGCACGAGTGGGCGGGAGGTCGTGGTCATCTCAGTCATCAGCCCCCACAGGATAGGCGCTAGGGGGCGTGACGTGCGCGTTCCTGGTGCGCCGGTGACCCGGCGCGCTCACGTGGAGCTGCGGCCGACGGGCGTCGGAGACGTCGCCGTGCCACGCGAGGACAGGGCGCGCAACGCCCGCTCCGCAGGCCCGCGCAGACCTCGGCGGTCGAGCGTCACCGCGACGGCGACCGTGACCAGCCACGCAGCCACCGCCACGAGCGCGGCCTGCCACTGGTCCAGGACACCGCCGAGCCCCAGTCCCCAGGCGCACAGCAGCGGGGCGAAGATCACCGACTGCAGCAGGTAGCTGGTCAGGGACCGTTTGCCGACGGCCGTCAGCGCCTCCACGACACGTCCTGGCCGGCGCTCGTCCGTGAAGCGTGCCGCGACCAGCGCGAAGGCCGCGGCGTAGCCGAGCGCGCCGAAGAGGCCCGTCACCAGGTGCAGCAGGGTCGGCGCCCACTCGGGCAGCGCCCACTCCCCGTGGTGCATCATCACCGAGGGGATCGCTCCGGCCCAGCCGAGCGTGATGCCGAGGGCGGCGGTGCGCACGAGCAGCCGGCGGTGGGCGCGAGGCTCCTCCAGCACCCGGGCGCGTGCGCAGGCGATGCCGAGGAGGATCGCGGCGGGCACCACGAGGCCGAGGATTCCCTGCGTGACCGTCATGGGCAGCCAGAAGGCGAGCCGCGGCAGGATCGAGGCGAGGTACGGGCTGATGCCGGCGAGCCCGGGCGTCATGTCGCCGGACATGGCGGTGATCTCGGGAGGGAGGAGCGCTCCCGCCGCCATGGTGATGACCGCTCCGATCGCCAGCAGGCCCGTCAGAGCCCCGGCCCACACCAGCAGGGTCCTGGTGCGGCGGTGCAGGAAGAGCCAGACGACGAGGAGCCCGGCCAGTCCGTAGGCGCCGAGGACGTCGCCGTACCAGAGCAGTGCCGCGTGGACGGCACCGAAGGCGAGCAGCCAGAGGTGGCGACGCTGCAGCACCCGCCGCGCGGTCCGTTCGTCGAGCCCCGCGGCGCGCTGGCGCGTGAAGGACTGCCAGATGCCGTAACCGAAGAGGAAGGCGAAGAGCGGATAGCTGCGACCGTCGACGGCGATGATCGCGACGGTCTGCCACATCGCGTCGAGCCCGGTGGCCCCGGGGCGGTGCGCGCTGGTCTGGGCGACCTCGGACCCGTAGAGGAACCAGGGGACGTTCGCCAATGCGATGAGCAGGAGCATCAGGCCGCGGGCGAGGTCGGGGGCGACGGCCCGGACGTGCGGCGTGCCGCCGTCGGACATGGTCATCGTGCTCCTTCGGGGTGTGGGTGGTGGGCGAGCGCGCTGGGGGAGAGGCGGCCGATGATGGCGGGAGCCTCGTGGACCAGGGTGTCATCGCTGAGCGCGTGCCGTCACTGCGTGCCCTGCGCCCCGGGTCCGGCAACGCTGCGCCGCCACGACGCCGTCCTCGACGCCCTCCCACCGGGGGCGGTCGAGGCGGAGTGTCGGTAGCACCGGGCACGATGGGCCCGTGCACGTCGTCCTCGCCCCGGAGCCCGCGGGCTCCGTCCGCCTGGTCCGCGTCGCCGACGACGGCGGCACACCGGGGGACGAGGGCGTTGCGGACTCGCTGGTGGTCGCCCCCGACGACCTCCCCGCCGTCGTGCGGGACGTCGAGGCGTCCGCCGCCGTCCCGCCGCGGTGGACGGGGCAGGACACCAACCGGTGGTACCCGGCGTTGCTCACGGCGGGCGTGCGCATCGAGCGCGGGCACGACCTGCGCCTCGCGCACCGGATCCTGCGCGGCTCGAGCCTGTCCGCCGGCTCCGCCCTCGCCACGGCGCCGCCCGGCGACTGGGACGCGATGGGCCTCACCCCGCCCGGCGGCGAGGTCGCCGTCGGCGCGCTGCGCCGTCCGCAGGAGGAGTCGTTGGGCGCCCGCGCCGCGCCCGCCCCGGCGCGGGGCGGCGCCGGCCCGGCGGGGCCGTCGACGGGCCGGGCGCCCGACCTCCTCGCCGAGCTGGCGGCGCAGCACGCCGCGGTCGCCGGGTCGACCGGGGCGGGCCGGCTGCGGCTGCTCCTCGCCGCCGAGTCCGCGGGAGCGCTCGCCGCGGCCGAGATGCACCACGCCGGGCTGCCCTGGCGGGCGGACGTCCACGACGAGATCCTCACCGCGGTGCTCGGTCCCCGGCCTGCCGAGGGCCGGCGGCCCGAGAAGCTGGAGGCGCTCGCGGGGCAGATCCGTGCTGCCCTCGACGCGCCACCCACTCTCAACCCGGACTCCCACCCGGACCTGCTGCGAGCCATGGAGTACGCGGGCGTGGGCGCGCGGAGCCTGCGCAAGTGGGAGCTGGAGAAGATCGACCACCCCGTCGTCGCGCCGCTGCTGGAGTACAAGAACCTGTACCGGCTCTACACCGCGAACGGGTGGTCGTGGCTCGACCACTGGGTGCGCGACGGTCGCTTCCGCACGGACTACGTGGTCGGTGGGGTCGTGACCGGGCGCTGGTCGTCCACCGGCGGAGGGGCGCTGCAGCTGCCGAGGTCGGTGCGCCGGTCCGTCCAGGCCGACCCCGGGTGGGTGCTCGTCGTCGCCGACGCGGCACAGCTCGAGCCCCGCGTGCTCGCGGGCCTCGCGGCGGACGAGACGATGGCCGCCGCGGGCGCGGGTGGCGACCTGTACGCCGGCATCGTCGCCACGGGCGCGGTGCCGACCCGTGAGCTCGCCAAGGTCGGGATGCTCGGCGCGATGTACGGCGGGACGACGGGCGCGAGCGGCCAGGTGCTGCCGCGGCTGTCGCGCGCGTTCCCCCGCGCGATGGGGCTCGTCGAGGATGCCGCGCGCACCGGCGAGCGGGGCGGCGTCGTCAGCACCTGGCTCGGGCGCACCTCGCCACCGCCGGGAGAGGCGTGGGACGCGGCGCAGTCCGGGGCGCTCGGGGACGGGGCGCCGGCCGACGCCGCCACCCTGGCGCGCTCCTCGGCGCGGTCCTGGGGACGGTTCACCCGCAACTTCGTGGTGCAGGGCACCGCCGCCGAGTGGGCGCTGTGCTGGATCGCGTCCATCCGGCGACGGCTGTGGAACCTGCCCGTCGCCACCCGCTCGAACGAGGGGCCCGCACCGTTCGCCGACCGTGCGCACCTGGTGTTCTTCCTCCACGACGAGGTCGTGGTGCACGCCCCGGCGGCGCTCGCCGCCGACGTCGCACGGGAGCTGCGCGAGGCGGCGGTCGAGGCCGGGCGCCTGCTGTTCGGCGACTTCCCGGTCTCGTTCCCGCTCACGGTCGCGACCGTCGACTCGTACGCCGACGCGAAGTGAGCCCGGCCGCCCAGCCCGCACGCAGCGCCCGGCTCAACCGATGGCTGCCCGGCGGACGTGCGAGCGTGCGTGCTCGACGGCGTCGGCGAGGGTGTCGAAGGCGTGCTTCTCGTGCCGGAGCTCGTCGAGCACCCCGACCCGGACGATGAGGGAGCGGTGTCGGTCCTGGACTCCCTTCACGAGGACGGTGACGCCACGGCGTTCGAGCTCGGTGATGAGGTCGGCCAGAGCCTTGGCTCCGGTGGCGTCGACCATCTGCAGCTGGGACAGGCGCAGGATCACCACCTCGACGTCGCCGCGGGTGGAGGCCTCGGTGAGCTCGGTGAGGATGCGGTCCGCCGCGCCGAAGAACATCGCGCCGTCGAGCCGGAACAGGGCGATGCGGTCGTCGCCCTCGTGCGCCGGACCGGGCAGCGGTTCGCGGTGCACGGTGGATGCCCGGGCGACGTGGCGCAGCGCGAAGAACGCGGCGACGACGAGCCCGATCTGCACGGCCTCGATCAGGTCGAACGCGACGGTGATGAACGCCGTGATGGCGAACGTGCTGGCGTCGGACCGCGTCGAGCGCAGGATCGCCCGCACGGTGCGAGGGCCGATCATGCGCGTGGCGGTGACCATGAGCACGCCGGACAGGGCGGCGAGCGGGATCTGGGAGACCGGTCCGGTGGCGAGGTAGATCACGCCGAGGATCACGATCGCGTGGACGAGGGCGGCGAGCCGCGTGCGGGCCCCGGAGCGCACGTTGACGGCGGTGCGAGCGATCGCGCCGGTCGCTGGCATCCCCCCGAAGAGTCCCGACGCGACCGACGCGAGGCCTTGACCGAGGAGCTCGCGGTCCGGAGCGTAGACGGAGCCGCCCGGTGCCATGGAAGCGGCGACGCGCGCGGACAGCAGGGACTCGATCGCCGCGAGGGCGGCGACCGCGACGGCGGCGCCCACCACCTCCCGCAGGGCACCCGCGTCGAGGCTCGGCAGGACGGGGGAGGGCAGCGTGTCGGGCAGGGCGCCGATGCGCGCGACGGGCGCGGAGGTGATCTCGGCCAGCGCCGTGACCACGACGACGGCCACGAGGGAGGCGGGGACGGCGTGGTGCAGGCGTGGGAGGAGCACCATGAGCAGCACGACCACGGCCACGGCGCCGAGGGTCCACGCCGTCTCGGTGCCCGGGTCGGTGGCCGTCGTCGCGACGGAGCTCACGGCGGTGGCCAGGGAGTTCTCGCCGACGGCCGCGTCCGTGCCGAGCGCAGCGGGCACCTGCTGCAGGAAGATGATGGCGGCGATGCCGAGCGTGAACCCCTCCACCACGGGCCACGGGATGTAGGTCACCGCCCGGCCGAGCCGGAGCAGGCCGAGCGCCAGGACCAGGACTCCTGCGAGCACGGTCACGAGTGCGACGGACCCGACGCCGTGCGCCGCGACGACCGGTGCGAGCACCACTGCCATCGCACCGGTCGGCCCGGAGACCTGGAACCTGGAGCCGCCGAACACCGCGGCGACGATCCCGGCGATGACGGCGGTGACGAGACCCGCGGCGGGCCCGACCCCGGAGCTCACGCCGAAAGCGAGCGCCAGCGGCAGCGCGACGACGCCGACGGTGATGCCGGCGACCAGGTCGGCGCCGAGCGTGCGCGGCCGCAGGTCGTAGTCGGACCGCCCGGGGAGCAGGTCGCGGACGTCGAGCCGGGCGATGGCGTCGCGGATCGTCACCGGGACTCCTCCGTGACGGTCGTGCGGACCTTGTCAGGCAGGTCGGCCTCGGCGGCGTCGAGGACGCCGCGTGCCGTCGCGCCGGGCAGGGTGGGGAGCCTGCGGACCACGTCGAGGCGACTCGCGTCGTCGTCGGCGGCGAGGCGCCGGAGCAGGAACGCGCGCGCGACGACGAGGAGCTCGGCGACCAGTGGTTCGGTGAGCCGGTAGCGCACGGCGTTGCCGGACCGCTGGGACTCGACGACACCGGCCCGCTTGAGCACCGCGAGGTGCTGGGAGAGCGCGGACGGCTCGGCTCCGGTGGCCTCGAGCAGGCGGGGGACCAGGACCGTGCGGTCGGGCTCCACCGCCAGGACCTCGAGCACCTGGATACGGGCCGGGTGGGCGAGAGCGCGGAAGAGGTCCGCCTTGACGGTGTACAGGGGCTGGGTGTCCACGGTGAGATCGCACCAATGGATTTAGGGATCGCTAAATCCAGTGCCGGGGGGAGCCGATGGTTAGGGTCGGCCCATGAGCTCCGCGCCCCGCACCCTCGCCGACGTCGTCGCCGCCCTGGACGACCTGTACCCGCCGTCGACGGCGGAGGGCTGGGACGCGGTCGGCCTGGTGGCCGGCGACCCGCACCGCGAGGTGCGCCAGGTGATGTTCGCCGTCGACCCGGTGGACGCGGTCGTGGACGAGGCGATCGCGTGGGGCGCCGACCTGCTCGTCACCCACCACCCGCTGTTCCTCAAGCCGGTGACGTCCGTGGCCGCCACCACGTTCAAGGGCAGCGTGGTCCACCGGCTGCTCGCCGCCGGTTGCGGTCTGCACGTGGCGCACACCAACGCCGACTCCGCGCCGCGCGGGGTCGCCGATGCGCTCGCGGACCTCGTCGGGATCGCGGACCGGCGCCCGTTGGTGGCGCACGTCGACGACACCACGCGAGGCATCGGTCGCGTCGGGACGTTCGAGCGGCCGACGACGCTGGGCGAGCTCGCCCGGCGGGTGGCCGACGTCCTGCCCGACACCGCCCAGGGTGTGCGCGTGTCCGGAGACCTGGACGCCGAGGTGACCACTGCCGCCGTCGTCGGAGGCTCCGGGGACTCGTTGTTCGACGCGGTCCGGGCCGCCGCCGTCGACGTCTACGTCACCGCTGACCTGCGGCACCACCCGGCGTCCGAGCTGCGGGAGCGGGCGGCCTTCGAGGCGGGGCGCGACACGCCGGCCGGGTCGGGGCGTCCCTTCCTCGTGGACGTCGCCCACTTCGCCTCCGAGTGGCCCTGGTTGGCCTACGCCGCGACCGATCTCGTCGACCGACTGGGAGACGGTACGGTGACCACCAGAGTGAGCACCCTGGTGACGGACCCGTGGACGACCCGGGTCGCGAGCACGGGTCGCTGACCGTCATCTGAAGAGCTGCACGAGAGGACCCACCCATGGCTACCGCACCCGTCGAGGACCAGCGTCGCCTGCTCGAGGTCCAGGCCCTCGACACCAGGCTCCAGCAGCTCGCGCACCAGCGCCGGAACCACCCGGCGCTCGCCACGATCGCCGAGCTGGACGCCCGCATGCGCGACCTGCACGGCTCCCTGGTCGACTCGCGGACCGCCGTCGCCGACCTGGAGCGGGAGGTCACCAAGGCCGAGCGCGACGTCGAGCAGGTCCGCAACCGCGCGACGCGCGACCAGCAGCGCCTGGACGCCGGCGCGCTCGGGGCGAAGGACGCGACGGCCGTCATGAGCGAGCTCGAGTCGCTCGCGCGCCGCCAGAACGTCCTCGAAGAGGCCGAGCTCGAGCTCATGGAACGGCTCGAGGCGCACCAGGAGGCGCTGGCCAAGGTCGAGGCCGCGCACGGCGAGCTCGTCTCCGCCCAGGAGAAGGCGATCGCCGAGCGCGACGCGGCCTTCGCCGAGATCGACGGCACGGCCGCGGGAGTGACGGCCGAGCGGTCCAAGGCCGCCGAGGGCCTGGACGCAGGGCTCGTCACCCTCTACGACCGGCTGCGTGCCCAGCTCGGCGGGTCGGGCGCGGCCGCGCTGAACGGCAACCGCTGCGAGGGCTGCCGGCTCGAGCTGAACGCCGGTGACCTGGCCGCCGCCAAGAACGCCGCGCCGGAGCAGGTCGTCCGGTGCGAGGAGTGCGGCCGGATCCTCGTCCGAGCCGCCCAGGGCTGATGCGGCGCCCTCCGTCCGGCGCGCTCGCCCGGTACGACGGCGTGGTCCCGGCCACCGTGGTCCTCGTGCGCCACGGGGTCACCCCGTTGACGGAGGTCGGTGCGCTGTCCGGCGGTGACGTGCCTGGACCCTCGCTGACGACGGCGGGCCAGCGGCAGGCGGCGCAGGCATCCGACGCGGTGTTCCGGATCGGCAAGGACCTGTGGCCGGACGTGCCGCGCCCGGACGCGCTGTTCGCCTCGCCCACCGTGCGCACCCAGGAGACCGCCGCGGCCGTGAGCCGGCGGATCGGGGCCGACGTGCGGACCGACGAGCGCTTCGCGGAGATCCGCTTCGGCGAGTGGGAGGCCATGGTCCCGGAGCAGGTGCACGCCGGCTGGCCCGGCGACCTGGTGCGGTGGGTCACCGAGGGCACGTTCGCCCCGCCCGGTGGCGAGTCGTACGCCGACCTCGCCACGCGCGTGCAGCCGGCCCTGGACGACGTCGTCGCGCGAGCCGAGAGCTCCACGTCGGTCGTCGTGGCGCACGCCGCGGTGATCCGGACGCTGGTGGGCCTGGCGCTCGACGCCCCGCCGAACGCCTGGGGCCGGGTGCGTGTCCCGCCGGGCTCGCTGTCCCTGCTGAGGCTCTGGCCCGACGGCGCCCGCGAGGTCAGCGTCGTCGGGTTCCCGGCCGCGGACTGACGCGGCCGGGGCCGGCTCTCTAGGCGATGACGAGCTCGAGCGTGCGCGGACCGCTGCGCGCCCGGCCCGCCGCGTCGCCCAGCGTCGCCTCGACCATGCGATAGCTCAGGCCGGTGCCGATCTCGGTGCCGATGACTTGCCCGTCGAGCTCGCGGGCCGCGTCGAGCAGCGCCTCTGCCGACGACGGCGGGGCGCCCGCGCGGCGCAGCAGGTGACCCGTGAGCACGCCGCGGGTGTGCTTGGCGTTGTGCGAGACGACGGTGCGCTGACCGTCGACGTCGCGCACGACCCGGACGGTGACCCAGTCGGCGGCGTCGGGACCGGTGGTCGTGGGCTTCCACGCCGCCAGGTACGCGGCGGAGCGGCAGTCGACGACGACGTCGCCCGCCGCGCGCCCCGTCAGCGCGTCCGCCAGGTGCGGACGCCAGGCCGTGGCGAGCCTGCCGACGCCCGGCAGGTCGACGCCCATGGAGAGCCGGTAGGCCGGGATACGGTCCTGCGGCGCGACGACCCCCCACAACCCGGAGAAGATGCGGACGGAGTCCGCGCAGAGCGCCGCCGCCGGACCTGTCAGGTCGCCGAGGCCCGCCGCCGCGTAGAGCACGCCGCTGTAGACGTCCGTGGCCGGTGCCGCCGGCGCCGTGCGCAACGCGGTGTTCCGGGTGACCTCCTTGGCCAGCGTCGCGCCGACCTTCAGGACCTTCGTGGCGTCGGGTCGGGCGCTCACCGTCGCGAGGGCGTCCAGGACGGCTTCCCGCTGGGGGGCGAGCTGCGGCGCGGCGAGCGCCCGCAGGTCGACCGGGGCGCCGCCGTCGGGCGCGGGCGTCTTGCCCTCGGAGGGCGGGAGGCAGATCAGCACCCGGACACCCTAGAGCCTGGCGGGCGGCTCCTGGTCGTTGGCCGGTGGTCCGCCTCGTTGTGGGAGCATCGGGAGCATGACGTCCGACGAGCAGTGGCTCACCCGAGCGGTCGAGCTGGCGGTGACCGGCGTGCCGTCAGGACAGGGCCCGTTCGGAGCGGTCGTGGTGCGCGACGGCCAGGCCGTGGGGGAGGGGACGAACCGTGTGACGGTCGACCTCGACCCGAGCGCGCACGCCGAGGTGGTGGCGATCCGGGCGGCCTGCCAGGAGGTCGCCGCGTACTGGCTGCCCGGCGCCGTGCTGTACAGCTCGTGCGAGCCGTGCCCCATGTGCCTGGCGACCGCGCTGTGGGCGCGCGTCGACCGGGTGGTGTTCGCCGCTGATCGCCACGACGCCGCGGCAGCCGGCTTCGACGACCGGATGTTCCACGACGTGCTCGCGGGCCGCGCACCCGGCCCCGTGCCCGTGGAGCGCCGGTCCGTGGACCGTGCGCTGGCGCCGTTCGAGGCCTGGACCGCGTTCGACGGCAAGTCTCCCTACTGAGGCCGTGACGTCCGTAGGATCGCGCCATGGCTCAGGTGAAGATCTACGGGAACCGGTCGGTGTGGGGCGAGCGACGGGCGCAGGTGTCCGACGCCGTCCATGCGGCCCTGGTCGGCGCGTGGCAGCTCCCCGAGGGCAAGCGGTTCCACCGCTTCCTGCTGCTGGACGACGGCGATTTGGTCGCGCCGCGCTCCGAGGCCTACCTCGTGATCGAGATCCTGTGCTTCACCGGTCGCACGGCGGCGGCGAAGAGGGCTTTGGTCCGAGCGATGTACGACGACGTCGCCCCGGCGCTGGGGCTCGCGGAGGACGACCTGGAGGTCGTCGTCGTGGAGAGCCCCCGCGAGAACTGGGGCATCCGCGGCCGCAGCGCGGACGAGCTGGAGCTGGACTACCGGGTGGACGTCTGAGGGCGGGTATCCTTGCCGGGCGGACGAGTCGGTCGGACGGTCGCGTCATCGCTTCGGCGGTGCCGAGGAACGTCCGGGCTCCGAAGGGCAAGGTGGTGGCTAACGGCCACCCGGGGTGACCCGCGGGACAGTGCCACAGAAAACAGACCGCCCGCACGCTTCGGCGTGCAGGTCAGGGTGAAACGGTGGTGTAAGAGACCACCAGCATGGCCGGTGACGGTCGTGGCTCGGTAAACCCCACCTGGAGCAAGGTCAGACAGACTGTGTCGGAGGGCGGCCCGCCCGATTCTCTTCGGAGAAGCGCAGTCGGGTAGACCGCTGGAGCCCTGCGGCAACGCAGGGCCTAGATGGATGACCGTCACCCGTGCCGGGGCAACCGGGCACGGGGACAGAACCCGGCGTACAGACCGACTCGTCCGCCCCGCAGGTCGTACGCTCGTGGCATGAGCGACACCGGCGTGCTCACCTTCCGTCCGGCCGACGACGTGCCGTTCGACGACGTGCCGTTCGACCGAGGGGCCGATCGGGTGGGTCGCCGTCGCGCCGCGCCCGACCTATCGCCGCTACTACGGACGCAGCCCCGTCGTCTGGACCGGCCGGCACGAGGACCGTGAGGACCCGTCGGTGTGGGCCGTCGCGTGCTTCATCGTCCGCGCCGGCGCTCGCGGGCAAGGACTGACGTACGAGCTCGCCCAGGCGGCCGTCGACTTCGCACGGAGCCAGGGTGCGACGGCGCTCGAGGGCTACCCGATCGTCGCCCGCGGCGGCGGTGAGGTCGTCTGGGACGAGGCGAGCGTGGGCACCCCGCAGATCTTCGCGGCCACCGGCATGCAGCAGGTCTCAGCCCCGACGACGCGTCGTCGCGTGATGCGGATCGACTACTGAGGCGAGTTCTGGGAAGCGGCGCTGAGCCGGGCGGCGGAGAACGGGAAGACGAGCACCGTGACGGCCCCCGCCGTCACCATGATCGACGCCAGGTCGATGCTGATGACGTCCGAGGACGCGGCGATCTGGGTCACGGCCACGATGATCGGCAGTCCGGTGGACGCGTACAGGCCGAGGGCGGCCCGTTCTCGGAAGGTCGTCAGGCCCGAGTGGGTGGTGGTCCACTGCTCGCGGACGACGACAGGAAGCCCGCGCACCAGCAGGATCATGGTGACGAACCCCAGCAGCAGGGGCCACCCGGCCGCGACGGCGGACAGGTCGATGTTCATACCGCTCGTCACGAAGAACACGGGGATCAGCAGGCTGAATCCGACGACCTCGACCTTGTGCGTGATCTCGCGCGCATGGTCCGGAGCCGCACCCTTGAGCACGGCGTTGAGGAGGATGCCGGCGGTGAAGGCGCCCAGGGCGACGTCGAGCGAGAGGACGGCGGTGAGCAGCATGAGCGTGATCAGGATGAGCACGGTGAGGCGCAGCGTCGTCTGCATCGTGGTGTTCGACGCCCGTGCGAACGCCTCGCTCAGCAGAGGTGCGGCCCGGAAGACCCGACGGGGGACTGCGATGACGAGGGCGGCCGCCGCGGCGAAGGCGACGAGGACGGCGGCGGCCTGCCAGGTGCCTCGCGTGGAGAGCAGCAACGACATCGCGACGATCGGGAGCAGCTCACCGTAGGCGCCATGGACCATGACCGCGCGTCCGAGCGGTGTGCCCGTGGTCCCGGAGTCCTTCAGGATCGGCAGGAGCGTGCCCAACGCGGTGGAGGTCGAGGCGATGGCCAGGACGACGGCGACGTGTACCTGCCCGTCGACCAGGAGCAGGCCCGCACCCAGCCCGAGCAGGGCGCACACCAACCAGGTGATCGCCGCCTGGCGTCCTTGGCGACCGCGCATGTCGGCGATGTCGACCTCGAGCCCGGCCAGCAGGAACAGGAAGCCCAGACCGAGCTCGCGCAGGAACTCGACGGGGGCCGTGGCGGAGGCCAGACCGAGCGCGTGCGGGCCGATGGCAGTCCCGAAGACCAGCAGCCAGACGACGTCGGGAACTCTGCGGCGCGTCACCAGGGCCAGGACCGGCGCGAGGAAGGCGACCAGCGCGATCCACCACACCGAAGCCAGGTTGTCGACGAGCAGCTGCCCTTCCGTCATGGCCGGGACGCTACCGCTGATGCGGCCGGTCGGCCCGTCTTGTCAGGGCGTCCGGTCGCTCTCGTGCACCGGCCTCTTCGTGACGACCGTGTGGCCCACGGCGATGACGACGATCGCGATGACGGCTCCGACGAGGGTGTAGAGGGCCCGGTCGACGATGCTGTCGACGATGGCGTCCGAGCCGCCGGCGGTCTGCAGCACGACTGCCGGTGTGAGGACGGTGACGAACGCCCAGTACGGGAGCTTCATGTTCGCCCACGCGGCCGCGACCGTCAGCACGAGAGCCAGCGCGGTGATCACCGCCGGCAGGTCCTTGAACGCCGCGACGATCGCGACCGCGACCAACGCGCCGGCGAGGGTCCCGGCCACCCGTGCCGCCACGCGGCTGGCGGTGTCGACGTAGTACGGCTGGACGACGACGAAGAAGGTCAGGATCAACCACCACGAGTCCGCACCGAGCCCGGTCATGGCGACGTGGGTCGCGGTCCCGACGAGAAGTCCGAGCGCTGCGGCGAAGTAGCCGGCCGTGTGCAGGGGAAATGTCTTCGGCGGCTGCACGGGGAACGCTCGGACGAGGATCTGACCGAGTGCCGCGGTCCAGAGGCCTCCCAGGAGGACGACGCCGACGGTGACGAGGCCGGAGGTCAGCGACGATTCTGCGGCCACCGTGCCGGAGGGGACCCGGACGTCGAGGTCGCCGATCAGGGCGAGGGCCGCCAGCGGGCCGGCGAACGAGAGCATCATGTGCCAGCCGCGCAGCGCGGTGAGTCCTGTCGCGACGCCGATCGCCGCCATGTACAGCGCGCCGACGATCGGCAGGTCGTGCAGAAGGAGAGACGTCCCGATGAGCGCGGGGGTGACGAAGGCCGCCGCGAACCCCACCCGCGTCCCGGCGAACAGCCCGATGACGACGGGGAGCATGCCGAGGTACCAGAGCGAGCCGTTCGTGTGCCAGGCGGAGACGCTCAACCCGATCATGGGCGCCAGCAGCAGCAGCGCCAGAACGACGACCACACCGGTCGACGGTGCGTGCCGGGCGGGCGGCTCGTGCGCTTCAGCCGTCATGTCTGGTGACGCTAGCGGTCGCCCGTCGGTGGCGCACCGTGGCCCTCCGCCGTCCGGCGTGCGCACGGCGGCTCACATGGAGGCGCCCCACCGGTAGCCGGCATAGGCGAGGACCACGCATGCCACCAAGGTTCCGACGGAGTAGGCGAACGCGTGGCCGTAGCGCTTGTCTCGGATCAGCAGCACGGTCTCGTAGCTGGCGGTGCTGAACGTGGTGTACCCGCCCAGGAATCCTGCGCCGACGACCGGACCGAGGTCGGTGGCCGGGATGCTGCTGGCGACCAGCCCGGTGATGGCCCCGAGAACCAGGGACCCGGACGTGTTGATGATGACGGTGGACCACGGGAACGCACTCGTCAGCTTCGAGCTGATGAGGCCGTCGACGACGAATCGGGTACCTGCGCCCAGGCCGCCTGCGACCGCGAGGAGGAGGAAGACGCCGAGGGTCATCGCTGCGTCTCCTCCTGACCGGGCTGGATCCGGGCATGCGCCCGGGACGCCACCACGATCCCCGCGAAGGTCGCGACAGCACCGAGGAGCAAGGTCGTCAGTACGTAGATCGTCGCCAGGTCGGTGCGCGAGCCGTCGAGCAGCACCACCGTGTCGGTGGCCAGCGAGCTGTACGTGGTGAAGCCGCCGCAGAAGCCTGTGCCGAGGAGCAGCCTGAGCCGTGCGCCGCGAGGGTCGCCGGGCAGCCGGTAGGTCACAGCGACATAGAGGTAGCCGAGGAGAAAGGCGCCCACGACGTTGACGGCCGGGGTCGCGACGGGCAGCTGGTCGAGGTCCGGGACCGCCCAGGTGACCCCCTCGCGGCACGCGGCACCGAACGTGCCGCCGACCACGACGGTGGTGATCGTTGCTGCGCGCTGGGCGCCCGGGTGAAACATGTGAAGAACATTGGCTGAACGTGAGCGTTTGGTCAAGAAGCCTCCTGTGACGGGGTTCACTTCGGGCGTCGGCTGGTGTACGTTTGCGCCATCGCGACAACGTGGTCGCGTGTCCTGATCGCCGGTTGCCACGCCGTGGCACGCAGGGGGCGTGGACTCCAGGGACGAAGGTGTGACAAGTGACCCTCACCAGTGAGGTTCAGACCGGCGGGATCGCTCTGACCGAGCGCTCGTCGGTGTGTGTGGTGACGATGTGGGGCGAAGTTGACATCGCCCTGCGCAACGAAGCCTCGGCAGCACTCTCCGGGGCCTTCCAGCGTGACCTGCCCGTGGTCGTGGACGCCTCCAGGGTGACGTTCATCGACTCTGCGGGCATCGCCTTCCTCGTCCAGCTCTGCCGCATCGGGCAGGACGAAGGGCTCCAGGTCACGTTGCACGATCCGCCGGCCACCATCCGCGACGCGCTGCGCACGCTCGAGCTCGACTCGCTCGTCGTACGCTGAGCCGATCCACCGGTGCCGGTCACTCCTCGGGTGACCGGCACCGGTGCGTCCCGGGCTCAGTGGGGGCGTGCTGCCAGCGAGGCGGCACCGACGATCCCCGCACGGTTGCGCAGGGTCGCCGGGATGATCTCGGCCCGCAGGTCGAGCAGGGGCAGGAACTTCTCGTGCTGCTTGCTGATGCCCCCGCCCACGACGATGAGGTCGGGTGAGAGGAGCATCTCTACCGTCTCGAAGTAGCGCTGCAGCCGCTTGGCCCACTTCTCCCAGGACAGGTCCTCGCGGTCGCGGGCCGATTCCGCGGCGCGGGACTCGGCGTCGTGCCCGTCGATCTCCAGGTGTCCGAGCTCGGTGTTCGGTACGAGCGCACCGTCCACCAGCAGCGCCGAGCCGATGCCCGTGCCGAGCGTCGCGAGGAGGACCACGCCGTCGCGTCCCTTCGCGGCGCCGTACCGCTGCTCGCCGACGCCGGCTGCGTCGGCGTCGTTGACGGCGACGGCGTCGTGCCCGGTCGCCTCACGGACGAGGGCCGGCAGGTCGACACCCTTCCAGGACTTGTGCAGGTTCGCGATGAAGCGGACGACGCCGTGGTCCAGCGGCGCGGGGAAGGCCACCCCGATCGGGGCGTCGTCGGCCAGGTCGAAGCCCCCGACGAGCTCCGCGAGGATCTTGCCCACGGCCTCGGGTGTCGACCTGTCGGGAGTGCGGACCCGTTGCCGGTCCGCGGTGAACTCTCCGGTGGTCAGGTCCACGGGTGCGCCCTTGATCCCGGAGCCGCCGATGTCGATGCCGAAGGCCACCTGGTGCTCTCGTTGCTCAGCCATGGGGACCATCTTGGTGCAGGATCGTGCCATGAGCGAGAACAGTCCACGTCAGGCGCAGTACTGGTACAACACCGAGACCGGTGAGGTGGAGGAGGCGGCGCAGAAGTCGTCGTGGAAGCACCTCATGGGGCCCTACCCCACGCGCGAGGCGGCCCAGCAAGCGCTGGACACCGCCTCGCGGCGCAACGAGGCATGGGAGGACGAGGACGCCGACTGGCGAGACCCGTCCTGACGCCGGCCCGAGGTCGACCGCCCGCTACTGCTGGAACGAGTGCTCCGCGGCGGGGAACGCACCGGTGCGCACCTCTGCCGCGAAGTCGGCCACCGCCTGGCCGAGCACGCGGCCCAGCTCGGCGTAGCGCCGGGCGAAGCGCGGCGACCAGTCCGTCATCCCCGCCATGTCGGTCCACACGAGCACCTGACCGTCGACGTCCGGCCCGGCGCCGATCCCGATCGTCGGGATCTGCAGGAACTCGGTGATGCGCGCGGCGACCTCCACCGGCAGCATCTCCAGCACGACGGCGACCGCACCGGCCTCCTGCACGGCGAGGGCGTCCTGGCTCAGCTCCTCCGCGGCGTCGTCCCCGCGGCCCTGGACTCGCGGCCCGCCGAGGGAGTTCTCCGCCTGGGGCGTGTAGCCGAGGTGCCCGACGACGGGGATGCCGGCAGCGCTGATGGCCTGGATCTGGGCGGCGGAGCGCCGTCCGCCCTCGAGCTTGACCGCGGAGGCACCGGTCTCCTTCATGACCCGTACCGCGGAGGCGAGCGCCTGCTCCGGTCCTGCCTCGTAGGTCCCGAACGGCAGGTCGACGACGACGAACGCGCGCTGCGTCACCGACGCGACGGCGCGACCGGCCCGGACCATGTCGTCCAGCGTGACCGGCAGGGTGGTCGCGTGCCCCAGCATCGTGTTGCCGATGGAGTCGCCGACGAGGATCGTGTCGATGCCGGCCGCGTCGATGACGGCCGCGGTGGGGGCGTCGTAGGCGGTCAGCATGGTGATCTTCTCGCCGCGCTCCTTGGCCTGCCGCAGGTGGTGGACCCGCACGCGCCGGGCGCCCGCGGCGATCCCGGCAGGTGCTCCGCCGCTTGAGGTGACGGACCTCACACCGGACGTGGGGTCGCTCGGGGCAGGAGAGTTCTGGCTCGTGGTTGCCATGGTCGATAGCGTAGGCGACAGCCGGTCGGGACCCTGTCTCGCTCCGGTCGGCGGTGCCGGAGCGGTACGTCACCCACGGTTAACAGGTATCGGGCAGGATGGGGTCATGGACAGGCAGCAGGAGTTCGTTCTCCGCACGGTCGAGGAGCGCGACATCCGCTTCATCCGTCTCTGGTTCACCGACGTGCTGGGGGTGCTCAAGTCCGTCGCGGTCGCCCCGGCGGAGCTCGAGCAGGCCTTCATCGAAGGCATCGGGTTCGACGGCAGCTCGATCGAAGGGCTGACACGGGTCTACGAGGCGGACATGATCGCCAAGCCCGACCCGACGACGTTCCAGGTGCTGCCCTGGCGCGGGGAACGGCACGGGACCGGCCGGATGTTCTGCGACATCCTGACCCCCGAGGGCGAGCCGTCCCTGGCGGACTCGCGCAACGTCCTCAAGCGCCAGCTCGCCAAGGCGAGCGACAAGGGGTTCACGTTCTACACGCACCCCGAGGTCGAGTTCTACCTGTTCAACCAGATGTCCGCGGCCGACCAGCCGTTGGTGCCGGTCGACCACGGCGGCTACTTCGACCACCTGGCCCGCGGCAGCACGCACGACTTCCGCCGCGCCGCGATCACCATGCTCGAGTCGATGGGCATCTCGGTGGAGTTCTCCCACCACGAGGCGGGCCCCGGCCAGAACGAGATCGACCTGCGCTACGCCGACGCGCTCACCACGGCGGACAACCTCATGACCTTCCGCACCGTGGTCAAGGAGGTGGCGCTCGAGCAGGGCGTCTTCGCCTCCTTCATGCCGAAGCCGCTGGCCGACAAGCCCGGCTCAGGCATGCACACCCACATGTCGCTGTTCGAGGAGGACCACAACGCCTTCCACGAGCCGGGTGCGCAGTTCGAGCTGTCGAAGACCGGCCGGCAGTTCATCGCCGGCCTGCTCGTGCACGCCGGTGAGATCACCGCCGTGACCAACCAGCACGTGAACTCGTACAAGCGGCTCTGGGGCGGTGCCGAGGCGCCGAGCTACATCTGCTGGGGCCACAACAACCGTTCCGCGCTGGTGCGGGTGCCGATGTACAAGCCGGGCAAGGGGAACTCGTCGCGGGTCGAGTACCGCGCGCTCGACTCCGCCGCCAACCCTTATCTCGCCTTCGCGGTGCTGCTGGCCGCCGGTCTCAAGGGCATCGAGGAGGGCTACGACCTCCCCGAGGCGACCGAGGACGACGTGTGGGAGCTCACGGGAGCCGAGCGGCGGGCGCTCGGCATCGCGCCGCTGCCCGACTCGCTCGACGAGGCGATAGAGCTCATGGAGTCGTCGGAGCTCGTCGCCGAGACTCTCGGCGAGCACGTGTTCGACTACGTGCTGCGGAACAAGCGCAACGAGTGGGACGCGTACCGCGCCCAGGTGACGCCGTACGAGCTGCAGACGTCGCTGCAGTTCCTCTGAGCCCTGGTCGGGGACGGTGCCGCTAGGGTCGACACGTGAGCTCGACGACGTCCGGCACCGGTAGACGCGAGACCCTGACCCGCAGGCTCCTGCGGGCAGGATTCGCGGACCTGACCCGATCCGCCTCCCTGTGGACCGACGACGACCTCCAACGCCGGCTCGGACAGGACGACGGCGAGTCTCTCCTGCGGGCGCTGGGGACGACGGCGGACCCCGACCTCGCCCTGCTCCAGCTCGTCCGGCTCGCGGGCGCGCCGGGTGCCGGTGACCGCGTGGACCATCTCCTGACCGCCGACGCCGCTACGCCGCAGGGAGCCGCCCGCACGCGGCTCCTCGCGGTGCTGGGTGCGTCGTCGGCACTCGGGGACGAGATCGCGCGCCGCCCAGAGCTCCTCGACGTGCTCGCCGACGAGGAGCCGGGCACCGGCGCGGACCCCGCAGCCGTCCGAGCCGGGATGCTGCGCGCGGTAGGGGCCGACCCCGCCGCCGAGGTGCCCGTGGCCGCCGCGGACCCGGCGGCCGGCACGGAAGAGCCGCCGTCGTGGCCGGACGCCGACGCCCGGACCGCCACCGACGCCCTCCGGCGTGCCTACCGGGCACGGCTGCTGCGGATCGCCGCGACCGACCTGACGACCACCGACCCGCTCACCGTGCTGCCCGGCGTGGCCGCGGCACTGTCAGACCTCGCTGTCGCCGCCCTGGACGCGGCGCTCGCCGTCGCCCGCTCGCAGCTGCCGGACCACGGGGCGGGCGTGCGCCTCGCCGTCATCGGCATGGGCAAGACCGGAGGACGCGAGCTCAACTACGTCTCCGACGTCGACGTCGTGTACGTGTGCGAGCCCGTGCGGGCGAGCGACGGCACGCCGGCCATGGACGAGTCCGCCGTCATGCGGGTGGGCACGCAGCTCGCGTCCCGCCTGCAGAAGGTGTGCGCCGGGACGTCGACCGAGCCGTCGTTGTGGGAGGTCGATGCCGCGCTGCGGCCCGAGGGCAAGCAGGGCCCGCTGGTGCGCTCGCTCGAGAGCCACCTGGCCTACTACGAACGCTGGGCCGAGACGTGGGAGTTCCAGGCCCTGCTCAAGGCGCGGCCCGTCGCGGGCGACGCCGAGCTCGGCGCCGCCTACCGTGCCGCCGTCGACCCCTTCGTGTGGGCAGCGGTGCACCGTGACCACTTCGTCGAGGACGCGCAGGCGATGCGCCGTCGCGTCGAGCAGAACGTGCCCGCCGCGGAGGCGGACCGGCAGATCAAGCTCGGCAAGGGCGGGCTGCGCGACGTCGAGTTCACCGTCCAGCTCCTCCAGCTCGTCCACGGCCGGACGGCTGAGAGCATCCGTGGCGCCAACACCTTCTCCGCCCTGGACGCGCTCGCGAGCGCAGGGTTCGTCGGGCGCGAGCACGCGGCACGCATGGGCGAGTGCTACCGGTTCCTGCGTTCGCTGGAGCACCGGGTACAGCTCTTCCGGCTCCGCCGGACGCACCTGCTGCCGACATCCGAGGAGGACCTGCGCCGGCTCGCCCGGTCGCTGGGCATGCGGGGCCAGGGCGCGGACGACCTGATGCGCCGTTGGCGCGACACCCGCCGGGAGGTCCGGGCGCTGCACGAGGCCGTCTTCTACCGGCCGCTGCTACCGGCGTGGGCCCAGCTGTCCGACGACGAGCTGTCGCTCGCGCCGGATGCAGCGAGGGCGCGGTTCGCCGCCGTCGGCTACCGCGACCCCGACGGTGCGATGCGGCACGTCGTGGCGCTCACCGAGGGGACGTCGCGGCGCGCGTCGCTGCAGCGCCAGCTCTTGCCCGTCATGCTCGGCTGGTTCGCCGAGGGGGCCGACCCCGACGCCGGGCTGCTGGCCTTCCGCAAGCTCTCCGAGACCCTCGGCGCGACGCCCTGGTACCTGCGGCTGCTGCGCGACTCCGGGAACGCCGCGTATCACCTGGCGCACCTGCTGGCCTCGTCGCGCTACCTGGCCGACGCGCTGGCCCGGTCGCCCGAGTCGGTGCAGTGGCTGGCCGACACCACGCGGCTGGAGCCGCGCGGACCCGAGCGGCTCGCCGCCGAGGCCGACGCCGTCCTCACCCGCTCCGACGACCCCGGCACCGCAGCCAGCAAGCTGCGGGCGCTGCGGCGGCGTGAGCTCGCCCGTACCGGCGCCGGCGAGGTGCTGGGCGTCCTCGACCCGGTCCGCACCCAGGCCGCGATCTCCGATGCCGCGGACATGGTGCTGCTGGGTGGGATGCGTGTGGCCGAGTACGCGGTGCGCGCGGAGATGGGGCTCGGCCCGGCCGCCGCGGCGAACCCCACCCGCACCCTCGTCGTGGCCATGGGCCGCATCGGTGGCCGCGAGATGGGGTACGGGTCGGACGCCGACGTCATGTTCGTGCACGAACCGGTGCCCGGAGCGGACACCCAGCAGGCTCAGGACTTCGCCCTGCGGACGGCGCGGATGCTGCAGAAGATGCTCTCCGCCGTCGGCCCCGAGCCGAACCTGCCCGTCGACGCGGACCTGCGTCCCGAGGGTCGCCAAGGGCCGCTGGTCCGCACCTTCGGCTCCTACGCGGAGTACTACGAACGCTGGATCGACGTCTGGGAGCAGCAGGCCCTGCTCCGGGCCCGCCCCCTCACGGGGACGCTCAGCGGCGATGCCGACCTCGCGCGGCGCTTCACCGAGATGATCGCCCGGCATCGCTACCCGGCGGGCGGTCTGCCCGAACCGGCGTCGCGCGAGATCCGCCGCATCAAGGCACGCGTCGAGGCGGAGCGGCTGCCGCGCGGCACCGACCCGACGCGGCACCTCAAGCTCGGTCGCGGCGGCGTCTCCGACGTCGAGTGGGCCGTCCAGCTCCTGCAGCTCCAGCACGCTCACGAGGTACCGGCGCTGCGGGTCACGGAGACCGTCGCAGCGCTCGACGCCGCGGAATCGGCCGGGCTCCTCGACGACCTCGACGCCGAATGGCTGCGCGAGGCCTGGATGCTCGCCTCGCGCCTGCGGTCCGCGCTCGTGCTCTGGTCCGGGAAGGTCGGCGGGCCGCGCGGTGACGTGCTGCCCGCCGACTCCTGGGCGCTGTCCGGGCTCGCCGACCTCATGGGCGACGTCGGGAGCGGCGTCGAGCTCGAGGAGCTCTACCTGCGGACGTCGCGACGGGCGAGGACCGTCATGGAACGCGTGGTGTACGGCGAGGACTGAGCCGCTGCGGGGTGGACCTCGTCGGTCCCACCCTGCGCTGCGCTCCGCGTCAGTCCTCCGATCCCTTGGTCGGACTGCCGCTGCGGGGTGGACCTCGTCGGTCCCACCCTGCGCTGCGCTCCGCGTCAGTCCTCCGTGCTGAGGGTGAGGGCGTTGAGCCGGCTGCCCGCGAACCAGGTCGCCGCGACGAAGCCGCCGATGATCAGCGCGTACGCGAGCCCCAGGCCGACGTCTGCCGTGAGCAGGCCGGAGGGCGCGAGGGATTCGGTCACCGACAGCGCCCACTGCTGCACGCTGAGGTTGCGCGCGCCCGGCACGAAGCTGCCGACCAGGCTCTCCCAGATCAGCGCGTAGACCAGGCCGATGATGACCGCGTGCCGGGTGACGATGGTGAGCAGCAGGAAGAGCACGCTGTACACCGCCCCGGCGGCCAGCGCCCCGGCACCGAACGCGAGCACGGTACGCGGCCCTGCGCCGAGCACGACGGCGGCCAGCATCGTCGGCACGACGGCGAGCGCGACGACGGTCCCCACGGCCACCAGCAGCTTGCTCTGCACGATCGTGTGCCGGGAGACGGGCTTGGCCAGCAGGTGGACGATCGAACCGTCGTCGATCTCCGGGGCGATCGCCCCGGTGCCCACGATGAGACCGAACAGCGGCAGGAACGTCGAGAAAGCGATCGCGCGCAGCAGTCCGGCGGCGTCGGCCTCCGAGACCGAGGCGAGCAGCCGGGTGGCCACAGCGATGACGACGAGCAGCAGCGCCAGGGCGCCGAGCAGCCACAGGCGTCGGCCGCCCAGCATGCCCTGGGCGGTCAGGCGGACGATGGTGCGGTTCACGATGGCTCCTAGTTCTCGACGAGGTAGGAGAACACGCTCTCCAACGACTCGTCCGCGGGCGAGACCTCGAACAGGCGGACGTCCGCGTCGCGGGCGACGCGGGGGAGCAGCTCGGCAAAGCGGAGGAACTCCCGGGCCTGGACCCGCAGCACCCCGTCCTCCAGGCTGACGCCGGCCGTCGACGCGTCGGCCACGAGAGCCGAGGCCAGCGCGCGGTCGTCGCTGGAGGTGATGGTGTACTGGTGCGGGCGGTCGGTCATCAGGCGCCGGATCTCGCGATAGTCGCCCGACGCGGCGTACCGGCCGGCGACCACCACCTCGATCTGGTGCGCGAGCTGCTCGACCTCCTCGAGGATGTGGGAGCTGAACAGCACCGTGCGCCCCTCGGCGCCCATGCGGCGCAGCAGCTCGATCAGGTGCAGACGCTGGCGCGGGTCCATCCCGTTGAACGGCTCGTCGAGAAGCAGCACCGTCGGGTCGTGCACCAGCGCGGAGGCCATCTTGACCCGCTGCCCCATCCCCTTGGAGTACTCGCCGATCTTGCGGTCCTGCGCCTCCTGCATCGCAACCGTCTCCAGCGCTCGCTGGGCGGCGGCACCCGGGTCGGCCAGGCCGTGCAGCTCCGCACTGGCGACGACGAGCTGGCGCCCCGTGAGGAAGTCGTAGGTGGCCTCCCGCTCGGTGACGATGCCGAGCACCCGGTAGGCCTCTGGGTTCTTCCAGGTCTCGGCGCCGTCGAGCGTCACGGAACCGGCCGACGGCGGCAGGAACCCGGCGAGCATGTTGATGAGGGTGGACTTGCCGGCGCCGTTCGGTCCGAGCAGCCCGGTGATCCCTGGGCCGATGGACATCGTCACGTCGTTGACCGCGACGACGTTGCCGAACCAGCGCGAGCAGGTGTCGATCGTGAGCGTGGCCATCAGACCTTCACCTTCCGGTAGCGCCGGGTCAGGGCCCAGTAGGCGAGGGCGACGACCCCCAGCGCCACGACGAGGAACACGAGTCCGGCGAGATCGCTCGGCGGACCCGCGGGCGTCGAGGACGAGACGCCGAACGCCCAGACCTGCACGCCGTCGACCAGGGTCATGGGGGAGAAGAGGCCGATCCATCCGGCCGTGTCGGGGTCGTCGGCGTCGAACGCGACCACGCCCTGCAGGCTCGAGACGATCGAGTAGCTCAGCGCCAGCACCGTGACGATCGCTGCGATCCCGAACCCGCGGCGCGCGGTGAAGGAGGCGATGAGCACCGAGAGACTGGCCAGCACGGCGGAGAACAGCACCGCGCCCAGCAGGGCTTGGGCGAGGTCGACGGACTCGCGCCCGGCGTCGAACCCGGCGGCCAAGGACCCGAGGTACAGCACGACCAGCGGCACCGCCAGCAGGATGAGCACCGCCGTCGTCGTCGCGGCGAGCTTGGCCCGCACGTAGTCGACGCGCTCCAGCGGCCGGGCGAGGTAGAGCGGCAGCGAGTGGAAGCGCAGGTCGAGCGACACCGCCTGCGGTGCCGCCACCGCGACGAAGATCGCCAGCGCCGCCTGCATGATCATCGCGTACCGGGTGTACGGCACCACCGGGCCCGTGATCTGGCCCATCCCGGCGCCGACGACGGCGACCACGGCAAGGACGACGGCCGGCAGCAGCAGGACGACGAACATGCCGATCGGGACGACCTTCGACCGCGCTGCCCGGCCGAGGCCGAAGGCGCCGCGCAGACTGTGCGTGTAGAGGCTGAGCGTGATCGCGCGGCGGGCGAGGCGCTCGCCGTCGTAGCCGCGGTAGCCGATGTTGTGGATGACGCCCGTCGGCGAGCTGTCAGCGTGCGACATGGGTGGCCTCCTCGTCGAACACCTCGGCGATGTGATGACGCCGCGGTTCCATCCGGACGAGCCCGAGCCCACGGTCCGCGACGACGTCGCGCACCAGGTCGTACGTCTCGTCGCCCCGCAGCTCGACCAGCAGGAGCGCCCCGTCCTGGGTGACCTCCAGGCCCGCGCTCCGCAGCGCTGCGAGCGCCGCGGCAGGCTCCGCGACGACCTCGAGGGCGAGCTGGGCGCTGGACCGGGTGAAGTCGGCCACCGACGACGACCGCAGGAGCGTGCCACCGTCGATGATCACCACGTTGTCGCAGATCCGTTCCAGCTCGCCCAGCAGGTGCGACGTGACCAGCACGGAGATCCCGAAGTCGGTGTGGATGCGCCGTACCAACGCCAGCATCTCGTCACGGCCGGCGGGGTCCAGGCCGTTGGTGGGCTCGTCGAGGAACACGACGTCCGGGTCGTGCACCAGCGCCTGGGCGAGCTTGACGCGCTGCTTCATGCCGGTGGAGTACCCGCCGATCGGCCGGTAGCGCTCCTCGTAGAGCCCGACGTGCCGCAGCGTGTCGGCGGCGCGCTCCCGGGCAGCCGACGTCGGCAGTCCCGACATGCGTGCGAGGTGCACCACCAGCTCGGTGGCGGAGACGTCGCCCGGCAGGCAGTCGTGCTCCGGCATGTAGCCGACCCGGCTGCGCAGGGCCAGGCCGTCGGCCTCGATGTCGTGGCCGAGGACCCGGGCTCCGCCCGACGTCGCACCGGTCAGCCCCAGGAGGATCTTGATGAGCGTCGACTTGCCGGCGCCGTTGGCACCGACAAGTCCCGTGACGCCGTCGCCGACGTCGATGGACAGCGACTCGAGGGCGGTGACACCCGGATATCGCTTGGTGAGGCGTTCCGTGGAGATGACTGGCACGCGCCTCACGCTAGCGGTGCAGGTCAGCGGCCGATAGGCCTGGCGTCGGAGATCAGGGCAGGCTCAGGGGATTCACCCATGGCCCGGGTGCCGATCGCTCAGGCGCGCTCGATCGGCAGCCAGATCTCGCACGTGGCCGTCGTGAAGTCCTCGTCATGCTCGAGGACCGCCACGATCGACGGTCCGGGTCGCAGTCGCCACGGGTTCGACGGGAACCACTCCGACGCCGTGGCCGCGTAGGCCTCCTGCAGGGCCTGCGGGTGCGGTCCCTCGGTCGTGAAGACCGCCCAGGTCCCGGCGGGGACGGCGATGCTGTCCAGGTCGTCGGGGACGGGGGTGCCGTCGCTGACCGCCACCCCGTGCAGGTAGGTCAGCTCGGTGCCCTCCGGGCTGTCCTGGGCCAGCTCGTCGCTGACCTGCAGCAGGCCGGCGGGGGAGGTGTTGCTCATCTCCTTGAGCCGCAGGTGCTCCGCCATCGGGATCGCGGCGACGTGCTCCTGGATGTGCGGGTTGACGCCCTCGTGGACGAGCGGCACCCGGGTGGCGTGGCCGACGAGGCGGAGGTCGGGCCGTTCGGTGAGGCGGACGTGCATGGGTCTGTTCCCTTCGACGGTCAGGCGGAACCTGAGCTGTTGTTGGCTGCGGAAGGGACCCCCGGTGCGGCGTGCGTCGCTGAGCCCGACGCCGTGGACAGCGCGGAACGCGCGTCCGAACGCCTCGGTCGAGCCGTAGCCGTACCGGACAGCGAGCGTCAGCAGGTCGTCGGACGACTCCGCCACGTCGGCGGTGGCGACCGTCATCCGGCGGCGGCGGACGTACTCGGAGACGGGCATGCCCGCCAGCGACGAGAACATCCGTCGCAGGTGGTGCTCCGTCGTCCCGTGCTCCGCCGCCACCCGGGCGACGTCGACCTGCTCGGCCGCCGCCTCCTCGACGGCGTCCATCAGGCGGTTCAGTGCTGCGAACATCGCGGGCCTCCTTCCGCGTACCAGCCTCCGGGAACGGGAGGCGTCCGCGCCCGATCATTCCGGACCAGTTCGATCATCACGGAACGACGAAGGCCCCGGCGGGTGCCGGGGCCTTCGGGGTGACGTCGAAGCGTCGAGTGCTGCTCCTACGACCGATCAGATGTCGTAGTAGAGCTCGAACTTGCCCCCGACGAATGGTAGTCGTGGGGGAGTATCGGGAACGTTGGAATCTCGCGGTTCCGGCGTTGGGGGGGCCCCCCCCCCGCCGGGGGGGGGGGGGGGGGGGGGGGGGGTGTTGGGGGGGGCC